>JANMRZ010000090.1:0-48763 GCA_031388805.1 Chryseolinea sp.
AAACATTGTAAAGTTTAATAATACGGCAGCAACTGTTACAGCAGCTACCGCCACGCAGATCACAACAACAGTTCCAACAGGAGCAACTACTGGCAAGATTGCCATAACAGTCAATAGTAAAACAGTTATTTCAGCTACAGATTTTACTGTAGACTTTCCACCTTCTATAACAAGCTTCACGCCCACCAGTGGAGGAGTAGGTGCAACCGTAACGATCACCGGTACTAACTTCAGTACCGTCATGAGTGAAAACATTGTAAAGTTTAATAATACGGCAGCAACTGTTACTGGAGCTACGGCCACGCAGCTTACAACAACAGTTCCAAGCGGAGCATCTACTGGCAAGATAACCGTACAAGTAGGTACACAGACCGCCACCTCAACGGATGATTTTGAAATACTAATGGTAATTACCATGGCGGGAAGTGGTACAGCTGGCTTTGCAGATGGCACAGGCACGGCTGCTCAGTTTAATTATCCCTATGGAGTAGCTGTAGATGCTTCGGGCAATATCTATGTAGCAGACACAAACAACAATCGCATCCGCAAGATTACATCTGCTGGGGTGGTAAGTACACTGGCGGGAAGTGGTACTGCCGGCTTTGCCGATGGCACTGGCTCGGCCGCTATGTTTTGGGAACCCATTGGAGCAGCCGTAGATGCTGCAGGCAATGTCTATGTATATGATTATGGCAACAACCGCATCCGCAAGATTACATCAAGTGGTGAAGTGAGTACGCTGGCAGGAAGTACAGCCGGCTTTGCCGATGGTACCGGCACGGCCGCTAAGTTTAATCATCCCAATGGAGTAGCTGTAGATGTCGCAGGCAATATTTATGTGGGAGACTCTTACAACCATCGCATCCGCAAGATTACATCCGGTGATGTGGTGAGTACGCTGGCGGGAAGTGGTACTAAAGGCTTTGCTGATGGTACTGATGGCACTGTTCAGTTTAATTACCCTGATGGAGTAGCTGTAGATGCAGCGGGCAATGTGTATGTGGCTGACTCTTTCAACCATCGCATCCGCAAGATTACATCCGATGGTGTGGTGAGTACGCTGGCGGGAAGTACAGTCGGCTCAGCCGATGGCACCGGCACGGCTGCTAAGTTTAATTATCCCCATGGAGTAGCCGTAGATGCCTCGGGTAATATCTATATAGCAGACACAAACAACAATCTCATCCGCAAGATTATTTCAAGTGGTGTAGTGACTACGCAGGCTGGCATCGGAGTTAATGGTCCTTCTGGTGTAGTCATAGATGCCTCGGGCAATATCTATGTTGCTGATAGGGGAAACCACCGCATCCGCAAGATTACGATTCAATAAAAGTTTGCAGGGCAATTTATCTTTTAAATATTTCTGTCAGGCATTATTAGGAGTCGGGCGAAAATAGCAAAATACTTATCTAAGAATTTTAAAACTAAAACAACAATGAACAAAAAAACATCAGTGATCAAAATTTTTGCATCTGCTGTGTTGCTGGCGGCAAGTGTACTCGCAATCAACTCGTGCGACAAGGATGACTCCGAAGCACCCTTACCAACGATCACTAATTTTTCGCCTGCTACAGGGGTTGAAGGTGAAACGGTAGTCATCAACGGTGCCAACTTTAGTGAAACGGCTTCTGCTAATGTGGTAACATTCAATGGTACGGCAGCAACTGTTACAGCAGCTACCGCCACGCAGCTTACAACAACAGTTCCAACAGGAGCAACCACTGGCAAGATTGCCATAACGGTCAATAGTAAAACAGTTACTTCAGCAACAGATTTTACGGTAGATGTCCCGCCTCCAGGGGTTTACGTAGCGGGTTATGAAAATAACAGTTCAAATAACTATACCGCCATCTATTGGAAGGATGGAACGGCCGTAACCCTTACCGATGGATCGACCGATGCTTGGGCGAATGATATCAATGTATCGGGCCATGATGTGTACGTAGCCGGAAGTGAAGTCAATAGTGCAGACATAGGAATTGCTAAATATTGGAAGAATGGCACTGCCATCAGTCTTACGGATGGAACAAATTATGCTGAAGCCTACTCAATCTTTATATCGGGCAGCGATGTGTATGTTAGCGGGTATGAGGAAAACAGTTCAGGCGAGTCGGTGGCTAAATATTGGAAGAATGGAACTGCCGTGAGCCTTAGCAATGGTACAACTCGTGCTCAGGCGTGGTCAATCGTTATATCGGGCAGCGATGTATATGTTGCCGGGGATGAAAAAAATAGTTCTGGAAAGATTGTAGCCACCTATTGGAAGAATGGAAATGCTGTGAGCCTTACCGATGGAACAAAAAATGCCTTTGCCAACGATATTTATATATTGGGCGATGACGTGTACGTAACCGGAAGTGAAGAAAGCATTTCAGGAACATATGAGTATAGAGCCAAATACTGGAAGAATGGAACCGCTGTGAAACTTACCGATGAAACAAAAAGATCCAATACCCATGCAATTTATGTATCAGGAAGTGATTTATACATGGCCGGGAATGAGCAAAATAGTTCTGGAAAGAACGTAGCGAAATACTGGAAAAATGGAACAGAAAATAGCCTGACAGATGGAACAGCTAGCGCCTCAGCCAGTTCACTTTGTATAGTGGGCAGCAATGTTTATGTAGCTGGATCCGAATACAACAGTACGGGGAAAATTGTGGCAAAATATTGGAAGAATGGTGCACCAATCAGTCTTACGGATGGAGCACGTAATGCTGACGCTATTTCAATCTTTGTAGTAGAGTAACTTTCAATCCATCAACAAGAAGCACGGCAACAACAACGCAACCCAGCAATGAAATAAGAAACCAGCTTATCGTTTTTCGATTTGTAGCGGATGATGGTATAGGCAATGTCTATGTGGGAGACAACCACATACCAACCCACGCTTCAGTTCGCAATGACGGTCTCGTCAGACCTTCCACTCAACCGTCTCCCCTACACCTAGCGTATCATCATCTCCTTTATCATCTTTCGATTCAGGAGATGATGATGATAATTTTATTTCTTCTTCACTTTCTTCTTCGGTGCGACTTTCTTCGTCACGGTTTTCTTCGCTACGGGCTTCGTCTTCTTTACTGCTTTCGGCTTTTGGGCTTGGGGCTTCGAAGAGGTTGACTTGCTCAACTTTGATTTTTTTGGTGGGCTCGCTTTTTTGCTGGCTGCCTGAGGTTTGTTCTTGCTTTGGTTTTTCTGGTTCACCGAAGAGACTGGCTTGGCCATCTTCTTCGATCCACGGCTCGGGGTCAGAAGTTTGCTGTTCTTTTTTTTTTCCCCGATGGCGCTCGAGGTTTCTAATTCACTTTCTTCTTCTGGTTCTGGTCCTGTTTCTTCCTCTTCTTGAATCAGTGTCACCTTCGCGACTTTGTATTGTGAAAGTCGGTTGCCCAATGCCTTCCAACCTTTCACATCAATCAAGTCTTCGAGGTTGATGACTTCAGACGATTTCTCTTTGTCTTTTCCTTTAATCAATTCCAATTCTACTTCCGGGGTTTCAGAGGTTGTGACTAACACAAGTCGTGAGCCAATGGCTTCTGTGATGAAACCAAAGTCTTTATCCTGTGTAGTGGTTTCGATCATGAAGCGTTTCACCATGTACGCCTTGCTCTCACCATCAACATAAACAGCGGACACGGCTTTCTTCGGATGGAATTTCTCAACGAGCAATGTCTTCTCTGGTTCGAAACGATTGGTTAATTCGTAGTTGGTGATTTTGTATGAACCGTTACGGGTGAAGGTAATGATTTGATCATCCGCATCGAACTTACCTAAGTATTTACCACGACTGTCTTTGTTCAAACGTCCCGCATCTTCATCGTACCATAAGTTCAGTTTACTTAAGGTAGACGATCCTGCTTTTAGAAAATCAACTTTACGGATTGGGTACTTCGTAATGGTATTACCTTTCGATCCGCGACCTTTTACTTCCAATTCAGAAAAATCGTATTCAAATATTTTCTTACGAGCTGTGCTGGATTGAGTAAGCTTCACCTCTACGGTTTCAGCTTCTCCGTTAGGATTGCCACTTACATAGTAGATTCTAGAATTCTTATCATCACTGGCAATCGCATATTCTTTATCACGGGTAATACCAGGCATGTTGAAGCGTTTGGCAAAACCTTTTCCTCCTTTACCGTCACCATAAATTACATTGTACGTCATCCGGTCATCGCCCTTCTTCCATATACCGATGTACATGATGTCTTTGCCCATGAATACTCTTTCCCCGATACGAGAGACGCGTGCTTTACCGTCTTTGCGGATAACAATGACATCATCAAGGTCAGAGCACTCGCAAATAAATTCATCGCGCTTCAAACCATAACCCACAAAACCATCATCACGGTTAATGTACAGTTTCTGGTTGTTCGCAATTACTTCAACAGCCGTAACCGACTGGAAGCTCTTGATCTCGGTTTTACGCTCACGGCCTTTACCATATTTATCCAACAGGTTTTGGAAATAAGCAATAGCATAATCCACAAGATGTTTCAGATGATGCTCTGTTTCTTTCAATTGCTTTTCAAGATCGCGCATCAATTCATCCGCCTTGAACGAATCGAATTTTGAAATACGTTTGATCCTGATTTCGGTTAACCGTACAATATCATCGCGGGTAATCTCCCTGTAGAATTTCTTCTTGTGAGGCTTTAGTCCTTTATCAATTACCTCAATAACCTCTTCCCAGCTTTCAGCTTCTTCAATGTCGCGATAGATACGCTTCTCAATGAATATCTTTTCGAGTGATGAGAATAAAATCCGCTCCATCAACTCCGCTTTCTTAATCTCGAGCTCTTGCTTTAAAAGGGCAAGCGTTTGACTGGTATTGTATTTTAAGATTTCACCGACTGGTAAAAACTTCGGCTTGTCTTCAACGATCACACATGCGTTTGGCGATATGCTGATCTCACAATCGGTAAAGGCATAGAGTGCATCTAATGCAATCTCTGGTGATTGTCCGGGTTGAAGAAGAATTTGAATCTCTACATCCTTCGCGGTGTTATCAATTACCTGCTTTACTTTGATCTGCCCTTTCTCACTCGCTTTCACGATGGATTCCATCAATGAAGTCGTGGTGGTAGCAAACGGTATCTCCTTAATGACTAATGTTTTCTTATCAACGATTTCAACTTTTGCACGCACTTTAATTTTACCTCCGCGCAAACCTTGATTGTATTCTGAAAAATCTCCGATACCTCCTGTTGGAAAGTCCGGGTAGATTTTCGGGTTCTTACCTTTCAATATATCGATCGATGCTTTGATCAGTTCATTAAAATTGTGAGGAAGAATTTTAGTAGAAAGACCAACGGCAATACCTTCAACACCTTGAGCTAAAAGCAATGGAAATTTAACTGGTAATGTTACCGGCTCTTTCTTACGACCATCGTAAGACAATTGCCATTCCGTAGTTTGTCCATTGAATGCAACATCTAAGGCGAACTTCGAAAGTCTTGCTTCAATGTAACGAGGAGCAGCTGCACCATCACCTGTTCTTACATCTCCCCAGTTACCCTGAGTTTCAATCAGAATATCTTTTTGTCCGATGTTAACAATGGCATCGCCAATAGAAGCATCACCGTGTGGGTGATATTGCATGGTGTTACCGATTACGTTCGCCACTTTGTTGAAGCGACCGTCATCCATTTCTTTTAACGAGTGCATGATCCTGCGCTGAACAGGTTTGAAACCATCTTCAATGCGCGGCACGGCACGTTCCAGAATTACGTATGATGCATACTCCAAAAACCAGTTTTGATACATGCCATCAATGGCCAGGGAGTGAATTACCACATCCCCGTTTGCATCCTTACTTGTCGCTGGTTTGTTTACTTCCGGAACACCAATCTTTTGTTTCTTACTCATCTCTGCAATCTATTTTTTCTACTTGTTTAAAGTCGCCACGTTATGTGACACAAAACAATTTTGATTTATAAGTTAATTAAGCCTCTTCAGTCACTTCTTCAACCGCTGCCTCTTTTGCCTCTACTTTATCTAATTCGATGCGCAGGTTATCGATGATAAACTCCTGGCGATCAGGTGTGTTCTTGCCCATGTAGAATTCAAGTGTTTTAGCAAGATGTCCTTCACCCAACAGCACTGGTTGCAAGCGGATGTTCTCGCCAATGAATCCACCGAATTCGTCAGGAGAAATTTCTCCAAGCCCCTTGAAACGTGTTATTTCTGGTTTGGCACCAATCTTTATTATGGCAGCTTGTCTTTCTTCATCGCTGTAACAATAGATCGTTTCTTTCTTGTTACGAACGCGAAAAAGAGGAGTATCCAAAATAAATACATGTCCTGCTTTCACCAGATCTGGAAAGAACTGGAGGAAGAACGTCATCAGCAACAAGCGAATGTGCATACCATCCACATCGGCATCGGTAGCGATAATCACTTTGTTATAGCGAAGACCTTCAATACCATCTTCAATATTCAATGCATGTTGAAGGAGGTTAAACTCTTCATTTTCATACACTACCTTTTTGGTGAGCGAGAAACAATTTAATGGCTTACCACGCAAACTGAATACGGCTTGCGTTTCTACATCGCGCGATTTTGTGATCGATCCGCTGGCCGAGTCACCTTCAGTAATGAAGATGACGGAATCAACACCCTTCTCGTTCTTCTCATCAAAATGATATCGGCAATCGCGAAGTTTCTTGTTATGGAGGTTGGCTTTCTTCGCGCGATCGTTCGCCAGCTTTTTAATACCAGCAATTTCTTTACGCTCACGCTCCGATTGCAAAATCCGTTTCGACATGGCTTCCGCCACCGCTGGATTTCTATTCAGATAAATTTCAATCTCTTTCGAAACAAAATCACTTACGAAGCTTCTCACTGAAACACCTTCAGGTGCCATATTGGTAGAGCCCAGTTTTGTTTTCGTTTGTGATTCAAACACAGGTTCTTGAACTCGTATTGCAATCGCGGCTATGATGCTGGCGCGAATATCGGCTGCATCGTAATCCTTCTTATAAAAATCACGAACCCCTTTCACAATACCTTCGCGGAAAGCAGCCAAGTGCGTTCCTCCTTGTGTAGTGTTCTGACCGTTTACGAATGAATAGTATTCTTCTCCGTATTGATTACCATGAGTAAGTGAGAATTCGATGTCATCCCCTTTCGCATGGATGATCGGGTAACGCAATTCTTCTGCATCGACTTTTTGCTTTAACAGATCAAGCAGTCCGTCTTTCGAAAAATATTTATTGTTGTTGTAGTTAATGGAAAGTCCTGCGTTGAGGAAAGCATAGTTCCACATCAAGTCATCCAAATATTCCGGAATGAAATGATAGTGCTTGAACATGGTGTTGTCTGGTTCGAACTCTACCAGTGTTCCGTTCCGTTCATCGCTCTTACCTTGTCGCGGATCGTTAAAGAGAACACCTTTCTTAAATTCAGCCAGTTTGGTTTGTCCTTCGCGGAAAGCCTGAACTTTGAAATAGTTAGAAAGGGCATTCACCGCTTTCGTTCCCACACCATTCAATCCAACTGATTTCTGGAAAGCACCAGAATCATATTTCGCACCCGTGTTGATTTTGGAAACCACATCCACCACTTTTCCGAGCGGAATACCTCTTCCGTAATCACGCACGACAACGCGCTGATCCGTAATTTTGATATCGATGCTTTTGCCGTAGCCCATCATGTGCTCATCGATACAGTTATCCATTACCTCTTTTACAAGGACATATATACCATCGTCTTTGGATGAACCATCACCCAACTTACCGATGTACATACCGGGCCGAAGGCGGATGTGTTCGCGCCAATCAAGGGACTTTATGCTCGATTCATTATAATCGAACATAGCCGAGGGTTTGTCTGCTTTTGCCATAGTTAATCTTAACAGGGATCGTCAAAGAATGTACAGTTCAAAAAAAAATCGAATTCACCAGTTTAAAAAATTCTGTAGTTAAGATCAGGAAGGCTTATTAAAACCTTCCCGACCTTGAAAAATTCAATTCGCATCTAATAAAACGATTTTCATCATCACTACAAGGGCTTCATTAAAACTGGTATTTGCAAAAATAGATCACTTAACAAACCATAACTATCTGATTTAGTGCAGCTAGTACTACAGTTCAGAAATGGATTGTTTAGGGAAAAATTTTAGGTAAATAACATAAAAGGGCCACGCCACTGTCCAGGCAATGAGAAGTCCAAGGCTTCCATAAACCGCAAAGGCGATGTTGTTATAGTTAAATTTTTCGCTGCTATTATAGACATTAATCAGGCTAATGGAGATAATAAAGAAAATGTTAAAGGTGATGACCAGTCCATAAAACCAAGTGCGGAGATCAATTTGCTTCGGATACACTTTATTAATAATAAAGACCAATACATTAATCAGTGCCAGCAAACCCATGCAGAGGTAAAAGAAAGCCTCTTTGTTGATCGAAACTTGTGAAATACTATCTTCCTGAATGGCTACGGTTTCCGGCAGACTGGCATAATTAAGCAACAAAACGCCCAGTGTCGTCAGCATTGAAAGAAACCAAATGGCCTTGAAAATTCTTAATACCATGTTTGTAAATTTGGGTGCAAATAAACGATAAATCACCTTGAACATAAATCCGATTGTTCTATCCATTCCGATTTTTTTCATTCTGATCGGGATAGAGTTGCTGATTGAGCGGTTTACCCACAAAGACCTCTATAAACTTCCAGATGCCATCGCCAACCTGAGTTGCGGCATTACCTCCCAGCTTTCGGGATTGTTTCTGAGCGTCCTCGGCATTGGTATCTATCATGTGCTGTTTGAAAATGCGGCATTTTTCACACTCGAAAAAAACTGGGTTTACTGGGTTGTCTTGTTCCTGCTTACCGATCATTCCTATTACTGGGGACATCGCTTGAGTCATGAAATCAATTTATTCTGGGGCGGTCATGTTGTTCATCATCAAAGTGAAGAGTACAATCTTTCAGTGGCCTTGCGCCAAAGCTCCCTTCAAACCGTCTGGACGTTTGCTTTTAACTTACCGATTGCCTTGCTGGGATTTGATACCATCGACTTTGTTTTAATGTCTGCGTTCAACACACTCTATCAGTTTTGGATTCATACTGAAACCATTGGTAAGATGGGATGGTTTGAATATATCTTTAACACACCTTCTCATCATCGCGTCCACCACGGACGGAATCCAAAATACATTGACAAGAACCATGCGGGGTCGCTTATCATATGGGATAAAATGTATGGAACATTTCAAAAGGAAGAAGAGAAACCTACCTATGGCATCACTAAACCCATCAACAGTTGGAATGCTGCTTACGCGAACGTGAGTCATTATATAGAGATGAGCAAGGATCTAAAACAAATCCATCGCTGGTCTGATAAAATCAGATACTTGTTTCACAAACCCGGTTGGCTTCCTGATTACCTCGGTGGCTATCGACCCGCACCCGAAGTTGACCCAGCTACCTATAAAAAGTATTCTACTCCAGCTCCTCTCCTGCTCAACTTGTATGTGCTCTTTCAATACGTAATCTGTTTGTCCGGAACAGCACTCTTTCTATTCAGTCAGAAAAACATCGAGGGCTCCGATCTCTTTACGCTTGGCGAGAATTTATTCATCGCGTTACTCATTTCAATTACAGTTATAAACTGTGGTGTTCTATTCGAGAACCGAACGTGGGCTAAATATTCGGAATGGATTCGGATTGTCTTGTATCCATTACTTCTGGTTGCGTTCTGTTACCTAAATAATGGAGCCGTCTGGTTATATGCATTTGCATTTGCCTACCTTGTTGTGTCTGTCATCTGGTTTTATTCAATCCAAAAGAAACATGTATCGATCTAAAAATACTTTGTCCATTACGAATTACACCTGTTCATTCCTCTTACTCACTTTTATTTTTAGCTCCTGCGGAAAATCACTTCCTGCTTTGGACGGTATTGATGTTCAATCCTGGAAAGAAGATAAGAATGGATGTATGAATAAGCGCTCCTCCATGCAAGAATCTATTGTTGCACAACGTGAAAAATTGTTAGCGCTTAAAGAATTGCAAATTGTAGATCTTCTTGGCAAGCCCGATCAAAATGAACTCTCCAAAAGAAATCAAAAGTTCTATTACTATTTTCTTCAACCTGCGAAGGAATGCAATACGGGCGATTCCACCATCACCCCGAAAAGATTAGCTATTCGCTTTAACGCGATGGGATTGGCAAAGGAAGTCAGGATAGAATAGTTGTTGGTTGGTAGTTGTTCGTTGTTTACGATGTGAACAAAGTTTTGGTTTAGCAGAAATTGCAATGCTTAGCATACTGATTACTGATCACCAAATTTCACCAGATGCGGCCAAACTCTATCTTTACTTCACCTAAACGAAAAACGTAAATGAAAAAAATAGCAGTGATTGGTTCCGGCACAATGGGTAACGGAATCGCCCATGTTTTTGCACAAAATGGTTATACCGTTTCCTTAATTGATGTTTCTGAAGAAGCCCTTAAAAAAGCGATCACCACTATTTCTAAAAACCTTTCACGTCAGGTTGAAAAAGGAAGCATTACAGAAGAAATTAAGAATCAGGCGCAAGCCAACATCACTACTTACTCCACAATAAAAGAGGGTGTTCAAGGTGTTGATCTCGTTGTGGAAGCAGCAACTGAAAACCTCGATTTAAAACTCAAGATTTTTAAAGAGATGGATGAACATGCCAGTGCAAATACCATCTTAGCTACCAATACCTCTTCGATCTCCATCACAAAGATTGCCTCCGTAACAAAGCGTCCTGATAAAGTAATCGGCATGCACTTTATGAATCCAGTACCGATTATGAAATTGGTTGAAGTGATTCGCGGATATAATACCAGTGATGATGTCACATCTACTATTATGGAACTATCAAAAGCACTTGGAAAAATTCCGGTAGAGGTAAATGACTATCCTGGTTTTGTTGCCAATCGCATTTTGATGCCGATGATTAACGAAGCTATTTATTCTTTGTATGAAGGTGTAGCCGGAGTTGAAGAGATTGACACGGTTATGAAATTAGGAATGGCTCACCCGATGGGCCCTTTACAGCTTGCTGATTTTATTGGATTAGATGTTTGTCTTTCCATCCTGCATGTTTTACACGATGGCTTTGGAAATCCGAAATATGCACCTTGCCCTTTATTGGTAAATATGGTTCAAGCCGGACATAAAGGTGTGAAAACAGGAAGTGGTTTTTATCAATACACTGCAGGAAGTAAAGATGCTGTGGTGAGTAAACGCTTTAGCAAAGGTTAACTCGTTGTTCGCTTATCGTTGTTGGTAATTCGAACAACGAACAACTAAATTATCATTTCTTCAACAAGTCCCTAATCTCTGTTAACAATGCAATATCAGCCGGAGGTGCTGGTGGATTCGGTGATGCTTCCTCCTTTTTCTTTGCAGCATTAACACCCTTTATGATCAGGAACAATACAAAAGCAATGATGATAAAGTTGATAACGGCTGAAAGAAAACTACCATACTTTACAGATCCAAATAATGTAAGCTCCTCTAACTTTGTAAGATGAGCAGCTTCCAAAGCTGGCTTTAATAAAAGAGGAGTAATAACATCTCCGATCAGCGATCCAATAATTTTATTGAATGCGGCTCCAATGACCACACCAACCGCAAGGTCGATTACATTGCCACGCATGGCAAAGGCTTTGAATTCTTTAAGCATAATAAACGGATTTAGGTTTTTCTAAAATTACAGTAAAACGATGAACAACAAAATACTAAAGCGCTATTGCGGATTACGTTTCTGTAATCCGTTTGATTCAGAAAAATCGTTTAAATCACTTCTTAAAATTCAACGGATTTTTCAACCCTGAAAAATCGGTTAGCTCCACACCGGCACTTCCAATAAACATGTTGGCGTTGATCTTAACAGGTATTCTGTTCTTATCATCTGAGAACCACGCGGTAATGGAATTCTCTCCATCAAATATTTTATTCTTGGGCATAACGGGTTTAAACACCAGTGTATTGATTTTGCCAGACTTAATCTTGATCACTTCTTTTCCTTTATAGACGATCTTGAATTTAAAAAATTCATCCTCAAAAAATCCCTTAACGGTAATCGTATCTCCTATTTTCGTTTTCGACAAATCCATCACGCGCAAATACAAAAATCCAGCAACCATGTCGCGCACATGTTCGGGTGCATCATAATAAAGAGGATCTTTTAACTTACCGGTTTTTTTATCGAGGGTCTTTACTTCAATCTTTCTTTTTTCATGATAGAAATTGGTCCACTCATCTTTTTTGTAATTACCCTCTCTGATCTTGCGATAGAATTGATGAGGCACAAGAGCAGCCGTGTCAATGTAAGCTCCCCATTGATCGTTAACATCAGCAACCCAATCAACCATGCCGACCGTCTTGCCCGAAATATCAACTTTAAAACAGGGACGTTCGTTAAGCGTGAAATAGTTTGGATGGATCTTAACAAATCCCTTCCCTACTGTAAAAAACCCATAGGTCATTTTAAACTGGATCACCTCGCCACGAGCGAAACTCTCATTCTTGAAATAGGGGTATACGTCATTGTCGTGTTCGACAAATCCTGAAAGTACGGCAACGATGAAAAGACTAAAGAGTAACTTCTTCATACAGCATTATGCCAAAGATAAACACGGATGATGAACCATAGGTAAACAAATTATGAATTTCAAAGCCCGTGCCACTTAGACACCTTCGGTGTATGGACGGTTTAAACCGCCACATTATTTTCTCTCAACGCATCATTCAGCGAAGTTTTTTTATCAGTACTTTCCTTTCGTTGTCCGATAATTAAAGCACATGGCACCTGAAAATCACCCGCAGGGAACTTCTTTGTGTAGGATCCAGGAATAACAACTGATCTCTCTGGAACATAATTCTTATACTCCACAGGCTGTGAACCGGTTACGTCAATAATCTTCGAACTGGCTGTGAGCACCACGTTCGCACCTAAAACCGCTTCTCTACCTACACGAACACCCTCAACAACAATACATCTTGAACCAATAAAGGCATTGTCTTCTATAATAACAGGGGCAGCCTGAACCGGCTCCAGCACTCCACCAATCCCAACTCCGCCACTTAAGTGAACATTTTTACCAATTTGTGCGCAGCTCCCTACTGTCGCCCATGTGTCTACCATTGTGCCCTCATCAACATATGCACCAATGTTCACATATGATGGCATCATAATAACACCTTTGCTGAGATAAGCACCATATCGTGCAATGGCGTGGGGAACTACTCGAACACCCAGTTCTTTATAATTTTTCTTCAGCTTAATCTTATCGTGAAACTCAAATGGACCTACTTCAATGGTTTCCATTTGTTGGATCGGAAAATACATAATCACAGCCTTCTTAATCCACTCATTTACCTGCCAACCATTTTCGATTGGCTCAGCCACGCGTAACTTACCCTGATCTAACTTTTCAACGACTTCGCGAATGATCTGCTGATTTTCTACTACCTGGAGAAGTGTGCGGTCTTCCCAGATTTTTTCAATGAGTTGCTTCAATTCCATATCTTGTTTTTAAAATGCGCCTGCAAGAAATAAAAAAAACAAGAATAGTCATTGCTTCCTTGCTTAAACCTGTGGACGATACTCGCATGTTTGAGAAGTTAGGACAAACGCTGGCAGAAGAAGCAGAAGTACATATTATCGGTTATCCGAGCCAGGGCATTGTAAATCATCCAACCATCATCTTTCATCCACTTGCACCTTTCAATCGACTGAGCATTCCCAGGATCACATCTCCGTGGAAAGTCTTCCGAAAGATGCTCAAGATTAAACCCGATACATTCATTATTACCACACACGAATTACTGGTGGCGGGTGTATTGGCAAAGATTTTTCTTTCTTATCGCCTGATTTATGATGTTCAGGAAAACTACGGAAGGAATATTCTGTACACCACGGCCTTTCCGAAACTGCTCAGACCTTTCATTGCTGCGTTTGTTCGTTGTAAAGAATACCTTACCTCTCCTTTCGTCAATCACTTTCTATTAGCGGAGCGTGGCTATGAGGAGGAATTGAATTTTCCGGGAAAGAGAAAAACAGTAATCGAAAATAAAACAAAGAAGGTAGAGACTCGTGCACATAAGAAAAACGATGGACACATCAATCTGCTCTTCACAGGTACATTAGCTGAAACAACAGGTGTCTTTACGGCTATTGAACTGGCTCAACGATTACATAATGAAGATGCTTCAATCCGATTGATGCTCATCGGATATTGTTCGCTTAAAGAGACTTTAGAGAAAATCAAAGATGAAATCAGCGACAAAGATTTCATCAAGCTCATTGGCGGTGATCAATTAGTTCCTCACGCTGAGATTGTAAGTCAGATTCAATCTCATGACTTTGGTATTATCGCTTACTCGGAAAATCCTTCCATTGTCAATTCCATTCCCACAAAACTGTACGAATATTTAGGTTATCAATTGCCGATTTTACTAGTAGACCATAATACGCAATGGATAGATCGCACCAAATTTTATCAAGCTGCTCTACCTTTTAATGTGTCGATGTTAAAACCGGATGAATTCCTGCATCAGATGAGAACTCAATCCTTTTACAATTCCATTCCCACGGATGTATTCTGGGATAGTGAAGCCGAAAAGTTAAAAAGGATTATGCTGAAACTCTGAGTTGATGCACGCCATATAAAGCGACATCTTATTTCGCACCAATAATTTCAATCTCTGTTCTGCGATTGACTTCGCGGCCCCCGTCTTCATCATCATTCGACACGATGGGGCGCTCTGATCCATAACCCTTTGCACTAATACGTGTCTCGCTAATACCCTTTCCAACAATGTAATCTACCACTGACTTCGCGCGTTTCAACGACAATGCTTTATTAGAAGCAACATTCCCTGTGTTATCGGTATGTCCATTGATCTGAACCTTTAAGTCAGGATTAGACAACAGAAGCTGAAGAATCTTTTCAACTTCGGCAATAGATTGCGCCTTTAGTTCAGATTGCCCAACAGTGAAGAATATGTTTTTTAACACCACTTTTGAACCAACCTCGGCACGTGACATAATGATGTGCGTATCAATCTCCTGAAACTCGGCAAACTTGGGAAGATTAAAGTTGATGGAGTTAAACAGATACCCTGTTTTTTCTGTCGCCACTCCATAGTTTCCTCCGTGTGGAATAACCAATTCAAATTCACCCGTAACCGGATCAGAACTGATTTTGGAAACCGTTTTATTGGTTTCGTTGTCTACCAATGAAATGGTTGCTGCCAGTGGCCTGGCATCAATTTCATCAATTACCTTTCCGCGTAACACCGTTACTACTTTCTGTGCCCGAAGGGCTACAATGGTAGGGTCAACAAAGTCATCACTCTTTGGTTTCTCCTTTGCAACTTCTTCTACCTTTACTACCACCGGCTTAGGTTTAGGTTTGAATTTAGGTTCCAGAAATTTTATCGAATAGATATCAGCACCTCCAAAACCACCTTCTTTTACGGTCGCATAGTAAGCCATTTTCTTGTCTGGAGAAATACTAAAGAAGCCATCGTACTCCCAGGAGTTAATAGGATAGCCAATGTTTTCAGGCTTATTCCACTTTCCGTTTTTAAACTCGGTAATAAAAATGTCGCTGTTGCCTAAACGAGGATGACCATCTGAAGAAAAGTAAAGTGTAACACCATCGTAATGAATATAGGGTGAGTCATCATTGGCAGGTGTATTCACAATGGATCCGAGATTAGTCGCTTTGCCCCATTGATCTTTAGCGTCTTTCTCACTTACATAAATATCCAACTCACCATATCCATTCGGCCGATTGCTGGCAAAGTAAAGTTTCATGCCATCGGGCGAAACGCTTGCGCAAGTTTCCCAAAACATGGCCGTATTAATATTTTTATTCAATGGAACAGGCTTGGACCAATCCGTGCCATCAAAATTGGAAGTGTAAATATCGCCACCACCTTCTTCGTAATACAGGAACAAGGTTTTGCCATCGGGCGAAAGAGAAGCAGCAGCATCATTGTATTCTGCAGTGTTGATATTTGCACTGATTTTAGTGGGCTCGCTCCATCCAGCGCTGGATTTACGGGCAACATAAATATCTTCCAGATTGTGAGCACCCTTAGAGCCTTCTCCCCGATTTGAAGTAAAGATCAGCGTATTACCATCGGAAGAAATGATGGGTGAATATTCACTGAGCTTGGTGTTTACCACATTACCTATATTCTCGATGATAACATTCAGTTCAAACTGCGACAAAGAATCTGCCATCTGACATTCCGCTATTCGCTCATCGACTATGGAAGACACTTCAGGATTTCTCTTTTTGTATGCCTCGAAGTGTTCAATAGCACTTTTGGGGTTGTTTGTGTTTTGAAATGCCACACCCAAATGATAGTCGATCTTGTTGTTAATATTCGGATTCAGCTTGTATGCTTTATCAATAAAGGTTGCCGCTTTTGATTTTGTATCCGAGTATAAGTAGGCCAGTCCGAGTTTGAAATTCACCGTGGCATCGTCTGGATTAATGTTTAGCGCCTGTTGAAACGATTCAATAGCTTTCTCATATTTTTTCTTACTGTAGAACGCATCGCCAGCGGCCATATATTCCTTAACCGACTGACCGTGTAAAGAAATTACAAACAACAAAAACAGTACTTGAAAAATTACCTTCTTCATTTAAATTCAAATCATTTCAGGGGACAATCTACTAAAAATAACAGGCCCTGGGCGGAGCGAAAATCGACATTACTTACACCAAACTTACAGAGGGAAACGTAAGAAGATTAAGACCTCACCTACCCAATCGATTTGATTAACCAATAAAAAGTCATTAAAATATTTTTTAGACTAGTCTAAACTTTTATTTTTGCATATCCGTAAAACGAAGATATGCTAAGTCTCACCGAAGAAAACTATCTCAAAGCCATCTATCATTTATCCGATGGTGGTACTAAAGCGGTCCTCACCAACGAATTGGCCGAATCATTGGATACCAAGGCGGCTTCCGTTACCGACATGATCAAGAAGCTTTCGGTTAAGAATGTTATCTCGTATGAAAAGTATTACGGAGTAAAAATTACCAAGCAGGGAAAAGCGCAGGCACTGATGATCATCCGCAAACATCGCCTGTGGGAAACCTTTCTTGTAAAGCAATTAAATTTCAGTTGGGATGAAGTGCATGAAGTTGCCGAACAACTCGAACACATTCAATCTCCATTACTTATCGAAAAGCTCGATGAGTTTTTAGGTTACCCATCCGTTGATCCTCACGGTGAACCCATTCCAGACAAAAACGGAAAAATCAAAATTCAAGCCAGCGTCATGTTGTGTGATCTCGCTCCCGGATATAAAGGGAGTATCGTAGCCGTAAAAGATTCCGATTCCCACTTGTTAAAATACCTTGATAAAATTGGCGCCACGCCCGGCAAGAAAATAAAATTGCTCGGCAAAGAAGAATATGACGACAGTCTGGAAATAGAATTGGAGAACACGAAGGTCTCCATCTCAAAAATTGTATCTCAAAAAATTTTAGTCACTGCATAGTTTATGAATACAGAAATGAAAGTTGACCGAAGATCGCTGAGTGAAGTACACGGCTCGGTAGAAATTGGAAACAAAAGAGGCTTCAATAAATTTCTTGCCTTCCTAGGTCCTGCCTATTTAGTAAGTGTTGGATACATGGACCCCGGCAACTGGGCAACCGACATTGCTGGTGGTAGTAAATTTGGATATGCATTAATCTGGGTTTTGCTGATGTCAAACGTGATGGCCCTGCTTCTCCAAAGTTTGAGTGCACGTCTCGGTGTTGTTCGACAGCTTGATTTAGCGCAAGCTTCCAGAAGCACGTACGGAAGAGGTGTCAATTTTTCATTGTGGATTTTGGCAGAGATCGCTATTGCCGCTTGCGACTTGGCAGAAGTGTTAGGTATGGCCATCGGTTTAAATCTGTTGTTTGGATTGCCGATGATCTGGGGAGTAAGTCTTACGGTTCTCGATACCCTCCTCCTGCTTGTACTTCAACATTATGGCATTCGTAAAATCGAAGCATTTATTATTGCTTTGGTGGCCATCATTGGTGGTGCATTTATTGTTGAAATGATTTTAGCGAAACCCGAGATGGGTGAATTGGTAAAAGGATTTATCCCCAGCATTCCCAATGATCAGGCTCTATACATTGCCATCGGTATCATTGGTGCCACCGTAATGCCGCACAACCTCTACTTGCATTCTTCTCTGGTGCAAACACGAAGAATCGATACGAGCGAAAAAGGAATCTGGTCAGCTATCAAATACAATTTCATCGACTCCGCCATCGCATTGAATGCTGCATTTTTTGTTAACGCAGCAATACTTGTGCTGGCAGCCTCAACATTCTTTCAAGCGGGTATGCATGAAGTAGCCGATATTCAGGATGCTTATAAATTCCTTACACCCCTGCTCGGTACACATTGGGCATCCGTACTTTTTGCTGTTGCCCTTATTGCTGCAGGACAAAGTTCAACGATCACCGGAACATTGGCTGGACAAATTGTAATGGAAGGTTATTTGAATATTCGAATTGCACCTTGGCTCCGAAGACTCATCACACGTCTTATCGCTATCATACCAGCCTACATTGTCATCTTACTTTATGGTGAAGGCGAAACCGGAACCTTGCTTGTGTTCAGTCAGGTAGTGTTGAGTTTACAATTAGGCTTTGCTATTATTCCGCTCATTCATTTTAATAGCGATAAAAAAACAATGGGTGTATTTGTCATCAAGATGTGGATGAGAATTGCAGCCTGGATTATAGCCGCCACTATCGTGTCCCTCAATGTGAAATTAGTTTACAATGAAATCTCGGGATGGCTTGTATCAATGGGAGAAAATAGTTGGATATTGTGGGTAACCGTTATTCCACTCTGCCTTGCCGCGTTTGGATTGCTCATTTACATCACCATCAAACCCATACTCGATAAACGTAGCGAAGAAGAAGCAGCAAGAATTCCGCATGGTACTGCCGTGGCATTGAACATCAATAATGGACCCATCTATAAACGCATCGCCATTTGCATCGACTTCACTTCCATTGATGAACTCACTATTCAAAGTGCGCTGGCACAAGGCGGACCATCTGCGCAATATGTTTTATTACACATTGTCGAAACAGCTGGGGCGTTTGTTTACGGAAGTCAGATAAATGATCATGAATCAAACCGCGATACGGAGTCCCTGGAAAATTACATGAAGCAATTGGTTGCAAAAGGATACCATGCTGAAAGCAAGGTAGGCTTCGGAAATCCGAAAACGATGATACCCAAACTGGTAGAAGAGTTTGATGCCGACATGTTGGTAATGGGTGCACATGGTCATAAGTTTATGAAAGACTTAATCTTTGGAACAACACTCGATACCGTTCGTCATCGTGTACATATTCCGGTTTTGATTGTGAGAGATAAAACAGTTTAAAGTTTCGGGTTACGAGTGTCGGGTTACGAGTTTAAAGTTTAAAGTTTAAAGCTGGACGTATCGGATTAAGCACAACTCGAGACTCGAGTTTCGGAACTCGAAACCCAAAACTTTAAATTATCTTGCGCGCATGTCGAATGTTACATCTCTAAACGATACCATAGTCGCACTTGCTACAGCACAAGGAATTTCTGCCATTGCCGTTATCCGACTTTCGGGCCATGATGCTATCGATATTGTTGCCAAAACATTCAAAGGAAAAAATCTGTTAGAACAACCCTCTCACACCCTTCACTTCGGTACCATTCGCGATGGCAATAAGGTAATTGACGAAGTTCTGGTTTCGGTTTTCAGAGAACCCAATTCGTTTACAAAAGAAAATGGAATTGAAATCTCCTGTCACGGATCTTCTGTGATTGTGAAAGAGATTATCAAAGTATTGTTAAAACAAGGAGCACGATTAGCCGAGCCGGGTGAATTTACAAAACGCGCTTTTTTACACGGGCGTTTTGATCTTGCCCAAGCAGAAGCTGTTGCTGATTTGATAAATGCTGAAACAGACAACGCTCGTCAGGCAGCATTGAATCAAATGCGCGGTGGTTTCTCGAAAGAAATCAACAATCTTCGCGAAGAACTTATTCACTTTGCTTCACTTATCGAACTCGAACTTGACTTCGGTGAAGAAGATGTTGAGTTTGCCAAACGCGATGATCTGCGAAAATTAATTCTGCGGATTCAATCCTACCTTATTTCGCTTATTAGTTCGTTCGATCAGGGTAATGTAATTAAGAATGGAGTGCCAACGGTTATTGCGGGTAAACCCAATGCTGGTAAATCAACCTTGCTCAATACTTTACTTAATGAAGAACGTGCTATCGTCTCTGATATTCCCGGAACAACACGTGATGCCATTGAAGATGAATTGATTTTAGGGGGTGTTAATTTCAGATTCATCGATACTGCCGGCCTGAGAAATACACTTGATGTTATTGAAGCCATGGGTGTTGAGCGTACACGTGTGCACATGAAAAAAGCTTCGCTGATTATCTACCTCTTCGATTTAGCAAATGCCACTCAAGCAGAGATTGATGAACAAGTCGCTGAACTGAGTGAGCAAAATATTCCAGTCATTCTCGTAGGTAACAAAATGGATAAAGGCAATCCAGAATTGATTGAATACCTAACGGGAAAAGATTGTGTCTTTATATCAGCATCAAACAAAACCAACATTGCCTTACTCAAAGAAAAAATTCTGATGAGCGTACAAATCAAACAGGTAAAAACAGGGGATGTATTGGTAACGAATCTGCGTCACTATCAAAACCTGTTACAAACCAACGAAGCACTCGACCGTGTTCTTCACAGCATGGACAACAACATCACAGGAGATTTCCTGGCGATGGACATTCGGCAGTCGTTGCACTACCTGGGTGAGATTACAGGCACCATCACAACAGACGATTTACTTGACAATATTTTTTCCAAATTCTGCATCGGAAAATGATGTCCCTAAACATCCCGAACATAATCGCTATAACAGTTTAAAAATCAATACGTTAGGAAATAACAAGAAGGATTGCCTTGGCGATGTTTCGGGTTATTTCGATGTTTTTTGTTGCTAGTTTGTTGCTCGACATACTGAGCTCTATACGCGCAACAAAAATCAAGGGTCTCCGGGGAGCTGATGGCACATGCTGACACTCCCTGACACAGGTAGACACACATAGACACGTATTGACACATGAGCTCAAACATCAAAATTCAAAAGAACTGCGAGTTCTGCGAGAACGAATTTACCGCGAGGACTTTGTACACCAGGTACTGTTCCAAGTCCTGCAACAAAAAGCATTACAAGCAGCTGTTGCTTGGAAAAAATCTCGATACCAAGCAGAGCCAGGAGAGCATCAAGATCTCACCCATAGAGATTCTAAGAAATTCCTCGCAGGAGTACTTCGAAATAAACGAGGCTGCTATCATCATGCGAATCAGCAGACGGACTTTATACCGTCTGATCTCTCTCAAGAAAATCAAAAAGAAAAAAATGCTTTCAAGGACAGTGATCCTTAAAGAAGACATCAAACTATTTTTTGCTATACAATAAACTCAAACGTTATGAAAAAGAAAGAAGTGAAGAAAAAGGAACCGGTGAAGTTGAGACAACGTGAGTTGACGAATGGAAACTATACCTTATATCTCGATATCTATTGGAAAGGTCAGCGTGAATACGACTACTTGAATCTTTATGTTAAGAAGTCAAACAAAGCTGCGGACAACGAACAAAATAAGCAGGCATTGCTATTGGCCGATCAAATCAGAGCACAACGCATTATTGATTTGCATTCAGGGAAGTACAAACTAAAGCAGCCTAAGACCGATATAAGTTTTTTAGAATACTTCGTCAAGTTGAAAACAGACCGACTGAATAGCAAGGGAAACTTCGGAAATTGGGATAGCGCCTACAAACACTTACTGACCTTCACGAAAGGGCAACAGCCAACATTAGGTGAAGTGGATGAAAGCTGGCTACTGACCTTGAAACAATATCTGCTAAATGATGCAAAGACTCCTGGCAAAACGAAACTCAGCCAAAACTCTGCTCTCTCCTATTTCAACAAGGTTAAGGCAACCCTTCGACAAGCGTTCGAAGAAAAACTAATCAGAGAAAATCCGGCACTGCGCGTAAGAGGCATTAAAGAAGTTGAAACAAAAAGGGAGTTCCTTACCTGGGAAGACGTTGAGAAAATCTCTAAGACGAAATGCGATGTCAAAAAATTGAAAGAGGCTTTCCTATTCAGTATCATGACTGGATTACGTTGGTCTGATATTATTAAAATGACGTGGTCGGAAGTAAGGGGAAGTGATTCCGAAGGCTGGTACGTTCGGTTCCAACAACAGAAGACAAAGGACTATGAAGTTCTTCCTATAACGAAACCGGCTCGTGAACTTCTCGGAAAGAATGGTGAGCCAAATCAGCGGGTATTTATCGGACTGAGATACAGCAACTACACGAACATAGCATTATCAAGATGGATGAAGGTCTCTGGTGTTGATCAGGAGATTACCTTCCATTGTGGCCGACATACTCATGCAACACTCCTACTTAATCAAGGAGTAGACATTTATGTTGTGTCAAAACTCTTAGGTCATAAAAACATCAAGACAACAGAAATATATGCAAAGGTGTCGCAGAACAAAAAGATCGAGGCGATAAATAAGCTTCCTCAACTCAACATTGTCGAAAGTGTTCACAAACCATAGGCCATGGCATCCAATCAAACACAAAAATCTAATAACGGGTTTGTAACTTTTTTCCGGAAGTTGATCGAAGCACGTGCTTCAAATCAGCTTAGCTGCTTCAACTATGATATTGCGTTAAAGCACCTAGAGAAATTTACTCTTGATGAAGATATACCATTTGAAAATCTAACGGAGGATTGGCTTAAAGACTTTCGGTCGTATCTGATTTCCGCCAAAGGATTAAGATCCGAAAAACCACTAAGCTCAAATTCAGCTAATACCTATTTCAGAATTGTTCTTTCTGTAGCGAAGGCAGCTGCCGACAACCGCCTTATAGCTCATTATAAGATAAGCGGGACAGCTAACACACCAAGAACAAAATCAAAAGAATCAAGTCTATCACTGGATGAACTGCAACGACTGGCCCGAACACCGTGCAGAGTCCCCGTGCTAAAGCAAGCCTTTCTGTTTAGCTGCCTTACAGGAATTCAATGGAAAGACTTATCAACACTGACTTGGGCACAAGTGGAATCGGTTAATGGTACATGGCAAGTCAATCTTTCTTCTAGTGGCATTCAAAGGTTAGTGCCACTAAATCAGCAAGCCCGCTATCTTTTAGGAGATCAGCAAAATCGAACAGAAAGAATATTTCAACTTCACTACAGTGCGGCACTTTGTGTCAATCTCAACCAGTGGGCATTGAAAGCCGGAGTGTTACGGAACATAACTTTCAATACAGCAAGACAAACATTCGGGAAAATGCTGCTTGACAATGGAGTAGCGATTGAACTTGTATCGGAGTTGTTAGGTCATAAACAAATCAAAACCACACAAGACCTTTACGGAGTATCCAAAATAACTTTGCGAGGTTCAATCTGTTAGTAATTTTAGTTTCTGCAACTTCGAACATTTTTTGCCATTTGTGTTCCCAGGATTATAAGATTTAAATTAATGGGACCCTCAAATGAAGGTTGGCAGAATTGTCAAAACGAGAAGGAATACCAATGGACTTACTGAAATTATAAAGGAATGGAAGGGAAACCGTTCATATGCCGAAAGCTTTTGGCATCAGAATGATCACTGTTCAATCATACCATTAAACATGTCCTTGACAATCGTCAAGACCTTCTCTTCCTCTTCACTTTTCGTGTTAACCTTATCTGGATTTGGATCTTTTTCTCTCATCTTGCTTCGAACATATTCCTTATGATATTCGCTGTCAAGATATATTCCTATTTGTAAAGATCTTGCCATAAAATTTATTTCATCGCAGACTCGCTCCATTTCCGCCTTCCATATCATTCTATGCCAGAAGTCATTTGTTGGAGAATTCAATGCAAGAAACAGAGTCTTCGAAAATTCATGTTGAAAAACAGGAACACACCGATTACTAAGGTCAACTCCATCTTCGGTCAATACAAATTCCTCAAATTCCTTTGGAAAAGCATGAGCCATGTTACTGAAAGAGGCAATCTGATTGAATGTCTTAGCCTGTTTAGAAAAGTAGGTGATCTTAGAATATTTATCAGTGTAGAATTATTCTC
Organism: Chryseolinea sp.; assembly: GCA_031388805.1. Taxonomy (GTDB): domain Bacteria; phylum Bacteroidota; class Bacteroidia; order Cytophagales; family Cyclobacteriaceae; genus Chryseolinea. The sequence continues at coordinate 24,198 of JANMRZ010000090.1, forward strand.
CACTTCCCTCCTTTCCTCTGTAGATATCTCCCGGAGTACTTCCTTTAAAAGCGATTTAAGCTCGGTTCTGCTAAACTGAAAAAACATCGGTGATTCCATAACCATATAAATTGACACCCCTTCCCTAATCCTATCCTTCCCAACTGCCCGATTATGTAGCAGATATATAAATATACGAATGTTATTTATTTTTGTTTATAATTAATAACATTTATATTTGTATTGCGTTAATATTATTACCATGAACAAATCAAAGAAAATGAAGCCCGGTCAAGTGAGCTCAAATAAACCAAAGAAGGTTACGGTGAAGTTTTTTGTGAATCAGGCCGTTCAGCCTGCCATTGACGGAAAAACAAAGCGATATCCTTTGTATGTACTCATTACTTACGACCGGAAGAACACGATGATTCGTTGTCATTATGGTCAATGGTATAAGGATGTCAAAGAGATTGAGAAACTTCACTATCCCGGGCTATTGGAAATGGAGGAAAGAATTATCAGAAAAACGATCGCTTATGAAATGGCTCAACGAGGAAATGATTTTGACCTAAAGGGAATATCTAAGAAATACGATGAGTATGCAATCGGTATTCACACTTTGCTAGAGAAGCATCTTAAAGGCCAGCTTTGGAGTGTTCTATCCAGAATGGAACCATACGAATTTGCGAAAGCACTGAATTTTAATGGTACCGATGTGGAGTTCAGCACACTGTATAAGATTGCCAACACATTATATAAAGATATTGCTGATAAGCTGCCTAAGAATTTTGAGCAAGGAATTGAAATCTATCAGGCTTTCACAAAAATATATCAGGGAGCATTCTTCCAATACAGTTTTCCCACAATAATCGAATGGCTTGATGGCTCAGCAGTTGACGACTATCGTGCCAAGCTCACTACTCTCTATCCAAACAGTCCTTCATCGGTGAAAAGAAGTATTGACTTCATCGATAAGCAGGTTCGTGGACTGTTAGAATAGGATGAAACAAAATCATATTTCCGCTATATGAAAATAGACCAGCATTAGAATAGAATAATAATTTATCAAAATGAGATCATATCTCAGAATATTATGGCCGATTGACATGAACTAGTAATGAATATGGAGCAGAAAGAAACATTGAATAATGAAAAGAGTAAGACCAGAACGATTCTCACATCCTTACAGGATATGGGCAAAGAAGAAATCATCCAGAAATGTCATGATCTGGCTTTGTTGCTAGACAAGGCTAATAATGATATCTCAGCTCGAAATATGCTATTGACGAAAGTCTTTTCAGAACTCGAAGAGCTTAAAGCAAAAATTCCTCATATCGATAAAGGAGAATATAATAAAAACTGGAGTTGGGTCAATAAAATTGTTTTTGTTTTAAAAAAGATAGACCGTCCCCTGCCCTCTTCAGAGATCATTGAATTTATCACACCTTATGAACCTGTTTTGAAGTACAGTCGATTCAAGCCTCAGGCATTTTCGGCTCACTTACACAAAGCGGTAAAATATGGTAGGGTGATTGCCTATAAACTTGGTGGTAGCAGAGGCTACTATTATACGCTTCCTGACTGGATGGATGCAGCAAGAAGAATTATGAAAGAGTACGAGAATAAGATTTTCTTTAAATGAATGAGATATGTTGAGAGTAACGGTAAGTTTTCTGAAGGATGTTTGTGGCAAGGAGTCAGTCAAAGGGACTTTCATGCTGATGGAGTTATTGAACAAGGTGTTGTATGTGTTCAAAAGAACCTATCCTTCATTGGATTTGGGGAGGGATTCCGTTACAACGGCATTCTCTGCGATGGAATTTATGCTTAACGCTGAAACGTATTTTACTCAACTAGGCTCCCGGAGCGGCAAGTCATTTTTCAATAATAGCAGAGGCGAATTTCTGAAACACTTCAACTATGAAACGGTGATCAAAAAAATTAACAAAGGCGACAAAATGTTGTGCCTCTACCATCCCATGGGAAATGGCAAGCGTAAACTATCGGCTCATGGAGTGATCGGGAAATTTCATTCTATCGAACATTCATTTAAAACCCAAGAGTCTGCTCTACAAGATGACGCAGATTCAGTAGACATTAGAGTTAACTTAGAGATCAGCAATAATGGACTTATCAATTTACCAATTGATGGAATGGTGTATTTCGGATCTTGGAATTCATCCACACTTGAAGTTGTGATTTAGTATTGAAGTAAGATAATCACAGCAGTCCTACTTAGGACTCCTCTTAAGGACATAGCAAAATCTCAATAGCTCAATCCAGATCTTGGCTCAAAAACCGCCCGTTATTCTACCTTTTATTGTAAAATATTAACAACATAATCTGAATTATTACGTTTATCTTTACAAAATATTACAATATGGATTATAGACCTACACTTACACGTTTGTCGAACCAGCCATTGTCGCATCAATTGCTGGTATCCATATTTAAGGACTACGAACGCCCCAATGACAAAATTTATCAGTTGGCAAAAGAAGGCGTTATTCAATCGATCAAAAAAGGATTATACGTTGTTGGTCCGGCTTTAAACATCGACCGGAAACCAGAACCGTTTCTTCTTGCCAACCATATTTTAGGTCCTAGCTATGTATCGGTGGAAACTGCGTTGTCTTATCATGGCCTTATTCCAGAACGTGTTTATGAAATTGCCTCAATGACTACCCAGGCTCCTCGCAAATTCAATACACCATTAGGTACCTTTACCTATACGCGACTTCCTCTGCCCTACTATGCATTTGGAATTCGATCCGAAAAACTTGCCGATGATCAATATGCGATGGTTGCGTCTCCAGAAAAAGCATTGTGTGATAAAATCATCACCACTTCAGGATTGTTGTTTCGCAGCAAGAAAGCCGCTAAAGAATTCCTGCTTGAAAACATGAGAATGGATGAAGATGCTTTGAGACAACTCAACACTAAAGAAATAATGACCTGGATAAATGGAAGTCTGAAAGAAGAAAGTTTATTAATGGTTGTTAATGTGATACAGGAACTATGATCAAAGCGTGGCTGGCAGAATATAATCCTAAGAACAAGGACGAGGCACAATCAGCACTTCGTGAGATCATGCAGGAAGTTGCGTTGGCTGGCTTGTATCGCAACGGCTTCTTCGAGAAGGCTGCATTTTATGGTGGCACTGCTCTTCGCATATTTCACGGACTTGATCGCTTTTCAGAAGATTTGGATTTTTCTCTTCTGGAGTCTGATCCTGACTTTTCCCTAGACAAACATCTGGACGCCATTCAGAATGAATTTCAGGCGCTGGGCATGCAGGTGTCGATCAAAGAAAAAAAGAAAGCAAAGGATACTCACGTTGATTCCGCTTTTTTGAAATCCGAAACGATTTGGAAAGAGCTTGTATTGGTAGGCATCATTCCGCAAAGCGGACTCTCACAGCAAGCCCACATCAAAATCAAAATTGAAGTTGATACCGTTCCACCTATTGGTTTTGAAACAGAAGAGAAACTACTGCTGCGACCTTTTTCATTCTATGTGAAATGTTTTACGTTGCCATACCTCTTTGCCGGTAAAATGCACGCGCTACTTTTTCGCAAATGGAAAGAAAATGTGAAAGGTCGTGACTGGTATGATTTCGAATGGTATGTAAAGAAAGGTGTTGCAATGAATTTAAAACACTTTGTTGAACGAGCACAAGGAAGCGGAGATCTTGTTGAAGAAAAACTGACTGAACAACAATTCAGAAAATTATTAACCAACAGAATCAATTCGGTAGATATGGAAAAAGTAAAAGCTGATGCAATTCGATTTATTCCGGATGGCACCAAGCTAGATATCTGGTCGAAGAAATATTTCAATGACTTATCAGCACATTTGAAACTGAATTAGTGCTTTACATCTCTCATTCATTTTTTTCTTTAATAGTCATCGAACTACTGCTTGGCAAGGTGCATGAGAAAATCTATCTTTGTTTTAACAACATACTCCTAAAAATCTCTTTCGGGATGCTTAGGTTTTTCTAGCGATGATTCGGTGGTTTTTGTTGCGCGACATGCCTAACGTACTGATTACTTGCTGTGAGCAAATTCTGTCTTGAAATCTACTTAGTTGATATTCAGGCACTTGAAGCGGCTATTTTCCGATACAAAATCTTCTCAAGATTGATTGACAATACTTTAGGCGTGTTCACGCAACAAACTAACAAATGCTTTATACCTACAGGAGCAAACTTTACTGTGCAAAAGGTCATCTCCCAATTCTTGCTGGAGACAGTTCGAGGTATGAAGGAATTCGCACGACTTAAGTCACCTGCCTATTGACAGCAGTATTGGAATCTCCTTATGGCTAATCTTTATGAAAGGCTTTATTCCGCTTTGACAACTTTAGAAATGTTCTAAATAACTTGTTTTGAATCATTCTAAATAAATATATTTGCCGCATCAAACTTTAAACCTCTTACAATGAGTAAGCACTTATATGCCCCTAAAATCCTCGTTTTGGCCCTTTCTATAGTTTTTTTTGCCTGTAATGATGACAACGAAAAGCCGAGTCTTCGAACCAGTATCGACTACAATACATTAACATCCGAGACCGTGTATTCGCAAGCTTTTGTTGATGCGAGTGGTGGCTCAACTGTGGATTTGACCGAAGGAAACCAGCGGCACAAGATGTTTCAGGGCCTCCACTATTACTCAAGTTCTTCTACTTCCGCTAACACCCAAATCGATGCAACCAAGCTGAAGAACATGTTCTCGAATATTGCCAGTCCATTTAGTGATGTTGCAACCTCTACTATTTCGATCACGGGTGCTGAACTAAATTCGTCTGCGGTGCAATTGCGAAATGTTGTTGCCTCTTCCAAAACCTCAACGGAAGCCGAAACTGTACGAGTGAAGTTTGAAACCTGGTTTGATGAAATTGCAGTCGCCAGCGCTTCAGTAAATTCAACAGCTACGCAAGGTCAAGCAGGGAAACTAGGAACGTACCTGGTAGATGCTAAAGGAATAGAGATAATCCAAGTTATTCAGAAAGGACTAATTGGAGCGCTTCAGCTTGATTACATCGGAAACGTATTGCTCAATGACGGATTGAATGCCGAGAACTATAAAGTTTCCGGAGATAAAAACTATACGGAGCTTGAACATAATTGGGACGTTGCATATGGATTACTAACTCTGAATCCAATTTATCTCCAAGGGGCAACGGATGCCAACCGAAATACAATTGAGTTTGGTGCTGGTGCCTATCTTTGGGAATACAACAAGGCAGGTTATCCAAAAATATATCCAGCCTTTTTAAAAGGACGTGCAGCAATTGTGAATAATGATCAATCGGAGTTGCAAGCTCAGGCGACAATCATACGCACTGAAATAGAAAAAGCGATTGCAAGCTCAGCTATCAGATATTTAGAAAAGTGGAAGACAGCAGTAGCGAATGGCAATAACTCCGCAGACGCTGTACGTGCTCATGCGATCGGTGAGGGAGTTGGTTTTATTTATTCACTACGCTTTGCGACTATTAACAATGCAGACGCTGCATTTTCGGATACTATTTTGTCAGGATTAATTGGATCGGCAAACGGATTCTGGGATCTGGATGCTGCGAAGATTAACACGGCATCGCAGACGATAAAAACAAAGTTTGGTCTGGAGTAAATAAATTTAAACACTCAAAATATTGGAATGGATTGACGGTTTGCTGTCAATCCATTCATCGTTTCTAGTATGGCACTGATTAAGATGAATAAACGAATTATTTATGTCACTTTTCTCACTGTAGTCCTTTGGTCTTGTGGCGGAAATGGAAATGAACCATCACCTGAGGACAATGGGAAAGACAGGCAGGTTATCTTAACTCATTGGGCGGATAACGTCATCATCCCTGCTTACGCCAATTTTAAAGTGAAGTTTGATGCGATGAAAGTTAAGGCCGATGCATTTACATCGATACCAGATAATATTACGCTTACCGAATTTCGCTCAACCTGGGTTGAAGCATATGTAGAATGGCAGAAAGTTGAAGTATTTGAATTTGGTCCTGCCGACCAATTTACCCTTCGGAATTTTTTTAACATATATCCTACAGATGTAACTGGGATTACCTCCAACATCAGTGATCCTTCAGTGAATCTCGATCTGCCAGCATCTTATGCGAGACAAGGTTTCCCTGCCCTGGACTATTTAATAAATGGTGTGGGATCTGATGATGCGCAGATTATCTCATTTTACACATCAGGTGCTGATGCGGCAAAGAGGATTGCCTATGTTACGCGAATCACTGATCGAATGAATACGCTTTTATCAAACGTAATTTCCGGCTGGTCAACTTATCGGGATACATTCGTCAGTAAAACAGGTTTGGATATAGGGTCATCATTTGGAAACGTAGTAAATGCGTATGTCCTATACTACGAACGCTACATCCGTTCGGGCAAAATTGGTATTCCTTCAGGCTCAACAATTGCAACAGGAGGTACCGTTAACCCCGATAAAGTCGAAGCTTATTACAAGAAGGAGATTTCCCTCGCGCTCGCTAAAAATGCGCACACTGCTGCAATGGACTTTTTTAACGGGAAGAATGTAAACACTGGATCTGATGGTCCATCATTCAAATCTTATCTGGATGCGCTTGACGCTAAAGACGCAACAACTGGCACGATGTTATCCCAAATAATAAATGACCAGTTTGCAGTTATTAACGGTCATCTTAATAGCCTCTCAACTAACCTTTCACAGCAAGTGCAATCCAACAATCAGCCTGTAGTTGATACTTATACGGCAATGCAGAAATTAGTTCGGATCATTAAGGTTGATATGACTTCCGCTATGAGCGTTACGATTACTTACACTGATAACGATGGCGATTAGAAATTGGCATTAGACTAGAATTAGATTGTGTAATGAGAAATTATTTCCAAAAAACAACATCAGCAGCGCCACTAGCTATATTCCGAATAGCTCTTGGACTTTTGCTTTTTGGAAGTGTAATCCGATTTTGGGCCAAAGGGTGGATTAATGAACTTTACATCACTCCAAAACATTTCTTTCCCTTCTACGGATTTGAATTTGTAAAACCATTAGGAGACTTAACATATCTACTTTTTGCTGTTTGTGGTTTGGCAGCCTTGATGGTAGCATTAGGACTGTATTATCGCGTTGCCAGCATCGCACTTTTCTTAAGTTTCACATATATTGAGCTCGTTGACAAGAGCACGTATCTGAATCATTACTACTTCGTCAGCATGATTTGTCTGATGATGATATTCTTGCCTGCGCATGTGTTCTTTTCTTTGGATGCAAGGCGAAATCGAAACCTTCTTTCCGATCAGGTTCCCCGTTGGTGTAGTGATTCCTTAAAATTATTTGTGTGTATTGTTTACGTGTGCGCGGGCGTTGCAAAAATAAACAGCGATTGGTTATTGGAAGCACAGCCTTTGCGTACCTGGTTGCCTGCCAAAAATGATCTTCCCATAATAGGCTCATTGTTCAATTATTTATGGGTTGCCTACGTCTTCAGTTGGTTAGGGTGTATGTATGATCTAAGCATTCCGTTTTTATTACTCAAGAAATCGACTCGAGTTTTTGCGTGCTGTGCCGTCATCATTTTTCACGTGCTCACAGCTATCCTGTTTCCAATAGGGATGTTTCCTTACATTATGATTGCAACTGCTTTGATTTTCTTTTCCGCAGACTTTCATATGACGATCATAAAAAAGTTCAGTAGTTTGGTAAGAGACTCAGATGAGTTTGTGTATCCATTAAGGGAATTTAAATATTCGTCCCTCCACTCTAAGGTATTAACGGCAGGTCTTGTAATCTTTTTGGGAATTCAAATTGCAATCCCGTTCCGTTACACGTTTTATCCTGGCGAACTATTTTGGACTGAGGAAGGGTATCGCTTTTCCTGGCGCGTAATGTTGATGGAAAAAGCTGGCTATGCGCAGTTTACAATTAAAGACAGTGAAGGAAAAAACTTCATTGTTGATAACAAGGAGTTTCTTACACCGTTGCAGGAAAAAATGATGGCTACGCAACCCGACATGATTTTGCAATACGCTCATATTCTTCGTGACCATTATTCGAGGCTGGGTCTTGAATCGCCTCAAGTATATGTAGACTCCTACGTAGCGCTCAATGGTCGATTAGGAAAACCTCTCGTTAGTCCGCTCACAAATTTGGCGCTTGAAAAAGAATCTTTTAACCATAAGCCCTGGATCTTACCATTCGATCATGAAATTACTGGGCTTTAAAATATTATTAATGTGTTTCATCTCTGTGAATGCATTTTCACAGTACCACCTTTCCGGTAAAATTATTTCGGGTGGGGATACTACCGCTATAAAGGAATGTGTAATATATCTTAACGATGATAAAAGATCTACCATCTCAGATGCACGCGGACGATTTGTATTTGAAGATGTATCCAATGGTACTTACAAACTACATTTCATTAGCCCGGAATTCAAGTATCAAACCGTGGAGGTTATTATTACCAATGGTGATGAATTTGTTCGTGCAGTATTGGAGCCAAGAAATGAGATGCTTGATGAAGTAATGATAACCGATGTGCAAGCTGGTTTCGGATTCACCAGAATGCGTTCTGTAGAGAACATGGGAATTTATGAAGGGAAGAAATCGGAAGTAATCCTACCTGAGCAGCTTGTTGCGAACATTTCCACCAACAATGCACGTCAGATTTATTCAAGGGTTGCAGGTCTTAATATCTGGGAGAACGATGGAGCGGGATTACAATTAAGCATTGGAGGTCGAGGGCTTGATCCCAACAGGACTTCAAATTTTAATACAAGACAAAATGGGTACGATATAAGTGCAGATGCATTAGGGTATCCTGAGAGCTATTACACTCCTCCGATAGAAGGGGTCGGAAAGATTCAGATTGTGCGCGGTGCAGCTTCTTTGCAATATGGTACTCAGTTTGGTGGACTTATTAATTTTGTGATGAAGAAACCGGTAACAGAAAAAAAAATTGAATTGACTGCTCGTCAGACTGTCGGATCTTTTGGTTTTTATAATGCTTTCACAAGCATCAGCGGAACACTGAAGAAATTGAGCTACTATTCATTTTTCCAATATAAGCGCGGTGACGGATGGAGAGACAACTCTAAGTTCGATAACCATACCTTGTATGCCAATGTCAACTACGCAATATCATCGCAGACTAAAATAGGAGTGGATATTACACAAATGGGATATCTGGCCCAGCAACCTGGCGGACTGACGGATGCTATGTTCACAGAAAACGCACGACAGACAAACCGTGAACGCAACTGGTTTAAAGTTAACTGGAATTTGTTGGCTCTCCACCTGGATCATAAATTCAGTTCATCGAGTGAGTTCAATCTTCGGATGTTCGGACTCTCTGCGCACAGATATTCTTTGGGCTTTCGTCCAAACAGAGTGGCAACCGTTGATGATAACAGCGAACGTGACCTTATTAAAGGGGAGTTTACAAATTGGGGTGCGGAAGCCCGATACTTGAAAAGGTACTCTCTCGGAAAGGTGCAATCTGTGGCGTTGATTGGCTCTCGGTATTACTATGGTTTCAATCACAGCACACAAGGGGTCGGGAGCACCGGAAAAAACGCTGACTTTAATTATGTTAACCCAGATGAGACCATCACATATGATTATGAGTTTCCAAACAGGAATGCTTCTTTTTTTGCAGAGAATATTTTCTACTTAACGGATAAACTTTCTATTACACCCGGCCTGCGTTTTGAGTACATCAACACCACGGCTGAAGGTTATTACGGAACGATTTATAAAGACCTTGCTGGAAATGTGATCGACAAAACAAAAACCGATGAAAGCAGAAATAATGCAAGACATTTTTTGCTGGCAGGCATAGGCATTAGCTATAAACCAACACCATTCATCAATGTTTATACAAATCTTTCCCAAAATTATCGCTCCATCACATTTAGCGATATGCGGATAGCAAATCCTTCCAGCGAGATCGATCCGAACCTGCAAGACGAAAAGGGATACTCTTTCGATCTTGGGGTGCGCGGTGAGCAGACAACACTTTTTAATTATGATGTAAGCTTGTTTTATCTGAACTACAATAACAGGATTGGTGAGGTTCAATCGTACGATGCCAATAACAGGGTAATTCGCAGGAGGGGAAATATCGGAAGAGCAGTCATTCAGGGTGTTGAAGCCTATGGTGAAGCCGATGTTATTGGCCTTGTATTTTCAGGTGTTGAAAAATGGAGTGGTGTAGTATTCAATAACATTGCTTTAATCAATTCAACCTATGAATCCAGTGAGTTGACTGGTGTTGAAGGGAATGAGGTTGAATTTGTTCCCCAGGTAAATTTGAAGAGTGGAGTTCGGATAGAATACAATAATTTGAAAGCCTCGTTTCAATACACCTATTTATCAAACCAATTTACGGATGCAACAAATGCTCCTGAAGGTGATGTATCTGCAGTTATTGGAATAATTCCCTCATACTCGATTATGGACGTGAGTCTTTCTTACCAGTTAAAAAAATTTCGCTTTGAGGGAAGTATTAATAATCTTGCTGATAAAATGTATTTTACACGCAGGGCCACGGGCTATCCGGGACCTGGAATTCTCCCTTCAGATGGCCGCGGATATTTTATTACAGTACAAGTGAAGATTTAATTTTAAACAATAAACAAATACTTTATGAAGCCTTACAAAATTATAGTGACTGCGTTAGCATTTTTTGTTTTAACATCCTGCGGTGAAAAAACTGATGTTGTTGAATCTGGTGTTTATCAGGGAATTGTTCACGAAGTTGAGGCAGATAAATCTGAGATCTATGTGAAGACAGATGATGGCAAGTTGCTTGAGTTGTATTTCACAGAAACGACTACCCTTACAAAAGATGGGCAAACTGTTTCTTTCAATGAATTGGCTGAAGGCAAGAAAGTTGAAGTAGAAGTAAAGAAAGAAGGAAAACGCCTTGATCCGGTTTCAGTAAAGATTCTTGAATAATGTTCGATATAGGTTTTGTACGTACTGAAGTCTGGCATGCTTTGTCGGTTCACTTTCCGGTAGCATTGCTTTTCTTCAGTACGCTTACCATGTTTACTTCCTTTGTTATAAAATCTGATAGCAAGCAAAGCTGGCGGAGCGCTGCAAGTGGTTTGTTATATGCGGGAACTATCGCAGCCTGGATTTCAATTTACACCGGAAATCTTGCAGACGGAATCGTCTCAAGGAAGATATGTGATCCAACAATTTTAAAAGACCATGAGATAGCAGCACAGACAATGACGTATCTGTTCACTGGAGCTGTTGTGTTGAATCTGATTCTAATGTTTGAAGCGTTGAAATCGAGGCTTCGTCTAATTTTGTCCTTTGCAATTCTACTACTAATGATGGTGGGTTCTAGTTACCTTGTTTACACTGGGCACATGGGAGCAAGTCTGGTTTACCAGCAAGGTGCGGGTGTCTACAAGCATTCGGTTGATTGCGATGAATATAAATGAGTGATGGACTATTGCCATATTTGACCGGATAATACATCACTGGCTCCAATTATCTTAGCTCTTGATTAACACCTTTCTTGTACCGATGGATAAGCGTCACTATTTCTTGTATGGTTTTGTCAGATAGAGCCTCCCCCTTAGGTTCGAACTGAAGTTGCTCATCGTACAAATTTTCATTTCCATTGTTTATAAAAAGTCCCTCAACATTTCACGGGACAAAAAGCTTACATCTCTCCCAAACGCCTCTTATATTGATAATAGTAATTCGTTAGTGAGCTAAAATCCAAATCAAATTGTTGGGGGCGAGCAGGTTCGATTCCTATCGAAGCTATTTTTTTCAAAATCTTCAAATCCAGTTCAAACAAACAGATTATTGTTCGATTCGCATTCGGTTCATTTTTACTGTTTCAGTGAAGCTCTTGGTCGATAAGCAGCACAGTGAAATTGATTTGTTTTTCTTAACTTACAGAAGAGCCCAACCTCGAATTAAAATATTCGAAGAGGGCTTTTTTTGTTTTTAGTAAAGTGTGTACGCGATGAAAAAAAACGATTCAGTCAAAACCAATCAAGGCAAGACTATGTCAACGCACGGGAAAGCATTTTTTACAGGCGGAGAAATGGGAGCGGAAGTAAACGCAAAAGACTGGTCTAAAACACCGCTTGGTCCAATTGAAAAGTGGCCACAAAGCCTTCGAACTACTATTAGCCTATGCCTTGCATCAAACTTTCCTATCTCAATAGCATGGGGCCCTAAAAGGGTTCAGATTTATAATGATGGTTACTGGCAAATCTGTGGAGATAAACACCCCACATCAATGGGTCAGGATTTCAAAGAATGTTGGTTTACAGCATGGCCTGTTATCGGAGAAGCTTTTGAATCCGCGGCAGCGGGACAGACAAAATTTCTGGTCAATCAAAGAATGTTCCTTGATCGGAACGGATACCTTGAGGAGACCTTCTTTACATTTTCTTTTAGCCCGATCGTAGGTGAATCCGGAGGAGTGGAAGGTCTGTTCCATCCTGTAACCGAACTAACGCAGCAAAGCCTGGGAGACAGGCGTATGAATGTCTTACGAAATATTACGATGCGCACCATGAATGCCAAAACTACTTCAGAAGCAGTAACTCTCATCATGGATGTTATTAAAGAGAGCAATCTTGATATACCTTTTGGATTACTATACACACTGAATGAAGAAGGAAGGAACCTCAGACTAGAAGGAAATTCAGGATTGGTTGAGGCCTCCGCATTATACCCCAACGAAGTTGAACTTGGAAACTCTCAGGTAGTTTCCTGGCCTTTTGAGGATGTAATCGCGCGAGGTGCCCCAATGATAGTTGAGAACCTAAACAAAATGTTTGGCGAATTTTCTTGTGACCCATATGAAGAGCCTCCTCATACTGCTTTTCTATTCCCTATAGTATTGCCGGGTTTAAAACATCCGTTCGGTATTTTTGTGGCCGGTATAAGTTCAAGGAGGGAATTCGATGAACCATACCACACCTTCTTTGATCTTGTTTCCACGGCAATTACCAGCGCTGTCGCCAAAGCAAAAGCTTTTGAGGACGAATTAAAGAAAGCCGAGGCTTTACTGGAAATTGATAAAGCCAAAACTGCTTTTTTCAGCAATATTAGCCACGAGTTTAGAACACCTTTAACTCTAATACTTGGGCCAGTAGAAGACGGACTGAACGATTCCAATAATCAATTGCCTGAAGAACAAAAAGAAAGACTGCAACTCATTCAACGAAATGCCTTGCGATTGCAAAGGCTGGTCAACAGCTTGCTTGATTTTTCAAGAATTGAGGCAGGTCGATTGGATGCAAAATTTAGTTCAACGGACCTTAGTGCATTTACCCGCGAACTTGCCAGCATGTTCCATTCAGCAATGGAGAAAGCATCCATAGAATACATAATTAATTGCAAGACTCTAAGTCAGCCTGTTTATGTTGACCATGAAATGTGGGAAAAAATAGTGCTCAACTTGTTATCAAACGCATTGAAGTTCACCTTTCAGGGGAAAATCCAAATTAGTCTGGAGGAGGAAGACAACTTTGCAGTCTTAAAGGTGAAAGATACGGGTGAAGGTATTTCCGAAACCGAATTACCTAATTTATTCAAACGGTTTTACCGTGTTAAGGGAGCGAAATCCAGAACGCATGAAGGCTCAGGAATTGGGCTGGCCTTTATCCATGAACTTATAAAAATGCATGGAGGAACAATTGAAACAGGGAGTGAACTAAAAAAAGGAACCACATTTACAGTTCGTATTCCGTGTGGAGTAGATCATCTTCCCAAGGAGAAAATTGTTGAAGGGATGCATATGAAATCAACTTCACAGTCTGATGTTTTTATGAATGAATCATCACAGTGGCTACTAAAAGAAGTTTTGCCTGAAGTTGAGGGGACTGTTTCTGAAGAAAGAATAAAAAACCAGGAAGCATTGATACTGGTAGTAGATGACAATTCCGATATGCGAGAATACGTGTCCAACATCTTACGCAAAAACGAAGATTGGGAAATTCAAACTGCCAATAACGGCTTGCAAGCCCTTGCATTTATAAAAGACAGGAAACCAAACCTGATCCTGTCAGATATTATGATGCCCGAAATGGATGGTTTTGAACTTCTAAAAATTATCCGAGAAGACATCACATTAAATCAGATACCGTTCATTCTGCTTTCCGCCAGGGCTGGAGAAGAAGCTACTTTAGAGGGGTTGGAAAAAAAGGCAAATGATTATCTGGTAAAACCGTTTTCAGCGCGCGAACTTTTTGCCCGCATCAAAACGCAGTTGGAACTGGATCTGATCAGGAAAAGCAATGTTGACCTGATGGGTGACCTCGAAAATAAAAATCGGCAACTTGAAAATGTCAATAAAGAGTTGGAGTCATTCAGCTATTCGGTTTCGCACGATCTGCGAGCACCGCTTAGATCAATAATAGGATATTCAAAAATACTCCATGAAGATTATGTTGGAAAGCTGGACATGAATGGAAAACGGGTACTGGATACCATTAGCCAGAATGCATTTAGAATGAATAACCTCATTGAAGATCTGTTGAAGTTTTCCAAGCTGGGCAAAAAAGAGATCCGGAAATCTGAAATCAATGTCGAAATACTTGTGAAAGGTATCCTTAGGGAAATGAAAAGTTCTCTTAGTCACAAGGCTAATATCAGGTTAGAAAACTTACCTTCTATTTATGGCGATAGCGACCTTCTTACTCACGTTTGGACAAACTTGGTTTCGAACGCTATCAAATATTCGGCCCTGAAGGAAAACCCTATTGTCGATATAGGTTCACAAAATGTTGAAAATGAAATTATCTTTTACGTCAAAGACAACGGTGCTGGCTTTGACATGAAATACGCTGACAAACTTTTTGGTGTATTTCAGCGGTTGCACAATAGCGAAGAGTTTGAGGGTACGGGTGTTGGTTTATCGATTGTTAGCCGAATAATAACGAAACACGGTGGCCGCGTTTGGGCGGAGGGAAAGGTGAACGAGGGTGCTACCTTTTATTTTTCATTACCCATCAATTGAGAAACGTTATCCATCACCATCTGCTGTTTATTTTTTTATCATATTAGATGGGAGGGAACTTGTCCATAACGAGCAGATTTTAAATGTCGCTTTTCATCGCCAATGCTCAATTAGACCCAACGTCCCTATCGAATTTGAATATCCCTGAATCTCTTTAAATTTTCAATAAACTGGTTCGATATTGGTAACTTCGTGGCTACAAATATGTTTTGTTGAATTGCGAGAGTACAAAATGCAATTCCTATATGCTTAGACATGCCATGTCGTTAAATAGCCCCCAGCTTTCGCACATTGATAAAAGTGAGTATCGATATTATCGCTATCAGCAGGAGCAACGGAAATACGATCATTGTCCAGTTAAGATTATTCTCTTTGGTGAGGTATTCTGGTCTAAACGTTTTCCAGTCTTCACTCTTCACCGATGCGTTCTCAAAGATTTTCGGATAGAAATGAAGTCGAAGTTGTTCGTGAAACTCATTCGTCTTATTAAGAAGTGCCAGGTGATCACTCAAACTTGTTCGAGCTAAATCATTCAATAACAATTGCGTATACATGGTGGGAATGATGACTGCCACTGACCGGCTTACCTGTTCACGCTGCATGATTTTTTCCTGCATGGCCTTGCTTTGCTGAGCAGATTCATCGTCACCCATCTGTTGCATGGCGTAGTACCAGAGCCAGCTAAACTCCGCATCAGGTACACCATATTTTTTAAACTCAGGATAGTGTTCATAAAACTTATCCATCGTCACCTTCTTATCGATATCCCACTTTTCATGATACCCATCACGCTGTTCTACCATTGCACCTAAAGCCTCCGGCACCGGATAGCGATTCGCTACATAGTTGTTTACAGAAGCAGGTAGAAGTATTGATAGCATGATCCACACCGATAAAAGTGTGAGTGCATTAAAACTTGAACTTCGTTGAAAGGACACGATCCAGAAACAGAACGAAAACCAGAAAGCCAGATATAGAACAGTCAGCACAATGAAGCCTGTTAACGCTTCATTTAATGGCAAACCTAAAACCCCAATTGCGATGACAAATAAAACAAGAAGTACTGAGTAGATCAGCCCTGCGCGGACAAACAACTTACGCGCAAGTATTTTTACTACCGACTTTGACTGTATTACAACCATACGCCAGGTGCCACCTTCCTGTTCTTCTGAGACCAGATTGAACGTGAGCGCGATAATGACCAGCGGGAATAAATAGATAATGACAAAACCAAGATCGAGGTTGCCTGATTGCAGTGCAGATGGATTATTCAAATCGGTATCGTACTTCTGCGCTTCCAGCGTTCGGATGGTTATACTCTGTATGCTGGGATTAATGTCGCGCTGCCCGATGGACAAGGCCGTGAGCTTATCAGGTTGGTCAATCAATGAGAAGTGTAGATAGTATAACAACAAGCCCATTTCATCGTGTAGTGCTACATTCCGCTCGATGTGATCTTGTTGATGTTGGGTTACGTTGGCAATGATTCGTTCCTGCTTATCAAGAAATTGTTTGCCAATAAAAATACTTACTATACCTATTGCTAAGAGGAGTACGAGTGAGACTTGAGCCGTGCGGCTCCGAAGGAATTGTTTCAGAATTAAACGATACATACTATACTGCTTTAGCTTTTTTGGATAGGTAGAGAATCAGAGTAAGCGATACTATGCTCCAGCAGATGAGTGCTGCAATGGACAAACTTTCATTTTGCAATGAAGTACCCGTGTCAACAAACTGATGTTTGAAGTCCGGGAATTCCTTCCAATGTTCATTGCTGATGGTGATCGGTTTATCGCCAGGTGCTGGCTTTGCATTACTGATGAACTTCATCTGCAATTCATTCATCTCCTGCGCCAATGTATACCGGTATCCTTCGGCCTGATTTTGAAAACTGATATACGATTCAAAATCAGTTCCGGAGAGAGACATGGATAGATGACGGATTGCTGAATACGGATTAATGAATGCTGTTATTCTGGTTAGACTATTTTGCTTTTGATAGGTCTTCAGCAATTCATTCAGGTGACGGTTATAAATCTGGGCACTAATCTTTTCTCCTTCACGCATCACAAAGCCGCTGTAGTTAAATGGAAGTTGTTCAACAGAATCAACTTTATGAACAGTCAAAACAGAGTCTCGTAGTGTTTTATAGTGGGGATCATTCGGGTTATGACTATCGCCAACGGTTACCAGTTCTTTTTCAATGGCCGTTTCAAATTCTATTTTAGAAGGTGATGGATAGAAATAACTTCCAAGGGCTTGAGTAGTTTTTGGCAGGAGGATAAAAAATACCAACCACAGCGCGAGCAATTTCATCAACGCATCTTTCGAGGACTTACTTACTGCTGAAACGATCACTGCAATGAAACATAGTACCTGAAAGAATAAGGCATACGCGAATACTGTTCCCGTGTAGCGCAGCAATGTATCGGCCTTGTCGGGTGATTCATTGATCGTAAGTAATACCAGCAATACAACTACTACAGGTATGAAGAAGAGCATGGCGAGTCCCATCAGGCCAAGGGATTTGCCAAGCAATATTTCTTTCCAACTCGCACCTTGTGTTAGCATTACCTTTAATGTTCCGTTCTCCCGCTCAGTCGCTACTGAAGCAAATCCTAAAAAGAAAATGATTAATGGGAGAATCAATTGCAGCAACATGGCCATGCTGATCTCACCAAATCGCAGAAGCCCTGTAGAGAAACTAGCTTCTGAAAAGTTTACGGTATTTTGTTTATGCGCTTCCAGAAAAACGACATTGCCTGTAAAACTTTCCATGCCAAAGTCGAACATGGCCAACGGATGTTTGAGGCGAAAAGCAAGTGAACCAAAGTGTGCCATTCGGTGAGGATGCTTATCAGGGTTATTTTCCCAACTCTTCCTTACTTCTTCCTGATAATGTTGACGAATACTATTTTGTACCGTATAGCTTTTCCATCCGCTGTAGGCTGCATAACTTAGTATAACCGCCACCACCAGCATCATCACAAAAATTGATTTCGTCTTGAAGGCATTCTTCCAAAATTGTTGTGCTATCAAAAGCAATACAGATCGTTTCATGATTCTTAAAATTTATAAGTAGCGGTAAGCATGAAGTTTCGTGGCGCACCCGGAAACAAACGCAGGTAGTTTTGAGCACCAATCCAATATGTAGTATCAAACACATTATTAATGTTCAGTGCCAGTTGCATGTTAGCCTTGGAAGGATTGTAATAAATAGCAAGGTCCATGATGGTATAACCGGGAACCTCAAAGGCGCGGGTAAACCAGGGAACTTTGCTTCCACTGTATTGTACACCCAATCCAACACCCAGATCATTGAGTATGGTCTCATCAGAAAAATTATAACGTGTCCACAGGTTCGCGCTGTTGGCAGGTACGTTTTCTTTGCGTTTACCACTCAGTGATGTGTCATCATCTTCCATGATAACTGCATCGATGTAACTGTACGATGCATTCACCTGCCAGTTGGGTAAAATGTATCCCGCGACTTCCCATTCAACACCGCGACTTCTGTCTGCCCCACGCTGCACTAATGAATCGGGAAATGCAGGAATGTTCGCATTGATCAGAATGTTTTTCTGATTGATTTCATACAAGGCCAAGGTCATTGTCATACGGTTATCAAAGAAATCGCCTTTAGCACCTAATTCTTTCAGATCGCTAATGAGCGGTTTAAATCTCGCGGGGGAATTGGGATCCCAAAAAAATGCACCGGTACTTGGCATAAGCGTAACGGTGTTCGATTGGGGTTGGTAACCTTCCAGATAAGTACCATACACATTAACCTGTTTTGTTACTTCATAAGTAAGCCCAACTCGCGGAATTAAAGCGGTATTTTTAAATCCGGCTTCACCAGGAGAGTTGTAATTGGTAATGTCTTCGTACCATTCGTTTCTCAAACTAAGCAATGCCGAAAACTTGCCGAGCTTAAATTGTTCCTGCACATAGATAGCGTTGGTAGTGGTGAGTGCTGAAGGAACTGCGGTTCTTGAATTAAGTGTATAATCTTCTACATTTCTGATAGTATAAGACGGATTGTTCAGATTAAAATGATTGACGTTTGGCTTTGGCAATGTATTTCCGTCAATGGTTATAGTTTGATAGTTAGCTGCATTTGCCAATACAAAAGAATTCGTCACAGTCCCATCATTTAACAGATAACCCCTTGCAGCATTTTGTCCACCTCCTTTGGTTTTGTTCCAGCGACTAAGGTCATAGCCAATCAAAAGTTTATGCCCGATTTTACCGGTTTTGAAATCAGCATTGAAATACGCGTTCAGGTTATCAGTGTTCCAATACTGTTGTCTTTGTACAAACTGCATCGCAGCCAGACTGGTAACAGGTTGATTATTCATATCTACAGCAAAAGCATTTGTGGTACGATGTTCTTGCAAGTTCTCCGTCCAGGTTTGTTTCATATAGGATGCATTGAAACTGATGTTGTCGGTAAACTTGTGCGCGATGTTTGTCATAATGATCATCTCCTTTGATTTGAAGAAATCATTGGCAGCACCGAGGTTCAGACTGGTGGGTGTGCTGTTCAAATCTGTAACGCCTGCAGTAGCACCAAATATCGGTTGACCGCGATCCAGTGTACCGGTGTTGTTGCTGTAAATCATTTCGGCATTGATAGCAGTTTTGTTATTGGGAATGTAACTTATGGATGGAGATACCAACAGTGCATTGTTCTTCACCAGATCACGATAAGACCTTGCCTCTTGTATTCCTGCATTTAGTCTGTACAACAAAGTTTTTGATTCATTAAGTGGCCCTGTGAAATCAAGGGTTGACCGGATGGTACTAAAACTGCCAACACTCATACTCACTTCTTTACGATCAGTTACCAGCGGTTTTTTAGTAACCATGTTAATACTTCCTCCGGGATCGACACTCGAAAATGTAACGGATGCCGGGCCTTTCAATACTTCTACCCGTTCAATATTGGATGTAATGGGTTGGAGGAAATAATACTGCCGGGTGCGCATCCCATTAATAATTTGTCCTTCTTCGTTTTGACTGATGCCCCGTATATTATACTGGTTGTAAAAGCTAGAGGGAGCCACACCGCTGACAATCTTCACTGCATCGGCCAGTTGAAATGCTTGTCGGTCGGATATTAATTCTTTGGTAACAGTAGATAATGATTGAGGCAGTTCCTTATTCTTTATAGCAGTTTTGGTAGCGGAAAAAGAATAGTCACTGTTATAGTTTCGCTCCAACCTGCCAACAACTTCCACAGACTGCAATTCCTGCGTGTATTCTGTGAGCATAATAGAACCCAGATCATAGGTTCTCACTTCAGAAAATGTAAACGACTTAATGTAAGGATCGAAACCAAGGAACCTTACTTCAAGATCATAGACACCTGCTTGCGAACATTTTATTTCGAAGGCGCCATTTTGATCTGTTGTTACGCCTTCTTTTTTATTCCCATCGCTTAGAGAAACCGTAGCACCTGGAATTGCATTTTTTGATTGATCAATGACTTTGCCGGTAACATTAATCTGGGAGAAGGATTGATTGTAAATGATTATAAAAAATATAAGAGCAAGTAGTTTTCTTTTCATTGATCGTTATGGGTTAGATGGTTTCGAGGTACAATTGTTGTAATTGATTGGCATTGATGTCGCTCGTAGCCACTTCATGAACCAGAGATCCTGCTTTCATAATGCCGATGCGTGAGCCTACGTTTACTGCATTGAAAATGTCGTGCGTTGCCATGAAGATGGCTTTACCTTCCCCAGCAAGTTGTTTGCAGATCGCAGTAAACTCTGCTGTTGCTTTAGGATCAAGACCTGAGGTAGGTTCATCCATGAAAATGACATCTGCATTTTTTGAAAGCGCGATAGCGATACCTACTTTCTGTCGCATACCTTTTGAATAACCCGATAATTGTTTTGAGTGCGCTTCTTTCTGAAGACCGGATCGGCTCAAAAACTCAATGAGTTCATTAGTTGTATATTTAAAGCCGGCAAGCCTACTGAAGAAATCAAGGTTTTCGATACCGGATAACTTGCCATACAGTTGCACCACTTCCGGTATGTAGGCGATCATCTTGTTTGTTTCTGTACCATTGAGTTTTACATCTACATCGTTTATCATCGCTTTGCCGCCAGAGGCTTCAATAAAACCAAGGAACAGGTTAATGGTGGTAGTCTTACCTGCACCGTTCTGACCGAGCAGGCAAAATATTTCTCCGCGCTTCACTTCAAACGAGACACCGTTAAGAGCAGCAGTGCCATTGTACGATTTGGTTAGATTGATTGCTTTGAGCATGTGTTATTATTTATGAGGTTAGTATTCTTATATCGGCCAGTGATCCTGAAATTTTCCACCGTGCAGATAATGATTTGTCTCCGCTTCATTGCATAAACATTCTTCCAACTCCTGCCTTACTTTGTCTTTGTCCAGGTGCTGCCCAATAATGACCAGTTCATTCAAGCGGTCGCCCCATGTCTTGCTCCATTTCTTCTGAATGAAATCCTGATTCTCCATATAAGCAGCACTCTTTACACGTTCGGCCATCGGAACAGATGTCCACCACTTGCCATACATTTCTGCTTTCGATGAACCACCTGCCTGACTCCACAGTAAAGCATGATCAGGACGTGATACCATCCAGAAAACTCCTTTGCTTCTTATTACATTATTTGGCCATCGATGCTGGATGTAGTTCCACAATCGCTCTGGATTGAACGGACGATGATCACGAAATACAAAGGAGCTAATACCGTACTCTTCTGTTTCGGGTGTATGAATGTTGTTGAGTTCTTTTATCCACCCAGCCGATTGTTCTGCTTTTTCATAATTAAAAAGCCTTGTATTCAGAATATCCTTTGCATTGATTTTGCTGAACGAAGTTTTTATAATACGTGCATCAGGATTTAATTTGAGGATCGTTCCTTCGAGGAGTTTGAGATTTTCGCTGGTGATGAGATCAGTCTTGTTGAGAACAATCACATTGGCAAACTCAATCTGATCGGTTAACAAATTGACAATACTTCGCTGGTCTTCAATATCATCGTTCAACTTTCTGGTCAAGACTGTATCGGAACTTCCAAAGTCTTTGAAGAAATTGAACGCATCGACAACCGTAACCATCGTATCCAGTCGGGTGATGTCTGCAAGATTAAGAAGCTGCTCACCAGTATCGAACGTAAAAGTCTGCGCTACTGGAATCGGCTCTGAGATACCTGTGCTTTCAATCAGCAGGTAATCAAACTTGCCTTGCTTAGCTAGCATGCTTACTTCTTTGATCAAGTCTTCCCGCAGCGTACAGCAAATACAACCGTTACTCATCTCTACCAGTTTCTCTTCGGTGCGTGAAAGCTTCACTTCATTTTTCACTAACTGTGCGTCAATGTTTAGTTCGCTCATGTCGTTGACGATCACTGCCACACGCAACCCTTCACGATTGTTAAGTACATGATTAAGTAATGTTGTTTTTCCGGCACCCAGAAATCCACTGAGTACCGTGACGGTAAGTTTTTTATCTCTGGCAAATAATTTCATTGGATATATTGAATTAGAATTACTGATCTCTTTAAAGAGTCAATAGCTATAGAATACTTTAAATGATTGGAAAGCCTTAGCGGTACTTATGAAAGTATAATGCCGAACATCACTTCATTACAAAATGAACTGACGTACTTCATTACGAAAAGCTAAAAAGTGTAAACTAAGGGAATCAGATTACCGGAGGTGCGCGGTCAGAGGTATGGATTGAAAAATCCGTTATAAAAAATGCTATGGCAATAACTTCAAATGAATTGTGTTGGAGTATAATCGTAGCTGGCTCCTGAGGCTCCAGATACTTAATACGTTCAGCAGAGAATTGGCATTCTGAGCATTTGTCAGACTTGGTTAAGTGAGTTTTATGCTCACAGGATTTTTTTTCGTGATGATATATGCTTCGATGGCACGGATCACTCTCATTTTTTTCTGAATGTAAATCCTGTAACTCATGTATATGAGATAGACGGTGAAGTATATCGGTTTGCGCAGAAGAGAAAACATACAGGACAAGCAGTAGTAACGCGATCCAGGACATAGTCGCGCTCCGTCTATTATGTTTCCTGCATTTTTTAACCACCAATTGAATTTAAGTTCTTAAACCGTAAAACTAAGCAAAGGGTAATTTATATGCAACATTGTTGCAATTAAAATTTCTATACGTTAGTATTGCTGCATCTATGAAAACTTCTTTTGTGATCTTACTATTCCTGACAGGTAACACGTTTGCTCAACCACCTTCTGATGGTTGGGACTTATTTGCGCGGGTAAAGTTCACAGAGAAGTTCTTGAAGGAACTTAACGAGTATTATCTCGTTCCTTTTTTGGATTCAAAAATAAAATTGCACGAAGGAAAAGAGATAACACTCAAGGGATATTACCTGCCTTACGAATTGGATGATAAGAATAGAATTATCATTTCAAAAAATCCGTACTCTCAATGCTTCTTCTGTGGCGGAGCTGGCCCCGAGTCTGTTTCAGAAATCGTATTCGCTTCGAAGCGACAAAGATTCAAAGCAGATCAGATCATTACTGTTACCGGCACATTAAAACTGAATGCTACGGACATAAATCACATGAACTTCATTCTTATGAATGCGAGACTGGAAACAACTAAATAAACCTGTGGATTGTACACTGGCTGAAATTCTAAGATGTGGATGTTTACTTTTAGTAAGAGGCGCATTTCCCTCAAGCAGCAAACTCCATCAATTCCAATTCAATCTCCAATCCAATGCCATAGTCTCCAGTTTCTACGATAGCCACAAAGGACTTATCAACTTAAAATGAAATCTCAGAAAGAATTTAATACGTCTTCAGAGAAATTCATAAAACGGTCAGGTCAGTCTTCACTTATTAACCATAAGCACAAAACCTTTCATGAAACGGTTTGGTGAAACTGATATGGAAAAAGTAAAAGCCGATGCCATTCGATTTATTTCGGATGACAACAAGCTTGGCATCTGGTCGGAGAAATATTTCAATGACTTATCAGTTCATTTGAAACTGGGTTAGTGCTTTTATATCTCTCATCCATTTTTTTCTCTCACAGTAATTGAACTACTACTTGGCAAGGTGCATGAGAAAATCTATCTTTGTTTTAACAACATACTCCTAAAAATCTCTTTCGGGATGTTTAGGTTTCTTCAGCGATGATTCGGTAATTTTTGTTGCTGGTTTGTTGCGCGACCTGTCTAACGTACTGATTACTTGCTGTGAGCAAATTCTGCATCGGTAAGTAGTCATCCCTTAAAAACCTGATTGGGTTCTGTTTATGAATAAAATCGACAGAATTGAGTTGAAAAAATCTGCAAGAAAGTAGAGCTTTATATCGAAAACCTTGCAGATTTTCTATGCTTTCAAAACCATCTTCCTCTTCTCAACTTAGTTTTTACAGCACCTTTGAAGAGCAGTTGAGCCATCGGCATCCGCTGTATATTTTGGCTAACAAAATCCAGTGGGACATTTTTGAACGCGCCTTTGCTAATCTGTATTCGGAAGAAGGCCGTCCGGCAAAACCGGTACGGTTGATGGTTTCATTGTTGATGCTTAAACATGTTCGT
>JANMRZ010000173.1:0-5603 GCA_031388805.1 Chryseolinea sp.
ATGATTCAGTTGGTCAGGTTCAATATTTCAACGCTCACAAAGCAAATTACCAGGCTGGTGAACGCGCCAAAGCAACCGTGTATTCCTCTAAGGAAAAAGGTTTTGAAGGCCCCTTAAAGGCTCTTTTGGAGGCAGGAGATGAGAAGAAAATCCAGGAATTTATCTCAACTAATAAAATCAAATCCGAGTCGGGATTTTATAAACAGAATGAAAAACCGGTTTTGCAGAAAGTGGCGTGGGCAAAAGGCATATATCCAGTGGAAAATAATGGAATGTATTACCTTGCGCGGCTAAACGATATACTGCCGGCAGGCGATATGTCGTTTGAGGAAGCACGATCAGGGGTGATCTCTGATTATCAAGCCTTTTTAGAGCAAAGCTGGATCACCGAATTAAAGAAAAAGTACGAGGTTAAGGTAAATGAAAAAGGCAAGCAGCAAATATTGGCTCAGCTTCAGCAGCAATAAACCGGGTTCAACATCTCCAGGGTTTACTCTGCTTTTGATGATCAGTCTTTGTATGTTGGTCAGCCTTCCAGGTTGTGATCTGATCAAAATGAAGAATGATCAAACCAGCAATGGCGAAGCACGTCAACCCGTTGCGCGCGCGAATGATGCCTACCTTTATCGCGATGAGTTGATCGGCATCACTCCTCCCGGAACGGCACCTGCTGATAGTACTGCCCGCGCTGAGTCTTACGTAAATAGTTGGATACGCAAACAATTGTTGATTCAGGAAGCTGCTCGTAAAATTGATATCAATGAAGCAGAAGTGGAACGCAAAATATTGGATTACCGCTTTAGCATTATTGCGTACGAATATCAAACTTTCTATGTTAAACAGAATCTTGATACTGCAATTTCTAACCAGGAAATCGATCGCTATTATAAAGACAACATCGATAACTTTATTCTGAAGCAAAACATTGTAAAGGCAACATTTTTAAAAGTACCGAAGAACGCGCCCCGCACGGCAAAAATCAGAGAGCTCATCTATTCAAGACGTGATAAAGATGTTAAAGAATTGAAATCATATTGTCTCAGCTTTTCATCAGCGTATCATATTTCAGATTCCTCATGGATGGTATTTGATGAACTGGTGCAGAACTCACCCCTGACCGAGATACCGAACAAGATTCAGTTTCTTAAGACGAGACCCTACTATGAAACATCGGATGAAGGATTTTTGTATTTTTTCAAAGTAGATGAATACCGTATCTCTGACAATACATCTCCATTGGAGTTTGTGAAAGAAGATATACGAAATATTATTTTAAATAAACGTAAGGTAGAACTGGCCAAGCAGTTGGAAGATGAAGTGTACAATTATGCAGTGGAGAAAAAAGAATTTGAGGTTTTTAACTAACCTGAAAACAACATGCCTTCTTATGGGTTTGTTGGTAAGCGCAGGACAAACTATTGCGCAAGAAAATGAGGCTTTTGTGGTCGATGAAATCATCGCCAAGGTGGATAACTACATTGTTATGAAATCCGAATTGGAGAGGGCCTATCAAGATTACCTCACTAACGGAGGTACACCTGGCCAGGATGTGCGTTGTCAATATATGGCCATGTTGGTACGTAATAAATTGATGATGGCGAAAGCAGAGATAGACTCCGTGATTGTTTTGGATTTCGAAGTGGATCAGTATACCGATCGAAAGATGGAAATGATCATTGCCCAATCAGGTGTTACGGCTGATGAGCTCGAAGAAAAGTATGGCAAGACGCTTGAACAAATCCGTATGGAAATTCGTGATCAGGAACGCGAGCAAATGGTAGTGCGTAAAATGCAAGATGAGATTACCAAAGACATTGTGGTTACACCATCTGAAATAAAAAAGTTCTTTAATAAAATTCCCAAAGACAGTCTTCCTTATTTCTCGGCAGCCGTAGAGGCAGCTCAAATTGTAAGACTTGCGAAAATAAGTGATGCGCAGAAAGAGATTACGCGTAAGAAGTTGATCGAGATCAGGGATCGAATCATAAAAGGTGAAGATTTTGAAACACTTGCAAAAGAATTTTCTGACGATCCGAGTGTGGCTTCCAACAATGGTAACATGGGTTGGGTAGGTCGAGGTCGTATGGTTCCTGAATTCGAAGCAATGGGTTTTAAATTAAAACCGAATGAAATATCAATGCCATTCGAATCGCAGTTTGGATTTCACGTTATGCAGTTGATTGAGCGAAGAGGTAACGAATATAATTCACGTCACATTCTAATTTCACCAAAGCCTTCTCCGGAAGATTTGAAAGAAGCTACTCGTTACCTCGATAGTTTGCGTCAACAAATTGGTAAAGACGGTCTGACATTTCAAAAGGCGGCAAAAGAATTTTCTGACGATGTACCCACAAAAGGTAATGGCGGTTTCTTTACCGGTGCTGATGAAAGTATGCGTGTGCTAGTAGAAGAATTGGATCCCGTTGTTTATTTCAAACTTGACTCCATGAACATTGGCGATATTTCTGAACCTATTTTTTATCGCACCGATGAAGGCAAGAGCGCCATGCGGATCATTTTTTACAAATCGAGAATCAAGCCGCACTTAGCATCGTTGGAAGACGACTGGACGCGGATTCAACTTGCTGCTTTAAATGAAAAGAAAGATAAGATTTTACAGAAGTGGTTTTCAAAAGCCCGTCAGGATGTGTTTATTAACATCGACAAGACGTATGATTATTGTGGAATATTAGACGAGTGATACATGACTAAATTTTCTTCGGATGTAGAGGCCGCGCAAGCATTGGCTTCAGCCTACAAAAATCTTTCAGCAGAAATTTCCAAAGTAGTCATCGGACAAAACGATGTAGTACGTCAGGTACTTACAGGAATTTTTTGTCAGGGACATTCTTTGCTAGTGGGTGTACCCGGTTTAGCAAAGACACTCTTGGTGCAAACCATCGCTACATCTCTTGATCTTCAGTTCAAACGCATTCAGTTTACTCCTGATTTAATGCCATCTGATATTGTGGGTGCAGAGACGATGGATAAGGAACGCAATTTCAAATTTGTGAAAGGTCCTGTGTTTGCCAATATCATTCTAGCAGATGAAATAAACCGGACACCTCCTAAAACCCAAGCTGCTTTATTGGAAGCCATGCAGGAATATGGTGTAACCATTGCAGGCGAACACTATGATTTACCAAGACCATTCTTTGTTTTAGCAACACAAAACCCGATTGAGCAAGAAGGTACTTATCCTTTGCCAGAAGCGCAGCTTGATCGTTTTATGTTTAACATTTTACTCACTTATCCTTCGTTTAAGGATGAAATGGAGGTAGTAAAAAGCACAACTTCAGCAGAGCGAAAGAGCGTAAATAAAATTCTGACAGGTGAAGAAATTGCCTACTTCCAGCAACTTGTTAGAAGAGTACCAATAGCTGATAATGTAGTAGAGTATGCTGTTACACTGGCAAACAAAACAAGACCTGGTGTAATTGGAAGCTCATCCGTTGCAAATGATTATTTAGAGTGGGGAGCTGGTCCACGTGCATCTCAATATTTAGTGTTGGGATCTAAATGTAATGCATTGCTCAACGGCAAATACTCACCCGACATTGAAGATATTCAAGCCATAGCAAAACCCGTCTTGCGTCATCGCATCGTTCGAAATTTCAAAGCAGAAGCAGAAGGTATCAGTGTAGATGGATTGATTGATAAATTGATGGCGTAATACTTCGTTGATCGTTGTTTGTTGATAGTTGTTCGCGAATGAGCTTGATGAATTTGTGTTTCGAACAATCATCAACGAAAAACGAACAGCGAAATTAGATTCTCTGAAGTACCTGCATCCGATGCGCATCCAGCTTGAGTAAGATGAACAGCAAAATGGTGAACGCCCAAAGCGATGAACCACCATAACTAAAGAAAGGAAGAGGTATTCCAATTACCGGGAACAATCCAATTGTCATGGCAATGTTGGTGGCAAAGTGAAAGAAGAAAATACACGCCACGCTATATCCGTATACTCTCGCGAACCGATTCTTTTGTCGCTCGGCCAGAAAAACAATGCGAAGTAACAAAGCCATAAAGAGTACGATGATCAGGATGCTTCCAATCCATCCTTGCTCTTCACCAATGGTACAGAAAATAAAATCGGTGTATTGTTCGGGCACAAACTTCAACTTAGTTTGAGTGCCTTCTAAAAAACCCTTGCCAATAAATCCACCGCTACCAATCGCTACTTTCGATTGATATACGTGATAGCCCGCACCTAATTGATCCAATTCCGGATTGATCAACACCATGATTCTTTTCTGATGGTGATCTTCAAGTTTGCTGAAAATGATGTCGACAAAAACAATTGTACCGACCAATACAAATGCTCCCGCAGTAATTACGGCCATCCTTTTGAGTTTTTTCCTACGATTGAAAAATATCACAACACCCCACACAATAGCAATGATTCCATACAAGAACCAGTTGTTCTCAACGAGAAGTGTGAGGATAAAAATTATGGCAACACCGAGCCCAACAAGCAGCAAGAAAGGTGACATGCCTTCGCGGTAAAAAACAAGTACGAATACCAGGAACACCATGGCAGTTCCATAATCTTTTTGTAAAAGAATGAGTAGGATAGGTGCTCCAATCATCCCAAACAAAATAATTTGATTGCGCAGTTGATCCATACGGAACCCAACTGATCCAACATATTTGGCAACTGCCAGTGCCGTTGCAAACTTCGCGAACTCAGAAGGCTGAACACCAAAAGAGCCTATACCAATCCACGCACGATTTCCGCCAACCTCTTTCCCTACAAAAGGTACTAACAGTAAGAGAAATAATACCGCACCAAAAATGACATAGGCAAATGTTTCATAGAAACGCATGTCAATAATGAGGATAGCAAGGATGAGTACAAAGGAAGTGATGATGAACAACATCTGCCTGCCTGAGTTAATAGTCAGATCAAAGATGGATTGATTCTCATCATAGGTAGCCGAATAAATATTGAGCCAACCCCAAAGCACCATCGCTCCATACAACATTACGGTTGCCCAATCAACTTTGTTCGATATAACAGCTTCCTGACGCAAGACGTTTTATTCTTTAAAAATGATTTACTAGTCTATAAAAACTTTCCACGCAATACATACGCTTCAATTTGAGGCCGTGCCGTTTTGCCGTATAAATATTTTTCAATCATCAAACTGGCGATAGAGGCTGCTGCCCTTGCACCTTGCCCTGAAAACTCAACGTAAACGGAGACGGCAATTTTAGGATTATGCTTTGGTGCGAAAGCAATAAAAACAGAATGATCTGGATGTGGTTCATTTTGTACAGATCCGGTTTTACCGCAAACCACCACATCTTTTAATTGCGCACGATATTGCCCGGTTCCTTCCATCACTACTCGTTCCATCGCATCAACGGCTATTCTAAAATTAATAGAATCAATTGTGGTGAAATGTTTTTCAAGAAAAGGCGAAAGCGGTTTGCCACTTTTCCCAATTGACTTTACCATGTGTGGTGTAATGTAATACCCTCTGTTTGCAACCGTGGCAGCGAAGTTTGCCATTTGTAAAGGCACAACCAGGTTTTCTCCTTCACCGATGGCTATGGAATAAATGTTTGAGAATTTCCAGGGTCGTCCACCATAGGCG
>JANMRZ010000092.1:0-25965 GCA_031388805.1 Chryseolinea sp.
GTTGATCAGACGGTGTGTTCCACCACGGCAACACTTGCCGGTAATACTCCTTCATCGGGCACAGGTGTCTGGTCAGTAGTAACAGGGGCAGGTGGCAGCTTTGCGGACGCAGCGGATCCATTAACAGTATTTACAGGAACAGCGGGAGTGACCTACACGCTAGCGTGGACTATTTCTAATTCTTGCGCAAACAGTGTAGATCAAGTGACTATTAAATTAGATGCAGCTCCTTCTATTTCCAATGCCGGAGCTGATCAGGTTCTATGTGGTGTTTTCACTACAAACTTAAATGCAAATGTTCCGGTAACAGGTGTAGGAATATGGACGATTGTGAGTGGAGCAGGTGGAGCAGTAATAGCGCCATCAAATCCAGCATCGCAGTTTGTTGGTTCAACGGGGACTTCATATACACTGCGTTGGATTATTACAAACGGTTCATGTGTACCAAGCGCGGATGATGTAATTGTAAACTTTGCAGCATCCCCAGTTGTCACAAGCCCTATCACAGTCTGTGTGAATACCGCAGCGCCTACTTTATCAGCAACAGCATCAGGAGCAACAGGTTTTAATTGGTATTTAGGAACTGGAGTGACAAGAACCTTTTTAGCAACAACCGCTACTGGCAGTTTCACTTCCGGTGCAGAACTTAATCTGACGGCTCCAGGATCAGTTACGTATGAAGTAACCGCAGTATATGGCTGTGGAGAGAGTCTGGGTTCAGCTATTGTGGTTAATGTTTCGAATACGGGTGCTTGTGCTGGTGGTGGTTCAAACTGCTTTGCCTTTGCTACTTCAGATCCGGTTATTGAAACACGACCAACCTGTGCAAATCAAAATGATGGTCAGTTGATCTTTGGTGTTAAAGGAGGAACAGGAACGTATGTAGTAACACTCTATGATAGCGTCTCTGTGCCAATCTTTACGCAAGCCAAAATAGGTTCAAGTGCAGCGCCAATAACATTTAGTTCTTTATCACCATCACTTACTTATTTCTATAAGATTGATGATGGTACCAATACGTGTACATTGCCTTACAGCTTACCAGTTCAAACCACTGTTACTGCTTCAGCAACTTCATTTAATGATGCGCTGTGCTTTGGGGAAGCAACGGGTACAGCAATTATTAATGCAAGTGGAAGTCAGACAGGACAATACTTTTACTCTGTAGATAACGGAGTTAACTGGACACTCTTTACTCCTGGTAATGTCGTTTCAGATCTTCCCCCTAATGGAACCTATAATATATTAGTAGGTGAAAGCATCACTGATGCATGTGTTGCTTCTGTTTCTGTTACCATTAACAATGCAAATCCTGATTTACAAATAGGTACCACAATTACGGATGCTACTTGTAATAATAACGATGGAAGTATTGTAATTACACCACCAACGGCACCGTTCATTGGTGGTGGTGGTCCTTATCAATATGCACTAAGTGATGGTGTTTTAACTACAGCGTTCAAGGCATCTACAACTTTTAGTGATTTGGCTGGTGGTGTTTATAGCGTTTTAGTTCAGGATGGTTTGGGTTGTGTGAAGACCATCACACCGGTCAACGTCACCTTCCCTGGATTTGTCAATTTCAATGTTACAGGTGGAGATGCTGATTGCTCAAACAATGGTATAAGCGGATCGATAACAGTTGATATTACCGATATAGGTGGTGTATATAAAGTTGCCTTGAGCACCGATCAGTTTAATGAACCAGATGCTGCTGATTATATTGATTACAGTGAGCCTTCTATTACATTCCCACAAGTTGTGCGTGGCACTTACTTTGTATACGTTCAATCGCAAACTGCTTCTTGTCCGACACGGAGTACGGCTATCAATATTGGCGGATCGTATGCTGTGAACTTTGATATTGTTTCGGTTTGCTCAGATAATAAAGTATCGATCATTCTGTCGAACATTACTGGTGAACCGAATATTCCGTTCTCGATACAGGTGTTTGACAAACTTGATCCGCTTACACCAATCGAAGATATTCCGGTTTCAGCAATTCCGGTTACGGGTGGTGTGCGATTGGATTATGATGATTATGTATTCCTGCAAATACCGAATAAGGAATATCTGATTCAGATCAATCAGGTTCAGTCAACATTCTGTGCATTCTTATCACCGCTTGAAAACTACATTACGACTCGTACACTCTTTGCGAGTGTTAAACCACGTGCTTCGGCTGAAGACGGAGAGTCGTACCCAGATGAGTTTACAGGTAGTTTGGGCGTCATTGATTTTGATGGTGGGTTGATTCCATATGAAATCAAAATTGAGTTGGTTGTACCAGCAGTGGATGGACAATCTTTTGAAACTGATTTTGAAGAGGTAGGGTTGAACAGTAATCTTCAGTTTGAGAAAATCTATGAAAATATTCCGGCAGGACAATATGATATTTACATTCAGGACTCACTAGGATGCGAATTGAAGTTGGTTGATAATGTGCCACTGGATACCGACCTCTTTGTTCCAAATATCATTACGCCAAACGCCGATGATAAGAATGACGTGTTCTATGTACGCAATCTCCCGAACCCCACATTGGAGAACAGTAAATTAACGATTACTGATCGTTGGGGGGTTAAGGTATTCTCAACAAACAGCTATCAAAACAATTGGGATGGTGAGGGTGTTGAGGATGGAGTTTATTATTACACGCTTCAGACTTCAACAGACACGCGCAAGGGATGGATAGAAATTAAACGAGAAGTGAAGCCGTAAGAGATTATAAATTTAGGGTGTAGAATAAGTGACTCTAAACTATCTT
Organism: Chryseolinea sp.; assembly: GCA_031388805.1. Lineage (GTDB taxonomy): Bacteria > Bacteroidota > Bacteroidia > Cytophagales > Cyclobacteriaceae > Chryseolinea. The sequence continues at coordinate 2,768 of JANMRZ010000092.1, forward strand.
AATCCCGAAAGAAAACTCAATGTATCAATTTGGTCAGCATAGTCGCCTAATTCAGGGAACTGTGACTGACCAAATTTTATATTAGACCATTCTGAACTACCCACAATGCATTGTGTCTTTTCTTTCAGAATGTTTAATCGTTCAGTAAGTTCAGTAGAAGTTGTGTAGTACTCATAATAAACAACCGAGATAGGGGATACCATCTTTTCATTTTCCTGAAAGATTACAAATCCATTATCCAGAAAAGGAGATGTATTGACAAGCAGAATTGATTTCTGGTAATCGTAGTTGTTGCAATACTTGTGGTGATAAACGATATCATGATAAATTTCCCAGCTTCGATATATTTTACCTAAATCATAACCAATGGGCACAAACAGTTTCGACACATTTCGACAACCTAATCCGAAGTAGCTGAATACATCCACACCTAAAGCTGTAAGCTCTTCATCACTTTCATTTCCAGTTAACACGCCGATGGAGATTCTATTTTTTCGGATGATGTTTGGGTACTTACCAAAATAGTAATCGAAGTAACGAGCGGAGTTATCACTGCCCGTTGCAATTACAGCATCGAAATTCTTGAGTCGTTCAGCGAACTCAATCTTATTTTCGAATTGTGGTTCAATCGAGATAAGTTTTTGAGCAAGGAATTTGATCAACACCGAATCTTTCGAACTCAGTTTCATTACTGCAAGGTGTCCACTAATGAGTACACATAACAAATCATGAAAACCTACCATTGGAATATTGCCCGCCATAATCAATGCAACCTTTTTGGGATTGTTATTGAAGGCGTAAGTCGATGTCCAGGCTTGTAATTTTTCTTTGTTCAAAAATCTAGCAATACCACTAACGGCCATTCGTACATTATCTTCCGTAAACCATGGATTTTCTCTTCGTACCTCTTCTGACATCGATTGAAACTCTTCTTCACTTAATTGCTCTATCAATTTCCCCAATGCACTGAATGCAATTATTCTTTCCTCCATCTTCATCTTGATAAACTTTTAAGGAGACGTTCCCGTTTTATTGTTGTTTGGTGTATTTTTGCAGTAATAACAAGTTCAAAAATAGAAAAAGCATGGCAATAATGATTACGGACGAATGCATCAACTGTGGTGCATGTGAACCGGAATGCCCCAATACAGCTATCTATGAAGGCGGTCGTGAGTGGAACTGGGCCGGGGGTACAAAATTGGAGAAAGTTGAATTAGAGGACGGAACAGCGATTGAAGGCAAAGCTTCTCAAACGCCTGTATCGGACGAATTTTATTACATTGTTTCTGGAAAGTGTACAGAGTGTTCTGGCTTTCATGAAGAACCTCAGTGCGCGGCTGTTTGCCCTGTAGATTGTTGTGTGCCTGATCCTGACATGGTTGAAACGAAGGAAGAACTCCTGGCGAAGAAAGCCTGGTTGCATCAGGAAGTCGTGCAGGAATAATAGTTATCGAACGGTATACTAAGACATAATAACACATCATCATTTTAAAGCAAGGTCAAAATCGACCTTGCTTTATTTTTTAAATAGACTTTGTTTAGTCGATAGTCTATGGTTCATAGTCCATTGCAAATGGTATACGATTAACCATTAACTTTAATCCTTCTATTACGATTCTAACTCCTCAATTCTATATTCTTCAAGACATGTCTCATAACGAAATCCAAATTGGTACTCCGTTCACTTCATCAGCAATTAAGGTAATGATGCTAGGCTCTGGTGAATTGGGGAAAGAGGTGGTGATTGAATTTCAGCGTTATGGAGTTGAAGTCATTGCGGTTGATCGCTATGCTAATGCACCTGCCATGCAAGTGGCGCATCGTTCGCATGTAATATCGATGCTGGATGGCGAAGCATTAAGTAAGCTTGTCCGCGAAGAGAAGCCACACTTCATTGTACCAGAAGTTGAAGCGATTGCCACGGATACATTAATCGAATTAGAGAAAGAAGGATTTCGAATTATACCAACTGCAGTCGCCACACGACTCACAATGAATCGTGAAGGTATTCGCACACTGGCTGCTGAGAAACTGAGGATTAAAACATCACCTTATACTTTTGCAGGAACGAAAGAAGAATTTGAAGCAGGAGTGAAATCAATTGGTTGCCCTTGTGTGGTGAAGCCCATTATGAGTTCATCAGGCAAAGGACAAAGTGTTGTGAAGACATTGAATGATATTGATGCAGCCTGGCAATATGCACAAGAAGGAGGTAGGAGTGGTGGTGGTAAAGTAATCATCGAAGGGTTTGTTGACTTTGATTATGAGATTACGCTACTCACGATCAATCACGTTGGAGGTATTTCATTTTGTGCACCGATTGGTCACCGCCAAGAGCATGGCGATTATCAGGAATCATGGCAACCACATCCTATGTCACACTTGGCATTGAAGAGTGCTCAGGAGATAGCATCAAAAGTTGTTGAAGCATTGGGTGGTGTTGGAATTTTTGGTGTGGAGTTCTTTATAAAAGGAGATGATGTTTACTTCAGCGAACTATCACCTCGTCCGCACGATACAGGAATGGTAACGATGATTTCACAAGATCTTACTGAGTTTGCACTTCATGTTCGCGCTATTTTAGGATTACCTATTCCTAAGATCACGCAATTTGGTCCATCGGCATCCAGTGTTGTTCTCGTGAAAGGAAAATCAACGAATGTATCGTTTACAGGAATAGAACAAGCGCTATCAGAGCCGGATACACAACTGCGATTATTTGGTAAGCCCGAAGTGAATGGTGAGAGAAGGATGGGAGTATGTCTTGCGAAGGCAAGTTCAATTGAAGAAGCAAGAGCGAAAGCAAATCGTGCAGCAGTACAAATTATTGCGCATCTGTAAGATCAGCCTGTTTTGTTTTCCATCGCTCGTGCATCCAAACCCATTGAGCCGGATATTTCCGAATACGATCTTCAATAAAGTTGCTGAATATTTGCGTATTGTATTGAATGTCTTCTTCTTCATTGCCCGTTATGCGCAATTGAATTTCAGGAAGAATCTCAATATGTTGTAAACCATCTTCACCCAAATGACTAAAGGCTGGCATAACAGCGGCACCGGTTTTCATTGCCAATACAGCTGCACCCATAGGTGTTGCTGCTGGCATTCCAAAGAAATCAACAAACGTACTTTTTACTCGTGTATCCTGATCAATCAAAAGAGCAACTGATCCTCCGGCTTTCAACACTTTCAACATGGCAAAGTTTGCTTTGTCGCGCTCCACATAGTTTGTGCCGTTCCTGTTTCGATGCTTCCACATGAGATCGTTGAGACGCTTATCTTTCAGAGGCGTTCCAATCACCATGAAGTTTAAACCACGCAATGCCATCGAAGTAATCTGAAGTTCAAAGGCACCGAGATGACACGCAATAAAAACAACACCTTTGCCTCTCTTATCAGCGGCTTCATAATTTTCGAAACCTCTCATCACTACAATCTTGTTGAGTTCTTCAAGCGAAGTAATGGTGGATGCTCGCAGAACATCTCCCGCATTTTTACCGAGCATGGTAAATGAATCCAATGAAAGTCTTTTGATCTCTTCTTTCGATTTCTCTTTTCCGAAGGCCATTGTTAAGTGACGAATGGCCATTTGTCGGTATTTAGAAAGGAATAGTCCCATCAGTCTGCCTAAGCCCCCACAGAAAGAGAGCCAGGCTTTCCGTGGAATCCAGTTGGACATAATTACCAAAAACTTAACCAGAAAATAGATCAGGCGATACTTAACTTTTCTCCTGAAATTTTTGAATACTCCCATGAGGACTTCTTGATAGTTAATCGTTAAAAGTTAATTGAGAAAAGTGAAAATTCAACAGTTGCAGAAATCTACTATTAACTATGGATTTAGACTATGAATAGTCTAAATCTCATTAAGTGTAATCATTTTCCCTCTTTCTGCATCCCATAGTTTCAGACGGAAGCAACGTATTACTTCAAACAAATTCCATGATGTAGTGGATACATTTTGTAGTTCAGGCATTTTTTCTGCAACTTCCTTCAATCGGTAAAAAGGAATTCTAGAGTTTAAATGATGTACGTGATGATATCCGATGTTGGCAGTGAACCATTGCATAATGGGATTCATCACCATAAAACTGGTTGATGCTAATGCTGCGTGATCGTATTTCCATTCATGATTCTCACGAAATTTAGCACTTGGAAAATTATGCTGAGCATAGAATAGGTAAGAACCAATACCGAACGCCATAAAGAAAGGGATAAACCAGGCAAAGACAAATGTAGCTGCACCAAAGTAATAAAGAACAACAGTAGCACCGGCACCATGCAGCACTAAGGCTAACAAGGAGTCAAGATGTTTCTTCGGACTTTGGAACAGCGACTTTACATTCAACCAATAAATAAATAAGGTAACATATCCGAAGATGACAGTAAAGGGATGACGATTTATGAGGTAAAGCTGACGTTCTTTCTTCGTAAGAGTTAAAAAACGTTGTTTTGAAATGGTTGGGTACGAGCCAATACCGGCAATGGTAAGCTTCGAGTTATTATTATGATGATGCTCATGCGACCGTTTCCAGATTGTTTCTGGAGCCAATAAATAGATGCCAATCATTTTCATAATCCAATTGGCTAGTAACGAGTTTTGAAGAATGGCACGATGTTGATAATCGTGATAAATTACAAACATCCTTACATAGAGCAATCCGCAGCAAACACTAAAGACAGGCTTAAGGATCATCGGAGTTTGGGAAGAGAAGATGAGGATTAAAATCAGCACGATCGGAATTATGGTTATTACAAGCTCCAACCAGCTTCTCAACCGGTTTTCACATGTAAATTCTTTACTCGCCTGAATCAGTTCTTTACCTGTTCGCATAGTCATACATATTCAATTTGCAAAGGTAATCAAACGAGCGATTTATTAAGTATGTCTGTAATACCTTAACAGTTAATAGCCTCGCCATAAAGAACAAATGCGTATCCATATTCAGTCAATGGAGGTCTTATTAGCAATACAAACACTACAATTGATAAGTATATATCTTTAAAACTTTTCTGAAGAAGTTTGTAATAAATTGAGACTTTACTATTATTGCCCCGTAATTCAATTTAATTGTAATGGGAAGAGGAGATAAAAAATCAAAAAAAGGAAAACGAACGATAGGTTCTTTTGGTGTTTCAAGAAGCAAGAACGCCATTAAAGCAAAACTGAAGCGTAACGCATCCAACAAGCCAAAAACTGCTGAAGCCAAAGAAGTGACAGCTCCAAAAGCAAAGAAAGCACCAGCAAAGAAAAAAGCTGAAGCATAATTGAAATGATAAAATTTACAAACATAGCATGGTGGTGGCACAGATCGGTAATCGATATGTGAACAGCCTTACTATGACTTAACGATAAGCCTTGAAGGTCTGCTGTTCACAGCAGACCTTCTTTTTTTAGTACACTTTTGAATCCCATAGAAAGATCAGCTTGACGAACATTAAAAATGATTATGAAGTATAAATTAAAAACCTACTCTAAAAAGCTTCTGGCGGATACACTCACGCCTGTGAACATCTATCTCAAACTTCGCGATGTTTATGCGGGCAGCATTTTACTTGAAAGTTCCGACTATCATGGACATGAAAATAGTTTGTCCTTTATCTGTTGTGATCCGATTGCTTCTTTTCAAGTGAAAGGTAGTACTGTAGAGATGCGTTACCCGGATGGAACATCTGAGAAGAAGGAACTTACAGAAGTGGGGCAGGTTACTACATTGCTGGAAAATTTCAGAAATTCATTTGAGCCGAATCATATTCAATCGAAGTATGCCAACAATGGATTGTTTGGTTACATGTCATACGATGCCATCCGTTTTTTTGAAGACGTGTCGATCAAACAAACGGAGGAACTCATTCCCGATATTCTTTACAAGCTTTATCGATATGTTATTGTAGTCGATCATTTCTCTAATGAGTTGAGTCTTTTTCAACATGAGGTAGATAAGCCAACAGAAGGAGAGGAGCGCAGTTCTCATTCTGCTCTTGATAATATGGAGCAGATTATTTTCAGTAACCGGTTTTCAACATATCGATTTACACTGACCGAGGGTGAGACGTCAAACTTTAAAGATGAAGAGTTCCTAAAAGTAATAGAGAAAGGTAAGGAGCATTGTTTCCGTGGTGATGTATTTCAAATTGTATTGTCACGCAGATTTACCATGGGCTTTAAAGGAGATGAGTTTAATGTGTATCGTGCTTTACGTTCAATTAACCCATCACCATACTTATTCTATTTTGACTATGGAAGTTTCAAACTTCTAGGTTCTTCACCGGAAGCACAATTACAAGTGAGTAATGGCAAAGCACATATTTATCCAATTGCCGGTACGTTCAGAAGATCGGGTAACGATCAGGAAGACGCAGCGCTAGCTGAGAAACTTGCTGCAGATGAAAAAGAAAATGCAGAGCACATTATGTTAGTTGATCTTGCACGAAACGATATGAGCCGCAATGCGGATCAGGTTCATGTGGAAGTGTTTAAGGAAATTCAATTCTACTCACACGTCATCCATTTGGTTTCAAAAGTTACGGGTACCATTAAGAAGGATGGTTCAGTCGTACGCATGGCTGCCGATACTTTTCCTGCCGGAACATTATCAGGAGCACCCAAACACATGGCGATGACTTTGATCAACAAGTATGAAAATGTGAATCGCGGTTTTTATGGTGGTGCAATAGGGTTCATTGGATTTGATGGATCATTTAACCACGCCATCATGATTCGCACATTCTTAAGCCATGAAAACAAATTGATCTGTCAAGCGGGAGCCGGTGTGGTTTCAAAGTCGAGCGCAGAAAGTGAATTGCAGGAAGTGAATAATAAACTAACGGCATTGCGTAAAGCAGTGTCAATGGCTGAGAAAATATAAGTAGTCACCGGCTGCCAGTTACCGGCATCTGGCAACCGGAAACCGGTAACAATAGACTACTGAATATTGAAAGTAAAACCAATTAAGAAGTACCAATACTCGAATTAAGAAACATGAAAATACTCGTCCTCGATAATTACGATTCATTCACTTACAACCTTGTTCATATTATTCGTGCACTTGATTATCCGCTCGATATTTATCGAAACGATAAAATTTCCATGGAAGAGGTTAAGAAATATGATAAAATTCTCCTTTCACCTGGTCCGGGTATTCCAGATGAAGCCGGTATTATGAAGCAAGTTGTGAAGGAATACGGATCCTCTAAAAGTATTTTGGGTGTATGCTTAGGCCATCAGGGAATTGGTGAAGTGTATGGTGCGAAGCTTTATAACATTCCGAAAGTGTTACATGGTGTTACATCCGTAGCAACGGTAACAGACTCTTCTGACTATTTATTCAAAGGTGTCACCTCTTCATTTCAGGCAACGCACTATCATTCATGGGCTGTACTTCCAGAAAGCTTCACATCTGATTTACGAATTACAGCTACGAATGAAGAAGGATTGGTGATGGCATTGAGTCATGTGAAGTATGATGTGAAGGGTGTTCAGTTTCATCCCGAATCCATTATGACACCAGAAGGACCAAAGATGATTGCTAACTGGTTAAAAAATTAAAACGATGTATTTCGAATAACGACTAACTACTATGAAGAAGATATTAAGCGAATTAATAGATCATCGGTCACTAACCAAGGAGACAGCGAAACAGGTGCTGGTAGATCTGGCGTTAGGAAAATTTAATCCAAGTCAAACGACTGCGTTCATGACTGTGTATATGATGCGCAGCATTACAGTTGAGGAACTTCAAGGCTTTAGAGATGCGATGCTGGAACTTTGTATTCCTGCACGTTTCGATCAACCTGTAATGGATGTATGTGGAACCGGTGGCGATGGGAAGAACACATTCAATATGTCTACACTCTCTTCCTTTGTTGTTGCAGGAGCCGGGCAGCCTGTGGCGAAGCACGGTAACTATGGTGTGTCATCTCCTTGTGGATCTTCAAACTTGCTTGAATATTTCGGATACAAGTTCACAAACAATGTAGATGAATTGAAGCGCAGCCTCGATCGTGCTAATATTTGCTTTATGCACGCGCCTTTGTTTCACCCCGCAATGAAAAACGTAGCACCCATCAGAAAAGAACTTGGAGTAAAAACATTCTTCAATATGTTAGGCCCGATGGTGAACCCAGCTTTTCCAACGCGCCAACTGGTAGGGGTGTTCAGCCTTGAGCTAGCTCGTCAATATGGATACCTCTATCAAAACACGAATAAAGATTTTGTTATCCTCCATTCATTGGATGGATATGATGAGGTATCGCTTACCGGATCGTTCAAATATTTCTTTAATGGCGGCGAGAAGATTGCAGAACCCGCTGATCTGAACTTACCTCAACTGAAGTATGATGATATTAAAGGCGGAAATGCTGTTGAAGAATCCGCCAACATCTTTATGAATGTATTGAATGGCAAAGGCACGCCAGAACAAAACGCAGCAATCACTGCCAACGCAGGCATGGCACTTTTTTGCGGACATCAAAAGGATGGCATTGCTAAAGCTATAGAGCGTGCGAGTGAATCGTTAAAATCAGGGAAGGCATTGAATGCATTTAAAAAACTAATGGATGGGAATTAGTATTAAGTTTTTAGACATTAGCACAGACCACTGTCGACAGTTGACTGTGGTCTGTGGACAATATTGAACTGGAACATTAAACTTTAAACTCGGTAATGAACATACTCGATAAAATCATTGAACATAAACGTAAGGAAGTCGCGGAACGAAAGGGTCTTTATCCTGTGAAGTTACTGGAGCAAAGTATTTATTTTGCTACTCAACCTGTGTCGATGACTAAATACATTCAGCGCGATGATAAAACTGGAATCATTGCTGAGTTTAAACGCAAATCGCCAAGCAAGGGAATCATCAATGCTCATGCTTCGGTGGAGCGCACTTCTATTGGATACATGCAAGCTGGTGCATCAGCACTTTCTGTTCTTACAGATAAGCAATTCTTCGGTGGAAGTAATGAAGATTTGATAGTGGCAAGGAAGTTTAACTTTTGTCCCATCATTCGTAAGGATTTTACTATTGATGAATATCAAATTATAGAAGCAAAGTCGATTGGAGCTGATGCAATCTTACTAATTGCAGCGGTGCTCGATCCAAAGCAATCAAAGGAGTTTACAACACTGGCACATTCATTTGGATTAGAGGTATTGCTCGAAGTTCACGATGAAGATGAGTTGAAGCAAAATCTTGAAGTAGGAGCAAATATGATTGGCGTGAACAATCGAAACCTCAAGACTTTTGAAGTGAGCACAGATATATCCAAACGATTAGCACCACTCATTCCAAAAGGGGTAGTGAAGGTATCTGAAAGCGGTATCTCATCACCAGATACTATTCTTGAATTAAAGAGGTTTGGTTACCAAGGTTTCCTGATGGGAGAGAATTTCATGAAACACAGTCGGCCGGAGATTGCTGCAAGAGAGTTTACTGAGTCGCTGAGACAGTTAGTAATCGGTAAGGGGTAATCTGTAAACAGTTAAGGATTGACGATGAAGATAAAGCTTAAGATATGTGGCATGCGAGAGGAAGCAAACATCATGGATGTGGCTTCCCTGAAACCCGATTATCTTGGTTTTATTTTTTACTCAAAATCACCACGGTTTGTGGGAGAGGATTTTGTTTTACCTGCTAAACTCTCACCGGATATTCTTCGCGTTGGCGTTTTTGTGAATGAAACATCCTCTTTCATTCTGGACAAGGCCAAAGCATACAATCTGGATTACATTCAATTGCATGGAAATGAAACGTCATCTCAGTGCGCGGAGTTAGGTCAATTGGGTCTTGGGATTATCAAGGTGTTTTCTGTTGCGGATGATTTTGATTTTGAACTTACCAAACCGTATAAGGATGTTGTCGATTACTTTTTGTTTGACACAAAGGGTAAACACTATGGAGGTAATGCTTTAACCTTTAATTGGGATTTGCTAAAACAATATGACCAGGAAATTCCTTTCTTCCTTAGCGGTGGAGTATCACCCGAAAACATTAAAGAGGTAAGTAAATTGGATAGCATGAATATTCATGCGATTGATGTAAACAGCGGAGTAGAGGTAAGTCCTGGAGTAAAGGACTTATTGAAAGTAAAACGACTAAACGAAATTCTATATTCTAAATTCTGAATCCCAGCATTATGAAATACACAGTTGATGAACGCGGATACTACGGACAATTTGGTGGAGCCTATATTCCCGAAATGTTATATCCAAACGTAGAAGAACTTCGGGTTAATTATCTCCGGATAATTCAGGAAGAAGATTTCAAAGCAGAGTTTCAGGACTTGCTGAAAAACTATGTTGGTCGCCCAACTCCTTTGTATCATGCAAAGCGAACTTCTGAAAAGTATGGTGCAACCATTTACCTTAAGCGTGAAGACCTTTGTCACACAGGTGCTCATAAAGTCAATAATACCATCGGACAAATTTTAGTAGCGAAGAGATTAGGCAAGAAGAAGATCATTGCAGAGACGGGAGCTGGCCAACATGGAGTAGCAACAGCAACAGTTTGTGCGCTCATGGGCATGGAGTGTACGGTCTACATGGGTAAGATTGACATGGAACGTCAGAAGCCAAATGTTGAGCGCATGCGCATCCTTGGAACGAAAGTGGTTCCTGCTTTGAGTGGGAGCATGACGTTGAAAGATGCTACCAACGAAGCGATGCGCCATTGGATAAACAATCCAACCGATACGCATTACATTATTGGTTCAGTAGTTGGGCCACATCCGTATCCTGATATGGTCGCGCGATTTCAATCGGTGATCAGTGAGGAAATCAAAAAGCAGCTACAAGAAGAGATCGGTAATCCATTTCCCGATTATGTTTTTGCCAGTGTTGGAGGTGGAAGTAATGCAGCGGGTGCATTCTATCATTTTTTAGAAGATGAACATGTAACATTAATTGGCGTTGAGGCAGCCGGTAAAGGAATTAACTCAGGAGAATCAGCAGCGACCACGGTACTTGGAAAAGTAGGCGTGTTACATGGTAGCAGAATGATGTTGATGCAAACAGAAGATGGACAAGTAGTGGAACCACATTCTATTTCGGCTGGTCTTGATTATCCAGGTATCGGACCATTACATGCACACTTGTGTGAAGTTGGTCGCGCGAAGTTTGTGAGCGCAACAGATGATGAAGCCATGAATGCAGGTATTGAGTTAAGTAGATTGGAAGGAATTATTCCAGCCATTGAATCGGCTCATGCTATTGCTGCGCTTAGTCAGTTTGAGTTTGATAAGGATGATGTTGTGGTGGTGAATCTTTCGGGAAGAGGAGATAAGGATTTGGAGACGTATATCAAGTGGGGCAAGTACTAAAGACTTAGTGATTTGCGATTATTGACTATTGATTTAATACTACCCAATATGAAAAATAGAATTACTGAATTATTTGCCAGCAAAAAGAAGAACATCGTCAATGTATATTACACAGCAGGATTTCCTTCGTTGACGGATACGATAACCATTGCTCAATCCCTTGAAAAGGCGGGTGCCGATATTCTTGAAATTGGTATTCCATTTTCTGATCCGGTTGCCGATGGTCCGACCATACAAGCAAGTAATAAGGTTGCGCTCGATAATGGAATGACACTTCATCTCTTGTTAGATCAAATCAAAGAGATTCGAAAGACGGTGAAGCTTCCCATTATTCTGATGGGATACATTAATCCCGTGTTGCAATATGGTGTTGAGAAATTTGCCAGAGATATTTCAGCTATCGGAGTTGATGGACTTATTCTTCCGGATCTTCCTCTGCATGAATTTGAAGAACAATATAAAGAGCTATTCGCTTCATTGAATCTCTGCAACACCTTTCTGATTTCACCTACCACCTCTGAAGAACGGATTAGAAAAATTGATACGGCAACAGAAGGATTTATCTATGCCGTTTCAGCTTCGAGTATCACAGGGGCAAAAGGTGAATTTTCAAAAGAACAGGTTCAGTACTTTGAGCGCTTGCAAAAGATGAATCTTAAAAACCCATTTCTTATAGGTTTTGGGATTTCAAATAAATCAACATTCGAGAATGCGTCTCAATACAGTTCAGGTGCCATCATCGGAAGTGCGTTCATTAACCTGCTGAACGAATCGAAAAATCTGAATACCGACATCCAAACCTTTGTGAAGCAATTTAAAGCATAGATTCTCAACTTATTATTTTTCAATCGTTCATCATTATGATCATTCAATTAGAAAAGAATATCAGTCAGTCAGAAAAAGATTTCATCATTCAGAAAGTGAAGAGTCTCGATTATAAAACGACAGACGTAACCACACAGAAGAATACCTATCTGGTTGGCATCGGTAAAAAGGAATTTGATATCCGTCAGCTCGGACAGATGAAAGGTATTGCCGACATTCATAGAGTATCCGATGATTACAAACTTGTGTCACGAAAGTGGAAAGTAAATTATACTCAACTTGATTTAGGAGATGGTGTAGTGATAGGAGATGGATCACTATCCATAATGGCTGGACCCTGTTCCATTGAAACCGAAGAGCAAGTTCAACAAACCATTGATCATTTGATCAGCAATGGCGTGCGCATCATGCGAGGTGGAGTATTCAAACCAAGAAGCTCTCCGTATGCATTTCGTGGGCTGGGTGTTGATGGTTTGAAGATGTGGTATAAACTTGCGCGAAAGTCGGGCATTAAAATTATCAGTGAGGTAATGCAAGTGAGCCAGATTGCAGAGATGTATGATTACGTTGATGCATTTCAGGTGGGAGCGAGGAATACACAAAACTATAATTTGCTCGATGAGCTTGGCCGCGTGGATAAAGCTGTGATGATTAAACGGGGTATCTCTGGCACAATCGAAGAGTTGCTCTACTCCGCAGAATATGTATTCGCAGCAGGAAATGAAAAGTTGATGTTATGCGAGCGCGGCATCCGTACCTATGAAAAGGCCAGCCGCAATACATTAGATATAAATGCCATACCTATTTTAAAAGAGAAAACACATTTACCAGTTATAGCTGATCCATCTCATGGTATTGGTATTCGCGAATATGTATCACCAATCGCACTCGCGTCTTTAATGGCAGGAGCGGATGGCATCATTTACGAAACTCATCAAAAGCCAGAAGAAGCAGCATCGGATGGTCAGCAAACATTAGACTTCAATGAATCCAGTGCCTTGATTGAGAAGTTGAAAAAGGTGTTTGAGTTGAGGGAGAGTTTCTAAATACTAACTTCAGCTATCATCATGTTTCAATCATAAAAAAATCCAGAAGGCTTAAACTCTAAAGTTTTGCCTTCGGGATCGTAGGAGAAATTAAATACTGTTTATTGTCTCGGCACCAATTCTTCACGTGTTGCTGCTTGCCATGCAAAAGTTGCCATTAAAATAGAATTGTATTTTAAGTCAGCTTCCACTGCGCGTTCGTAGGTGTCCATGTTTGAATGCCAGCTGCGTGTAAAGTATTCAATCGGATCGGTAATGAATTGAAAGCCTGGTAAACCAATGGCATCAAAGGCAACGTGATCTGTGCTACCTGTGCTATTCAATGATAGGGTAGCAGTACCTGTTTTTTCAAAGGGCTTCAACCATTCACGGAAAACGGGTCTTACTTTTTCATTGCCTTGCATGTTTACACCGCGCCACTTACCTGTTCCGTTATCTGTGTTCAGGTAAATTGAAAATGTCGCTGCTTCAGGTTTCAAAATGGTCTTACCATCAGTTACTTCACCTAAATGTTTTTTAACATAGCCTCGTGAACCAATCAAACCTTGCTCTTCACCACCCCACAAGCCAATGCGAATGGTGCGATTTGGTTGTATGCCTAATGATTTAATTAAACGCATGGCTTCCATACACGTGGCTACACCTACAGCATTATCGGTGGTTCCTGTTCCTCCATGCCACGAATCCAAATGCGCACCGATCATTACCACTTCAGCATTTTTATCTGTACCGGGTATTTCTGCAATCACATTGAAGCCATCTTCAGCAGGAGTGAATTCGGTTTCCATTGTTAGCTCGAGCTTTACAGCTACACCTTTTTCAATTTGTCTTACTAAGCGATTGTAATGTTCTGATGCAACCAAAACCTGAGGAAGAATTTTAGGAGCCTTAGCCGATTGCGCGCGAACACGATCAGCAAACGGTACGCTTGGTGCATAGGGTATTGTTGCGGCCTGGGGATACAACGTTCCATGATCTCCACGGCTACACTCTAAAACAGCAATTGCTCCTTCTGTTTGACAAAGCAACCATTTCTTGTAGGTAATGTCTTCCGGTGCGCCAGTACCAAAGTGTCTGCTGTTGGCAGAACGAGTGGTTTTTCCGGCATTGGCCATTTTTAATAATGTTGAATCGGCATGTCATGTGGCATCCGGATCAAAATGTGGCTTTGGCATAATCGGAAAATTGAAGAGCACAATTTTACCTTTAAGCTTGCCTTTGTATTTCTCAAGGTCGGCTTCAGTTTTAACATCTAAGTAAACAACATCGGCAGTGATAGTTCCTTTAATACCCGGTGACCATGCCTTTGGATTACTGATAATATTGAAATAGGTAGGAGCTGTTGCGCTCAATCCAAACTTCTTTACCTGCCAGCCTCTTCCAAACTCACCGAACGAATCGAAATGTGGATTGGTAAGTCCCCAACCCTCCATAGTTTTTTTGGCGTAGTTGGCTGCGGTTTTATATCCAGGAGAATTGGTGAGTCGCGGACCATTTACATCGGTCAGCATACTGAGAACATCCATTACCTGTGAGTGATCGTTGCCTTCGGTTTTTAATTTAGCATAAACGGCAGAGTCAATTTTTTCAACTGACTGCCCATGCACCGATAAGGCACTGGCAAACATCACTGTGCCGAAAAGAATGGTTTTGAATTTCATATTGGTTAAGAGATTTAAGTGCCCTAAAGTATCCACCGCAACGCAGACTTGTTAATTTCTTTATATGAGCGGGGCGATAAGGTTATTGCTGATGTTGGGTATTCAACCATCAATAACGGGTAGCGCTTAGTCAATAGATTTCTTGGAATTAAGTCAAATATTTGCGATTTTAGCTTGCTCGTCTTTCACTATCGTAATGCGACACACAGCGGGTTACACTCATTTCAAAGTTCTGAAAAGGCTGATTCATTAGGCAGCGTCCGCTTAGATCCAGGTAAAATGCATCCCCCTTTCAGTCGTGGCCCAGCCTTTATCCACTCTTTATCCAGTCTCTGTCCAGTCTAGCTATAACGTAGCTGTATCCTAGCTGTATCCTATCTGTATGTAAAGTTCGTGGAGTATTGATATGTATTAGGACGGCTATCAAATAAAATAGCCCGGAGTTCAAACCCTGGGCTATTTTCATCAGAATTTGATGCCAGACTTGGGATTATTCTATAATCAGGAGAAAATAGTTCTTCTTTCCCTTTTGCGCCAGCAGATACTTCTCTTTGTAGAAAGGGAAATCATACTCATCGTATTTTTGTAAATCTTTAACCTTAATCTTATTTATACTTACCCCACCTGCAGAAATCATTTTTCTAGCCTCACCTTTCGATGAGAATATTTTACTATCAGTCAGAACTGATAATAGTTCCACAATTTCTGGTTTTGAATTAATGACATTCCTTTTAATTTTTACCGAAGGCACACCATCCATCATGCTTAGAAATGTATCTTCTTCTAATTCAAGCATGTCAGCGATATTGGAATCACTGAAAAGAAACCGTGACGCTTTAACTGCTTTTTCATAGTCTTCCTTGGAATGCACTCGAACAGTAATGTCCTCTGCCAACACTTGCTGAAGTTTGCGCAAGTGAGGTGCGTTAGTATGCTCAGCGATCAGTGCGTCAATTTCTTCTTTTGATTGAAGGGTAAAAATTTTGATGAAGTTAATGGCATCTTCATCTGATACGTTTAACCAATACTGGTAGAACTTATACGGTGAAGTACGTTTTGGATCCAACCAAACATTACCTCCTTCGGTTTTGCCGAACTTGGTTCCATCCGCTTTAGTGATGAGTTTAGTAGTAATGGCAAAAGCTTCTCCATCGGTCTTCCGTCTGATCAACTCTGTTCCGGTAACAATGTTACCCCATTGATCCGAGCCACCCATCTGGAGTTTGCAGTTCTTGTTTTCGTATAACCACAAAAAGTCGTAGCCCTGCACTAACTGATAGGTAAATTCCGTAAACGACAATCCAGACTCTAATCTCTTTTGAACTGAGTCTTTGGACATCATGTAATTCACCGTGATGTGTTTCCCAATGTCTCGGATGAAATCAAGGAAACCAAAGTTTTTAAACCAATCATAGTTGTTAACCAATTCGGCTGAGCCCGAGCCTGCACTAAAATCCAGGAACTTCTCAAGCTGTTTTTTAACACACGCTTCGTTGTGCCGGAGGGTGTCTTCCGATAATAGATTTCGCTCAGCTGATTTGCCTGAAGGATCTCCCACCATGCCGGTTGCACCACCTACTAACGCAACAGGTTTATGACCTGAACGTTGGAAATGCACAAGGGTCATGATTTGAACCAGGTGACCGATATGTAAAGAATCAGCAGTAGGATCGAAACCAATGTAGCCTGATATCTTTTGCTTTGAAAGTAAGTCTTCGGTCCCGGGCATTACATCGTGCACCATCCCGCGCCAGCGGAGTTCTTCTACAAAATTCGGTTGAGCCATTACGATAATTCGGATTTGAGGTGCAAATATAGAAAAGCGGGGAAGGGGATCAAGGTTTCCGGTTGCCAGTTGCTCGTTGCCGGTGACTGGTAACCGGAAACCGGTAACTAGTGGTATGAAAAATTAATAAGTCAAAATCCACTTCATCTTTTTAAAGTCTGCTGGATTCCTTTTCTTGGCAAAAATTCAGATTAGAACATGCAACAGCCAGACACACTCAACCAGGTAGCAGACTTTCACAAGACTTTCAAACATCCCATACTAAACCAGCCGACTATACCTTCAGATGACAGGTGTCGGTTGAGGGTAGCATTGATTGCTGAAGAATTAAAGGAGCTTGAAGTAGGTATTTTGGAAAAGGACATTGTGGCTGTGGCCGATGCATTAGCTGATATTCAATATGTACTTGCTGGTGCTATTCTGGAATTTGGTTTGGGCGAAAAATTCAAAACGTTGTTTGATGAAGTTCAGCGTTCAAACATGAGCAAGGCCTGCAATTCAAAAGAAGAAGCAGAAGCTACCATTGCTCATTACAAAAAGAAGGATGGAACAGAATGCTACTTTAAAGAAGAGGAAGGCAAGTGGCTTATCTATCGTACGGCTGATAATAAAACGTTGAAGTCAATTAATTACAGTCCTGCAGATCTGGAAGGAATCCTCCAATAAGTAATCAAATATAAAACTCGAATTGAAACACAGCATCTTGCCCGCGTAGTTGCAGTGGATTGATCGCCATTATTTGTTCTTCATTATAGGCCTTTATGAATTCCGTGCGACTGATGCGCAGCTTGCTTTGACCAGGCTTAATGCGGTGATATTGCATCCGGCCAGATGTATTGGCCGTTGCGCTATACACATAGCTAAAGTGTAGTGGAATAGGAGAGGGGATATACCGCATGACTAGTTATAGACATCTCTGAATTCCACGTGGAGCAATGTATTCTGTTTGGCATTGTATTGAGCCAAAAGTACATAAGCCCAGTTAGGCACATACTTGAACTGGTCTTCTAATTCTTCAATCTTGAGGCACAGCTCACGCACATAAAATCTAATCTGTTCCATATTCCGGCATTCAGAAGGTCTTTCAAAGTTTCTTGAAGTAAATGCTCTAAGCTCCATTTCAATCTTTTTGCGCTCGTAGTCAGTCATATTTTTGTGTATTACTACACAAGTATAATGACTTTTATACTGTTTTCGAAATTAATTATGTGCAATAATGCACAAATATTTTTAAGCTTAAACTCAATCATTGGATCTATCATGAATCATAATCTATTGGTTATAAAATGTTTATAGAGTTCTGATGAAATCTTAATTTAGATATGGCTCCATTGCTTTCTTGTTGATTCAGTTACTGCTGGCACAATTCAGAAATGGTTTTAATGTTTATATTTAAACGCACATTAAAATCTATGGAAAACTCAACCACTTCTTCTCCCTTTCTTAACTACTGGCATCTCACTATGATGGTGGGGTCAATCGTAATGGTAGCAATCGGTTTATTGATATACCTTATACACAACCTCAGAGTGTCATCTGCAAAGGATTTTAAAACGAAGTATAATATTATCAATGAACATGAAGTAAAAAACTACAAGAAGGTTTTCCTCTGCTTTGGTATAGCAGTCCTTATGGTTATTAACCTTTATGGGATCGGCCAGCTAAATGAAATAGGTGTTTGGTTTTTTGTTCTGTTCTTTATCTCTATTGCGGGAGGTACGCTTATAGCCTATGTGTCTTTCCTGATTCTTGATTTTTATTATCCAACCGTAATGGCCAGGAAATTGCGCAAGTGGCGTTATATGCCAAGAGTGGGGAAAAGTGGTAATAAGCTTAGATTATTAAGTGAAGAAGAGGAAGACGTTCACCTTCAGGAAGGAATGAAGGCAGAAGAGAATGTATTCTCAATTGATTATGATGTGTGGGTAGACGAAAAGACAAGCGAAGTTCAGATCGATAAATACCCAGGTTACCTTCAGGCTTATAAATGCAACAGTTGTGGATTTCATACCATGAAGATTGTTCGCGAGGAAATAACACGCCAGCCAGAAGCCAATGAACCAGGCGAATTAATCAAACATTATCAATGTTTGTATTGTAAATCTGTTCGGGCAACTTCGTTTAATATCTCTACCAAGGAAGCAAATGATTATAAGCAGGCTACCAAGCTTAGTTTCCTGAAAAACAAGAATATAGACCTTGTTCGTGTAGAAATACATTCAGCTGTTTCCGGAAAGAAATTCTTTGAATTCCCTACCCTCGATCAGGCTCAGCGATTTTTGGGTGAGTACGATTCCGAAAAGGTTAACTAGAACTTAAATCAATTTAATGCGTTCTTCGATTTAAATAGGGCATGTATTTTGTCCTCAGACCGGTAAATAAGTGAAGATGATGAAGAAATCAATTCTAGTAAGTTCCGCATTGCTGATTGTCTGTATGTCAGCGCAAGGTTTTAATCGAACCGATACTACACAGTTAAAGCCTAAAGCTATTTATGGTAAGGAAGCCAAATCGGTGGTTGCCATTTTGGACAACAACCACTATCGAAAGCTCAACCTTAATGACTCATTGTCTTCTGTTATACTGGATGAATACTTCAAGAGCCTCGATAACAACAAGACCTATTTCATGGCTTCTGATTTAGCCGGTTTTGAGAAATATCGTTTTCAAATTGACAATCTAACGCGCGCGGAAAATGTAAGCCCAGCATATGAAATCTATGCTGTTTTTCGTTCCCGGTTTGAGCAGCGAATGGAGTATATCATCAAGAAATTAATACCCCAGCAGTTTGATTATTCTATTGATGAAGTTTATCAATCAGATCGCGACAAGGAGCCTTGGTGCAAAAATGAAGCAGAGCTAAATGAAGTCTGGCGTAAAATTATAAAAAGCCAGGCACTAAGCTTAAAGCTTGCTGGTAAGGCAGAAGCTAAAATCGATAGTATGTTGACCGAACGCTATGAGCGATTGCGCAAGTCACTTTCTCAATACAATACCGAGGATGTGTTCAGCATGTACATGAACACCATTACGGAGTCATATGATCCACACACCAACTATTTTTCACCAAAAGCAGCTGATCTATTCAAGCAAAGCATGAGTTTATCGCTTGAAGGTATAGGTGCTCGCTTGCAAACAGAGAATGATTATACAAAAGTAGCCGAGATAATTGTTGGCGGACCTGCTGATAAGAGTGATCTTATTCATGCCAATGACCGTATCACAGGTGTAGGACAAGGCGAAACAGGCGAAATAGTGGATGTTATCGGCTGGCGCATTGATGAAGTCGTGAAGCTTATAAAGGGTCCTAAGGGCACGAAGGTAAGGTTACAGATATTTCCTTCCGAAACAGGAATTGCTGGCCCTTCTCAAATCATTACCATTGTCCGCGATAAGGTAAAGCTTGAAGATCAACATGCCTCGAAGAAGATGATTCAATATCAGGAAAATGGAAAGTCCATGAAACTAGGAGTAATTACATTGCCTACGTTTTATATGGATTTTGATGAATATCAAAAGGGTAATCCAGAATACACTAGCACAACACGTGATGTAAAGCGTCTGATTAAAGAGCTTCAGGCCGATAAGATGGATGGTCTTGTATTGGATTTAAGAAACAATGGTGGCGGTTCACTTGCAGAAGCAATTGACCTTACGGGATTGTTTATTAAAGAGGGTCCAGTGGTACAGGTAAAAACATCAGGCAATAAGATTGAGGTTGGTTCAGATGATGACGCTACTATCGCATACTCGGGACCGCTGGTGGTAATGACCAATCGATTCAGTGCATCTGCTTCAGAAATTTTTGCCGGAGCTATTCAAGATTATCATAGAGGTGTAATCGTGGGAGAGTCTACCTATGGCAAAGGAACTGTTCAAACTGTGATCGACCTAAGCCGATACATTCCTGGTCAACAAGATGAGGTAGGTCAGTTAAAGCTCACCTTTCAAAAGTTTTACCGTGTAACCGGAAGCAGCACACAGCACAAAGGTGTAACTCCTGATATTTCTTTACCTAGCGCGTTGGACGCCGAACAATTCGGAGAAAGCTCACAACCAAGTGCATTACCTTGGGATGAAATTCGTGGAACGCTTTATCAAAAAACACCAGTAATCAATGATCGGGTGGTTTCGTCTCTTAGCAAATCCTATCAGTCAAGATTAAAGACTGATCCTGCTTTAGAAAAATATGTAGAGGAAACAGCAGAGATACGCAAAAGCATAAATGAAACTATCGTTTCGCTTAACGAAACTGTTCGGAAGAAAGAAATGGATGAGGCCGAAAAGAAGAAATCAGCTAATGATAAACTAAAAGCACAAGTGGGTGGTGTAGAAACAGGTGCAACGACTGATCTTGAAAAGTTAGATGACGAATATCTTCGTGAAGGGCTTTTTGTATTGCATGACCTAATTCTTTCAAAAATTGGCTAGTGCTTTATTTTGATTTCTATTTTTGTAGCGCTTAACGAAAATCATGCGTCAGTATTTAGATTTAATGAACGATATCCTAGAGAACGGAGCACACAAAAGCGACCGTACCGGTACAGGTACCCTTTCGGTTTTTGGTCGTCAGCTTCGATTTAATCTGGCTGAAGGCTTTCCTTTGGTAACGACAAAGAAGCTTCATTTGCGTTCCATCATTTATGAATTACTTTGGTTTTTGAACGGAGATACAAACATTAAGTATCTGAAGGATAATGGTGTAAGTATCTGGGATGAATGGGCAGATGAAGATGGAAATTTGGGACCTGTGTACGGATATCAATGGCGCAGCTGGCCTGCTCGTAACGGTGGCAAGATTGATCAGATTTCAAAACTTATAGAGCAGCTTAAGCAAAAGCCAGATTCACGCAGACATATGGTTACTGCCTGGAATCCGGCCGATGTTGATGACATGGCGCTTCCACCTTGCCATGCTTTATTTCAATTTTACATAGCGGATGGGAAATTGTCTTGTCAATTGTACCAGCGCTCGTGTGATACGTTCCTAGGCTTGCCATTTAATATTGCATCCTATGCATTACTTACCCACATGATTGCCCAGCAATGTGATTTGGAAGTAGGGGATTTTGTCTGGACGGGGGGGGATGTTCACTTGTATTCGAATCATTTAGACCAGACCAGAATTCAACTTAGTCGTGAGCCTTATGCGTTGCCTTCTTTAAAGATCAATCGGAAACCGAACTCACTTTTTGATTATCGATTTGAGGATTTTGAGATTATTAATTACCAGGCTCATCCATCTATCAAAGCACCAATTGCCGTTTAGTTTCTAAATATCAATGTTGGCTTTTGAGGATAAGCAGAACCAAACATAAAAACATACATCAAATCAATAGGATAACGCTTGTTAACCTATAATTTTTGAAGGAAAAGCCTAAAAATGACGTATATTTGCCGGTCGATTAGTGTGAGCAAAGTCTTTTTAAGACATTTTCGGAACTAATCATTTCTTATAACATGTTAAATGCCCAATGAGACAACTAAAAATTAGTAAGCAGATTACGAACCGGGAGAGTCAATCCCTGGATAAGTATTTACAAGAAATTGGAAAGGTAGATTTGATTACCTCAGATGTGGAGGTTGAATTGGCGAAACGTATTCGTGAAGGTGATCAGATCGCACTTGAAAAATTAACCAAGGCCAATCTCCGTTTTGTGGTTTCGGTTGCCAAGCAGTACCAAAACAATGGTCTTACATTGGGCGATCTTATCAATGAAGGTAACTTAGGCCTTATCAAGGCAGCAAAACGTTTTGATGAGACCCGGGGATTCAAATTCATTTCATATGCTGTTTGGTGGATTCGTCAGTCAATCATGCAAGCACTTGCCGAACAATCACGTATCGTACGCTTACCTTTAAACAGGGTAGGATCACTCAATAAAATCTCAAAGACATTTTCTGACTTAGAGCAGAAATTTCAACGCGAACCATCGGAGGAAGAATTAGCTGAAGTGTTGCAGGTAACTACTGATGAAGTAGTAGATACTTTGAAGCTCTCAGGTCGTCACATATCCATGGATGCGCCATTTGTTCAAGGTGAAGAAAATGGTTTGTTGGATGTATTGACGAATGAGAATGAAGAAACTCCAGATTCTGGTTTGATGGTTGATTCATTGCGCAGAGAAGTTCAACGTGCACTTTCTACATTAACTCAACGCGAGTCTGATGTAATTGCGTATTACTTTGGATTGAATGGAGAACACGCGTTAACGCTTGAAGAGATTGGTGAAAAATTCAGCCTCACTCGAGAGCGTGTTCGTCAGATTAAAGAAAAAGCAACAAGAAGATTGAAACAAAGTTCGAGAAGCAAGACATTGCGTTCGTACTTAGGTTAATATTCAATTTCAATAAATATTGAAACGGCAACTCTAAAGGTTGCTGTTTTTTTTGTGCTATGAATTTGGATTAATTCCATTTTGACCACACTACGCGATCCAATGGTAACGGGTTTAAAGACAGTATATCGAATATACTCTTCAACTTCGATCGAAGTTTAGAGCAGATACGCGGCAGGGAAACTGTATTTCATACATCAATTGCAGGCGCGTATTTAAAAAC
>JANMRZ010000194.1:0-17870 GCA_031388805.1 Chryseolinea sp.
GATCACATCTCCCGGCATTACGCTTAACGATCGCGCCAGTCCGTAAACTTCGTTAGTCTTTCCACTCAGTCGCTGCGCTGCACCCGTTGTAGTGGTCGGTGTAGAACCATTCGTATGATCAAACAAATAGTGGTTTACTTTCCGTGCATTGTCGTAGCGCAGAAATTTACTTCTTTCTACATTTTCATTGGCGGCTTCCAACGTTGCTGTGGCTGCATCGGTTTCCTGTTTGGTGGTAAACGTAAGCCTCACATTGCCTAAATGATCCTTGAGGTTGTATTGGTATTCGGGTGTGGTGGTTTCGAGTTTGGTGATTTCAAATTCATTAAGATAGAACATCTCATTTAATGCTACCGTTCCTCCCCAAACCAATCCAGCCTGCATCGTGGTGAATCCTGCCGGTATGGTTACAATTTGTTCTACCCATCCTTCATTCGCCAAATTATTGGGAAGGGTAGCATTGCTCAGTACAGTGGTTCCAGCTTTCACCCGAACGTACACTGCGTTCGTTGTCCGGTATCCTTTTGCCCTGACGCGGTAACGATCACCGGCCACTACATTGAAAGTACTGCCTATTGGAAAAATACCATTTCCGGTAGTGGTATTGTTTGATTTTACACTCACATATTTCTGGCCATTCACTGCATATGCGGCTACTGTAGTTCCGATGGAAGTGATGTCGGTGGTGAGGGCATCAAAACTATTGGTGTATATGAGTTTGGTGCTGCTCACCATTACCCTGCCTTCTTCATGGCTGATGTATTGCAACGCATCGTTCTCATAAGTAAACTCACCGATATAGTCAGTTTGTTTTTGTGCGGCACCCGTGGTTACTACTTGCGAAAGCTTGCGACCGGTTGCATCGTAGATGTATCGTACACTATTCCCTCCTTTTGTGATCGTTTCAGGAAGGTTCAGGAAGTTGTAGGTAATAATATTGGTTGCATCTGCGAGAGATGTGCCAATGCCTTTATTGAGGTCACGCGTTAGATTGCCATTCGTATCGTATGTATAATCGTCCGTTGTACCTGCATTTCCATCAACGAAACCTGCAAAGTCATCACCGGTATCTTCTACTTTTAATAGTCTGTTACTTTGGGTGGTGCCGCTTCCGTAATTGTAGGTCATGTTGTCCATCCAGCCCGTAGCACGCTTGTCGTTGCGCTGCATGGTTTTAATGTTTCCATTTAAGTCATAGCTGTAACCGGTTTCAGCAAAACCACTATTGGCTGCTGCTGCCCACGAAGTTGTTTTTTCTTTGAAGACTGAGCCCGCAATACGATTCATTGCATCATAGGTATAGGTATATCCTTTTTGTTTGGTTGTGCCAGTGCCAGGATAATTGCTCCATTTCATTGCAGCAATATTGCCATTGTATAATGGTGCATTAGTAAGATCTGCATCAACTGTATTATATGACAAACTCATACCGAAGTAATCAGTAGCATCGTCATTGGTTGCATCCGCTGTGAGTGATGCGTTGTTCATGGAGCTTAACCAGCCCCGAATGTTATAGCGGTAGTCAACAGATTGTTTAGCATCGGATGCTGTTGATACTGTGCTGTGAAGTTTTTTATCAATGAGTTGTCCTAGTTCATTGTAGTCGTTTTTGCTAAGAAGAAAATTCGTGCCATTATCGATTTGATGCCAGGTCTTGGTTTGTCTGCCTGCATGGTCGTATTCAAGGGTTCTGGTAATTGATTTTGACGTATTGCTAAAAGATGTACGAACACCCGCCACAGACGAATTAAAGTCATAGAACGCTGCATCCACCATTAGCAGGGAAGTAGAAGCAACTGTTGATGGATGTTTTAATATTCCATTCCGATAATATTTTACTGATGTTCCTATCCGTTCAATGCGAAGAATATCTCCTGGAACATAGGGTCCAAATGTTCCACGAGAAGTACCACTCTCGTAAATCATTAACTGCCCGGTATTGGTCATTGACCATGCATAATCGATGGACGAAAAATTCGGATCTGTATTAGCATCGGATAATCCAATCATTCGATACAAGTTATTCTCGGACACAATTACTTCCATCCAGCCATCTTGACCTGCCGTCAATTGTTGAAGTGATGCGGCACCGCTTACATTCCATGAAGTACCAGCTGCTGTTCTCGTAATTTTATTCCCGGTTACAGAAGAGCCAATTATATCTTTCCAGGTGATATCCATTTCCACATGAGTGCTTTTTGATTTCAACACCTTGCCACTAAAATCATATAGATTAGAAATACGATCAATACCCCCTTTGTAATTATCGCTCTGTGTTTGGATTGTCCTATACTTATCGTCATAATAATTGATCGACTTAAGCCAGGTGGAGCCACCGGTAATTCCTCCATCCAATACTTTTATTTTAGAACCCGTTACTTGACCAACAAGGCGATTGTTTTCTAAGCCTGTGGCTACTTGAGTATAGGTGCCCGTTAGACTTGTATTGGTAAGGGCATCGGATAGGTATGCGTATGATCCCAACCAATCATTTCGGAAGATATAATTGTCGTAGTACGTCACCGTAAGGTAATTGTTAACATTTAACGTTGCCGCACTTGTTACCCGTGGGTACGAATAGTTCGTATATCCATGAACATTATTTGCAGCAGCAGTACCAACATATTTTTCTCCATACTTTCTCCAGGGCTTAGTTGGTATCTCTGAATAATAGAGATCAACAACACCTTGCATTTGCGCTTGGGTAAGTTGCGTAGCGGTGGTAGTATCTTTTATACCGGTAAGTATAGGTCGGTTCAGCTCATCATATTTTGTAAAAGTCCAATACTTAATGGCACTTGTTGCGCCTGTTCGCTGGTTGCCATCCTGTGTAAGCACAAGGCGATCGCGGCTGTCATATACCATGTAAACGGGTTCTGCACCGGGCACGTGTTTCATGGTCATTCGTTTTCGTGCATCATAGGCATAGCGGAATGCCCAGCGTTTCAAAAAAGAATCTTTTGTTAAATCTGTGGCAGCGGATTGATAGTACTCCGTAACCAACTGTTTCGTTGCCTCGGGTGGAATTACACACACCAAACTTCCAAAATCATCGTAGACGTAATACGTACTTGCGTAATCCGTATCATTTATGGCTGGTGTTCCGCCAGCAGATTGTACTCGCTTTAAAACCAAACGTCCTTCCTTGTCTTTGTATTCAATTACCTCGTTCCGTTCTTCATCCTTTGTTCTCGTCTTATATAATTCATTGGCAGCATGATAATTGGGGATTGTACCTGTACTCGCATTCACGATACCAAACGGATACATTGGAGTAGGGTAAGTATAGGTCCAAAAAAGAACCTCAGATGTGACATTTAATGCATTCATCATTTTCACCGATCGGTCAACGGGTGCGGCATAAGTATCGGTTAAATCAGGTTGCCAGTCCAGACCAGGAGCACCCTGTTCTGTTATTCGGTTTAATGGACTCGGTTCAAAACGGCTTTCTGCAAACGGACGCGTGTCTGCAGCAATTTTACCTGAGGGGTTATTCCCATATGTATTGGCGGCAACGCCAGTGTAATTTCCAGGTATATCAAATGTAACTTGCTTATACCAACCGTCTGATCCAACGGTAACAGGCAGATACTTTTTATGTTCTCTCCCAAATGCATCGTAAACAAGGGGCTGAACAATATCAATCTTATTCGGTGATCCTTGCGTTAACACCGATTGGCTTGGTCTTCCCAGTCCATCAAAATATTGAACTTGCTGGCTATTCTGTGTTACCGTAAGGTTCGTTACTGTATTCGGATCCGTGACATTAGGGCTCAGGATCGTATTCGCGGTAATATAGTTGAGATTCAATCCTGCCAGTCCTTTTGATACCACATATGCGGTTGACGTACCGCTCCCTCCCACTCCTGTTTTTGTTACAACAACGCGATATGATCCAGGTGTAGAGGTAGCATACGTAGAAGCTGTACCGACTTGCACGTTCTGAGAGTCTTGCCAACTATAGGTGGCATAGGTAACCGGCAACGCAAGGGTAACCAGATTTCCCATAACAATACTTTGACTTCCTATGGTTTGAATTTGTGGTAACAATTCAACTGTAGCGATAACAGCTTTCCGCGTTGAACTTTCACACGGTCCACTAACAGCTGAAACATAATAGGTTTTGCCTACCGTCAGGTTTGGTATGGTATAGCTAGTTGTACTTGCACCACTAATGGCGGTACCACCTGTTGCTAATGGATACCACTTGTAACTCGTTGCTCCGCTTACAGATTCTACTGATAAAACTACAGAACCATTCAGGAAACTCGATGCATTTGTTGACGTTGCGGGTGCCGCAGGAGTTGTATACACCACCGTATTTCCTGCTGATTTTGAAGTTGGACTCCAAGTATTCGGAGATGCGATAAGACGAGCATTCAGGTATAGGTCTGCTGTAGACGTTAGGGTTATAGATGCTGAACTACCTAGCGCAGTGCTCGTTGCTGTAGAAGTTGTTTGCCAGTACCATTCATACCCGGAGGGCGGATTTGAATTGCGTGTCACTACGGTGTTGCCACAATTAAAAACAGTGGTAAAGGTTGTAACCGGTACCGTTGAGGGGACGACCGTAATAGATAAATCCGACAATAGTAAATCCTGATTTTCAAAAGATACAAATGCAGATCCTGTTTGCTGCCAGAGAATATCACAATAATATGTGGTTCCGATTTGATATTCATTTTGAATTAATCCTTTTGAGATGGTTGCCCACCATTTCGGATTGGAAACAGCAGTTGGGGAGGCGTAACGATATGTAGCGACTTGCCCAGCCATGGGGCTCGTAGGACCAATAACAATTGCCGGAGGTGGGGTTTTATCCGAGGCTGTTGATACACTCACCTGCAACATACCTACAATAGCTAACACAACACTGAATCTTATTTTCATGGACCTATCCATTTTGAATGATTGATAATAATTAAATATATACCGGAAATATTCTTAGCACTTTTGCTATCGAAAACACCTATTGCTTCAAATGGTACTCCATGGTTTTCAGAATATTTCCTTTGTCGTCTTTAATGACGGACAATCTTCCGGTTAGATCATAGATGTAATATGACGAAACCATATTCGCATCCGTCATGCTGGTGATTCCTACGCCTTGCCTGTATGTGTAAGTTGACATCATTGATCCAACAGGATTCAACCGTACTTCATCGATCGAAACATTCGCGGGCGTTACAATGGTAACAGAGGTTACACCTGACAACGTTAATTTGATCAACTTCCAATTGGTATCACCTGCAAACGCCTGACCATTAATGGTAACATTGCCACTTCCTTTTACAAATAGCGAAACGTCATAATTCCCCAAAGGCAAAAGGGTTTTTGATAGTGTAATATTTTGCGCTGATTTTACACCGGTCCTGAATTCTGTTGAAAGATTAAAGGTATTTATTGTCCAACCACCAAGATCAGGTTGCCCGCCCGGAACGGATGACTCGAAAGACGTATAGGCTATGCCATCGGATGTTGCCTGCGTCACGCTGGCCATCACTTTATTATCGCCACTCCAAATAAAGCTGCTCTTGATACCGGTTATATTTTCGGTAACACTGATCGGGTTTACCATTGTCCCTGAAGTAGGATATTCAATTGTATTGATTAACTCAAGCCCCGGATCTGCACTCGAATTTTCCGGAATAGAGGTAAGCACAGGCAAAGGGCTACTGGTCTTTAGTTTATAGGACGACCGTAGTAATTCAAATGTCTGGGCACCAATTACTGTTGGTTCAAACTTTAACGTTTTTTTATCGATAATTCGCTGAGAAGACGCGCTCTCGTCTGACTGATTGATCACGGTCATTTCGACAAGCTCACTCACCCGGTTCTTAACTACCATGTCGCCATAAACACCATTGGCATTCTTCCCCTGTGGGTACACAAACTGGTTGATCACCTTTTTCTTATTTAATCCGAAGTCTTCTACTACCTTAATCATCTGATGATAGTTGTCATGGGAATAGCTTGACGTAGTCGTTAGCAGGGATGTTGGGCTGGATTGATCCACTTGCGTTTTAATTGTTTTTTTCAAGCGCCTCCATCCCTGAATATGCGTGGTTATCGATTGACTAAATACCCGTGGACTGGAACTCACATACGGAAAATCATTTGAACAATAATGTGAACTTAATAACTCAACGGACAAAGAAGTAATAGCGGGAGCCACGTCATTGATCGTTTCATATTCATTTACAACGGACTGTACTAGTTTATCCTGCGCATCGTAATGATGGGTAGTCAAAGGTTGGCCATACATCCATGTGTAGTCGTTTGTTCCAGCGGAACCATTTTCAAATGTATGAATGGTTTTACCATTCTCGCCATTTAATCCATTCAATACCGTAACTGCACCATATCCGACCAATGCATTGCTAAAGGTCGTACCTTGAATTCCCGAGTAAAGCCAGGCATGATTTTCTGTTCTCCAGCTTGTACAATATGACAGATCACCGATTGCAAAATTCGAAATGTAGTGGGTGAAAGGTTTTAGATAGGTAGGCTTAGAGTTCAACAACATTCCACTGGAGGCATATCCATTTCTATACTCATAGGCTGTTTCAATGTCAGGGTTTGCATTGCCACTGATTTGTTTGATTGATTTTATTCTAAGCCCTCCTGCCTGCTTAAAATAGTTATACATACGGCTTTTCACCACTCCGTTAGATAACCCTGCTGCACTCTTGTTGTGAATAACTTTACAGGTCACTGTATATTCACCCGCCTCAAAGCCTGCTGTATAAAAGTGATCACCATTATTAGCCTGAACATATCCGTTAATTACTTCTGGCCCTTCGATCTGCACACCTGCATATTGACTACCAGTAGGCCAGCTATTATTAATTACCGAGGTATTGAACGAGATCGATTCTAATGGACCAGAAATACTAAAATAGGCAATGTCCTCAAATGGTTTACCGGCAAAGGGATCTGCGAGGCAGGAAAAAGTCTGGGTCTGTACAGTATACGTTGGATCGTAATAGTCATTAAGCTCGTAGGTGAATTCGGTTTTCCCTTTCGTTGGATAAACAATTGCCGTCAAGGTATTGGCCTTGGTTTTTTCGAGGTCGGATTCCTTTGATGAAAGGTCCAGTACACCACCGTTAAAAGTTGGAAGTTCCATTCCTTTTCCGTTGTAAAAACCCCAATGGTCCGTCTGGACTGAATAGCGATCCGGCAAGTTTGTGCCATCGTACAGGAAAGAGTAAACGGCACCTGGAACTCCGGAGGCATCTTCAAATGTCACGGACTCTAATTTTAGTCGCTTCCCAATAGCTGTTGAAGACCCACTTGTGAAATAAGTATAACTAAATAGAATACGTTTTATTAATTCTCCTTGGGTGTTATAAATTTCAATCTTGTCTAATTTAAAATCACCGGTTGAAGTGGGCGTTTCTTTCATAACATCCTCGCGCTCCGAAGAAAAGAAAATGGCATAACCTCCTGCCCAGGTAATGTTGGTCAGCACTTTTCCATAATTAATGGATTGGGAACCTGAAAACGTTCGAGCCTCAAGAGGAACCGAGGATCCGGGGCTATTGACGGAATATTTCTGTTGAAACAACCCGGCTATATCCTGCAGGTACTGGGAAGATTTCCCGTAGTT
The DNA here is from genome assembly GCA_031388805.1 of Chryseolinea sp. Taxonomy (GTDB): domain Bacteria; phylum Bacteroidota; class Bacteroidia; order Cytophagales; family Cyclobacteriaceae; genus Chryseolinea. Next base: position 7,613 of record JANMRZ010000194.1, read on the forward strand.
AAAAAAAATGTCACGGTTTAGCGGTGTTGTAATCTTAGATATCAAATATGAAGTTACTTTAGCAGCACCACCGCCACTGCCCAACTTTTTTGCCGTTTCCGTATCCCAGAAAGAGTATTTAACCCCCTTCGTATCGGTAATCACAAAAGATTGTGGCTTTGCAGGATAACTGGTACAAGTAGCTGTTATCGCTACCGGTTCGGATGGAATGAGCAACTTCTGTTCCAGTAAAATGAATTTGCCGGAATGGCCGGGAATACTGTAATGAAATAAATCAGGAGCAGAATCAATTGTGCCGTTCTTAATCAAATTTAAATCTACGTAGTCTTCAGGATCATTAGGGTCAAGCAAAATACCTCCTGCCCGATTCTTAAAACTGATGTAGGAATTTGCATTACCAGATGGTAAATCTTCGATCGACTGGATTGTGCGATTAATATTGGCACCGGTGCTCAGCGACCAACCTAATCCAACCCAACTCGCCCCTTCACTTACTTTTATTCCGCCGGCATGATACGACAATGAGAGGGGTAATGTATAATCGCCAAGGTCAATCGTATAAATTGGAATGCTGATTTCCGGTACTCCGGTATACAGGTTAACCGGCTGGTCAACATATTTACCCAACGCTGCTGCTGTTGGGGTTTGGGGTAAATAATCGCTTGGGGCTATTACGTGTAAACTTGGAGATTGGCCAAAAACAAGAGAACTCATCAGGGATAAAGTCCCAATCAATACATTAATTTTCATAATACCATTTAGGTCGTTAGTTCAATGTGAATCAATTCGCGCGTATCAATTTAAGCGCTGAATCGATCGCTCACCTGGTTTAAAATGACGGTTGCTATACACACCTGCTGCCTGCAATTCCATTCAAAATACTTTCAACATTTTAAAATGTTGATAACTTTAGAGGGCTTGCAAAATTGAAGATTTAATTTCTATTTAAAAATATTTTCAAAACTATTTATCATTCCGACAACGTTCCCTAAGCGCGAGTTACTTACAACATACAAGCCTCAGGCTAGTTTGTGCGTACAATCTGCGTGAAGCTTGTCGCCTGAAGCGTGCAGCCTTATTGAAGGTAAACATGACAAAGTAGGATTAACTATTTATCCCTCACTCAACAAACTCAAAAATCATTTTTTTATATATTTACCCCTCACGTTATATCAACTACGTTATGCCAGCATCAAAATACGCTATACAGCGCTATCACATCATCAACAAGTGCTTAACCAACAAACAAAAAACGCATTGGACCCTCGAGGAATTCGTCTGCAAACTTGAAGAACATGACATTCGGGTTACAACGCGTACAGTAGCCCACGATATTGAAATGATGCGTCACGATAAAGCTCTGGGTTATAAGGCTCGCATTATATATGGCAAGGATGGGTATCATTATGAAGATCCAAACTATTCAATAGATGCTATAAACTTGAGCGAAGAACAGCTCAAGTCGTTTAATTTTGTTTTGGATTTTCTGCACGAATACCAGGATCTTAAAATCATGGAGGAATTTCGGGCAGCCATCGATAAACTCGCGGGCATGTTCGCAGAATTCATTAACCCTACCAGCACACCGGTTATCGAATTTGAAAAAGCCCCTTACTATAAAGGCATCGAACTGCGCACGCCCATACTCGAAGCCATTCGCGCCAAACAAGTATTAACCATTCATTACACCACCTTCGGCAGATCGTATCCCATCAAACACATCATTCATCCATATCGCTTGAAAGAATACAAAAACCGCTGGTACCTCGTAGGACTATTGCAAAGCAGGAAGAACGTAATCTCACTGGCACTAGATCGGATGAATAAAATTGAAAAGACAACCACACCATACGTTGGAAATACACTGTTCTCGTCCGAAGATTACTTCAAAAATTTTCTAGGCATTACGCACACCGAAGGCGAAGTGCAAGATATTGTCTTGTCGTGCAATGCCTCACTTGCCAACTACATCAAAACACAACACATCCACGAATCGCAGGAGATCATCCACGAAGACAAAAATGGCATTCACATCCGCCTGAAATTAATCCCAAACTACGAACTAATCTCCATCATCCTCGGCTACGGCAAAGACATGACCGTATTACAACCCCTGCAATTGCGCGACCAAGTAAAACAAACCCTAATAGAAAACCTGAAGCAGTATGAAAAGGAGTAGAACTTGAAACCTGGAACCCGAAACTTGGAACCTGGAACTAGAAACTTTTAAAAAAAAAAAGGCAGCCGAACCCGGCCACCTTTTTTTTAACAATAAACAATTTAAACCAAACACCTACACCACTATCTCCTTAACAGTAGTATTCCCAGGCTTATCCCGAACTACCACGCTAATTTTAGTACCGGGCAAAACCGCATTCGCAACTGTTGCCTTATACACATAGTCATCCACGGAGTCTAATAGTAACTCTGGCACACCCTGCTCCAGTAAATTTCCGGCAGCACTAGTAATAGATACCAGCACGGACGTGACTTTGAAATCATCAAATGCCCGGATAAGAATTTCGTCACCAATGGCACCAGCATAACGCGTGGTGTCAATGGAACGAATTTCAGGTGCCTTCAGATAATCCGCTACCGCAGCGGCATACGCACTGGTAAGTCGGCTGTGTGGACTTGGTTGATAAAGCGCTTTCGATACCGGATCGGCAATTTGCCTTTTGGCATAAGCCACCGCTCGCAGAAACCGCGACTTCGTTTCCTCCTGTTGAGGCGTAAGCAACTCTCGCTTTTTTGGTCGGTTAGACATGATTACACTACCGCGTAATTCACGGTACACTACTACATCGCCCAGCATTCCGCTGACGCCTTTCATAATTGGATTGTTTTTAATTTTTGACATAATTTTTATTTTTTAAAGTAATACAGCATTAGTCAAATTCACCCGCGCTTTTCGCTGCTGCTTACAAAACCGCTTGTTGAATTCGATATCACGAAACTAAAGGCGTACTACGCATTACATCTTCGTACCTCTTTTTTTTTATAATTTTTTTGATTTTTATTTTAAAACGAAGATTGCCGTCGGTTTGTCACGCATACTTTCTCTCTACTCCTTCTCTACTGCTCCTTTACTTCGCCTCTACTCTCCCTACTTCTGCCAGAATTGCAGAGTGTGTGATACCTTTATAAAACAATAAAGCCCGAATCCGGGGATTTGGGCTTTGCTTGAAAATAAGGTTGTAGAGTCAGAGAAAAATTGAGTGCTCCTCAAAAAGGATAAAGGCCTATGTTAACAAACAGACAAGCGCATAACGCGGAAATGCTTTAAGGAATACAATGAAATGCAATTCCATTGCCACTCGTGATACGATATCAGGCATATGCATTAAAATCGATCACTCACCACGTGAATGGAAAATCTGCTTCCGCGTAACCAATTGCAAAATCAGCTCCGGTACCAGAAGCAACCACTCCCATATACCACATTTTGGCTTTTCCGTTTTCAATCAGCACAGATGGCGCGATCACCGATGTAGATTCCCAACTATATTCCTTCTTAATAATGGGTTGCGGATAGACTTCATAAGGACCAAAGATGTTACTACTTCGAGCCACACCAATTGATTCATCTCCTGAAATAAATAGATAATATAAGTTGTCTGGGCCTTTTACAATAGTTGGTTCTTTAATCACTTCGGCCCACGAGAAATCAAAGTCGACCCCCGCGATTACTGGCTCTTGCCTTTTTTGCCAGCTCACGCCATCCGATGATGTTGCGCCAAGAACCCCGATAAAAGCTGGATTACATTCTTCAATGCAATAACCTACATAAAGCATATAATACAGGTCTCCCTCCTTAATTACGGTGGGAGAAAAAAGTGCGTTTGCATCTTTTTGATTGGTGAGCCCTAATGAGAGTCGAGGGGCGTTTGAACTGCGAGTAAAATTCACCTTATCTGTAGACCTGGCCAATCCAATCTGTCCTTTTGCTACAATGGTGCCACCTACTTCTGCTTCTAATTCGTAACCGCAATAGTACATTGAAAGACCATCACTGTCTTGTATAACACTTACAGCTTCCAGGTGATTATCCCATTTACCAGGATTCGCGTCTAGCACAATGCTTTCTCCTGATGCTTTCTTCGCAGGTAGCCAGTTTATTCCGTCTACCGATTTGGCACCAGAAATAATAAGCTTTTCATTTGGCTCCAGGACGTAACTTGAATAATACATACGAAGGGTATCGCCATCCCGAATAACAGATGGATCGGCAGCAGTCCACTGCCCTTGCCAAACCGGCATTTGACGCTTTACAAATTGGATGGTACCAGGATCATCGGATTCTTTTAATTCATTGTCGCATGAACAATTTGCAATGGCTATCAAAAAGAACAGTAATTTTTTCACGTTATAATGGTTTATCTATTACTAAAACACATGCAATTACATCTACCCTTATTCTCCCATCGAAAAAATTAGACTTATTATAAGTTTTGCGAATTTTTAGTGGCTGGCATTAATATTAAGGGCCCATGTAGTAAGATTTCAGGAGTTTTAAAGATATTGATCCTCCTTCTTCAGTGCATTTCAAGAGTCATTTTGCTCTTGACTTGAGCTGTTGAAATGAAATCTTAATTTTGTTTCTCATTCTTGCATCGTGTTACGGTTGCAAAAAATCTTCAGCAGCCGAACGGGTGCTTTTTTGATGTCATGAGAGCGTTGGGGATGGAGTTTGATTTCAGATAGAGCACTGGTGTTAAACCTTTTTAGTATCAAGAAGCACTACAAAAAAATCCCATGATCTTTTTTTCAAAATCATGGGATTAGATCACGGTTGCAGACTTTCCGGGATCGGCAACAGAGACGTAAACGAACACAGAAATTGTCGTTTAGAGTCCCTTGTGGAGTCGGAGGGAATCGAACCCTCGTCCAGAGAAGATAAAGACGTACTTTCTACATGCTTAGTTGACTTTCATTGTCGGGAATAGCAAGGCAGGCAACAACCTAAACCATTCCTTATTTACTTGTCTTAACCGTGCTTAGTATCATCACACGGAGCAGTTCTGCATTACGACACCGCTCATCAGCACCTGCAAAACAACAATGCTGAGCGATGATGGCTTTCCCGATCTTATCGGGACGAGGCTAATTTACCCTATCGGATAAATTAAGCAGCCATGGCGTAGTTAGACTCGCCAAGTATGGTTTGGAACTATCTTTTAAGGCTCTCATTCCATGAGCCTGCATGCTTGCACACGTCATCACACATCCTGTCAAAACCGGTCGACCCCAAAATCAATGAACACCTTTGCAATTTCTGTAGGCCAATTGCAAAAGGAAGACAAATATAGAGAATGAAAAGTTCTATAAACGAAAAAACCAGATGCATCATGTTGCATCTGGTTTCTATGTTCAATTTGAGTCGTTGATTAATTTCCTACTGGGGCTGCTGCTGCCGAAAGGTCAATGCTAAAGTGACGAGATATTTTGTTGTTCTTCTCAAATAACTTTACCAATGCTTCAGCCTCTTTTTTCAATCGCTTGCCATCACCATCATCATAAACATTGGCAATCAGACTTTCTGCTTCTTTAATTGCAAGTTCCGGAAGATCTAAGTAGAGATAAATCTTCGCTTTGTTATAATAACTTGCATAGCGCATTTTTTTATCGTTCTTATCTTCAGTAGCAAATCGTGCGGGTATACCATCGAAATAGGCAATGACGGTCTTAAATTTTTCGATTGTTTCGTCTGGAAGGTTATCAGCCGTTACAGTGGCAACAGCAGCCTTAAAGACTAACCAATTCTCTTTCTGAGCGGCAGTCTCTGGGTGTTTTTTTGCATCAAGAATCCAAAGAATCTCAGGTTCCTTTCTTACAGAATAGCCATAATTGTCACTCAACCAACGACTCAATGCAGAAAGAGCAGCGTTCACTTCACCACGGATCAAGCCTCCCTTAATCTCTGTTCTGTTGTTATTGAAATAGTCAGCGGCTTCTTTTCTGGTGCTATACTCTGAACTTGACCATGTCTTGGTAGTGCTACTTCCTAAAGAAGTATTTCCAATTTCCGCGCCTTTAAAATCACGAACAGCAGCCCTACCTTGCCAACTGTATACCGCGTCTACTTTATAGTAATATTTTCTACCGGTTTCTTTCCCGTCTTTATCCTTTTGAATATCAACACGCTCTGTAACATTTGAGCTGGCGATAATAAGATCGTCTAATGAGACACTCACAATGAGATGTCCGTTAACACCAGAAACGCGCTTCCAGCCTTGGATATTCACAAGCTCTTCAATACCTGTGTCAGAATAGTTGTCACGAACCGCTGAATTAGTGTTTGTTTTTACTGAAAACGTATTGTACTCAGGCTTTTGAGGTAGCAGCGGAAGATCGCGGTACTCAAACGTAAAGTTAAATTTGTCTAAGTCAACCTTTTGTCCAAATGAAACGATGAACAAAGCCACCAGACCAACAGTAATAAATGATTTTTTCATGTGTTAATAATTGTTTTTTAGTTGTCACATTGAATACGCCAGTCTATTATCATCCCTTTGGGTGGACGTATTGCATGGCTATTTCATGTGCATATTTTTTTTCAAAGCTATTAAATAATTTTTCAATTATTAAAACGTGGAAATTATGATGTTTCAAACAATCCCTTTACTGGGAAGTCTCCTCACTTTATTGTGCTGCTTTCCTTGAGAAAGTCAAAAAATATTACACATGCATTTCCTTCAACCATAAACGCTATTACCAATTCCTCCAAGTTTTGAATCTTTGTACAGTATTTACACCAATCAAAAACGACACTGCAGGATTGGGATGTTAATTAAAATTGTTATCCTTTTTTTAAATTAATTATAAACTAAACTTAATTTTTAACCTTTATGAAGAAGTTTTTTAAAGTTACCCTCGCCCTGGTTGTGCTGGTATCATCCGTTAGCATGTTCTCATCCTGTAGTGATTCCGATCCTGTTCCTAGCGATGTTATTACTGACGAAGATGGAATTAGACTTTCCCTTCATTGGTCTATTACAGGCGGAACAGAAAGCCAAGCCCTTAGTGCAGCTGACCTCGATATAGAAATTTATGAAACTGACCCAGAAAATAAGGTTGACTATACTATCTCTACCTCAAGCTTTGATGCTATCAACATGTACACTGACGACTACGATGATGGAACCTATCTTGTTAAAGTTTATTTATGGGAGACAGACGTAGACGTAAATTACGTGCTTACTGCAAATGGAATTTCGGTTTCAGCACCTGTTACCTTTACCAGCAACTTTGATTCAGAGGATGATGGCCGCAAAGTTGAAACGTTTACCATTAAGAAAGCAGGTTCGAAGTACACCATTACTCAGTAATTCGTTTCCGAGGAACTCGTTTTTTAATATAACATAAATGGAAGCCCTGGTTTTGTAGACATACAAAATCAGGGCTTTTTTATTCGACAGATTTTTTACAATCTTTTGTTCATCCGGTTGTACTATTTCAAAATAAATTATCTTGCGCCCGATGGAAAATTTTGTTGTCTCGGCCCGTAAGTATCGCCCCACCGGATTTGATGAAGTTGTCGGCCAGGAGCATATTACCACCACACTCAAAAATGCCATCGATAATAACAAGCTGGCGCAGGCACTTTTGTTCTGCGGTCCGCGCGGTGTCGGTAAAACAACGTGCGCACGTATTGTGGCCAGGCTCATTAATGGTTTTGAAGAAAAAGCTACGACCAACTCACTCAATATTTTTGAGTTGGATGCAGCATCAAATAACTCCGTAGAAGACATCCGAAACCTGATCGATCAGGTTCGATACCCTCCGCAGTTTGGAAAGTTCAAAGTGTATATCATTGATGAGGTTCACATGCTTTCCAATGCTGCCTTCAATGCTTTTTTGAAGACGCTGGAAGAGCCACCATCGTATGCTATTTTTATTTTGGCCACAACTGAAAAGCACAAGGTAATTCCTACCATTCTTTCGCGTTGCCAGATTTTTGATTTCAACCGGATTCAGATCAGTGATATCGCCAATCACTTAAAAAAGATTGCCGATACCGAAAGCATTCCAACAGAAGTAGAAGCCCTCCATTTGATTTCACAAAAAGCAGATGGCGCTTTGCGCGATGCTCTTTCTATTTTTGATTTGATGGTAACATACTCTGCTGGTAAGGGCGTTACTTTTAAAGATACCTTAAGCAACCTCCACATACTGGATTATGATTATTATTTCCAGGTAGTAGATGCTCTACGTGCTCAACATCATACACAGCCATTATTGTTATTAGATGAAGTGCTTAGAAAGGGATTTGATGGACATAACTTTATTGTCGGTTTAAGCGAGCACCTTCGGAATTTATTGGTGTCGCAAGACGAACGTACCACTCAATTGATGGAAGTTCCAGACAGTGTAAGAAGAAAATACGCTGAACAAGCCAAAGCAGTGCCGCCATCTTTGTTGCTTACGTGGTTGAACATTGGCAATCAATGTGATATCCATTTTAAGAGCAGTAAGAACCAACGCCTCTCGGTAGAATTGGCGCTTATGAAAATGGCGCATGTTGGAGCAATTCTCCAACTCGATCAAATGAACCATCAACAGGATGGGTTAAAAAAAAAAGTAGCATAACTTCTGAAGAAGCAGAGCCTGAAAATCCTTCAGTTCCTGATTCATCAAATCAAACAAAAGAAGTTGTTCCTGCTGAATCCACTGCAGCTCCCCTACCTACATCACGTCCCGACTTTTCCGAAAAATCAAGATTTAAATCTGCGCCAAAGACCACCGTTAAACTGACCAACTTATTAAAAGTTGAACCTAAGAAAGAAGAAGAAACAATAGCCACAGAAGTTCAAAGAGAAGCCGATCAGGATTTTACCCTAAATTCTCTTCAACTGGCCTGGAAAGACTTTGCCGAGCAACGAAAAAAGTTCCAGGCTGAGTTTCAAATGCTTACACAGTCATTCGAATTAGAAGGAAGCCAGGTTATCATTCATCTCCTAAATCCTGTTCAGGAGTCAATGCTTAGCGGACTGAAAAGTGAACTGACGACCTTTCTGCGGGAGAAACTCCGAAATAACTCTATTAATGTAAAAGGAGAGCTGCGCGAACTAGATGAGAAGAAAATGAAATACACCGATCGGGATAAATTTGACTTCTTACTGGACAAAAACCCGCTATTAAAGGAGATGAAAGACCGTTTAGGGCTTGATACCGACTTTTAAATCAACCTTTAGCGCATGCTTGCGTAAAATAATTTCGATTTCAATACATTGCCCGAATTGATTGTTCCCTTAATTTTGTAAGATTTTAGAAATGATACCAATGGCACTTGATATACAGACTCCCATTCCGGTTGTGGACGGCACATCGATTACCCGGGAAGAATTTTACAAACAATATTACAAACCACAAAAGCCTGTTGTGCTACGCGGTTTGTGGAAGCAATATCCTGCCTATACCAAATGGACCATGGATTATTTCAAGCAGATCATGGGCAGTATTGAGGTGGGTCTGTTTGGAAACAGAAAAGAGGACCTTTCCAAAACACTTCAGATTCCAAATGCAACCATGCGTTTCGATGAATACCTCGCTCTGATCGAGCGTGAGCCAACCGATCTGCGTTTATTTCTTTTTCCGGTTTTTAAACACAAACCTGAGTTGCTTAGAGATTTTGGATATCCTGACATCGTAAAAGGGTATGTTAAAATTCCGTTTATGTTTTTTGGTCCTCCAAAATCCATCACCCGCATGCACCAGGATATTGATATGAGTAATGTTTTCCTCACTCAATTTCATGGGAAGAAAAGAGTAGTGCTGTTTGCACCTTCTCAATCAAAACTTTTATATCGATTACCCTTCAATGTTCACTCTACGGTGGATATAGATCATCCTGATTTTGATACCTATCCAGGCTTGAAATATGTTAAAGGAGTAACAACCGTTTTAGAGCATGGAGATACCTTGTTCATGCCTAGTGGCTACTGGCATCACATCGAATATGTAGAAGGTGGTTTTGGTCTTTCCGTAAGAACACTTGCCCATGGAATACCTATGACTTTAAAGGGTGTGTGGAATCTCACCGTTCAACGCACCATCGACAACATCATGCGTAAGCTGAGTGAAGAAAAATGGTTTGAATACAAAAAGAAGCTGGCGCAAAAACGAGCTGATAAAATCATTCGCGAAATTGAATCCGATCCGGGTATAAACCACGGACATAAGCCTGCTTATCAATAATAAGCACCAGTAACTTTCCAAAAAACAGTCCGGTTTCTAAAGAACCAGGACTGTTTTTGTT
>JANMRZ010000197.1:0-2120 GCA_031388805.1 Chryseolinea sp.
AACACCGAAAACATCATCGCCCAGGTGAAAAAATGTCCATCGGGAGCGTTGAGTTATCATTTGAATCAGGATTAATGCAAGCTACTAGCCTCGAGCTGCTAGCTTCTAGCTTGATTAGACTAAAGATTCAATTAGAGCCAACGGGTTTACCACAACAACACCGAAACGGCTCGCAGCTAGAAGCTAATAGTTCGCAGCTTCTAAGTATCAAGTAAGTTCAATTATCTCTTTCTCCCACCCTGGATATTGTCTAAGCAACTCTTCCCGACCAGCCATTTCAAAATCCTTAAAATCAAACCCGGGAGCGACTGTGCATCCGCATAGCGCATACGTTTCTTTTTCCTCCACTCTTGCTCCGAACCAACAATTAGCTGGAACAACTACCTGAGGTGATTCTCCTTGTAGCAAGTCAGTTCCTAATTTTTGAATAGTCAAGCCTTTGTCAGTCAACATATAAATAGACAACGTACTTCCCTGATAAAAATGCCAGAGCTCATCGGACTTGATGCGATGAAATACGGAACGATCCTGGGAGCGAAGTAAAAAATAGATGGCCGTTGAAAAATTCCGGTTGCCTTCAAATCGCGCAGGCAAACTTTGCCTGGTAATAGTTTCCTGAGATCGGTAAGTCTCTTTGTAAAATCCTCCTTCCGGGTGAGCTTCCAGGTTCAAGTGCTTAATCCAATAATCAACTGGCTGCATGGTCAGTAATTTTTATGTTCTGTAAAAAGAATAAAAATCAATGAGATTTAATTGAAAAAATAAAATGATCTTGCCGCACATTAAGGGCTGTTAGCTCAGTTGGTTCAGAGCACTACCTCGACAAGGTAGGGGTCACTGGTTCGAGCCCAGTACAGCCCACTTAGTTGCCTGTGACTGTGAAAGCATTGCGCGGAGTGAGAAGTCCCTGACATCGTAGCGCGGATTCCATAGGTCAAAGACTTCTCAGTCGCGTTTGAGTGTCGTCAATGCTTGTTGAAATTCGGTTACGCTTCTTCGAAGTGACGGCAAAGGCAGATTACCATTCTTTAATCTGTTCAAATAAATCCTTCCACCCTGGATTGAATTGGTTTATGAGGGTTCTCTTTTTCATTCTCGAATACTTTTTCAACTGCTTCTCACGAGCAATCGCTTCCTCAATTGTGGAATAAGCGTCATAGTAAATCAGGACATCAGCGTTATATCGAGCTGTAAAGCTGCTCGGGTACAATTTTTCTTTATGCTGTAATACTCGTGAGAGTAAATCAGATGTAACGCCAACGTAGTAAACGGTGAAGTTCTTATTGGTCATTATGTAAACTGTGCCACCTCGCTCCATCTGGAGTTTTTTGTGTGAACTCTAAATTAATTCATTTACCGTCACTTCGAACGAGGAATGCGGGAGGGCTGCGCGGAGCGAGAAGTCCCTGACATCGAAGCACGGGATTCCATAGGTCAAGGACTTCTCAGTCGCGTTTGGGTGTGGTCGATGCTTGTTGAAATTCGGTTGCGCTCCTTCCCCGCTAATCGCGGGGCAGGCTGCTCCGTGACGTCATCACTTTTTACCGTCACTTCCCTTTTCCCGTCACTTCGAACGAGGCATGCGGGATGGATTGCGCGGAGAGAGAAGTCTGTGACCTTCGTATCTCAGATCTTTCATGTCAAAGACTTCTCAGTCGCGTGTGAGTTTGGTCAATACTTATAGGATTCCGTTACGCTCCATCGAAGTGACGGCAGGCAGGGAAGTGATTGCCGCCCGATACCGAACAATTCCGTTTGGTATCGAACAGAAAAACTTTTTGCATACCTACATTCCAAACCAAAATCCACGAATTGACCTTGTGGCCTGAAAATCGTAAGAGGGATGACTATTAACCCTCTTCTATGCTCCGCAACTACTTCAAAATCGCCATCCGATCACTCATCCGAAATAAAGCCTTCACCTTTATTAATGTCTTCGGCCTGGTGTTGGGCATTTCATTTAGTACGATGCTATACACCTATGTAAGCAACGAATTATCCTACGACTCCTTTCATCAGAAATCAGATAGAACATACAGAGTACTCTGGCAGAATAAATCCATTCCCGATAACGTTCGAACCTTCGGCAGTATCGTGCCACCCATTGGCCCTGAATTGGT
>JANMRZ010000095.1:0-5426 GCA_031388805.1 Chryseolinea sp.
AGTTGGCAGAAAACGAATCGATTGTCATGAACTTCTTGTTGAAGTTGGCAGAAAATGAGTCGGTTGTCATGGAGCTATCGGTTCGCGATGGCAGACATTTCGTAATCGGTCATGAAAATCAAATGAATGTTGACGACTTTCAGTTGATTGTTGACGACTTCGGACTGATAATCGACAACAATCACTCCATTGTTGTCGACTTTATTCGGTGCGTACCCTACCGTAAACAAAATGTCTACCTCAATAAACCGAACATGGACAACAATGGAGCGATTGCCCGCAAGGCTGGCTTCACTTTCCAAAACTTATTCTCTATTTTCATTCTCATTAAGTTATAAACCACAAACCGGAAACTGGTGACAGGTGACCAGTTCTACTCAAAAAAATCGTTATGAAAAAGAATGTTGTAAAAGAAAGAGAGTCTACCCTCCCACTGGCTAAACTTCTGAAGCTCTTCCAACTCATTGCTGTATTAAAAGCCGGTCGCTGGACGATCAAACAGTTGGTAGACCGCTTTGACTCCAGCAAAAGTTCCATGTATCGCTATCTCGATTTACTGGAGGAAGCTGGATTCTGTATGGAGAAGGATTTTCACGACCGGCACTTTATTATGACCACGGAGGACGATCCGGTACAAGCACAGTTTACGGCAGACGAAATCAGCATGGTGCGTTCACTCCTCCAAAATGATATGCATCATCCGTTAAAGAATTCCGTGCTGAAGAAACTTTCACTCAACTCAGAGCTGGATGCTATGCCCCAGCTTTTTCTCAAAGCACATTTGGGAAACCTGGTAGAACAACTTACACATGCCCTGCGCAACCAACACCAGGTAATGTTAAAGAACTACCACAGCGCCAACAGCAACGCAGTGCGCGACCGGTTGGTGGAGCCCATACAATTTGGTCCCAACTATGGCACGCTCATGGCGCTGGATGTTGAAGAGAAAATCTGCAAACAATTTAAGCTCGACCGCATTGGTGAAGTGGTGGAAACACACAAAACTTTTCAGCACAAAGATTTACACCAACTCCCTACTTGCGATATCTTCGGACTCACCGGAAAGGAGATGATGACAGTGACTTTGAATCTTACAGCGCGGGCATATTTGTTGTTGCGCGAAGAATATCCGATGGCCCTGCCTACCTCTCGCATATTAAAAACGATACCTATGCATTCAGTGGACCCGTGGCGAGCTATGCTGGTATTGGCAGATTTGTAATGGGGTTGTTAAATGAAATTGAAATCGTTTCACCTGGAGAGTTTAAAGCGTATGTGAGGAAGAAGGTTGAAGAGAGTTCAATACGTATGGTCTTATAGTTCATAATTGTGAACTGATTAGCCCTTCTTAACTTTCCTCTTCATCGGAAATTCAAATCCAAACCGGGCATTCACCCAATCCGGATAAGGGCTTTTATTGCGTGGATGAAAAACATTAAGCATAATAGTAGTAGTACCCTTTATGTTTTTGTAAAACCGATACTCTTTCTTTACTCCCACTAACCCACTCACCACCCATTCACGGTTTCGATCATCCGCCCGGGAGTTTGAAACAAACGATGGTATTAGCGTATTCATCACTTCCACTTCTGCAAGCGGTGAAAAACCTCTGCCTAATTTAAATTCTCCGAAAGCACGCGGTCCGAAGACCCTGGCGTTTGGATTGAACCTATCTCTATCCAAATTATAAGCAACACGTTGATTCCAGCCAATTCCAGTAGTCAGGCGTCCATTCACTCTATAGCCAGCGTATAAATTGAAATCCGTTAGGAAGTTTCCCTGCTTTTGAAAGACTTGAAACTGAAGGCCAGGAATAATTCTTTCGATAAGGGGTTTGCCTTTCATCGGGTTGGGTGGGCGTTTGGTGATTTCACTCAAGCTCGATATACTGGAATACTTCTGCTTGTATTTTGAAATCTTATCCATGGCCGTTTTTAATGCCTCTTGCTGTCCGGCAAAATGATCAATCGCTACTTCCTTCGCCTGGTTAAGCAATTGCTTTTTTGCTTCTTCTTCCGATGTTAAAGGGTTGACCGGAACATCACCTAACTGACCTTTTAGCTCTCCTACTTCATCAATTTTACTCAGTTGGCTTTCGGCCAGTTTATCAAGTTGGTTTACCTGGCCAGCTCCTTGCGTAATTTCACTTGTCCCTTGCTGTAACGCACCTGTCTGTTCGCCTATCCCATTTGTCAAATCCGAAACGCCACCTAAGTTTTTGCTAACATCGGGTAAGCCATCGGTGGAAGGTAAATTCGGAATACCTTTAAGGTTCGCGGATGGAATGATTTGATCAAGTGACGTATTAATGTCTTTTAGATCGATGGGAGAATTTATTTCTGAAGACAACGATGAAAGACTTAACTTATCCAACGAACCCGTTAAAGCTAAGGCTTTCGATTTCAGTTCCGGTGGTAATGGAATTGAATTAAGCTTCTCAGTTGCCTTTTGTTTGATGGATTGAATCTTGCCCTCCACTTTTTGTTTGGTTTCTGTGAGCACATTGCCCAGACTGTCTATTTTCTTAGTGTACTTTTCAGTCGGAAGATTAAGATGACTAAGGCTATCAATTTTTTGGTGATAGTTTGATGATAGGTCTTGAACCTTGGCTGCTGCCTGATGGTAGTATTGGGTAGCACTATCTGTTCTATCATGCGCAGAAGCTTCAATGGAATCAAGCTTGTTTGTAAGGATTGCAAGCGTATCGATAGGCAGGGAAGCCCTTAGCGAATCAAACTGCGCGAAGGCCGTTTGGCTCAACAGAACAAGGACTATAAAGGCTAACTTTTTCAAAGCGTATAAAGGTGAAAGGAAAATTCTTCAGTACTAAAAATAGTACTTTTTAATCTAAGTTTTATACTGACTAGCGCAAGTTACTTCGGTCTTTTTAATTCGCAAAAAGAAACGCAAGGGGAATTTATTACCTGGATTGAAAGCTTACAATCACCTAACATTTCCAAACTAACCGCTAAGACTGAAAACTTCAACTTTACCAATAATGAAATTGAAAGCACTTTCAATATTTTTAAAAATGAATTTGTAGTGGCTCGTGAGATCGTCAGTAAAGATTATGCACAACAATTGCTGAGTGAATTTCAGATATACAACGATACTGAACGATACCCATTATCCTTGTTCGGCTTAACACCACAGGAAGTATTTGATGGGGCTGTTCGATAAAAAAACCTTGAAGCGCATGGAAGAGATTGAAAACCTGCCTGAAAAGGAAAAGGAAAAAATATTCGAGTACATCGATCTCGTTATCCGAGATGTAAAAATTAAAAAGGCGCATGCTGCCTAAAAACAAAGAAGCCCGGATGACCGGGCTTCTTTGTTTTTAATACCATATGTGACTAGCTAGTTCTTCTTCTTCTTTTTAAACATCTGCTTCATTGAGGTGCTGTCCATTTTAATTGTCGTGCCTTGAGGTATGTATTTAAAAATCTTTTTATCATCTGGGATTTTGTCTGCATCATCATAATATACTTTTAATATATTTCTTGCCTCAAAGCAACAGACATATCCAGAAGGACTGCCTAAAAATTCTATACCAGGATAAATTTTGTCTGAAACTAGTTTAGTATCAACCAGCAGTTCTATACTCTTGTCTTCGAGACAAAACTTATTTCTTAAAGCATTCGAGTATTCAAGCAAAACTAATTCATCATTTACTTTCGTAAAATACTTAAACCCTGATATCTCAGAAGCCCAAAGTGAGTCCATGATGTACCCCATAGTAACACAGTATTGATTTTTATGCTCTTCATAAATCTTTACTAGGTATACATTATACTTTCCATTCTCAATGGATTCCGGTTTTACCTTTTTAATAAACCATTCAATTTCAGATCTAATTTCATTAAAATCGATTCGCTTGACTGAATCTCTATCTATACAATTCAATGCAGAAGAAACAGAAACAGAAATAAAAAAGACAAAACTTAAGAGCAATAAATTCTTCATACTCAATCCCCTGAATATTTCTTGGTTATACCATTAAAATAGATATAATCTTCTCCCTTTGGCCCAATGGTGTAAACTGGTATCTTAAATGCATCACTAACTTTTTTATCACCACCTGAAGGTTCGCTCCCAAATGGATGTGTGTGAATACTACTTATAACGTCTGCTAGTGAATAACCAGGTACATATGCTGCAACTTCATTTAAATGAGAATATGAAAATTTGCCAGTATTCCCTTTCCAAGGCAATACAAAATACTTAATCTCTTCATTACCTTTCTTTAATGCAAATGCCGCCACTTCTACTGGATTCCCTCTTGCTTGGTCTTGCATGAATCCATAAAAATCATCAGCGCTAACAAATGCACCCTTATCCCATGTTGGCCCACCTCCGTTTGTCTGTTGATTAACTACTCCTAAAAATCTGTGTTCTTTTTCTTCCCTGACTTCCCCGTTCACATAACTGATCCGAAGCGGGCTTGCTTCCGGCAAACAACTCTCTATTTCGTAGTATGATAATTTCAGGCAACCCATCGAAGCGTCAAGATACTTTTTTCTTTTTCATTTGAAAAGCAAAAGCAAGGCCTGGCCAATACCAAGTCAACTTTTTTCCTGCGTAGCCAACGTCATCTCATTTGTAGCCAACCCAATTCTAACTCTAATCTTACGTGTTTCTTACGCTAATCTTATAGGTCAGCTCCGGCTATTCTTGCAAAAAAGGTTCGATCTGTCCCCTTGGGTATACTGAAGGGTAATCGAACTCGAACCTTTCAACACTGACATCTTGGCCAGTGGCAATGTGGTGGCAACGTTGCAAGGAAACAGCGGGAAGAAGTACACTCAACTCGCGAAGATTGTAAACGATTTTCAGGAAGCTGTAGGAAAGCTCAGGCAAAAACTTCTGATCTCTAAAGGATCACTTGCCTGTTCCAGTTCGGTTCCTATCCACTCACCCTTGCCTGACTGGATTTTTCGAACCGAAGAAAAAGATTGACGTTTTTTTGAAGGGCAAGTGATGTAGTCTGCTCTTAATCATTTACCTAAAACTTTACCATCACTTGGCATTCAAAAAAATGATGCAAGGCAACTGCTGCACTCCGATCAGAGAGCTGCTCTTGCCTTGCCGCGCTAAGCAATTGCAAATAAAAAAACCACTACAGGTTTCCCCGTAGTGGTTCCACTACATGAACGCATGAGACAACGTTATGGAATAGTGGCCGTGCCGTGCAGTCCTGCGAACAGCACCGTATTCGGTGGAATGTCTTTGATCGTGCCAAGCTCAATGTTCAACTCGATCTCTGTATCATCGAGAACCAAGCGCGGATTGTCCAGCTTGTGATAACCGATCGGACTCTTATGGGTTCCTCCAATAAAGCTTCGGTTACTGTGACCAGGTGTGAGAAGGTCTTTCTTATTTACCTTGAAGGTGATCTCTCCATTGACGATAGCACCAATAGATTCGAT
>JANMRZ010000202.1:0-64427 GCA_031388805.1 Chryseolinea sp.
GAGCGAGGATATAAAAATTGAAGGCAATCCAGCTGTAATCTTAATCGCTGGTTTGCAAGGTTCGGGTAAAACAACGTTCTCCGGTAAGCTTGCCAATTATTTGAAGAAGCAAGGTCGATCTGTATTGTTAACTGCCTGCGATATTTATCGTCCTGCGGCCATTGAACAATTGAAAGTGTTGGGTGCACAGGTAGGTGTTGAAGTGTATGCCGAACCCGAAAATAAAGATGCTGTAAAAATTGCCAAGGCTGCAATTGAGCACGCCAAGAAAAATAATCACCGTGTTGTTATTATCGATACCGCTGGTCGTCTTGCAGTAGATGAAGCGATGATGGATGAGATTGCAAAATTGAAAGAAGCACTCAAGCCATCTGAAACATTGTTCGTGGTCGATGCCATGACGGGTCAAGACGCAGTGAACACAGCAAAGGCATTTAACGATAGATTAAATTTTGATGGCGTTGTGTTAACCAAGTTAGATGGTGACACACGTGGTGGAGCTGCGTTATCGATTCGCAGAGTAGTGGAGAAGCCCATTAAGTTTATGAGTTTGGGTGAAAAGATGGAAGCCATTGATCGGTTCTATCCAGATCGTATGGCCAGTCGTATTTTGGGTATGGGAGACGTGGTGTCACTCGTTGAAAAAGCACAACAGGTATTTGACGAAGAAGAAACAGCGCGCCTTAACAAGAAGATTCGCAAGAACCAATTCGACTTCAACGATTTTCTTTCGCAGCTCGACCAAGTAAAGAAAATGGGCAATATGAAGGATTTGTTGGGTATGATACCGGGCATGGGTAAAGCCATTAAAGATGTGAACATTGATGACAACGCATTCAAGCCCGTTGAAGCCATTATCAAATCCATGACCTTACACGAGCGCGAAAATCCAGATGTGATTAACAGTTCTCGCAAAAGCAGAATAGCAACCGGTAGTGGCACGTCTGTGCAGCAAGTCAATCAGTTGTTGAAACAATTCAGCGACATGCGCAAGATGATGAAGACTATGAATAAAATGGGCGGAGGCAAGCGCGCATTAGGTGCGTTGAATCCGTTTGGGAAGTAACGCTTATTCGTTTATTTCAGACTGATTCGTCCTAGTTACATAATTGATGAAAAGAAAAATACTAATATCAGTATTCTTTGGATTAGTTCTGATTGTACTTGGGTTCATTGGCAATTGTTGGATCAACACCCAGCCCCTTTGGGTAAACAATAAAAAAATTTCTGAACATCTTTTGAACAAACTTCCAGCTAGAAATAGACTGATCATAGAGTTCATTGAGGCAAATGGCAGTAAGATTGCGCCTCACTATAACGATGCTGTTTGTACAGAATTTGTTATTGATGTTATTGAACAGTTTGGTCAATTAACAAAGGAGGAGAAGAAAGGGATAAGAATAATCACTGATAAGAATTTAGTTGATTTAGTTGAGAGTGAATCTTCCATCATCAAAGGAGTTCAAACCTCTTTGATTCAAAATAACAAGGGTGAAATAGTTGAAGGTATTGAAGATGTTATGTCTGGTGACTTTGTTCAATTCTGGAATGTTTATCAAGGAAAAGCATACGGCCATTGTGGGGTAATTTTAGAAGTAAATCCAAGTGAAAGTCTTACCGTTTATTCGTCTCACCCATTGACCGATGGGTATGGAAAGCAAAAATTTCTTTGGCCAGACAAGGCATTCTTCGTTAGACTTAATTAAACCTTGACGATGTGTAAATCATATTCTTGTGATTGAAAGAAAATGCTATCTTTCAAATAGCATTCCCTGTCACTCAATAAAATATAAGTACATGAAAAAGAATCTTACCCTTCTCTTCATTCTAATTTCATTCGCTGTATCTGCCCAGCAAGGCTTACTTAAAGAAAGCCTCAAAGTAAAAAGCACTGCCTTAGGTAAAGACGTTGAATACAACATTTACCTTCCTGCCGATTATGATAAATCAAACAGAAGATACCCGGTGTTGTACCTATTGCACGGATATGGTGATGACGAAACAGGCTGGTCGCAATTTGGTGAGGTGAATTTGATTGCTGACAAAGCCATTCAAAGTGGTGAATCTACTTCCATGATTATCGTTATGCCGGACGCGGGTGTTACCTGGTACATCAATAGTTTTGATGGCAAGACCAAATACAAAGATTTTTTTATCAAAGAATTGATTCCATACATTGATGCTACTTATCGAACACGTAACAAGAAAGATTTCCGTGCCGTTGCCGGACTTTCCATGGGCGGATATGGCACCTTGATTATGTCTACCAAACATCCTGAATTATTTTCAGCAGCTGCTCCACTCAGCGCAGCGGTATGGACGGATGATGAAATCATTAACATGCAAGACGACTGGTGGGACGGAGCGTTGGCCATGTTGTTTGGAAATAATTTGAAAGGCCAGGCCAGGATTAACGAGCACTTCTTAAAGAATTCAATTCTTAAAATTGTTGAGACCAGTAATGTAGAGGAGTTGAAAAAGGTGCGCTACTACATTGATTGTGGTGATGGCGATTTTCTGATCAAAGGAAATATGGCATTACATGCCTTGATGATTGATAAACAAGTACCACATGAGTTTCGGGTGCGCGATGGTGAGCACAATTGGACCTACTGGCGTGACGCTTTACCTGTGGTGATGAAATTTGTGAGCGAGAGTTTTCATCAGAAGTAATCTTAGCCCTACCTTTCCTTCATACTTTAATTTCATATGAAACTCACGGCTCGAAACACTCATCGCGATATTGCTTATTTCTATCTCGGATTAATCATAGCTTTTTCTTTTTCCGGAATTTTTCTGAACCACCGGCAACTATGGCACCCGAGGCGATTCTCCTATGCTGTTGAGGAAATCAGCATCTCCGTTCCAGCTCATAAAGATTCTATCAACGATCGTTTTATTTCGGCCTTTACAACAGATCAAAAAATTGATGATCAATTGAGACGGTTTTCGGTCGAAGGAAATAATCTGCGTATTTCGTATGTCAGCCACGATGCCCAGATTGACATCACTACAGGTAAAGGAAAAATTGAAACCTATATGACAACCCCAGTACTTGGACAAATGACGAAGCTGCATGTGGATACCAGCAAGTGGTGGATTTATTACTCCGATATATTTGGCATTGCGATGTTAACCATTGCCATTACAGGGATGTTTATCCAAAAAGGAGATACAAGTTTTAACAAGCGCGGATGGAAGCTCGCCTTGCTTGGTCTTATTTTTCCGTTGATTTTTTTGTTTTTGCTTTCCTGACGATCAGCACCCAGGATAAAACAGGAGGTTGATAGGGGCTTTAATCGCTGATACATTAAGTTAATAAGAAGAATACCCTCTACTAAGGTACTATACAAAAAAAATAGTGAAAGAAAAATCGGAATTAGAAGAACATAGAGATATGTTGCTTCGTTGACTACTATAGTTTACAGGTTATATTATCCAAAAATGCCCCGAACGTTTTCGGGGCATTTTTCAATTTTAAGCCGGACTACAACTAACTTAAAAAAAATTATGAAGAGAATCACAATCCTTTTATTGGCCTTTGTTGCGATGATTACAAGTGTTTCGGCGCAGAATAAGCCTTCAAGCCCATTAGCTACCGCTACAGGAAAGATAGGTGCAGCGAATGTTAAAGTAGTGTACAGTCAACCCTCTGCAAGAGGAAGGAAAATTATGGGCGAACTTGTTCCCTTTAATAAAGAAGTCTGGAGAACAGGGGCTAACGCTGCAACCACAATTCAATTTGACAAGCCTGTTAAAATTGAAGGCAAAGATGTAGCTACGGGTAAGTATGCTTTGTTTACAATCCCTGGCGAAACCGAATGGACAATCATTATCAGCAAGAAAAGTGATCAGATGGGCGCATTTGGATATTCTGAAAAAGACGATTTATTACGCGTTGTCGTTAAATCATCGAAAATAACAGAGCTTGTCGAGACTTTTACGATCACTGTGGGCAATGATGAAGTGTTATTAAAGTGGGAAAACACGGCTGTTGCCTTTAAGGTAAAAGGTTAATTTATTTGCTATCAGATTTTGAGCCTCGCACTAGCGGGGCTTTTTTATTTTCAGCATATTGGGCTAGTATCCAGAATCACTATGCATATTTTAGGTCGTTACGATCGTGTTGATCTTCCGGTATTGAATTTGGCGAACATTCATGCCAAAATTGATACAGGTGCTTTTACCTCCAGCTTACATTGTCACAGAGCGCAAGTTGTAGATGGAAAGCTCGAGTTCATCTTGTTAGATGAAGAACACCCGGAGTTTACGGGGTTGAAATTTGTATTTGATACCTTTGAGGAACGCAACATTAAAAATTCATTTGGTGAAGTAGAACGAAGATTCGTGATCATCACCACGTTAAAAATTTTTAATGAAGAAATAACCACCGAATTCTCTCTCAGTAACCGGGGTTCGCTTAAATTTCCGATCTTAATCGGAAGGAAAATTTTGCGCGATCGGTTCCTCATAGACGTCAAACAAAAAAACCTTTCTTTCAAAGAGAAACAACGAAAGCAAAGGGTAAGCAGAAAGAAGAGCCAATAAAGGCAAAATTAAATTAAGCGTTATGAACATTGCCATTTTATCACGAGATCCAAAACTGTATTCAACCAGGCGATTGAAGCAGGCGGGAGAAGAGCGTGGTCACAAAGTAGAGATCATCGATCACATGAAATGTGTACTCTTCATCGAAAAGAAAAATCCGATGGTACTCTATCACGGAAAGAAGCTGGATTATTTTGATGCTGTCATTCCCCGCATTGGTGCTTCGGTTACATTTTATGGAGCTGCCGTAGTGCGTCAATTTGAAATGATGAAAGTATTTACAGCGGTAGAATCACAGGCGTTGATTCGCTCACGCGATAAGCTCCGTAGCTTGCAGATATTATCGCGTGCCGGATTGGGTTTGCCGAAAACTATTTTCATGGATTATTCTCGCGAGACAGAAGGTATTGTCGAAGCTGTGGGGGGCGCGCCTGTGATCATTAAACTACTGGAAGGTACACAAGGCTTGGGCGTTGTGCTTGCAGAAAATAAAAAAGCAGCGCAATCGGTTATCGAAGCCTTTCATGGTTTACATGCGCGCATCATTGTGCAAGAGTTTGTGAAGGAAGCGAAAGGAATTGACATCCGTGCATTTGTTGTGGATGGTGAAGTGGTGGGAGCCATGCGCAGACAAGCAACACGGGAGGGTGAGTTTCGATCGAACCTGCATCGCGGTGGTGTGGCTACCGTAGTAAAACTTACGCGTGCTGAAAAGTCAGCGGCTATTTCTGCTGCAAAGAAAATGGGACTTGGTGTTGCGGGTGTTGATATGCTTCCATCCAATCGGGGGCCACTTATTGTAGAAGTAAATTCGTCACCTGGATTAGAGGGTATTGAAGGTGCAACGAAAATAGATATTGCCGGAAAGATTTTCCGTTATCTCGAAAAAAACGCAATGAAAAAGAAAATCCAAAAAGATAAGATTAACGCTTAAGCAAGTCAGACTATGGACTATCGACTGTTGACTATCGACTATTTCCTATGAAACGAATAAAAATAGCCGGTCAGGAAATTCATCCGGGAGAATTTAAAGAGATTGATATCAACATTGCCCGGCTTCCTTCGCACACGGTTATTGATACACCCATTTACATTTCTCGTGGCCTCGAAGACGGACCCATACTTGCACTCACGGCAGGTATGCATGGTGACGAAATTAATGGAATGGAAATCGTACGCAGAATTTTGGACACAGGTCTTCATCAACCTAAAAGAGGAGTAACAGTGTGCATGCCGATTGTGAATATTTATGGATTCTTAAATTACTCTCGTGATGTTCCGGATGGAAAAGATATTAACCGATCTTTTCCAGGCCACAAGAGCGGATCACTTGCCAGTCGTGTCGCGTATAATCTGATGCACGAAGTTATTCCGTTTATTGACTATGGAATTGATTTTCATACAGGTGGCGCAATGCGAACCAACTACCCCCAGGTACGCGCGGTGTTAAAAGATGAAAAAAATATTGAACTGGCGCAGGCATTCAATGCGCCCTTTACAATCGACTCTCCCTTCAGACCCAACTCATTGCGCAAGGAAGCATCGAAGCGCGGAAAAAATATTATTGTTTATGAAGGTGGCGAGTCACTTCGGTTTGATCAGCAAGCTATTGAAGAAGGCTTAGCCGGAACACTTCGTTTGATGAAACATCTGAACATGATCGACTGGGCACCCGAAGCCAAAGAAGAAAGTAAAGTCGTTTGGAACACATCCTGGATACGGGCAAAATCGGCAGGCTTATTTCAACCCAATATTCAGTGCGGACAACTTGTTCAAAAAGGTCAATGGGTAGGTACAATTACAGATCCATTCGGAGAATTTAAAGAACACGTATTGGCTGTTGAAACGGGCTATGTTATTGGGTTGAATAATATTCCGGTAATCAATGCTGGAGATGCCCTGATGCATATTGGTATGGACAATCATTGTAAGTTAGAGAGTAGTGAATCAGATTAACGTTGTACGTTGTTGGTTGATTGTTAATCGATGGCGTTGAAAATTAATCATTTTAAATTGCGGCATAAGAATCAAAAGAACAACGAATAACGATCAACTAAATACCTGTGGAAGATTTTCTGGATCGATACGGATACATCGCATTACTCATCGGAACATTCTTCGAAGGAGAGACTTCTATTTTAGTGGCATCATCACTAATTCATCGCGGGTTGTTTGAAGGACCTTATACTGTATTGTTTGGGTTTGCTGGATCATTTATCAGTGATTGGCTGTATTATATTATTGGCCGATTAAATGGAAAGTATTTCATTGAGAAACGCCCCGCATTGAAAGCGAGACTTGAACCCGTACAACATTTTTTTAATACCCACCATCTTCAGATTCTTTTTTCTTATCGGTTTCTATATGGATTCAGGATAATTATTCCGCTGATCATTGGCATGAGTAATATTAAGCCAATGCAATATTTATTTTATAGCGTGGTCAGTGGATTAATCTGGGCCACAACGGTGAGCACAGCTGGCTATTTTATAGGCCGTTTTCTAAATCTTAAAACTTCGGTATTTGAAGAAAATATACTGTTCATTATTCTGGGCTTTGCTTGCTTTGGTTTACTGATTGGATACGCTGTGAAGCGTTTTACGTTTACAAAGATAGCAGAAGCAGAGGAGTAACATCATTGCGAACGAAGGGATTTCCCGCAATGGCGTGTAGATTCTTTGTTTTGCTTCAATTCAATTACTATCATTACCAAATTTTTATGATGTCATCATTATGGAACCAAACACCTATTTGATTTTAATTTTAGTCATTACCACAGTGAGTTATTTGTCTGATCAATTATTGGATTACATCAATCTTAGAGCACAGAGAACAGATATTCCAAAAGAGATTGAATCGTTCTATAAAAAGGATAAATACTTGAAATCATTAGCCTATCACAAGGAGCTTACTTATTTTTCATTCCTCACCTCGGCTGTTAGTTTTGTACTGTCATTGATTATGCTCTATGCAGGTGGTTTTGGCTGGCTTGATAATGTGTTACGAAATTCGATACATAACGAAATTGTATTGGCTTTGATTTTCTTTGGTGTATTAATGTTGGCATCTGACATTCTCACGATTCCATTTCAACTGCACAGTACGTTTGTTATTGAAGAAAAGTATGGGTTTAACAAGACAACATTAAAGACCTTTATTGCTGATAAGTTAAAGGGATATCTCCTGGCGGGCATCATTGGAGGAGTATTACTTTCAGTGTTGATTTATCTGATTCAATCGATCGGTTCGGTTTTCTGGATTTGGTTTGCTGGGATTGCATCTCTATTCATTTTGTTTGTGAACATGTTTTATGCCTCCTTTATTCTGCCGATGTTCAATAAGCTAACACCTTTACAGGATGGCGAATTGAAAACAGCGATTGAGAAATTCGCGAAAAAGATAGACTTCCCCTTAGACAATATTTTTATCATCGATGGATCGAAGCGTTCAAAAAAGGCAAATGCATTTTTCTCCGGCATCGGAAGGAAAAAGAAAATTGTGTTGTATGATACCTTGATCAATAATCACACGACTGAAGAATTAGTAGCAGTGTTAGCACATGAAGTAGGACATTTCAAGAAGAAGCACATCATCTGGGGATTTGTACTTTCCATCATTCAAATTGTATTTACTTTATTCGTATTGTCCCTTATGGTTTTCAATGAAAAGATTTCCCTTGCGCTAGGAGGAAACCAGTTGAGCATTCATTTAAACCTGCTTGCATTCGGAATTTTATTTTCTCCTATATCGACTATTACCAGTTTATTCATGAATATGTATAGCCGTAAAAATGAATTCGAAGCAGATGCCTATGCCAAGGAAACATTTGATGGTAACGCCTTGTCAAATGCACTCAAAAAACTTTCAGTCGATAATTTGAGCGATTTATATCCGCATCCGCTCTACGTGTTCTTTCACTATTCGCATCCTCCATTGTTGAAGCGATTGAGGGCTTTGGCATAGTCAATTCGAGAAGTGAAATCGTTCAAACAAAGGTGCTAAGGAGATACCTCAATGAACGCAAAATAGTGATCCAAATTCTTCGCGCCCTTTGTATTTAGAACTTTGCGTGAATTGAATTCTTCTCGTTGAAGAACACAGTAACGAATTACTCCTTCTTCAAACTCCATCCTAAACTACCTAACAACACCAGCATCATAATCCACGAAGAAGCCTGGGTTACTTTATTGCCAACATAGAAGGCATCTGGTTTGAATGTAAATTCAATCAGGTGTTTTCCTGCTGGAATAGAGAGCGCACGCAATATATAGTTAGCTCTCAGAATTTCAGTTTCTTTTCCATCGATAGTAGCCTTCCATCCTTTCTCATAATAGATTTCAGAGAATACAGCAAACCCATCTGCAGCCGACTGACTTTCGTACTTCATATAATTTGGTTTGTGTTCGCTAAGATTGATTACGGCAGCACTATCAAACTGAAAACTTTGAACCTTGAACTTTGAACCATCCACAACAGCTGCTTCATGTGTACTCAAATCACATACTTTCTTTAATTCTTCTGTTGGTGAATTTACCGTTTCAACACTCGCTACAAACCACGCTGCTCCGTTTGCATTCGGGTTGAGGATGATATTGTTTCGCTGATCGCCATACATAAAGTATTTGGCGTTCAGCATATTCAATATTCCATACTTTCTAAAATCCGGTCTGCCGGATTGTGCATCCTGGATAAATTCAGATGTCTCATTCATCAGACAAGAATCATAAAGATCCACATATCGTCTGAGTTTTGCGCCGTGATATCCTCCAATCGAATTGTGCGTATACGAAGTTTTTGCTTCCCCCATAGCCCCTTGTAAATTATAAACTCGATAGTAGGATTTATCTTTCGCGATCTCCTGATCTGCTTCTGTCAAAGCGAAGGCAGCGTTTTTTTGCTTACGATAATAATTCTCTTTTGTAATGAATCGTTTATCGACTACCGCAAGGTCAATTAAGACGATGAAGGTAAGAAAAGTGTAGAAGATGGCGGGTGAAATCTTTTTCCATGCTTCAAAGTAAATAACAACAAAAGTTATCACAATAAATGCCAACGATCGAAAAGCATCGCTTCTCAAAAGGCTTTTACGATCTTCTGCAAGAGCATTCCTAAACCAAGGAGGTAATTGCCCTTCTTCATCCTTCAAAAAACTAAAGGTGCCTGCAAAGAGCAGCAGCAGCAAACAAATGCCACCGGTTGAAGCGAGTGCGATGAGTAATTTCTTCTTCGTTTCTTTGTTCAGGCCATACTCCATTATTTTCTCCAGTCCCATCATTCCAAGCAGGGGCATTGCAAAGAGTATAATTGCCAGTGTAAAGGTTACGGATCTGAATTTGTTGTAACCGGGCAGGTGATCGAATAGGAAATAGTTAAAGGAACTCAAGTTGCTTCCAAAAGTCATCAATAAGGCGATGACGCTAATTGGCAATAACCACCACACATATTTTTTCTCTGCAAACGCAACACCAACAGCGAAAAGGAACGTGATGATAGCTCCTGCATAATAGGGCGCTGCACCAAAAGGTTGTTGAGGCCCCCAATAGGCAGTAGTATAATTTGCTAATTGATTGGCGGTCTCAGAATTTCCAGAACTGGCAAGGGCTTTATATGATTTACTTGTTTGATCGCTAGCAAGATAATTTGAACTGCTTCCGCCATAAAAGTTCGGGATAAGCAAGGTGAGTGGTTCAAGCAATCCATAGCTGTTATTAAAAGCGTATGATTTATCAAGTCCACGTACATCTGCTGCGTTAATGGTTGGTGAAGTTAATTCAGATTTACCACGAATAGAATATGCAGTATATTCTGTAATCGCCCACAACGGTCCGAAGAATGTGCCAACAGCAATGCAAGCTGCGACAACCAAAAGACCCATGACTTTCACAAAATCAAATACTTGCTTTTGTTTTACGTATTGAATTAACTGAACGATGCCATAAACCGCAACAATCATAAACAGGTAATAGGTAATTTGTAAATGGTTTTCGCGCAACTGAAGCGCAATACCTGCCGTTGTGATCCCGAATCCCAGTATTTTGTTTTTTGAAAACGCAAGATGAATACCTGCCATTACTAATGGCATAAACGCAACAGCACCCATGCGGCCATTATGACCTGCAGCCAAACCAATAATCATATACGATGAAAGCCCAAAGGCGATGGCACCGGCAATGGCAAGATACGGGCGCACACCAAACGCCAGCAGCAAAATGTAATACGAAATAAACGCGAGGTAGATATTACAGATGGGGTGAGGAATATAAAGCGATAAGATTGCCTTTAGATAGCCTACGGCTTGATTACCCCAATGCACATTAATAAGATAGGCTGGCATACCGCTGAACATGGAAGGTGCCCACAAAGATTCTTCACCTGTCTGATCACGGAAATCGCGAACGGCTTTTGAAGAGCCTTCCCATTCTTGTATATCGTGCTGACTTAATGATTTATGTTCCAGAAATACAGGACTAAAAAAGAAGAAGGTAATGGTGACAAAAACACCTATGGCGATAAGATGAGGCAATACGTGTTTGGAGAAGTTTATTTGTTTCATTTCGCGAATTATAAGACCCGCAAAATAAGAAGGATTAGTTGATTTGCCTTTTAAAAATTCATTAAGTTTAAATTCGATGAAGATTGATGAGTTAATTTGCTTACGCCTTTATAATCAACGACTTTCGAAGACGGAATTTAAGAAACCGAGCGAAGTCGTGTCCTGGCTGGGTGCCATTCAGGCGCAGGATTTTTTAGGTGCACTCTGGACGATAGGTCAGCGCATGAAGAAGGCAGTTGAAACTGACGTTGAACAGGCTATTGCCGACCGAAGCATTGTGCGTACCTGGCCGATGCGCGGCACACTTCATTTTGTGATACCACACAATGTGCATTGGATGCTGAAACTTTTAGCGCCACGCATCATCGCGCGCGCTCAAACGAACTATCGAAGTGAAGGATTGGATAAAACAATCTTTGCAAAAAGCAACAAACTATTTGAGCGCGCCCTGCGAGATGGCAAACAACTGGAGCGTAGCGAAATGTATGATGTGCTGGAACGTGGAAAAATTTCATTGGGAGGTCAGCGTGGTATTCACATTCTGGTACATGCCGCGCTGGAAGGTTTGATTTGTGTCGGGCCGCGCAGTGGCAAGCAACATACCTATGCATTGTTAGATGAATGGATTCCGAAAGGCAAGGAACTTAATCATGATGAGTCGCTTGTTGAATTGGCCAAAAATTATTTTGCTAGCCATGGGCCGGCAACGATGCATGATTTTTCATGGTGGACCGGACTCACTATAACAGAAGCTAAACTTGCTATCGGGATGGTTCAACCTAAATTGATCAGTGTAACCATTGATGATCAAGTATATTGGATGACGGAAGAACTTTCTGTTCCGAAAGTAAAAAAGCCCCTCGTCTCACTGACCTCCTGGTTCGATGAAATTTTAATCGGTTATAAAGACAGGAGCACCATCATTGATTCATCCGTTAGTAAATTTATTCCCAATCCGAAGAATGGAATTTTTAGCTCCAATATTTTAATAGATGGAAAGGTAGTGGGAAGCTGGAAGCGCGCGTTTGTGAAGGGGAGAGTGGAGATGGAGTTGAAGCCGTTTCGAAAATTTGATACAAAAGAGAAAGAAGAAGTTGATGCTGCTGTGAACCGATACAAATCGTTTGTTGCTAGTTGAGTTTGAGATTCATTTTTATTCACAGATCTGAAATAGAATAGCCTGAGTAACAAAGATTATGGGGAATATTCAATACACAAGTGTGTTGTCCATTACTCAATCTTTTGTTCTTTATACATCTTTCCGCAATTCCTAGTAACTGGAGTTGTTATTTTCTTGGTGTAGTAGTTGCTGTCTTATCACGCGATGACCTCAATAATTTTAAAGTTGTTAGTGGTATCGCATCGTTTTTGTCAAGTTCATGAATGAAGTTTTTAATCTATTTTCATAGATGAAATTGTTCTTTTTGACCGTTACATTGATCAATTATTTTGAAAAATTTGAAGTCTGATTTCAAATCGATTTAATCAGATTTCATTCTAAATCTTTTAAGTATAATTCTTAGTTGTCTACTAGTGATATTTGATGAATGACTTAAATCATCAATTCATTATGATTTAAGTCATAAGAGCCCCATTCCTTTCAAAATACCTTTCTTAAAAATTTAACCAGTCCTGAAACAAATCAAATACTATGAAAAATTTATTGATGATGTTGATTGCAATTGCATTGCTGACATCCTGCACACCTGACAAACCCAAAGCAGAAACCGAAGATGATTCGTATGAAGCCAATCATGATCCCGCAAAAAATGCCGTTGCGGAAGTAGCCGATCCAACAAAAGGTATTGGGCAAATTACGAATGTTGAACTCAAAACTCCACTGGAAACAGAGCGCATAGGCAGAGGTAAAGCCATCTACGAAATGAAATGCCAGGCTTGCCATAAGCTGGACGAAACGCGGGTAGTTGGTCCGGGATGGAAAGATGTGACCAAAAAAAGAAAACCAGAATGGATCATGAACATGATATTGAATGTAGATATAATGCTTGACCAGGATCCGGAAGCTCAAAAACTACTTGAGTTGTGTTTAATGCGAATGCCGAATCAAAACGTATCCGTTGGTGATGCGCGTGATATCGTAGAGTTTATGCGTCAGAATGATGGCGAAAAATAAGAAGCTAACCTTTCATTAAAAAAAATATAATTATGAAAAACATAATTACAATCCTTGTGTTGTCAGCGCTCTTTTCATGTAGTCAACAACAATCAACGGTTCAAGTTGAAGCTGCTTCTCCTGAAGCTGTGGGCGGTGGACAATCAACCGTAAGCGACAGCGAGTCTGCACCCAATGTAGTTCAGGTGGCAGTCGGTTCAGCTGATCACAGCACTTTAGTAGAGGCTGTAAAAGCGGGCGAGTTGGTGGACGCGCTTTCTAACGCAGGACCCTTCACCGTTTTTGCCCCAACCAATGCAGCGTTTGATAAACTTCCTGCCGGAACCGTTGATGATTTATTAAAAGCAGAAAATAAGGAAAAGCTTCAAGATATTCTCCAATACCATGTATATGTTGGAGTGATCAGTGAAACGATTGTTCATGATGGCATGAAGCTCAACCAGGTAAATGGTGGCGATGTTATACTGAATAAGAAAGATGGGAAAATCACAGTGAACGGTGCTAATATTCTAGGCTCTGTTAAAGCATCTAACGGTATCGTCTATGTTATCGATGCTGTGCTTTTACCTGCTGCTCCACCAAAATAATCAGACACTTTACAACCAGACATTTTATAAAATAACAAATATGAAAACAAGTAGAATATATGGATTACTCGTGTTGGCTGCTAGTTTGGCCCTCACGTTTAATAGTTGTAAGCCCAAGGGACCGGCAGAAGTATCGATGGGTAATGCTGCATCAAAAGTATATGTAGCACCTGGCAAACATGATGAATTTTATAGCATAGTATCAGGTGGATTTAATGGTCAAATTGGTGTGTACGGAATTCCTTCCGGACGATTACTCAAAATACTTCCTGTATTCTCTGTGTTCCCCGAAAACGGTTATGGCTATAGTGAAGAAACAAAACCGATGTTGAATACCTCGCATGGTTTTGTTCCGTGGGATGATTTGCATCACATAGCACTATCCACTACAAAAGGAGAACACGATGGCCGCTGGGCTTTTGCAAATGGTAATAATACCCCGCGCGTTGCACGTGTAAATTTAAAAACCTTTAGAACAGAAGAGATTCTGGAGATACCCAACAGTGGTGGCAATCACTCTTCTCCTTTCATCACAGAGAACACAGAGTACTTGGTTGCGGGTACACGTTTTAGTATTCCGATGGGCGGCAAGGATGTTCCCATCAGTTCATATAAAGAAAACTTCAGGGGTTCGATCAGCTTTATAAAAGTAGATCCACAAAGTGGGAACATGAACATTGCTTTTCAATTGAGAACACCCGGTTTCAATTTTGATTTGAGTCGTGCAGGAAAAGGACCGTCACATGGTTGGTTCTTCTTTTCGTGTTACAATACGGAACAAGCTTACACTTTGTTAGAAGTAAATGCTTCTCAAAAAGATAAGGACTTTATCATGGCAGTGAATTGGAAAAAGGCTGAAGAATATTTGGCTGCAGGAAAGGCAAAAATTGAAAAAGTAAAATACGCTCACAATGTTTACAGTGATGTAACCCACTCAGCCACATCAACAGAAGAGCAAGAAGTAGCTGTATTGGATGTAATGGAATTATCTGATCTTGTTTATTTTATTCCTTGTCCAAAATCACCACACGGTTGTGATGTTGATCCATCGGGCGAATACATTGTAGCCAGTGGAAAGCTCGCAGCAGTTATCCCTGTATTCTCATTTACTAAAATTCAAAATGCAATCGCGAAGAAAGAATATGAAGGTGACTTCAATGGTATCCCAGTAATTAAATATGAGTCAGCGTTACATGGTGAGGTTAAGAAACCGGGTCTAGGCCCGCTTCATACAGAGTTCGATGAAAGAGGAAATGCGTATACATCCATGTTTGTTTCTTCCGAAATTGTGAAATGGAATGTGAAGTCATTACAAGTTCTGGATCGTGTACCAACGTATTATTCAATTGGTCACCTAAGTATTCCGGGTGGCCCTACTGCTAAGCCTTATGGTAAATATGTAATTGCATATAATAAAATTACCAAGGATCGCTACCTGCCTACTGGCCCTGAGTTGGCGCAGTCTGCACAACTTTATGATATCTCCGGAGATAAGATGCAACTATTACTTGATTTTCCAACGGCAGGAGAACCTCACTATGGTGAAGCCATTCCTGCTGCGATGATTGCGTCAAACTCGGTTAAAATTTTCAAGATTGAAGATAATCAGCATCCGTATGCAGCAAAAGGAGAAGGTAAGGCTCGCGTTGAACGTAAGGGAAATCAGGTACATGTGTATATGACTGCCATTCGTTCTCACTTAACACCGGATAATATTGAAGGTGTGAAAATAGGAGATGATGTTTATTTCCATGTTACCAATCTCGAACAAGATTGGGATGTGCCTCATGGTTTTGCTGTTAAAGGTGCCTTGACTGCTGAGATATTAATTATGCCTGGTGAAACACAAACGTTGAAATGGAAACCAACGGCAGTAGGTATTGTACCGTTCTATTGCACCGATTTCTGTTCTGCTTTGCACCAGGAAATGTCAGGGTATATTCGAATTTCACCCGCTGGTAGTAAAACACCATTAAAGTTTTCAACGGGTAAAATCGAAGACGAAAAAGCAGGTGCTGGCAAGTAGATTGATCTCATAGTGAACAGGTTGAAAGGCCTCCCGTTCCGATGATCATCGGGACGGGACTTGCCTTAAAAAGATATCATGAAAAAATTAAAACCTCTGACGCGCATTCTGATCGTTGTTACGGCATTACTGATGATCAGTGCCTACTTCGTTCCGCTATGGCAAATCCTCATGTGGGCACCACAATATCCGGAAGGGTTGACAATGAAAATCTGGATCAATACGATTTCAGGCGATGTAAAAATTATCAGTGCATTAAATCACTATATAGGCATGAAGCACATCGAAGTGGAGATGTTTCCAGAGTTTAAATACATGATTTACATCGTTGGATTTCTTATCGGCTTCGGAATATTGACGGGTATCATCAATAAACGTTTTATGTTGATTATCTACGTGTCATTAATTTTAGCAGCAGGTATTGGTGCCTTGGTTGATTTTTACATGTGGGGCTACGACTATGGTCATAACCTTGATCCAACAGCTCCGATTATTGTTCCCGGTATGTCATACCAACCTCCATTAATAGGTACGAAGCAATTGCTCAATTTCACCGCCTTCTCTGGCCCGGATGCAGGGGGTTGGTTTTTTTTGTCAGCAGGATTATTGGCAGTTGGATTAGTCATATTTGAAATATATTCATCACGAAAAGAAGTATGAGAATCATTGCGTTATTGATATTGCTTTCCTTGTGGTCATGCAGCGTTGAACCAACACCTTTAGTTTACGGAAAGGATTCATGCTATACCTGCAAGATGACGTTAATGGATAAGAAGTTCGGAGCTGAAGTGGTAACGACAAAGGGAAAGGTGTACAAGTTCGATGATGTGAATTGCATGGTCGATTTTTTAAGCTCAGGATACATTGAAGAGCGCGAAGTTGCGTATCGATTGGTAATCGACTTCTCTAACCCTGAAAAAATGTTTGACGCTAAAGATGCATTTTATCTAAAGTCGAATAAGATCAGAAGCCCGATGGCAAGCGAGGTGGCTGCATTTTCAACGAAGAACGCATTGGAAGTTTCCAATAATGAATGGAAGGGAATCGTGCTGAGTTGGGGAGAATTAGTAACGGAGTTTAAGTAGTGATTGTATGAAACAATTAGGCATCACGATAGTATTGAGCGTCCTGTTCACTACTAGTCCATTTGCACGAACAATTACAGTTGGAGCGAAAGAATCCGTGCGTACTATAAAATCAGCAATTGCTTTGGCAAAGCATGGCGATACGTTGATCATAAAATCAGGAATCTACCGCGAAGGGAATATTATTATTGAAAAATCGCTCACGATTATAGGAGAGAATTTCCCGGTGTTTGATGGTGAGAATAAGTATGAAGTCTTCACAGTTCATGCTCAGAATATTACGATCAGTGGATTGAAATTTATCAACACAGGCATTGCAAGCATGACAGACCTGGCGGCCATTAAAGTGCTGGATTCAAAAAATGTGCGCATTGTTGGAAACAAATTCAAGGACACTTTTTTTGGAATTTATTTCGCCAACTCAACGCAGTCGTGGATTGAGAATAATCAATTGGAGTCCAATGCAGAAGCAGAATATCAAATCGCCAATGGAATTCACTTATGGAAGTGTGAACACATAACGATCACCAGCAATAGAATTAAAGGTCATCGGGATGGAATCTATTTTGAATTTGTTACCAACTCCCTCATTAAGAATAATTATAGCGAAGGTAATCTTCGGTATGGATTGCATTTTATGTTTTCACACAATGATGAGTATCGCAATAATACCTTCATCAACAATGGAGCCGGTGTTGCTGTGATGTATACCAAAAATGTTAAGATGATTGGCAATACCTTTAAACACAACTGGGGATCTTCTTCTTATGGATTGCTATTAAAGGATATTCGCGATAGCGAAGTAAGAGATAATACCTTTGATGAGAATACAATTGGCATTCACCTCGAAGGTGTGAGTCGAACAAATTTCGATAACAATCAATTTATTAGAAACGGATATGCCATTCGTCTTCAGGCGAGCTGCGATGATAACATCTTCACAAAAAATAATTTCAATGGCAATACATTTGATATTGCCACGAATGGAAATATAGTACTGAACACGATCAACGGAAATTATTGGGATAAGTATGAAGGCTATGATCTCAACAAAGATGGCATTGGCGATGTACCGTTTCATCCTGTTAGTATGTATGCCATGATTGTAGAGCGCGTGCCACCCGCTGTTTTATTGTGGCGGAGTTTTCTGGTGTTCTTAATGGATCGCGCAGAGAAAGCAGTACCGGCTGTCACTCCGGAGAATCTGAAAGACAGTTCACCTTATATGAAACCAAATGATTTCCATTCAACACGTAAGTAAAAAATTTGGTAAGCTTCAGGCATTGGACAATATCAATCTGGAGTTGAGCGCGGGTAAGTCGTATGCGTTTATTGGCCCGAATGGTTCAGGTAAAACTACATTGATCAAAAGTGTACTCGGTATGGTCATTCCAACATCCGGTGAAATTTGTGTGGATGACAAAAGTATTCTAAACGACTGGAAGTACCGCGAAAAAATTGGCTATATGCCACAGATC
Source organism: Chryseolinea sp. (assembly GCA_031388805.1). Lineage (GTDB taxonomy): Bacteria > Bacteroidota > Bacteroidia > Cytophagales > Cyclobacteriaceae > Chryseolinea. The sequence continues at coordinate 18,412 of JANMRZ010000202.1, forward strand.
GGAAAGTTTCCGGATAACATGCGCATTGGTCAGTTGATTGATATGATGAAGAACATCCGCCAAGTGGATAAAGCTTTGGATGAAGATTTGATTGACGCCTTTAAGCTTTATAAAATTTATGATAAGCCGATGCACACATTATCAGGAGGCACCCGGCAGAAGGTAAGTGCAGCGCTGGCATTTTTATTTAATGCATCCATATTGATTTTGGATGAACCGACTGCTGGCCTTGATCCGGTTTCAGTAGAAATATTGAAAGAAAAAATTGTATCAGAGAAAGATCGCGGAAAACTATTGCTAATTACCTCTCATATTTTAAACGACCTGGATGAATTGTCTACTGAAGTGATTTACATCATCGATGGTAAAGTGCAATACGATAACTCAATAGAGATATTGAAAGAAGAAACAGGCGAGAAGCGATTGAGCAAAGCCATCGTCAATATGATCAAACAAAAGAAATTACTGGAATCTCTTGCGGATGGATGAGGATTTGGTAAAAAGTAATTCTTTCCACAAAAAAATGATCACCAACAACTTGTAACCCGAAACTCGTAACTAGAAACTAATGACACGCGTAATCAAATATATTTTCTACGACATTCTACGTACCCGATTCATCTTACTCTATACCGTATTTTTATTTGTGAGCACTATGGCCATGTATCAACTCGATAGTGATTCGGGCAAGGTGGTGTTGAGTTTATTGAATATTGTATTGATGGTGGTTCCATTGGTAAGCATCGTGTTCACTACTATTCACTTCTTTAATTCGTATGAGTTTATTGAGCTGATGCTGGCGCAACCCATCAATCGGAAAGTAATCTTCCTCGGTGAATACCTGGCAGTGGCGTCCTCACTTTGTGCAGCCTATGCAGTTGGTGTGGGTTTGCCCGTAATAATCTACGGACTAAATCAAAGCGGACTTACATTACTGTTCACAGGGGTAATGTTGACTATGGTTTTTGTGTCACTTGCGTTTTTCTCATCAGTACTTACGCGCGATAAAGCAAAGGCAATAGGTATCGTACTGTTGTTTTGGTTTTACTTCTCGTTGATTTATGATGGTTTGTTATTGTGGATCATCTATACCTTTAGTGATTATCCGTTGGAACAAACCACACTTACATTAGTGGCTTTCAATCCTGTTGACCTCGCGCGCATCATCATGTTGCTCACACTTGATATTTCTGCGCTAATGGGATACACAGGAGCGTTCTACAAAGATTTCTTTGGCAGTTACCAGGGATTATTATTTTCAACCGTGATTTTGATTCTCTGGATTCTCCTACCTTTATGGAGATCCGTACATATTTTTAGTAAGAAAGATTTATAATCAACGTACAGCTGTATCCACAATGAAAGAAGATATTAAGACGCGTGAGGATATTCAAATATTGGTCAATCAGTTTTACGATAAGGTAAATAAAGATGCAATACTCGCCCCGGTATTTGGTCATGTTGACTGGGTAAAACATTTACCGGTGATGTATAACTTTTGGTCATCGATGTTATTGGGTGATCGAAGTTACGAAGGAAATCCCTTTCAAAAGCATATCAACTTACCTATCCAATCAAAGCACTTCGATCAGTGGCTGCTATTGTTTACGAAAACCGTTGATGAGAATTTTGTGGGTGATAAAGCAGAAGAAACGAAATTACGAGCCCAGAGTATTGCACAGATATTTCAGCACAAAATGAATTTGTTTAAGGGAACTTTGTGATTTTAAAAATCAGATGAAACCAACAGGCGAGACCGATTTAAAAACAATGCTCAAAACGTTGAAACCAAAACTCAACGCTGGTGACTTTGTTTTTTGTGTGGTGAACGACTTGAGCAAAATTAATTCTGAAGATATCATTATGGTATTTCGGGAAGAGGAAGGAAATACCATTATTATCAAAAAAGAATTAGCAGATCGTTTGAAACTTCCATACTCATTTGTGCCCGCGTGGATTACCTTAACGGTTCATTCATCTTTGGCTGCTGTTGGATTGACAGCCACCTTTTCAAAAGCGCTTTCGGAGAAAGGAATAAGTTGTAATGTAGTGGCAGCATTTTACCACGACCATATTTTTGTTGATAGGAAAGATGCGGATGAAGCTATGAAAGTTCTGATTCAACTTTCGCAGTAAGTTGTGATTAAGCTATTTCATGAAATCAAATCCTGATCTTGTGACCTTCTAATTTAAGCTTCCCATCTTTCTCCATTTTCTTAATGGTGCGAATCACAGTTTCAACACGAAGGCCAGTCATGTCGGCAAGTTGTTGACGGGTGAAGGGGATGATGATTTTTTCTGCTTCGTCTTTCTTTACCATTTTCGTTTTAAAATATTTTAACAACGTATTGAGTCTGTGCTCAGGATCGTATGATGAAACTTCAGTCAGGATCATGGATTTATATTTCAGACGCTTACATAAGACTTGATCAAGTTTAATATGCACCTCAAAATTCTCTTTTAATAACTGAAGAAACTCTGGCCTTGGTAATCGCCAGATTTTACTTTTCTCTGTTGTCATCGCACTGCTGGGATAATTAAATCCACCCAACAATGGAGGCTCTCCAAAACTTTCGCCTGCATTAAAAATACCTTGTGTAAATTCCTGACCATCGGGATTGAGGATGTACATCTTTACTTGTCCTTCTTCTACCTGGAAGAAATCTCTTGCCGGATCACCTTCATCGAATAGAATATGATCTTTACCTACATTGACAAGCCGGGCTTTGAACTGTTGGAATAATTGCGTTGGAATCAATTTCTTTTTTCAAGGAAATTAGACAAATCAATGGGATATGTCATAGCGGACGCGCGGTTTTGTCTCGATAAAAAAATTACTGATAGGAATTTCCACTCAGTACTTCGATCAACTATGAAAAGTTTTTAAACAATAGCGCAAGATCCTCCGGTACTGGCAGCCTTTGCTTTCGGAAACAGAATGTTGTTCTCCATGTGAATGTGCTGCATCAAATCCTGATCAAACTGCTCCAACATAATGTAGGTTGCTCTGAAGGTAGGACAGGCATAAACAGGAGGTTTATAATTGTTCGTGATTCTCCGGATCTCTTTAATAAGATGGCCAGCACGATCATGTTCGTGCTCCATTATGGTAATGGGTGTTTGAAGATTGGAAGGAGTAAAACCCAGATTATGCGATTCATCCTGATGGTTGAATAATTTTCGGATGGCTGGAAAAAGTATTTTCTCTTCTTTGGGCAGGTGATCTAAGAGCTCTTCAGCAAGTGCACTGAAATTCGCGCGCACATCCAACAAAAAGGGACTGTCCTCTCCATGAACGTTGCATACTTTATCCAACAGATCCTGAATCTGCGGAATGGATTCGCGGACATAGGTATGATGATGCTGCAGAATAAAATCAATAATCAGGGGAGCGCTCCACGTATCGAAGCGCATGCGTTTATCACTTCCATGATTGGCTTTTGCCTGTTGTAATTCTTGCCAGATCACATCAGCGTCAAGGCCGGCCTTTTCGCACACTTGTACGAATGGTTTCTTTCCACCGCAGCAATAGTCCAGGTTATGGCGATGTAAAATTTCGAGTGCTTGCGGAAATTTAAGAGCAACATCTCCTACAGTAATGCTCTCCAGGAGTTGATCGTCAGTTATAGCCATTGTCTTTGTTATTTAAGTGGATTGATGATCGAAGGTGGCACATCTTCAGAGATAGGAGGTATGATCAAAGTCATACGTTTCTACAAATAATTTCATTGACTTGGAAAGTATTTATACTAACTTCGAAACTTATCGTGGCCTGACTAAACTGACATTAAATTCAATACACATGCTGAATGCTACCCGACTTGAACACTTTCGCAACCTGATTTCACTGAGTGCAGCCGATGGTAAAATTGAAAATGTAGAGCGCGTTGCGCTTGCTAAAATTGCATACGAATGGGATATACCATTAGACCGGTTGAATGTAATGATCGATAAGGCTAACGAATACATTTATCTGATTCCTCAGAACATGCATGAACGGGAAACGCAATTGGATCAGATGATCTCGCTTGCAAAAGTGGATGGTGAATTTGCCCCAGCCGAACTTGAACTGATTAAGATGGTAGCCGGAAAGCTCGGATTCTCCGATGAGGAACTGGACCAGATTATTTTGGATCATGTGGAGAAGAAGTGAGATACTTCTGGCGCAAGTAAGAGGTTGATGAAGTATTATTGATCCAGATCATGCAGCAGGTAATTGTTTATGCCTTCACAGCCGGGTTGCTTTTTTTTCTTTCACTCATCGCAGTGGCATCACCTCGTAAGGTAAATAACAAAGCAAATCTCTGGCTTGGCTTTTTTCTTTTTGCATTTGCCTGTACTATTCTTGATAGAATTCTTTTTGATATTCACGGATACGATGATTATCCTCAGCTAATGGGCGTGCTTGAGGTAACGCGTTTTGCTATGTCACCGGCTTTGTATTTTAGCGTCCTGTTCTTTACTATACCGGATAGAAAATTCAAAGCAATAGACTACCTGCACTTTGTTCCTTTCTTTCTTTTTCTCTTGTATGTTTTCACATTGCTTTTGAATATTAACGAAGGACCACTGTTTAAGTGGTACTTTGATCTGCCAGAAGTAATCAGACGTGGAGTTGCCATTACGGTATTCTCTTCTCTCAAAGTACAAATGATTGCGTACTGGATTTTATCGTATGTTCTACTTGTGCGTCATCAGCGAAACATCAGACTCTTTGCTTCTACATTGGAACCTGTTGCATTGAAGTGGCTCCAATATTTTTTACTGGGTTTGGTTGTGGCACTTTTTCTATCGCTTAATGAAGTGCTGGTAGTTGTTCCAGTCATTATACCCGTAACCCATTTTGGTTACCTTACTCTGACTTTTTATATCGGTTATTATTTAATTCTTCAGCAGGAAATTTATCCATATCCACAAATGGATGTGGTTGAGCTTCGCGACATTTTTGAAACCGACCCCCAAACTCCCAAAGCGAAACGAATGACCTCAGAAGAGCTTACATCCAGTCGGCAGAAATTGCTGCACGCGATGGAAACAAAAAAGGTCTACCTTAATCCGGATCTTGGGTTGCCACAGTTGGCGGAGCAGCTGAACATGTCAACGCATGATCTTTCTTTTGTCATCAACGAAGGCTTTCAGGAAAACTTCTTTCAGTTTATTAATCGTTACCGGGTTGAGGAAGCCAAAATTTTATTGCGATCGGTTAAGCACAAACATCTGAGTATTTTAGGAATTGCCTTCGAGTCAGGCTTTCGTTCGAAGACTACCTTTAATACTACCTTCAAAAAAGCTACCGGCCTTTCGCCCTCTCAATTCATGGAGGCCGATTTTCCATTGGATACTAAAGTGGCTTAAAATATCCTTAAAGTGGTTCCATTGGATAATTCCGAACATCGGAGCAACACATAGAATCTAGTTTTGGGCATAACTCAAATGCTCAAATCCATGAAGACAAAAACGCTTATTCAAAAATTATTGATATGTTTCCTTTCGGGCTTCGTATGCGGAGCTACGTTTTTAAGAATCGGGAACAAGTTTTTAACTGCGTTCATTCCGCTGAAAATAGTGATTGCTCTGGCCATTTTAATTTTAGTGATCTCCATCGTCTTTGCTTTCATCTGGCATTGGAAAGACAAGCAAAATAAAATCAATTCCATCAGCACCATGGCCTTTTGGATCGGAGTGATGCGATACAGCATCGCATTGGATCTGTCGATGTTCGGATTTCAAAAATTATTTCATTTACAGTTCCTCACGCCACTTGGCATGCTGGATGAACCCTTCAGCAGTTTTTCGGGTGAGTGGCTTACGTGGAGTTACTTTGGTCACTCATATCCTTTTATCTGTGTGATTGGTTCGTTGCAGATTATCGGTTCATTTCTGCTGGTCTTTAATCGCACACGACTGTTTGGACTGATGGTGATCATGCCCATATTAACGAACATTGTTTTTATTGATTATTTCTACGGTCTCGCTCCCGGTGTTTTGGTGCACGCCCTATCGATGCTCATCTCAGCAATCTATTTGCTGCTCCTGGATTATGACCGACTTGTAATTTTCTTTCTGCAGTATGCAGATGTCGAAACATCATCCGTTAGTAATAAGGTTTTAAAAAACAGCATTCGTTTTTCAATCCTGTTTATTCCGTTACTTCTTATTGCCACCAGTAAGTCTCCAAATGAACATCCTCAATTGAAAGGAAAATATTCCGTTACCAAAATGAAGGTTAATGGAAAGGAAATGTTGGCAACGAATTGTGCCGACAGTCTGCTGACCGTTGTCTATTTCGACCTGGCCAATGAGTCTGTTTTTGAATTCAATCATCTGAAAAGACGAATGTTTGGAATTTATGATCTTGATGCTGCACAGGAACACATCAGTATCAACTGGCATTACCCTCCAACTGCGAAAGAAAAGTTTATAGGCTTATTGAAGCAGATTGAAAACAAGGTGGAACTTAATGGAATAATAGGAAAGGATTCGTTGCAGGTTCAACTACTTAAGGTGTATGAATGAAAATAGCCCGATACAGGACCACACTAGCGCAAGGTGTGCCGAGAAGTAAGGCACTGAATATATAATTTAGTTCTTTAACATGCTGTACAAAAGATGGTGGTTGGTCCACTGGAGGCGACTTTCAGGAGTAGCCTTCAAATCACCTTACGGTGCTTTACTAGTAATAGTGAGGTATTGAGCAGATAAGGAAAAGGTTCCATAGAGGAATCAGATAAGAGAAAGAGAGACGAACGTAATTGAACCATTGATGACGTCTCGATAAAGTTATACAAGTTATCAGAACCAGAGGCTTAGCTTGCGAAAGCCCGGGATAAACTTAGCGGCAACCTGACTACTGGCTAAGTGGTAACCGTGATTAAGATGGCGTGACTCTTACTCAGGCTTTTGTACGGAACTCGGGAAGTCCTGTATCGATGCAAAGTTTGTTTACAAAACCTTCCTCCAGAGGAGTGGGGAACAAGCAAAGGGAAAAGCTGAGAAGCCCAAAACCAAAGTGGTATAGGATGGCGGATGAAGTCGTAGTAGTGAAGATATTCTGTGAAAGCAGGAAGGAGCGAAGGGCTTCAGTTATACAAGTCAATATTCAATAACAACTCGAAGAGAGGATGATTAAAGAAGAACAGACAAGATCATTGCCGATCACCAAATTAATGGTGTGGAGAGCGTACCAAAAAGTTAATCGCAACGGTGGGAGTGCAGGTATCGATGGAGAGAGTCTGAAATTATTTCAGCAAGACCTGTCAAAGAATCTGTACAAGATCTGGAATCGTTTAAGTTCAGGGAGTTATTTTCCACCTGCGGTGAAAGAAGTAAGCATCCCTAAAAGCGATGGCAGAGAACGTAGACTAGGCATCCCAACAGTAAGCGACCGGATCGCACAAGAAGTAATCAAATGTTATCTGGAGCCAAGATTGGAATCTGTTTTTGTTGATAACTCTTACGGTTATCGTCCATTAAAAAGTGCACATCAGGCAGTAGAATCGGTTCGAAAGAATGTACGTCAATACGCCTGGGTTGTAGACATGGACATCAAAAGTTTCTTTGATGAAGTAGATCATGACCTGATCATGAAAGCACTGGATTATCATGTGGCAGAGCCTTGGGTAAAACTTTATATCAAGCGATGGTTAGAAGCACCTGTTCTATTAAAGACAGGAGAGTACAAAATCAAAGCCGGTAGAGGTACACCTCAGGGAGGTGTTATCAGTCCGTTGTTAGCTAATCTTTTTCTTCATTATGTATTAGATAAGTGGCTTGAGAAAAATCATCCAGCCATAAGCTTTGTTCGCTATGCGGATGATGTGATTCTACATTGCCCAACAGAAGGAGAAGCACAAGCGATACTAGCTTCAATTCGTGAACGGATGAAAGCATGCAATCTTAGGCTAAATGATGAGAAGACAAAAATAGTTTACTGTCAGGACTACAGAAGAGAGAAGAAACAATACCGTAAGAAGTTTGATTTTCTGGGCTTTAGTTTTCAGCCCAGAGGCGTAAAATCAACTCGGCAAGAAGGAGAGATGTTCTTGGGTTATGACTGTGCCATCAGCAGTTCATCAAGGAAGAAAATGGCAGAAGAAATAAAACATACGAATTTTCACAGATGGAGTACAGCCACCATAGAGCAGATAGCAGAAAAGTTTAACCCCAAGTTACGAGGCTGGTTGAACTACTATGGCAAGTACAAGAGATATGAAATGAATCGTGTTTTTCGAGTGTTTCATTTTCGTTTGATGAAATGGGTGCTTAACCGGTATAAAAGTCTAAAACGCAGTAGAGTAAAAGGTTATCAATGGATAAGAAAACTGCGCAAAGAACAGCCAAAAATATTTTATCATTGGGCTGCGGGCTTTTATGAGATTTAGTATAACAAGAGCCGTATGAAGTGAGAATTTCAAGTACGGTTCTGTGAGAGGCTTGGGCTGAAATGCCCTTGCCTACTCGACAGTCTCCCTTGTGCTACGCTCTTTCAAGCGTCCGCTTAATTGTAGACTTCTCAAAATAGTACACCACCGATTAAAGTCAATTTAATCTTAAAAAGTTTTTCATATTTAACATATGGAAATAAACGAAGCCATTGGATTAATTGAGCCTGCACTACCAGCGAAAATTTCTCATTCCCGATGGGCAGATCTGGGGTGCGGCAATGGTATTTTTACAATTGCGTTGTCTCACTTATTGGGCAATGGAAGTAAAATTCATGCAATCGATAAACAAAGCCAGAGAATTCACTCGCCAACCGATGTGGAAATTGAATTTATTAAGGCGGATTTCATAACTGATACCCTTCCCATTTCAAATATGCACGGTGTCTTAATGGCGAATTCACTGCATTACATAAAAGACCAGATGGTATTTGTGAAAAAAATTAAGCGCCATTTGCGGTTTGATGGTCAATTGATCGTTGTAGAGTATGAGACAGACATACCCAATCAATGGGTACCTTATCCTTTGTCTTTTAGCAAACTAAAAAATCTTTTTTCTGCGAGTGGATTTAATTTCATTGAGAAGATTGGAGAGCATAACTCAATTTACAATGGCAATAAAATGTATGCTTGTGTAGTTAAATACTAAAAAGTTCGATGCTAAGATCTGTGTTCTCCATGCAACTACCACACCCAGTTCTCATAGGAGTTATGAGTATTCCTACAGATGTTCTTTCAAAATAAACAATCCGGCAACAAAAATGAGCATAGCCGTAATGCGCTTAATATAAAGCGGGTTAAATTTTTGTGCTCCTAATCGCGAGCCAATTTGCCCACCCATAAATACCGCTAGCATCAATCCGCCAACAAAAGAATATTTCATTGGCGGCAAACCACGATTAATTTGTCCTGCTAGTCCACTGATAGAATTGACGAGAATAAACAAACTGGCCAGTGCTGATATTTTTTTTGGTTCAGCCCATTTGAGAAAGTGAAGAATTGGAGAAAGAAAAATTCCACCGCCAATACTCACAAGCCCGGAAAGAAAACCAATGCCACCACCTAAAGCAATTTTGATTGGGAGCGATTCATTTACTTTTTTATTCTGATTTATTTTTTCGGGTTGAATCCAAAGAAAAACGGAGGCAACGAGCAATGTATATCCCAGAACGATAAAGAAGGTATGATGTTCCAGTTTCCAGAATCCTCCGAGGTAGGCCATCGGCACGCTGAAAATAAGAAAGGGCCATACTTCACGCCAAACGATTTTTCCTTCGCGGTAAAAAATAATGGCGCCACCGGTTACCACAATAATATTACAACAGAGTGCAATGGGTTTAATCTCTTCTGGCAATAGAAAAAAAATGGGTTGAGCGAGAAGAGCTAAGTAACTCGATCCACCACCAAAACCAACAGAGGCGTAGATTAAAGCAATGAAGAAGAAAGAAATAACGAGAATAAAATTCTGATCCATTGACTACTCGATTTTGCCAACAACAATTTTCTCCAGGTTCTTCACATATCTTCTGCCTGTTTTAAAATCCTGACTGGAGATCATTAAAATACTTTCATCTGAAGAGGTGATGGGTTTGCCATCTTTTTCGATAACGATGTAAGTTGAATTACCTGTTGATGTATTGAAAATTTCATTCCATGAAAAAACAACTTTGTATCCATCAGAAGCAATGCAGGTAAAATAGTATGCACTGAAAAGTTTTGGATTATCAACATCAAGCGAAATATTCTCCAGGATATCTTTTAGTAAAATACCATGCAGTCCTTTTGCAACTCCCTTTGCTTCGCCCTTATGGTTTGTAATTGCAATATCACCAATCACATTGGATTTGAATTTCTTCAAATCATCAATTGTAATGCTTTTAGGTTCCTTTACCTTTCCTTGAACAACAATAGTTTTTGTTTGCTTATCAACACCCTGCGCGAGGAGTAAAAATGAAATTAGAATAAGACAATTTGTTAGTAATAATTTTTTCATGCAGTTTAACCTCCAATGGTTGACATGGATTCTGAAATAGACGAATGATTTTTCCTATTTGATTCCGCTTCAAATCCATCCTTTGGTCGCGACTTAAACGCAAGGAGTAGTGATTCTTTAAGGACCTCATCATCTTTTCCAGAGCGCATGAGTTCTTTTAGATTCAATACACCGTCATCATACAAACACGTTTTTAATTCGCCTTGCGCGGTAACGCGTATGCGATTACATGTTCCACAAAAGGTACGACTAAAGGCCGCAATGATTCCTACGCTACCTACATAACCCGGAATGTGATAACCGTTCGATGTAGAAAAGTCAGCGTCTTGAACTTTGTAAAGAGAGGGATAATGTTCGTGAATGTAGTGTTTGATTTTGGTATGTGTCCAAAGTAAGGTAGGGTAATGATTCCCTTCTCCGTTAAACGGCATCTCTTCAATGAAGCGAACATCTACCGGATTATTTTTGGTGAGTTCAATGAGGGGAATAATATCATCAATATTTTTTCCTTCCATCACCACAGCATTTATCTTAACCGGTATTTCGTGTTTCAGTAAAAGATTGAGCGTGTTAATTACCGGTTCAAATTCATCTCGCCTGGTGATTTCTTTAAACCGGGTTTTATCAAGTGTATCCAGACTCAGGTTTACGGATGCAATTCCAAGTTGTTTTAATTCTGTGATATGAGGTGCTGTTAAAATACCATTCGTAGTAAGATGCAGATCTTTTATTCCCGGAATCTCAACAATGGTTCGAACGAGCTTCATTAAATCAGTTCGTACAAAAGGTTCTCCACCGGTCAATCTCACTTTCGAAATACCAAGCGAAGCTGCAATGGTGATTAACCGTTCGATCTCTTCAAAGGTTAACAACTCTTTTTTAGGGATGTACCGAATGCCTTCTTCAGGCATGCAATAGAAGCAACGCAAATTGCACCGATCCGTCACAGCAAGCCGTAAATAGGTAATGGGGCGATTATGGTTGTCGTAAAGCGCAGTCATTAATCAAAGTTAACGGTTAATTGTTAATGGTTAGGTGCAATTTTGTTGTTCGTTGTTGGATGTTCGTTTTTCGAGTTGTGCGTTCGGGAGCATTGCCAATATTGTTTTCAGATCACCATTGCCGAAAAACGAACAACCATCAACTACCAACGAATAATATTAACTTTACCCCATGAACAAATACACTATAAAGGCCTTCGGAATAACGAAAGAAATCCTGGGAGGAAAGGAATTATCCTTTGAAATAAACGGGAAAACGGTTGGGGAATTGCGGGCTGAGTTGAATGGACGTTATCCCAAACTTATTGGTTTGAAATCGCTCTATATTGCTGTTAACAATGACTACGCAGAAGAAACCAAAGCATTGTCAGAGACCGATGAGATTGCCTTAATACCACCGGTAAGCGGAGGTTAATGCATTTTCCCTTGCGAATCGTTTCTTAAAATTTTACCTTCATAGCCCATCACAAATTGTTCAACCAAACTCATCTATTATGATCAAACTAACCGAAAAAGCCATTGACGTTCAGAAAGTCATTGACACTGCTTCGAGCCTGGGTGCTGGTGCAGTAAATGTTTTTATTGGTACTGTTCGTAATAACGCCAACGGAAAAAACGTGGTCTGGCTGGAGTATGAAGCCTACGAAACCATGGCCGTTGCCGAGATAAAGAAGATCATAGAAACGGCTTCTCATCGATGGCCTTTATTAGGATGGGCCGTGAGTCACAGAATTGGCACGCTGAAGCCTGGAGAAGTTTCGGTTGTAGTGGCAGTTTCATCTCCTCACCGCAGGGAATCCTTTGAGGCTTGCCAATACATTATTGACACGCTTAAAGAGAAAGCGCCTATTTGGAAAAAAGAAGTATTTGAAGACGGAGAAGAATGGATTTCTGCCCGGCCAATACCAATGACGGCTACAGCTTCTAATTAAAAAGCAGGAATGCTGCAGTGACCAATGAAACTGCAATGGCGAAAGCCAATACAAAAATAAAGATCAGATTTCTGCTGATAGGATTTAATAAAATTTCCGGAAGGAAACTCTTCGTAATGGTTTTCATAAAGCAACTTTTAGATAGACAATACAAAACTAACAGTAACGGGTCACAAGAGTTCGTTATTTAGATGATTTATTTTCAGACTATACGTTACGAGTTTAAAGTTTCGGGTTAAGAGTTGCGAGTTTCTTACTGGTTCATAACGCGTTACACAACTCGAAACTTAATACCCAATCAGGATAAAGGGTGCCCAATAATAGGGTGCCGCATATTTTGCTTCCTTAATGAGTTTGATTTTTGCCTGTCGAAGATTTTCACCGTAATCGTGTGAGGAAGTATTGAGCATGTCGATATAAAAATTCTTCATCAATTGAGAGGTAGATTCATCCGCCACACTCCAGAAAGAAACGATGATATTCTTTGCACCAGCATAAACCAAAGCTCGTGATAATCCAATAACACCTTCACCTTTCGATATTTTCCCCAGACCGGTTTGGCACGCTGAAAGGGTAACCAGATCGGCTTGTAAGGATAGGTTATAGATTTCACCTGCAAATAAATTTCCGTCTTCTGTGTTGGATGAAGTTTGCAGGAATATCCGTGACAACTCGGCATTTTTTTCATCGACAACACCGTGCGTGGCGAAGTGAACTACTTTGAAATTTTTCAATGCACCCGATTTGATTAGCATCTCGCTGGCATCAGCATTGGTGAAGAGTGATGTTCGGAATTGCTTTGCCTTAAACAACTCAGCAATTTCTTTTACTTCCGATTCTGTTCCGGGTAATTCATTTAAGTGATCTTTCTCTGGAAAGGTAATGGGTGCACACAAGAAAATGGAAGGCGGAGTGGTGATATTGGTCTTGCTTGATTTTTGCAGAATAAGTCGGGCAGAGAATTCGTAGCGTGTGTTATATCGATTCAATATATAGGGCAGTGATTGAAATCCTTCGTCTTTAGGTGATTTGGTGAAGAGTGTTTCAAACGGTATAATGCCCAATCGGCCGGTTGGTAAAATAGCAAGTGAAGTAATGGATGATGGAAGTTTTGGTAAGAGAACCTTTGATAGTGCTGTTGCTGAAATTTTATAGGTTTTAAGATCGTTGAAATATAATCCATTGCGAAGACCAGTAATGTATCGATCGAAATCTTTAGGAAGGACATGTGTAACGATTTCATATTTCCTTTTTGAAAGTTTGAAAATATAGATCGTGTTATTTTTGTCATCAATAAAGTAACTCAGGATAGTCGTTTTGCTATCTACCTTTTGTTGAAGTTCTCTGACTGTTGGAGAAGTGGTGTTAAACTTTAAGTTAAAATATTCAGGGAACTTAGTCTCTAATCGTTTGGTAAAGGCATCGTAATCACGATTTAAGTTATAGGCAGTTTCGCGCAATGCTTTTTCTTCCTGAGGTGTGGGTTTTTGAGCAAGCTTCTGTGCTGTGAGAGCAACTCCTGATTTAATTTTTTGTTCCTCCTCTAATAAATCACCGGGTATACCGGCAAAAGATTTAGCATCTGATTCGGCAATGGCTTCCAGCAAAACTGACGATTTACTTTTCTCAGCAAAGTAGAATGCAAGCAATTGAAATTCTTTCTTTTTAACAGAACCTACGGAAGCTTCGTATGCTGTACGTACACCATTGGCATATACATCATTCGCAATCTGACCTACAGAAAGTTTATCGGCCTCGCTGGTACTTTGTTGTCGGAGTTTATCAATTAAGGTATCGGCAACTTGCAATGTTTTTAACGCCAGTTGCAAATCAGCAAGTCTTAGGGTCTTGCCGAAATATTGCGATTCCAGTGCTTTCGATTTAAGCTCTAACGAATAGAGCAATGTATTTCCATTATAGAAATCGCTGGCCTTAGGGTTTTTCTTTATGTCCTTGTCATTAAACAAAATGGTATTCGCATTGATGGCTTCCTGAAAATGAAGAAGTCCATCGGCAAAAGCGCCTTGAGATACTTTAAGAATACCGATGTAGTTGAGTACCGAAGCAAGTTCAGGATGCTTTTCTCCATAGGCGTGTCGGTACATTGCAAGCGCTTTCTCATAGAAGGCAAGCGCTGTTTTTTGCTCACCCATTTTTTGATTGGTAAGCCCGAGGTTAAAAAGAACAAATGCTTTTGTCTGATGCGCTCCCGGATAAATCTTCTCCCAGATTTTTAAAGCATTGTCAAAGTTATTTACGGCATCGCCATATAATTCGAGATTACGATAAATCGCACCCATGTTGGTGCTGGCGATTGCAATTTTTGGATGATCCTTTCCATGCAAATGTTCATAAAGATCAAGTGCCAGTTCGTAATTGGTCAGTGCTTTGTCATTATCAATCTGGCTGTATGCAAAACCAAGATCATTGTAAGAGGCTGCAATCAGTTCGTGTTTTTGTGGTAATATTTTTTGACGAATGCTTAAACACATCAACATTTGTTCTTCAGCCTTCGCGAGTTTTCCGGTGGTTAAATACACCTGGCTTAGGTAGGAGAGTGCTTGTGCAGCTTCTAAACAATTCTGATTGTTGGTTTGATCGAAACCATTTTGTGCTTGCAAAAGCGCTTCAAGTGCAATATCATTTCTCCCCTGGTTAAGGTAAAGGAAGCCTTCGTTTGTTTTAATTAACGCAACTAAAAAGGCTGACTCTTTTATACTCCCTGTTCTTTGTTCGAGATCGATAAGTAGTTTATTGGCTGCATCGAGTTCACCCAGGCGGATTAATGCTTCTGCCTTTTTGTTTTCAAGCGTGACTGCAATTTTTGGGTTCTTTATTTTGCTCAGTTCAGAATCAATCCATCCAATTGCTTCTTTGTATTTTGAATCCAATAAAAGATTATCGGCCTGATTTAAATCAGAAACTTTTGTGGTCTGCGCTTGAAGTAATATCGAAGACAGAAAAAATAGAGCGAAAAGGAAATTCTTTTTATGGCGCAGCATACTAGAAGCGGAAGTAGTAAGAGATAGTAGAAACATCATGGCGCGTTAGTCCATCGGGATTAACATCACGATCAACAAACTTCTTTCCATAAAGAATCCGTATTCCAGACCGTACATTAAAACTGTAACCAATTGTTGCAATAGCCGATAATGCCATGCCCGTAGTTCCATCGGGTTTTATACGTTCAGGAGTTGCCGACAAAGGCTTATCTGTTATTTCGTCACGATTGATTCTGTAAATGGAAAGAACACCCAATGATGCATTAAATCGGGAGAATCGAAAATTACGTTCAGCACGAAGCATAATGTCGGTGCCGCGCTTGAGTTCGTAACACTGCGCGTAGGTTCGAACATAATTGTCATCGGGATAGACATCGTCCCATTGAGACCATGTAAAATGATTTTTGTTTTTGTTAAAGGGATGCTGAATACCCGTAGCAAAAAGCCAGTTGCGATTGATCAATGAAATACCGGCAATCGCATCATACGTACCTAAACTGGTTTGGTAATACATGGGGTATGATAAACCGTTGTCTTCATTCTTTAGGTTTGATCCATTCGTTGGAATTTTACTTCCGAGGGAAATATTGACATCGAATTTTTCTGAGGTAAAAATATTCCGGGTAAGGCAAAGCGAAATATCGCTGATGCCACTGGTGTTCCCAAAATTTCCTTTCACTGCCTGAAACGGAAGTTTTATCTGAAATGAAGTTTTAGAATCGAACACACTAAAATTTAAATCAGCGGTAGCGACATATACAATGGGAGACGTTGTTGTTGTGCCCCTATAAAAACTTACCTCCATCGAACGAAGTCGAATAGGTACTTTTTTATTGAAGGGTTGATCTGGTTTCATTGCTCCCATGGTGCAAAAGCCTGCATCGCTGCACCCTTGTGAAAAGGCCTGGCCCGAACAGAGGAGTAGAAATATAAAAGAGTAAATTTTTCTGACAATCATAGAGTAGGTATTCGAATGATCGAAGATAGTCAAAAAAAGAAAACCCAGTCGTTGAACTGGGTTTGATATACTCTATGGGGTGAGGTTACGACTACATTCCTAACGATTGATTTTCAATAGAAGCGAGCTCCAATATTTTTTCATATTCAGCTGGCAATAAGTCGTTATAGAAATAATGTACAGGGTCTACCTGAATTCGGTTGATCAACACTTCATAATGTAAGTGCGGAGCAGTAGATAAACCAGTATTGCCTACATAGCCAATTAAATCACCACGTTTAATGCGTTGCCCTGAGCGCACATTAAATTCGTGCATGTGAGCGTAACGTGTTCTGTATCCAAAGCCATGATCGATCTCCACCATTTTTCCGTATCCACTAAACTTTACTTCCACATTCTCTACAGTGCCATCGGCTGTCGCATAAATAGGTGTACCGATCGCTGCAGCGAAGTCGATACCGGTGTGCATTTTCTTTACCTTATAAATAGGATGTGTTCTCCAACCAAAGCCCGAAGCGAGGGCTACTAATTGTTTGTTGGAAATGGGTTGGATGGCCGGAATGGCCGCGAATAATTTCTCTTTGTTTTCTGCAAGCTTAACTACCTCATCTTGCGATTTTGATTCGATGTAAATCTTTCTTCTTAACAGATCTACCTTTTCATTCAGCTTAATTACTAAATCCTGGTGGTCGATGTTCTTATCTTTAATGTCAGTGTATCGATCTGCTCCACCAACGCCTGCTTCGCGCACCGATTTTTCAATGGGTTCTGCACCTAATACAACCCTGTAAATATTATCATCACGGTGTTCGATATTATTTAAAATCCCGTTCAGGTTTTGCACATCCTGAGATATCTTCTCATAGTAGAATTCAAGCTCTTTTACTTCGTTCCTTAACAAGACTTCTTTTGGTGATTCGAAATAATTTCCAAAAAGAATAAGGAGTCCCATGGCCATGCCTACCGTAAGTGAAAGTAAGCCCAATGCGTTTAAAATGACATCGCTTGACTTCGTCTTAACCCGCTCATACTTACAGGTTTCAGTGTCGTAGTAGTATTTTATTCTAGCCATAATCTTCAAATTAAGCGGTTTGAGGTCGAAATGGCTTCATAACCGCTTCGTTGCACTCGATAAATGGACCCTTTAGCAGGTCAATGCAATATGGGATCGCTGGAAAGACGGCATCCAGACACTGACGGATTGCTTTTGGACTGCCAGGTAAATTTACGATTAAAGTTTGATTGCGTATGCCTGCTGTCTGGCGCGAAAGGATTGCGGTGGGTACGTATGTAAGACTTTTTGCACGCATTAGCTCTCCAAAACCGGGCATCATCTTGTTGCAAACAGCTTCAGTGGCCTCTGGAGTAACATCTCGCTGGGCTGGGCCTGTACCACCTGATGTAATAATAAGACAGCAATTCCTTAAATCAGCCATGTCAATTAGTATCTGTTCAATCTGCGATTGTTCATCGGGCACTACTGTATACTCTTGTTCCCACGGACTTTTTAGATAATCATTCAGTGTGGCAACAATGGCTTTACCCGGAATATCTTCGTAGATGCCTTTACTTGCCCTGTCAGAAACATTGATGATGCCGATGCGGATTGTGGTGTTTTTCAAAGTATTGAGTTTAACGGTTTCGAGTTTAAAGTTTCGGGTTTAAAGTTTCGGGTTTTAGCGCTTAACTCGAAACTTTAAACTCGAAACTACTATGCCTGCAACTTAAATCTGCCCTTCTTAAAAATCTGATTTCCTTTGTCTATGCCCTTCCTCAATTCCTTTTGTACTTCTTCAGGCAGGGCAATAATTTCTTTGCACTCATTCGTACAGCAACCGTTGAATTTTTCTGCACAGGCTTTGCATTGAATGAACAGAAGATGACAACCATCATTCTTACAATTCGTGTGATCATCACAGGGTGCACCACACTGATGACAGGTAGCAATAATATCTTCGGTGATGCGCTCACCTAAACGTTCATCAAATACAAAGTTCTTTCCGATGAATTTATTTTCGAGTCCGTTTTCTTTTACTTGTTTGCTGTATTGAATGATGCCACCATCTAATTGAAATACATTCTTAAAGCCGGTGTGTTTCATCCAGGCACTGGCCTTCTCACAACGGATACCACCGGTGCAATACATTAGCAGATTTTTGTCTTTGTGTTCCTTCATCAAATCTTCTGCTACCTGCAGTTCTTCACGAAAAGTATCGACATCGGGTAACACGGCACCTTTAAAATGCCCTACTTCACTTTCATAATGGTTGCGCATGTCAACGATTATGGTGTTTGGATCTTCCGCCAGTTTATTAAACTCGATGGCATTCACATGAACACCTGTGTTGGTCACATCAAAGGTGGCATCATCCAATCCATCGGCTACAATTTTTTTGCGAACCAGAATCTTTAGTTTAAAAAATGACTTGCCATCGTCCTGCACGGCAATGTTCAGCCTCACATGGTTGAGAAAGGAAATGCTGTATAGATAATTCCGAAATACATCGATGTTTTCTTCAGGCACACTGATCTGTGCATTAATCCCTTCATGTGCCACATAAATTCTTCCTTGCACGCGAAACGAATCGAGGCCAAGATAGAGTTCATCCCGAAATGCAGAAGGATCAGCGAGTTGGTGATACTTGTAGAAAGAAATGGTGACCCGTTTTTCCGGGGCAGAACGCATCTTCTCCTTGAGAAGGCGTTTGTCAATTTTATTGAATAAAGCCATAAAGCGTTGATCAATTGCAGGTTAATCGCGTCTTTAATTTTTTGTGGCGTAAAGGTAAGAAAAAGGAAAATGATGGAAAGTGATAATGGTTTAGGGTAGGTATAGAAATAGGAAAGGCTGCCTTTTGGAGCAGCCTTTCCTGGATCAATTTATAGATATATTACGGTAAAGGATTAACCGGGAGAGCTGTACCAGAATAGGCCGATACTTTTGCATGTGGTATGGTGGATCCAAATTTTAAGTTAACAGCATCGATAAACACATTTGCTGTGAATGCATATCCTCTGCTATTAGGATGTAATCCATCCTCAGAAAAAATTCCGGTTGGGGGAGCAAAGCTTGGTGTCATCGTAACACCATCCGTTACCGCTATTTTGGCTGTAACAAAATCAGAATAGGCCTTATTAATATCTGCTAAAGCTAGACGATTGCTACTATTTGTCACCGCATTATTAATTGAAGTATTGAATGCAGCGGTTCGAGTAAGAATTAAAGATGTTTCTACAGGTGTGAGAACATATTTATCTCCAACGGGATAGCTCACTCCGAAAATGGCAGAGGCACTACCTCCGTAGCAGGTTCCCAGCACAGAACCAGCAGCAAGTGGAATAAGGTCAGTTGATGTGGCTTGTCTAGCTTTTGCATATGGCAGTAATCCAGCATACGGGCCCGTCATGTAAGTGCTCAGATCAGTTAAATCTTCATCAGTAAGAAGTACTCCATTGCTTCCTGCTGCGTAAGTCAACATTCTTTTTGTCTTCTCTGCATCAGTAATTATACCGTTTGTTACCATTGCCGCCAAAAAGGCGTTGTAGTTATTTGCCAAATTAGTTGTTAAGGATGCCGCAGTGGCAGCATCTAAGGTAATTTGATTCCATTTAACAGTATAGAAATAGGGTATGGAAGTAATATTCGGAATGTTACCAACAACACCTTTAAACAATGGATTTGCCGCTAACATCGTTGAAATAGCGGTGCTATATTGATCGCTAAAAGCAACTTCAGAAGTTATAGGGTATGTTCCATCTGCACCAGTTGCAGCATAAAGTAATACGTCGTCAAAGCCTAACCAGATCATATAGAAACTTCCAGCGGCCCCTAATGCATCTTGCAAGATAGACTTCACCCCAGGTTGACTTGCAAAACGTGCCCAGAGTGGATTATAATAAGGTGATGCTGGATTTCCAGTACTAGCAGTAAGAGCTTGGCCGAGAAAAATTAGAGGTACACCAAAATTATTCAATGCAGCTTTATCTCCACCAAAGGCTGTTGGAGCATTTGCCGTGTTATAAGGTGCTGGAAGTGGAGGTGTTGTAACAGCTGCTGGACAAGTCACGGAAGATCCGGGGAAGGCAGAAGGATAAGGCGCTGCCGTACGAGAACCCGTTGCTCCATCTGGATCAAATAATATAAGTCTGCCTAATGTAATCACACCTGGAATTGAAGACTGAATATTATATCCATTTACTGAATTAATAGTCGGTTGGTTAAAGGTGCTTGGAGAACCTACACATTCCAATTGTTTGTTGAAGATTGCAGCAAGCGAGTTGTTTTGACCATCATTAAATAATGCTCCTGCCTGAAAACCTGCAATGTATGAATTTCCAATAGCCACAAACTTGGTAAAGTCAGCAGATCCAGCCACTGCATCTTCGCATGATGTATCCGCAGGTGGTGTTTCTGGTTCTTGAAGATCAATTACCTCCTGATCACACGCCACCGTCATGACAAAGATCAAACTGTAGAGAAAATATTTTATTGATTTCATAATCTTGAAGTTTAGCGTTGGATTAATTAAAGAATTCATCGAACGTGAGTGATATATAATATTGCTGACCGATGAACGGTGAACCTAAGTTGGTGCGATAGTCGCCACCACCAATGTTAGTACCACCAATTTTTAACATCGTTTTAATAGGAGCAAGTCTGTAGTTGATCTGCGCATCGATCACACCATATTCAGGCACATCCCACACACCATAGGTAGATGACCATTCAAAGTGTGTTTGCCATCTGTAACTAATATTAAAGCCAAGGTTCTTTACAATTTTGCGATTGCCTAAACCGACCGTGAATTTGTTTTTTGGTGTGTTAAATCCTGAACGAAATGATTCGGTCTCATTCGCTTCGAAGGTGGCATAGTTCCAGCTTCCATTCACTACGAAATTGCGTGGTAAACTATAACTTAGACCTAATCCTACACCGTACGATTTAACATCTTCTTTCGAATTGGTGTAAGGTGAAAAGAGACTACCAGGATTTATGGCAACGCCCTGATGTGATGTTGGATTAACGTTTCCAACAATTTCGCCTCCGATAAAATTGCTATAAACAGTATAATATCCATTTAAATCAATCAAGAGCTTTGTGGCAATCAATCCTTTATATCCTAACTCTACTGATTTTAACTGCTCCGGTTGAACGTAGTCAAGATCAATAATCTGAAGAAGATTAGAATTTCCACCGACAGGCCCGTTCGCATCAAATGATCCTCCGCTTGCGCGGAAATCTTTAATCGATAGTTCGGTCCATGAGCCTCCGTTATGAATACCATATCGTGCAGCATTTGCTTCTGTGCTTCCAACCAATGTACCGCTTGACGATGGGAAATAAATAAACTGTGCTTGTGTATCCGGGTTTCTGAAACCAGTTTGGAATGAAGCGCGAATATTTTGATTTTGATTGAATGTATAAACAGCCGACACACGTGGTGTAAACTGACCGTCAAAGTTTTCGTTTTTGTCGTAACGAATAGAACCCGTTACTTTCAATGCCTCAGCAAATGTTTTAGCAATCTGTCCATATGCACCGAACTCATTGACTTTTATGCGTTTGAAATCCACACCATCATCGGGTGCCTCGTTAAAGATGGTACCGTCTGAAAAGAGATTGTATTGTCTCACGTTTCCACCAACTTGTATTTCAGCCCATTTAATTTGATTGAAGAATTTATAATTGAACTCTCCATGCAGGAGTTTGGAGTTATCGAAAAACGATGCTCCACCCCGTGCTCCGTTTGTTGGTGTTTTTTGAAAGAAATTATCTCTCACCAATTTCATTAAATCATTGTAGGCCTGAGTGCCTGCAGCAGGCCTGTTTCGATCAGCATAAGCTCGTGCTGAAGCATGATCGCCCGCAATGACTATACCGGTATAGTTTGGATCCTCTTGATAGCCTTGCATGGCCTTAATGTAATCAGGAGCCCATGTGGTAGCAGTTGGGCTATACGTTTCATTAGCAAACCCTCCAAGCGCAGATAAGTTATACGACTTTCCTGCATCGGTAGCTGAAATGTATCCTCTAACGAAGAAATTATCTCCTTTGAATTCCAGCTTATGAAATTGTTGATTAAAGTCTCTTAAAGCATATTTTTCAGTGCCTTGGTAGATTGAACTTCCACCGCCATAGCGGTAGTTATACAATACCTCTATTTTATCAGTAATCCGATAATGTAGTGCAACATCACCTTTCAATGTTTTAGCTTCGCGATCGTCAGAGAATGCGTTAAGCATATCTTCTTCTCTGAAACCAGTTCGCTTGATAGTACCGACACTGGGAACGGGTGTTGGAACCAGTGTTTCATCACCATACAGGTTTAAACCATCAAAATCTTTTGTACCACTTAAGTCAGTTGTTGATTCCGGATTTGTACGGTCTGTTCTATAATCACTACCCAACCAATCCGTGGCCGTCATATAAGACAAGTTTACTTTGAAGGCAAACTTGTTGTTGAATGCTTTTGCATAACGAATACTGTATTGTCCGAGTGGGTGAGTACCTCCGGCATCAGATGTGGTGATACCTTGTTTTACCTGTGCACTCAGCCCTTGATATTCAAACGGGCTCTTGCTTTGCATTACTAAAATACCATTGAATGCGTTAGGTCCGTAAAGCGCAGACCCTGCTCCGGGAATTAACTCCATGCTCTCAGCATCCAATTCTCCAAGTCCCATAATGCTTCCTGTTGGAAAGTTTAAGAGAGGAGCTTGCGTGTCCATTCCGTCAACCCATTGTACAAAACGAGTGTTGGCAATGGTGGCAAAACCTCTTGTATTAACAGAGGTAAGATTCAAACTTCCTGAGTTTGTTGAAACACCTTTCAAACTTGATAAGGCATCATAAAAATCAGGAGCGGAAGATTGCTTGATTTCCAATAAACCTATTTTTTCAATGGTTACAGGCGATTGCAAAATGCTCTCTTCCATACGGGAAGCAGAAACAACTACCTCCTGACCAAGAATGGTCTGCTCGCTTAATTTCATTTCCAAACCCGAAGTATTGGCATCCGTTATCTCTAAATCTTTCGTGGAATAACCTACAAATGAAAAGGTAAGGGTAAGTGGAGGGGCATCATTTACTTTTAATGAAAAGTTACCATCAGTGCCAGAGATCGTTCCAATAACGCGGCCTTTGACAATGATGTTCACACCGGCAATAGGTTCTCCGCTTGCCTCATCCGTCACTTTTCCGGAAATGTTGGTTTGCGCGAAGCCTACTGAAGCAGTCAGCACTAAGAGTAGTACTGCGGCCAATGAATTTTTGTAAAAAATCTTCATATAGTCTAAGTGATTGGTTTGTTGAAAATAAAAAAGCAAGAGCGCCAGATATAGTATGCATACCGAGCTTCTTGCCTGAAAAGTACAAAATTTTATGAAACAACAAACGTTTGAACCACCCTTTAACTACCTGATTTAGGTCATTTATTACTTGTTTTCTTCCTGAACATGCTTCACCATTCGTTCACAAAGGGCGTTTATTTCATTGGCCATGAACTCATCACCCGTAGCGCTTAGCACGCTTTGGGCCATTCCACCAATGCAATCAATGTGGAATCGTTTCATTTCTTCAACGGGCATGTCTTTGGTCCACAGGTCGATACGCAAAGTGTTTTTCTGGGTTTGATCCCATAAGGCGATGCTAATGGCTTTGGTTTCAGAAAGTCCTGGATCAGGCTTTTCGGTAGCGTCCCACATTATTTTCTCGGGCACATTATTCGGATCGAGTTCAATAGAGAATTGGATAGTCGACTTTTTCATTGATTATGGATATATTGATTCACAAGTTTAACAGGGCGCAAATATAGTATTGAGTCGTGTAGTTGGGAGATATAACTGCGATGACGCACCTATTTATTCTACTCAAATCGATATGAATTGCCAGCCCGTTTCCGTCATGGACCCCAACTCGACCCGTTCATCTTCCACTCTTTCTCCACTCTTTGTCCACTCTCGCTCCACTCTTGGTTCGAGATGGCTTCGAAGTAGTTTCGATATTCAATTGGTCTTTGTTAGTAAATCTTTTTACGGCCGTGTAAACGGAATGAATGCGCTGCCCAAAAGGAATTTGAGAAAGTAAGATAATCCTTAGCTGAATATAAATCTGCTTTCACGAACATAATTTTTAACTTCGGAACGGAACCAACGGGATTTGCTTTAACAAAATAAAAGATGCGGATATTTTTATGGCTTGGTACTCTCCTGGGATGGTTTGCGTTAGGAGCGCAGTTTTATTTGATCATTCTCAATCGTGTTACGTCTTTTGCTGATGTCATCGTTCGATACTTTACCTTCTACACCATTCTTACCAACCTGCTGGTGGCTTTGTGTTTTACATTTCTATTGCTAAGTCCTGAATCGAAGAGGGGCAGGTTTTTCTCCCGCACAACCGTTGCCACTGCGCTTGCTGTTTATATAGCGGTTGTAGGTTTAACCTATAACATCGTATTGCGCCCGCTTTGGAATCCGCAAGGGTTGCAAATGATCGTAGATGAATTGCTGCATTCTGTTATGCCGGTATTATACATTGTGTATTGGTTTTTGTTTGCACGAAAAAATCAATTGCAATGGAAAGACGTGTTGCCGTGGCTTATTTTTCCACTGGTATATATTATTGTGATATTGGTACTTGGATCTTTTTCAGGATATTATCCTTACCCTTTTATCGATGTAGTGAAGTTGGGTTATCAAAAGGTTTTTATAAACAGTGCTTGTATGACGTTAGCGTTTCTTTTCTTTTCTTTCTTGTTTGTCGGTATTTCGAAAATGAAGAAGTAAAGACGAACTGGTGCCGTGCAGACTTTGTACCTTCTTTGGTCTTTGTGTCTTTGTGGCAAGAAAATGTTCGGCCACTAAGACACAAAGTTCTGAAGGTTCACAAAGAATACTCAAGAAAGTAAAATGATGTGCTTACCCTAAGAGACGAAAACAGTAATAAAATAAATAATCAGTAATGAACAGAAGAGATTTTATCAAAGCATCCAGTATGGCAACGGCTGCTGCAGGACTTGCAGGTACTGAAGCTTTCGCAGAAGCGCGAAAAGCAAAAAATAAATTACCGCAGTGGAGAGGCTTCAATGTTCTGGATTTCTTTTCACCCAATCCGAATCCATCGTGGAATCCGACAACAGAAGAATATTTTAAGTGGATGCAGGATTGGGGATTTAATTTCGTGCGCGTTCCCATAGCATATCCACATTATTTATCCATCGATCGAACACGAAACATCACTCCAGAGGAGGTATATCACATCAATGATGAAGCAATTGATCGAATTGATAAATTAGTTGCGCTCGCCCATCAACATAAAATGCATGTCAGTCTCAATTTACATCGTGCGCCAGGGTATTGTATCAATGCCGGATTTTATGAACCCTATAATTTATGGAAAGATCAGGAAGCACTCGATGCTTTTTGTTTCCATTGGAACATGTGGGCAAAACGATATAAGAATGTATCGAACAAAAAAATCAGTTTCGATTTGGTAAATGAGCCCAGCATGCGCGAAGACATGAACGATCAACTTTCGAAATCATCAACTGTGCCGGGTGATCTGTATCGTAAAGTTGCCAAGGCCGCTGCTGAAGCTATTCGTAAAGAAAATTCGGAGCATCAAATCATAGCCGATGGCAATAATGTAGGTAACTCCGTGATTCCTGAAATTATTGATCTGAATATTGCTCAAAGTTGCCGTGGATATTTTCCACATGCTATCTCGCATTACAAAGCGCCGTGGGCGAATAAAGATCCTGAGAATTTACCAACACCTGTTTGGCCAGGAAAAATTGGTGACCGCATGTACGATCGAACTATGTTAGAGGCCTATTATAAACCCTGGATTGAACTGACTCAACAAGGGGTAGGTGTACATTGTGGTGAATGTGGCTGCTGGAACAAAACCCCGCACGATGTTTTTCTCGCGTGGTTTAATGACGTGCTTGAGATATTAAGCCAAAATAAAATTGGTTTTGGTATATGGAATTTCGCTGGCGACTTTGGTGTACTGGATTCAAACCGAAGCGATGTGAAATACGAAGATTGGTATGGACATAAATTAGATCGGAAATTTTTAAATGTATTAATGAAGTATTAAAGAAGCCCTTCATTGCGAATGATGGTTTTTTCCTGCAGATCTCGCGGATTAAGAGGCACGCAGATTTCGCAGATTGAAATGCAGATGGTCATGGAGAGATTGCCTTTCAAATTAAAATACAAGCTGATCTGCGGGAAATGCATTTGAATTCTTCACCATAGCAATGACATCATATTTTAGATCGAGTTTGATCTGCAAGAGTGCAGATAAGCGGATAGGGTGAGAATACGAAGCTATATGATTTTTCAACTTTCAAGCAGGTAAACTTAGAACTAGAATCAGATTGCATTCGTAATCAATTTTACTTTTAAACAAAACATCGAAACACTTGTTAGGTTGGCTGAATAGATTCTAAGCTTTATCTTGCCTCGCTTCAATTCAGGCAGTCCAAAAAAATTGAACCTTTAAAGTTAATGCACGATACCATTTTATTAGAAGGCGCCAAATCAGTTGTATTTGATAGTGTTGAAAAATACCTGGCACAAAACAGTCTCACAGTAGTAACAAAAGATATGAATCGTCCATGGGGAGGTTTCTTTGTATTAGACGAATCGCAGGCTCAGAAATTTGCCCAGCTTTATTTTCCCGGAATAGACCTGGCTTCCCTGGCCATCAGCGGAAAGTTTAGCCCCAAAATTTTAATGGTCGAGTCACATCAACGCTTGTCGTGGCAATATCATCACAGACGTGCGGAGATATGGAAGTTAGTCGCGGGCAAGGCTGGCGTAATAACAAGTGATACCGATCAGGAGGGTCCGCTTCAAGAACTTCAGGTAGGTGAAATCATTCGTCTGAAGCAAGGTCAACGTCATCGCCTCATTGGATTAGAAGGATGGGGAATGATAGCTGAAATATGGCAGCATACGGATGTACAACATCCATCGGATGAAGATGACATCGTACGCGTGCAGGATGATTTTGGGAGATAAGGTGATGGAAGATATTAAAATTGTAAGAGAAGCTTTTCTGCAGCGTTTTGGGAAATCATCCATTATCGTTATTGCTCCTGGTCGCATTAATCTTATAGGAGAACATACTGATTATAACGAAGGCTTTGTAATGCCATCGGCCATCAACAACTATTTTGTATTTGCATTGGCTCCCAATCAAACAAAAAGTTTTTCAGCTTACTCTACTGATTTAAATGAGGCTGCTACCTTTTCTATTCAGGATATAAAGCCTGGTCATCACTGGACAAACTATTTCATGGGTGTGATTCATGGCATGACACAGCGTGGTCTTGACGTGCAAGGTTTTGATTGTGTTTTTGGAGGAAATATTCCGGTAGGCGCAGGGCTGTCATCTTCCGCTGCGCTTTGCAGTGGATTGGGTTTTGCATTGAATGAAGTGTTTCAATTTTCATTAAGCCGGTTAGATTTAGCGAGAATTGCCCAATATGCCGAGCATCATTTTGCCGGTGTGAAGTGTGGTATCATGGATATGTATGCCAGTCTTTTTTCCGAGCAAGGTTCCGTTATCATTCTGGATTGCAGAAGTCTTACACATGAATATCTTCCTTTTCAATATGAAGACGTGGAGGTATTACTAATGGATACAAAAGTAAAACACACACTTGCCTCATCAGCTTACAACAGAAGGAGAGAAGCGTGTGAGGAAGGAGTTTCGATTATTCAAAAAGAATTTCCAAATGTAAAATCTTTGCGCGATGTAAGCGTTGCATTGCTAACGGCATATCAAGATCGGATGTCGAAGGAAGTGTTTGAGAAATCGTTCTTTATAGCGCAGGAGATTCAGCGAACCAAAGATGCGGCAATCTTGCTTCGAAATAGAAATCTTGACGGCTTTGGTAAACTAATGAACCAGACTCATTGGGGTTTAAGTGATCTCTATGAGGTAAGCTGCGAAGAGTCAGACTTTTTAGTAAAGTGCGCTGAAGAGGAAAAAAAATTGATACTCGGTAGCCGCCAGATGGGCGGTGGATTTGGAGGATGTACGATCAACCTGGTAAGAAAAGGATCGGCACCTCAGCTTTCGGAACGGTTAAGCGAAAAATATTTTGCTACTTTCAAAAAAGAACCTGATTTTTATTTAGTGAACTTATCACAAGGAGTTCATACATTCGAGCAACCATGATCAGATATCACTCTACCTCATTTTTCAATAATCCTACTTCTACTACCTAATCTTTAAACCAGATGCAAAATCTAGACTACATCGTCTTTCTCGTTTATTTCACAATCGTTGCCGGATACGGATATTGGATATACAACAGGAAGAAAAAACTACAAGCCGATTCGAAAGACTTCTTTTTGGCAGAAGGATCTCTTACCTGGTGGGCCATCGGAGCTTCACTCATTGCCTCAAACATTTCGGCCGAGCAGTTTATCGGTATGTCGGGCTCTGGTTTTAAAATGGGTCTTGCCATTGCAACGTATGAGTGGATGGCCGCTGCTACATTAATGGTGGTAGCAATATTCTTTATGCCCATTTATTTGAAGAATAAAATTTACACCATGCCGCAGTTTCTCACGCAGCGTTACAGCAGCACAGTGAGTACTGTAATGGCAGTATTTTGGTTATTACTGTATGTAGTAGTGAATCTTACTTCCATTTTGTATTTGGGTGCATTGGCAATCAGTACAATTTCAGGACTTAACTTTTGGGTATGTATGGGGGGGCTCGCCATCTTTGCGATTGTGATTACCCTCGGAGGAATGAAAGTAATTGGTTATACCGATGTTATTCAAGTGTTCTTTTTGATTTTCGGTGGATTGGCCACAACCTACATTGCACTTAATTTAGTATCGGAACATTATGGCACCACAGGTGTATTGAATGGTCTTAGTCTGATGACAGAACATGCAGATGATCACTTCCACATGGTATTTGATCAAAGCAACGCGAACTATCTTGACCTTCCCGGCTTAACGATTTTGATTGGGGGTATGTGGATTGTTAACCTGAATTACTGGGGGTGTAATCAATACATCACACAACGTGCGCTTGGAGCCGATTTACCAACTGCGAGAAATGGAATTTTATTTGCAGCATTCTTAAAATTATTAATGCCAGTAATCGTAGTGTTACCCGGTATCGCTGCCTATGTATTGTATCAGGAAGGCATGTTCCAGCAGGAAATGATTTCAGATGGTTCAGTTAATCCCGATCGCGCTTATCCTATCTTGTTGAATTTATTACCTGTCGGATTGAAAGGTCTTTCATTTGCTGCTTTAACAGCGGCTATTGTTGCGTCACTTGCCGGAAAGGCAAACAGTATTGCTACGATTTTCACATTGGATATTTACAAGAAATTCTTCAACACAAACGCTTCTGAAAAGAGCCAGGTATATGTAGGAAAAATTGCTATTGTGGTGGCAATGGCATTGGCCATTTTAATTTCTCCTTTCTTAGGTATTGATAAGAAAGGTGGATTCCAATACATACAAGAATATACAGGCTTCGTTTCTCCTGGTATCTTCGCCATTTTTATTCTTGGATTTTTCTGGAAAAGAACCACCGCATTATCAGCATTGGTAGCCGCGGTGATTGTGTTCCCGCTGTCGTTATTGTTTAAGTTCCTTCCAAAATTTGTTGACCTATCTGGATTAAGCTCGATGGGCTTCTCTGTTTTGAGTGCTGATTCTGGACTTTACGAAATTCCATTCCTTGATCGGATGGGTTTTGTTTTCGGTATTGTAGTGGCGCTAATGGTCATAATTTCATTGGCGATTCCGAAAACAAAAGAAGAATCAAAAGGTCTTGAGATTGATGCAACCATGTTCAAGCCAACCGGAGCGTTTGCAGTAGGTGTTGTTATTGTGTGCGGAATCCTTTCAGCGCTTTATATTGTTTTCTGGTAAGATCAGTTAGCTGTTAAATGTTAATGGTAAACTGGAATGATTTATAACACTTTTTAGTTAAGCCCATTAACATTTAACTTTTAACGATTACATGACTCAGACAAAACCCCTAACCGGAAAAATATTTACTTCATACGAAGTATTCATCATCGCGATTCTCGCCATCCTTCAGTTTACCATTGTGTTGGATTTTATGATATTGTCTCCGCTTGGAGCGATATTGATTCCTGAATTGAAAATAAGTACCGCTCAATTTGGTTGGGTTGTATCAGCATATGCCTTTAGCGCAGGTATTTCTGGATTGTTGGCTGCCGGATTTGCCGATAAATTCGATCGTAAAAAATTACTACTCTTTTTTTATGCAGGTTTTATTGTAGGAACGTTGCTTTGCGGAGTAGCAAATAATTATGAATTTTTACTAGGAGCCAGAATCGTTACGGGAATCTTCGGAGGTGTAATCGGTTCCGTCAGCTTTGCCATTATTACAGACCTTTTCAGAATGGAAGTAAGAGGTCGAGTGATGGGCTTTACTCAGATGGCATTTGCAGCCACTCAGGTACTGGGACTTCCTCTCGGTTTTTATCTCGCTTCGATATTTGGATGGCATATTCCTTTCTTTCTGATCGTTGCATTGAGTGTGTTAATCTACATCGCGATATTTATAAAGATGAAGCCAGTCGATGTGCACTTAAGAATTAAGTTAGAACGGAATGCTTTTCAGCATTTGATTAAAACTATTTCCAATATCACTTATGTAAAAGCTTTTGGGGCAACCGTTTTGTTGGCAACAGGTGGTTTTATGTTGTTGCCATTTGGTAGCACGTTTGGTATCAATAACCTTGAACTCACAAAAGGCCAAATATCGATATTGTATTTTGTTACAGGTGCCTGTTCTATCATTGCTGGACCGTTCACAGGAAAGCTCAGCGATGTCATTGGCAAGTATAAGATATTCGTGATCGGTTCCATCATCGGAATGATCATGGTTTTGATTTATTGCAATCTTGGTGTTACACCACTTTGGGTTGTGATTATCATTAATGTTATTCTGTTCATCGGTATTATGGCACGTATGATTGCAGCCACAGCATTAATGACAGCCATACCCGAACCTGCTGATCGCGGTGCCTTCATGGGTATTAACGCTTCGATCCAGCAAATCTCAGGTGGTATCGCTACCATGATTGCCGGCATTATTGTCGTTCAGAAAAGTGAGCATGCAGCTCTGGAGAATTATGGTCTGCTGGGTTATGTGGTAGTGGGTGCTATGTTGATCACTATTGCCATGATGTACATGATTCATCACATGGTAGATCAGAAAACAAAGCACGCGAATAACTAGAATTTACTGCAAGTAATCTCAACAGCATTGAAATGCTTTAAAGTTCACGCACGGAACGAAGAGTAGAGCAGCTGAGCGGAAACGAAATGTATTGCTTTGATGGAAATAGCAGGCCGCTCAAAAAAGCTGGAGATTAATTGACACGCAACAAGAGTGTCAATTAATCTCCAGCTTTACTAAACACAATGGTCACCCCGACCCAGTCGGGGTGACCATTGTGTTTTTTACGCGCGCGCTCCATCTATGAGTGAAATTCGCTTGACCTGTCGCGCATGCATCACAACTTTTGGAAGAAGCACAGCAATCCTCTCAGTGAGGGAAGCATACTATCCTGTTGACCATTGGATGAAGTCATTAGTCATAAATAAAAAAGTCGTCTGGCTAATGTGACCAGACGACTTTCATTTGAGATATCTATAATCTACAAAAACTTCTTAACATCCGAATAAGGAAGTTGGAATGCATCGCTTACACCTTTGTAAACAACTTCTCCATGGATTATATTCAAGCCGTTGCGCAAGTCTGTATTGTCTTGTGATGCTTTCTTCCATCCTTGATTTGCCAAACGAATTGCGTAAGGTAATGTAGCGTTTGTTAACGCTAGGGTAGAGGTATATGGAACAGCACCCGGCATGTTCGCTACGCAATAATGAACTACGTCATCAATAATAAAAGTAGGATCTTCGTGCGTAGTCGGTCTGCAGGTTTCAATACATCCGCCCTGATCTACAGCAACGTCAACTAGCACTGTTCCAGGACGCATGGTTTTTAACATATCGCGGGTGATTAACATCGGAGCTTTTGCTCCCGGTATCAACACACCGCCAATAATCAAATCATGATCCTTCACCATTTCACGAATGGTGTATTCATTTGATACAATGGTGTGAACATTTTTTGGCATGACATCATCCAAATAACGCAAGCGGTTAATGTTTACATCCATGATGGTTACATCGGCACCCATACCAGCTGCAATCTTGGCAGCGTTAGTACCCACAACACCACCACCTAGTATCAATACCTTTGCTGGTTTCACACCTGGGACACCACCTAATAAAATACCTCTGCCCTTTAAAGGTTTCTCTAAATATTTTGCACCTTCCTGAATAGACATTCTACCGGCCACTTCCGACATTGGAATCAATAAGGGCAAACTTCCATCAAGACGTTCTACCGTTTCATACGCCAAACAGACTGCACCACTTGCGATCATCGCTTTGGTAAGCGGTTCGTACGAAGCAAAATGGAAATAGGTAAAAACAAGTTGATCTTTTTTAATGAGCTTATACTCTTGCTCAATTGGTTCTTTCACTTTCATGATCATTTCAGCAAGACTAAAAACTTCCCCTGCATCTTCAATCATTTTACCACCCGCTTTAGCATACTCATCATCTGTAAAGCCACTTCCAACTCCGGCTGTTTTTTGGATATACACGGTATGGCCACGCTTTACGAATTCTTGCGTGCCAGCGGGCGTTAATGCAACCCGGTTCTCGTTATTTTTAATTTCTTTCGGAACTCCTATTATCATATAGCAATCGATTTAGGGTCGCAAATATACTAACGGATGTTTGTAATTAATGTAATACACTGCATTTTCCTTTGCCCGGCATGTTGACTTTTGGAACTTGTGCCTGAAACTATTGATTGAACAGAAACAATTGAGAAATGAACGAAAACAGACGTTACGCTTTTTACGGATCACTTCGACAAGGCATGGAAACCTATATCGATTTTATGGACGGAATGGAATTTTTAGGAAAAGAGAAGCTTCGTGGTTTTAAGTTATTTTCATTAGTAGACTATCCGTATGCCACCGCAACTGAAAATCCAGAAGATATCATTGTGGTTGAATTATTTAAAATCATAAATAATAAGACAGAAGAATTAATACATCAAACTGAGATGGATGCAGGATATATTTTTGCTAATGTTGAAATTGCAAAACAAAAATTTGGTATTTATTTATTTCCAGAAGCAAGTGCAAGCGATGTTTGCGTGGAAAGTGGAGATTGGGTTGTTTACAAACAGTCTCCTGCTTTTGAAAGTTAGGAGATATGCCTACTTTTAGTGCTAACGATTGTTCACCTTTCAAATCCCAATATCTTGAACACAATCAAAGAAGCAAAGATTAAATTCTCGCAGGCAAAGGTGAAGGAGATTCTATCCGATTACCGATTGGCCGTAGAGAGCCGGGAAGCCAGCATCATTGGGCGCAAGGAAGTATTTATGGGGAAAGCCAAGTTTGGCATTTTTGGCGATGGAAAAGAAATCGCTCAGATTGCCATGGCGAAAGTTTTCCGTAAAGGTGATTTTCGTGCGGGATATTACAGAGATCAAACGTTTATGTTTGCCATTGGCGAACTTACCGTGCAACAATATTTTGCACAGCTCTACGCACATACAAGTTTAGAAGCAGACCCGGCATCTGCTGGCCGTTTAATGAACGGACATTATGCCACACGCATGTTGGATGAAAATGGGAAGCTGAAAAATTTAACCGATCAAAAAAACAGTAGCGCTGACATTTCACCAACGGCTGGGCAGATGCCACGTTTGTTGGGCATGGCGTATGCTTCTAAATTATTCAGACAGAACGATGCGTTGCATGCATACACGAATCTTTCAAACAAAGGAAACGAAATAGCCTTTGGAACGATAGGTAATGCCTCTACATCAGAAGGTATGTTCTATGAAGCCATCAACGCAGCCGGAGTTTTACAAGTACCGATGTTGATGTCGGTTTGGGATGATGCATATGGTATTTCTGTACCACAAGAATATCATACTACAAAGAGCAGCATTTCGAAAGCACTTGCAGGTTTGCAGCGAACAGAATCAGAAAAAGGTTTTGAAATTATAACAGTACAAGGTTGGGATTACGTGAAGTTGCTGGAAGCCTACCAACGCGCTGAGAAAATTTGCCGTGAAGAACATGTGCCCGTATTGTTGCATGTTGAAGAGATGACTCAACCACAAGGTCACTCTACTTCAGGTTCTCATGAGCGCTATAAGTCGAAAGAAAGATTGCAGTGGGAAGTTGAGCACGATTGCATTGCGAAAATGCGTGAGTGGATCATCAATGAAGTACTCATTCTTCCTGAGGAGGTTGATGATATAGAGAAAGAAGCAAAGCAATCCGCCAAGGAGGCAAAAGAACGCGCATGGAAAGCGTTCATGGATGATGTTCGGAAGGATCAATTCTTTATTACTGATTTATTAACGAAGGCAATTGAAGCGAATGGCAGTCAGGAAATACTTGCATTGAAAGAAGAACTCAGCAATGCAATCAACCCGACCCGTATGGAAACGATGAAGGCTGCACGTAAAGCATTGCGTCTTCTTCGCGATGAAGAAGGTGAGGTACGTACTGCTCTGATCAATTGGTTGAACGATTCTAACGCTGACAACTTTGATCGTTACAGTTCGTATTTATATAGTCTTTCAAGTGAGTCTGCTTTAAAGGTAGAACACGTTGATCCGATTTATTCTGATTCCTCTTCTATTGTTGATGGGCGTGAATTACTGAATAAATGTTTTGATGCTGCACTGGAGCGTGATCCACGTGTGCTTGCATTTGGTGAAGATGTAGGTAAGATTGGTGATGTGAATCAGGGCTTCGCAGGCTTGCAACTAAAGTATGGTGAGCTTCGGGTTACCGATACAGGTATTCGCGAGTGTACTATTATAGGCCAGGGAATCGGAGCCGCATTACGAGGTCTGAGACCCATTGCTGAAATACAATATCTTGATTATTTTATTTATGCCTTGCCAACACTTTCAGATGATCTGGCGTGTTTGCAGTATCGAACAAAAGGCGGACAAAAAGCACCCCTCATTATTCGAACGCGCGGCCATCGGTTAGAAGGAGTGTGGCATGCAGGTTCGCAGATTGGAATGATGCTGACTACACTTCGCGGAATTTATATTTTAGTTCCGCGCAACATGACGCAAGCCGTTGGTTTCTATAATACCATGTTGCAGTCGGATGATACAGCTGTTATTGTAGAATGTTTAAATGGTTATCGTTTAAAAGAAAAAACTCCTGATAATGTTGGTGAGTTTACCGTGCCATTGGGTGTTCCTGAAGTATTAAAAGAAGGTAATGATGTTACCATCGTTACCTATGGCTCAATGTGTCGTGTTGTAATGGAAGCTGCGGATGATCTTGAGAAGTTTGGAATATCATGTGAGGTAATTGATGTACAAACCCTTCTTCCGTTTGACCGTCATCAAAGCATTGTTGAATCCGTTAAGAAAACAAATCGTATTGTATTTGCTGATGAAGATGTACCGGGAGGTGCTACTGCTTTTATGATGCAACAGGTCCTTGAAGAACAGGATGCATATCAGTATCTGGATTCAAAGCCTGTAACCATTACCGGAAAAGAACACCGACCTGCATACGCTTCTGATGGAGATTATTTTTCGAAGCCAAGTTCGGAAGATGTTTTTGAAAAGGTCTATACCTTAATGACGGAGGTGAATCCTACGAAATTTAAAGATCTGTATTCGCTTAATTAATCTGAATATCATTTGTGTAAATGATATTGCTGAGGTGCAATGCTTTGTCTTTTATCTGAACTTTTAGCCGGAGTGTTTTTCCTCCAAACAAAGAGACAAACCCGGTTGACTTCATACCATACCGCAGTGTGCCATCCAGAGGAACTTTAGTTTCTGCCAAGACCGGAAAACGGGAATTGAAGTCGGTACACAATTCTTTTCTCCAATCATACTCCGTATAAGAGCCATCTGCGTTTTTGGTTTCAAATACAACGGAGATGTTGTAATGTTTTGGATTAACGTCATAATAAACAGTATCCAATATTTTGTAAATGTTCGGGTTGCCTATTAGAGTGTCTATAATATTGTAGGAAGCATCGAATATGAATTTATGTTCTTCACGAACATAAATTGTATCACGGTCGTAATGATATGTTTGGCAGGGAAATGGTCCTGGATTAAAGGAAGGTAAAAAGGAGTAAGCACTCTCATTTCGTGTGCGTACAGTTACCAATTTTCCTGATTGCCCAGCTTCGATGTTAATCAAGGGTGGAAGATCTTCATATACTTTTTTTGTGGATATTTTTAATGTATCGCCATCCTTTGCGAGATAGTAATTGATAGGATGGAAGGGATAGCTTGTGAAATTTGCATTTTGAGGATCAATTCCCAAATCGCCATCACCGTCTTTAAAACGAATGGAAAGAATAAGAGAATCAGGGTCAGCAAAACCACCAACCTTTTTAAAAATGAGCGATTCAAATTCAATTTCAGGTTTTACCGGAAACTCAGGAGGATTGAAACAGGAAATCATCAGGCCCGTCAAAAAAAAGAAAACAACTCCTTTCGCTAGCTTCATAGTTTTATATTCACGCTAAAGTTGATAAACACTTGGATACTTTTAAAGGTTTTGAATCAAAATTATATACCCTTAACGAATTTTCCTTCGAAGGTATTGCTCTGGATGTATTTCGGTTTCAAGCCGTTCATAACCCTGTTTATCATCAATTCCTTCAGCACTTGTCTGTGAATATAGAAACAGTCAATTCCATTGAACAAATCCCGTTTCTGCCGATTTCATTTTTTAAAACCCATCTTGTAAAAACCGGGGAATGGAACGAAGAAACCGTTTTTACGAGCAGTGGCACCACAGGTATGATAACCAGCAAACATGCTGTAAAGGATTTGCAATTTTATCTTCAACACGCCCAACGCAATTTTGAATTATTTTTCGGGTCGTTAACGGACTATCATTTTTTGGCACTCCTGCCTTCCTATCAGGAGCGGGAGGGCTCTTCTTTAATTGCCATGGTGCAGCATTTTATTACTGAAAGCAGATCTCCACACTCGGCATTTTACCTATATAATCAAGATCAATTGGTAAAGGATATTGATTTGCTTCAATCAGATTCACGGAAAATTATTCTGTGGGGAGTCTCTTTTGCACTGCTCGACCTTGTTGAAAAGTATAATATTGATCTTGGCAATAGCTTCGTGTTTGAGACCGGTGGTATGAAGGGTAGGAGAAGGGAAATGACGCGTTCGGAACTCCATCAGATTTTAAAAGATGGTTTAAACGTAACATCAATATATTCTGAATATGGAATGACTGAACTTCTTTCGCAAGCCTATGCTGTTCACTCCAATCGATTTTCCTTGCCTCCATGGATGAAAGTGGTAGGGAGGGAACTGACGGATCCTTTCCGCAAGGGGTTACAAGATGAAACTGCCGGTATAAATGTTGTCGATTTAGCCAATTGGAATTCGATTTCATTCGTTGAGACAGAAGATATAGGAAGGGTTTATATGGATGGAACCTTTGAAATTTTAGGCAGGATGGATAATAGTGATGTGAGGGGTTGTAATTTAATGGTTGAATAGCCCCTATGATCGACCGACTGGATTTATAGTCTTTTGGTTTGTTTTATTAGTAAAGAGTTATATTTTTGTTTTAATCAACTTCACCATGATGAAAAAGATCTTAGCCTTCGTTATCCTCGCAGCCTTTGTTTCTGCTTGCAGTCAATACACTTGCCCTACTTACAGCAAGAAAGAAGCGCCTAAAAAGAACACTACAGATCAAAAGATCTAAAGGTATTTTGTTACGTCTTCCGGGGAAATTTCTTCTCCGCCCATTATAATTAATCGCTCTACTACGTTTCTCAGTTGACGGATATTTCCCGTCCAGTTATATTCTTTTAGCTTTTCCATTCCCTTTTTACTGATCAACTTTCTTCTGGACCCTTGTTCATCCGCAATTTCTTCCAGGAATTTCTGAACCAACAGTTCGATATCTTCTTTGCGTTCGTTCAGTGATGGTACCTTAATCAGGATCACGCTTAAGCGATGATATAAATCTTCACGAAAACGGTTCTCTGCTATTTCCTTTTGAAGATCCTTATTGGTGGCTGCAACCACTCGAACGTTTACACTGATTTCCTTTTCGCCACCCACACGCATAATCTTATTTTCCTGAAGAGCTCGTAACACTTTGGCCTGGGCAGAGAGACCCATATCGCCAATCTCATCCAAAAAAAGTGTTCCTCCTTCCGCCAATTCAAATTTGCCGATGCGTTGCTTGATGGCCGATGTAAACGATCCTTTTTCGTGGCCGAATAATTCACTCTCGATAAGTTCAGAAGGTATGGCAGCGCAGTTTACTTCTACCAACGGATTGTTTGAGCGCTTACTTTTTTCGTGAATCCAACGCGCTACTAATTCTTTACCCGAACCATTCGGACCGGTAACGAGAACGCGTGCATCTGTGGGTGCAACCTTCTCTATCATTTCTTTAACATGGTTAATTGGTTCTGATTCACCAATCATTTCATATTTCTTTGAAATCTTCTTGCGCAGATTTTTGGTC
Organism: Chryseolinea sp.; assembly: GCA_031388805.1. Classification (GTDB taxonomy): domain Bacteria; phylum Bacteroidota; class Bacteroidia; order Cytophagales; family Cyclobacteriaceae; genus Chryseolinea. The sequence goes on from JANMRZ010000202.1 coordinate 57,373, forward strand.
TCTTTAACCAGTGTTGTCTTATCTAATGCATTTCGAAGTGTGATTTCTAACCGACCGAGATCAAAAGGTTTTTGTAAGAAATCAAACGCACCTTTCTTTACGGCCTGCACGGCAACATCGATCGTTCCATGTGCTGAGATCACAACAAAGTTGGTAGCAATTCCTGCTTCTTTTACTTTCTCTAAAACCTCCATGCCATCCATCTTTGGCATTTTAATGTCACAAATGCAGAGATCGAAATTACCTTGTTCCAGTTTTCGAAAACCTTCTAATCCATCAGCCGCTTCTTCTACTTCGTGATCTTTTTCTTCCAGGATTTCTTTTAGAATTGCGCGAATCTTAGCGTCATCTTCAACGATCAATATTTTTGACATGGCAGGTGTTTTTGAATAATCAATATTTTGGTAAAAACTACTCTTAAATTTCTATGATAGAAGCAAAGATAATAGTTGCCGGTTGCCAGTCACCGGAAACCGGCAACTGGTAACTAAAAGTTTTGCCGCCTGCTTTGGAGCGTTTCTCATTGCATTATTGCATTTTTAAATCAATAAAAAAACCTGCCTGCTTTTTATGGCCGACAGGTTTTAAAATAAAAGCAAGCTTATAAGCCGGGTTCTGTCATCTGCTTTCGCAGAGTCCTTATCATTTATCTAGCCCTGACTTCACAATCAGGTTCAATCAGTCTACCCGCCACGACTAAGCTGACGAATCAACTTAATTAACGAGCCGCTAACCAGGTAATGATCGTGGCTTATTTGACCTTTCAACGCGTAAGGTTTACCATGCGCCTGATGTCGCCATCAAACCGGTGAGCTCTTACCTCACCTTTTCACCTTTTCCCCTCCTGATAAAATCAGGAATGGGTAGTTTGTTTTCTGTGGCACTATCTGTTGGCGCGTTTCGCGCCACCTTCCCGTTAGGAAGTACACTGCCCTATGTTGCCCGGACTTTCCTTGGCGCGAAACGCGCCACGATAAGGCGGCTTGCTGATGTAAAGGTAAGGGATCTGCAGTTGATTCTCCACGACCGCACCCAATGAAGTAAAGTTTAATGAATATCCTGACCGGTTAGTTTCATTTCATAATGGTCGGCTAGTTGAGCTACCTCCTGAATCATTTCTTTTACCTGATCGTCTGATGCGGTGTCTACAAGGCAAGATGCTTCCACTTTTAGAAAGCCATCTTCCAGCACAAATTTTGAGTAATCGAAATTGGCATTCTGTTCTAACAGAACTTTCAGATCAAGGCTTGAGCTAAATTCACAAACCTTTGAAGTGAACATCGCCTGCTCGCGGCCCGATACCGGACTCTTTTGAGTTAGCGCCACTACGGTTTGAAACCTGCTGCCATTAATAGGTATGACAAGAACCGATTTAGTATGATCGTAATCAGTAAACTGGCCACCAATCTGATCAGCAAATTGCTGAACATACTTCATGATATTCATAGTTTTTATCAGTTAAGGGATCAGGAAGTTAGGTAATTTGGTTGGATTCCAGCCCTTGGCTGTCACGTTTTTTTGTTAGAAATAAAGCGCATGAAACCGAACTCCCTTGGTTGAGAATTCTACCGTTGGAGCGGGTATCTTAATCATGTTGGCAAAGAATATCAAAGCCTTCACTGCTTTCGACTTGGTTTTAACGGATGTTAAATCAAGATCCAGTGCCAGATAGAATTGGCGATAGGGTGCTGGATATCCGGCTTCAATATTCTGTTCATTGCGAGCGTAGATCATACCCTCCGCACCATACCCAGCGGCAATGTTTAGCCACCGTGGAAACTTCATGAACTTGTCCATATCTACCGAAAGCCAATAGGTTTGGCCATTGTAATCTTTCACAATTTCATCTGGCATACCTTTACCCAGCAGATTAGGATTTAGCGATGGATATGAAGTAGTATGGAAAGAAAACTTTGGAATAATGCGTTGCTCTTTCCAAAGCAAAGATTGACCTATGTAAAGACCAGCGCCAACAGCATCGGCAATCAGATCACCTGCAGAGGCTCCATACGCTTCTGATCTACCATCCAGTATTTCAATTGGTACTAACATGGCAAAGCCACTGATGGCGCCAATGATGTCGGATTTTTTTTTGGATACGCCACACCAACGAAGCGCTTGTGCGGTGGTTGAACTTAAATGATAAGCCGAATAGAAGTGCCCGATTTTATCAACTTGCTTCCATTCAGCGTTGTCATTAAAAAATTGAAACGGTTGGCTGGGTGAATCGCTGTACCAAAGCTCACTCAACCCAACAATGGAAGCAGTGTATGCAACACTTGATGTTATGACAAATCCTGCGAGACGTTTTTTGTTGATATGATTAGCTGAGTCACGTTGTTGAGCAAGACTAATAATGGGGAAGAAAATAAAAAACAGGATCGTCTTATTCACTGCCATCGTCTTCTTTTAGCGCCTCTTCGTTTTGATCGAGGTTTTGTTTCTCATCTTCCTCTTCTTGCTTTTTGCGATTGGAGCGCCAGATATCTTTTAATCGGTTGAAAGTTTGAGTATAGATAAAACTCGCACCTGTGGTGTTTACATTTTGTCCGTTGAGAGAAGCCGTGTTGATCGGATTTGTATTGGTGCGGTTATACATTTTAACACGAAGTTTTCCATCGGCAGTAAGCATGTAATCAACAGTCCAGTCTCCGGCAATATTTGATGGGTTGGGATTTGCTGCTGTCCCCTGACTACCATTGTTAAAGGTTCCGTCACCGGTAACGCGCAATCGGCCATTTAAAAAAGTGTAGGAGAACCGAAGTTGAAAAGTATTGAATGCTTCTTCATCCATTGTTCCCAGGTCCACATTGATCTCCAGATTTTGATCCACCTGGCTCATCCAATAACTGAGTTGGTTGGAAAGTAATTCACTCACACTGTTTACAACAGAACCACTGGTGTCGAAGGATTCCGGAGGAGAGAACCTGCGAAGTATGATGAGACTAAATACTTGTCGCTTCAGTTCTTGTTCATCCAGTTTGTTTTTGAATGCAGTAAACTCAAAGTCAAGATTGACCGTACGGGTATCGGTCTGAATATTTTTAGGAAGATCTTTTGCGGTAATATCAAAAGTGAATTGAGGAGATAACATCTGACCTTCCAATTTTAGCGCTACTTGTGCCGGATATTTTCTTTTGAGTTGGGGTGCATCTCTAACGCTGATATCCGTGATGATTGGTCCAAATGCAGCCATTTGATTATAAGATGCATTGATGTCTAACACGCCTTGATAAGGATCTCCATACCAGGTGATTTTACTTCCTCTCGAAATTTGAAATTCTTTGTTGATGATGTCGTACAAGGTAAAGTTGTACCATCCTTCCGTGAAAACAAAGGGACCAAACATATTGAATTCTCCCTTTGTATCTAATTGTAATTTAAGATCACCATTTCCGCGGCCCCGAATAATATCTCCTGCTTTCAAGTCAATGATAATTTCGCAATACGCATCGGGTGTTACGTCAAGGTTGAGATCGAAAGTCAATCCAGTGAGATTGAGTTTGTTTTCGAGTGCGAGATCAATTCCTTTGGAACGCGTTGTATCATTAAAGTTTACAAAATTGATGAAGTCTTTTGTTTCAACATCAGACGTTCCACCGATAGGTATGTAGACTCGTGTGTTTTTTTCAGTTCGCGCGTTGGCGGTAATTCTCAGGTTTGAAATCGGTCCATTAAAATTTAAATCACCCGTTGCATAAGCTTGTCCGTAGAACAGACTATTATCTTTAATGGTGGTGTTGAGTACTTGAAAGTTTTGAAAGTCGGCACTCAGATTGATGCTCATGCTATTGAAATTTTTATGGTAGATAGCGCCATTAAGATTTCCTTTGTGGCGGAAAGCATCGTTCATATCAATGTCTTTGAAGTAAATGGAAGTTGGTGTTAAGCCCATGAGACCGGTAAACTTATACATGGTCTTGAGGTAGTCCACCATCAGCTGACCATCACTTACTTTTCCTTCACCGTTTATCTCCGGTGCAGAGAGTTGTCCTTTCAATGTGAAGTCACCTGAAATGGTACCCCCAATCTGACTGAATATGCCTTTCATAAAAGGTTCAATCAATTTAAGATTTACTTTCTCCAGGGAAGCAACAACATCCAAAGGACTTTTTTTATGTGAAGGGTCGTAATGTCCGGCAATGTTTACAGTACGCAATTGAAGCCGATCAATCATTACATTTATATCAAATCTATTCGAAAGTGTGTCCCATTTATTTTTGCCTGTTACATCACCAATTAAAAAATCATTTACGGTTAAATTGCTGATCTGAATATCATTTTCAACAGCCGAGTTTTGATAATAGTTACTCAATCGCGTGTCGGCATTGAGAACACCTGAAAACTTTTTATCGGTCAATACATTTAGTATGGACAGATCCAGTTGATTGACGGCAAGTGAGAGAATTTTTGACGGATTGTTAGACAATTGCCCATCAATTACAATGGATTGATCTTCGTTTTCCAGCGACAGATGATGCACATTCACTTCTTTACCAATAAGGGTAATGAAGTTGTCAGGAGAAAAACTCCAATCGCGTTTGAGTAAGAAAAGTTTGGACGGAAGTAGCTTTATCGTGGTGCTGTCTTTCAAAAAATCAACAGAACCTTTCAAGCGAACATTGTTGTCTTGTCCTTCCTGATCGGCATCCAAACCGACATCAATATGACTATTGTTCCAGATGGCTTCTGCTAATAAATTCTTAGTCTTCGCACCTGATCCAAAATCCTGATTTTCGGAATTCACAACGGCCATCGAAAGTATACTGGTGCTGTCCGCAATTTTCGAAGTGGTAAATTCAACATCGGTTTTTGTGAAAGTAGTGCCTTGGTATGAAATGGATTTAATGTTAGTGTATCCTTGAAGAATGGTAGTGTATCCGCTGGTGAATTTTCCTTCAATTAATGTGTTGGGGGATAAATTAAGATCAACCTCTAAAAGATTAACAATGGGCTTTACATTTTTAAGATTTATCCTGATGTTTGCATGGTATGATTTTGGTGCACTGTTTTTGTTTGAATAATATTCTGCAATAAGTTGTTTGTCGTTTTTAACGTTGAGCGAAAGTTCATACAACAGAGTAGAGATGTCACCGTAAAAATCTGAGAAATAGTAATTGCCTGTTGCTTCCACATCAACCAATGATGTCTTAAGACTAAGTAATCTTTTTTGTTTATCGCGTATGGCCTGTAGGGAAATGGATTCCAGGCTCATGGTGTCTTCTTTGTATTGAATAAAAAAATCATTCAGATTAGCAGTTCCGGAAATTGAATCTAATGAAAGCCCTTTGATGTCTACATCTAGTTTTGTTCTTAGAAAGACAAAATCTTTCGATAAATTCAAAGCGTGCAGGTTGGCGGTATCCAGGGTTGCACGAACTTTGATGATGTCTCTCCGGTTTCTTAAATCGATGGAGCCATTTGCTGTGAACTCTAAATTAGGATCGTTAATTTGTAGAAATCCACTGAAGCGTTCAGTGGCCAAGTGTGCATTGGTAACGATGTTTGCGTAGTTGTAGTTCAGAATACCGATAGATCCAATCTTACCATCCAGTTTAAAATCTGCTGTTTGTAATGTTAACCCAGAGCCAGCAATTCTCCCGTCAAGTGAAACCTTTTGAAAATTAATTGTATCGCCTAAATATTCTCCGAGCTTAAAATTACTCATCACCAGTTTTCCACTGTACGAAGACTTATTAACATTCCCTTCATTGATTTTGAAGTTTATGTCTGATTTAAGGGCACCGAGCTTACCGAAAAAATTGCCGTTTGCAACAAAGTCATTTGGATAACCCAGAAACTGTCCATCCAAACTAACAACCCCGAGAGGTGAAAGTCTGTTATTGGCTTCATCATTAAACAGAAAGGCAATATCTCTTGGATCTAATGTCGACTTTCGAAGATTCACCATTATGAATGTTTCATTTATGGCGGGAAGACCGTCCATATTGAGGGAGCCAACGAGATGCGTGTTGCCAATACCCAGCTCCATTTCAGTGAGCTTAAAATTATTGACTCGTCCATTAAAAACTCCATCGAGATGAAAGGGTTGTTTTAGTTTTTCTGCACCCGCTGCAAAAAGTGCAAGATCGTTCGGGTCGATTACCGTATTTTTGAAAACGGCGTGCACCTGTACTTTCTCAATAAAATCATTTAAGTCAAGTTGACTATCGTATTTGAAAATTATAGTGTCTGAAATAGTACTATTCCCCACCTTTGCGTCCAAACCAATAAACTCCATTCCTTTTTGTGAGATGCGATAAAAGGTGGAGAGTTGTTTTACGTTCAGTTTGGTTTCCTGGTCCTGAACCAATAGGGTTCGCACTTTAAACTCAATTGTGTCTCCTAACAACATGAACGCTCTCAACTGGCCTTCATCAATGTTTAATTTGAAGTGGTTGTAATCAAACCCATTTTTAATACTGTCCTGGTCCTGGTTGATATATGTAAAGGAGCTTTGATTCAAAAAAGCTTCACCAATATTGACCTTTGGTGTTTTGCCACCCTCTCCACCGCTACTTCCATAATGTTCATTGATCTGAGCAATAAATATGTTGAAGTTTAAATTACGGGAAGTATCTGACTCGTTTATTTTCGTGAGCAATACATTGGCGCTGTCCAGAAAAACTCCATCAATGTTTATATTTTTTTGTTCGAATAGCTGCGATATTTTAAAATTGATCAGGATTGTTTTCGCGGTAATCATTTTATTATTCTCCAGATCAAAGACTACAACATCTTCCAGTTCGAGGCGATCGAACCACAACATCCTGAAACTTTTAATGGAAGCCTTAAATCCTGTTATGTGGGAAAATTCTTCTAAAAAGCCACTGATTAACCTGTTTTGCACAGGAGGCATTTGAATGACCAGAAAAGCGGAGATTAATAGGAACAGAATGCCAGCAACGGTATACGCGAGTATTTTTCGAATCCTATTTTTGATAACTTGCAAGTTCATTTTTCAACCCATGCATCCCGTTATACTTGCTATTGAGTCCTCGTGCGATGAGACATCTGCTGCTGTCATTAGAAACGCCAAGGTACTTAATAATATT
>JANMRZ010000062.1:0-21405 GCA_031388805.1 Chryseolinea sp.
CAACACTGATGTAGCCTTGTTTTGATGCACGGTTTTTAAAGGCCTTGCCCATTTTTGCTTGCACTTAGTTTGCTCTAAGCTCGCAAAAAACAGCGAAATCAAATCTGTTTTAAATACTTTTGAGTCTTTCAGCAGACCCTACTTAGTGAATCATTATCCATGCAAAGGAGGTAGCAATAGCAAGATAGATGGCTATCTCGATGAGGAGAAGTTTACGTTTTGCTTTTCTTATTTTTTCGGATGCCATAATGAATACTTAAAGATAAAGGCATCATTCTCAGATCATGGTTATGAAAAATCTTTTAGGAGGGTGTTGTTTGTCTGCTTCTGCATTTTATTTTCAAGTTCTTCGCTTTCCCGCGGCATAAGCCGATGGCAAAACATGATACGTTTCTTTAAAGTACTTTGCAAAGTACTTCGGATTGTTGAAGCCAACTTTGTACGCCACTTCAGCAACCGTCAACTGACTCTTTTCTAATAATTGCGCAGCCTGCTGTAATCGTATTGCCCGAATAAATTCCAAAGGTGACTTACCTGTAAGCGCAACAATCTTTTTATAGAAGTGTGCACGACTAATGCCCAACTCGCGTCCCAAATCTTCAACAGAATAATCTGCGTTTGAAACATTCTCTTCCACATACCGGATTGCGTTCTGAATAAATTTCTCGTCAAGCGAAGTGATGTTCAGTTCGCTTGCCTTAATACCAGCCTGTTTGGACAAGGACGTATGCAATTTCTGCCGCTGTGCAATCAGGTTTCGAATTCGTGATTCCAGCAACTCAAAATTGAATGGCTTATTAATGTAATCGTCTGCCCCTATTTCAAATCCTTCCAATCGCTGCTCTTCACTGGTTCGTGCTGTCAGAAGAATAATTGGAATGTGAGAAACACGTTGATCCGATTTAATCTTACGACATAATTCCAGACCATTCATTTCCGGCATCATTACATCGCTCACAATTAAATCAGGAAAATAACTTATTGCTTTTTTAAATCCGTCAAGTCCATTCCTTGCTTCAACAATATCATAGGTAAGTTTTAAATTGTCTTTAAGATAGAATCTAAAATCTTCGTTGTCCTCGATTAGCAATACCAGAGGCTTCTGATCACCTGCTTGATTTGTAGTAGGTACAATTGGATCTTCATCAGCTTCAACCGGAGAAAGTACATTCTCCACAGTAGTGATTCCTGCATGACTGGCTATCTCATTTACAGGTAGCAGTACAGTAAAACAACTACCTTTTTCCAATTCACTTTCTACAGTCACCGATCCACCATGAATTTTTGCAAACTCCTTAGTGATGGATAACCCGATGCCACTCCCCTGGTTCACCATGCTCTTAGGTAATTCATTCTGAAAGAAGCGATCAAAAATCTTATCCAGTTTGTCAGGCGCGATTCCAATACCTGTATCCGTTACTTTGATTTTAAGCCACTTTACACTTTGCTCATCCTGAAGCATTACCTCAACCGAAACCTTCCCATACTCAGGTGTAAACTTGAAAGCGTTTGAAAGAAGGTTGAATAAAATCTTTTCTACCTTATCCTGATCAAAAACCGTTTCGAGTGAATCTAGTGAAGGATGAAAATCAAGTTGGATATGTTTCTTTTCAGAGAGATCAGAAAAAGAATAAACCGTTTCTTTGATAAATTTAAGGATATCTCCTTCACTCGGACTAAACTTGATTTCCTGAACTTCCATTTTTCGAAAATCAAGAAGTTGATTCACTAGATTTAACAAACGCTTTCCATTTCGTTGAATTAATTCAAACTGGCCCTTCTGTTCCGGATCATTTGCCTGTCTAAGCAACTTCTCCATCGGAGTTAAAATTAAGGTAAGCGGTGTACGAAACTCATGACTCACATTGGTGAAAAATTTTATCTTCATCATATCCAGTTCGTGCATACGAATTGCTTCTTGTCGCTCCTGGTGAATGGCAAACTTCATTTGCTCTCGTTGCTGAATGAGTTTGCGAACAATCAGCAAAGCCATAATAACAGCCAGAAAATACAATACTAAAGCAGTTCGCGATTTCCAGAAAGGTGGAAGCACCGTTATTTTAATACGCGCTCCCTCTTCATTCCATACACCGTCATTGTTTGCTGCCATAATCCTAAATTCGTAATCTCCCTGATCAAGATTAGTGAACGTTACTCGCCTGGACCGGCTATCGGTTGAGAGCCAATCCGTATTAAAACCTTCCAGCTTATACTTGTATTCGTTCTTCTCCGGATGGAAAAAATTCAGTGCAGCAAACTCAATTGAAAAAACATTCTTATCTGCAGGCAGTGTAATGTGAGGTGCTTCTGTTACTGCCATCGATAACAATATATCTCCATCAATATTCTCGTCAGGTTTAATGCTCTTGTTAAACAATTGAAAATCGGTTAAAATCACTTGAGGTTTATTCTTGTTCATTCCCAATTGTTCGGGCTTGAAAATATTGAAACCATTCGCTCCACCAAAGATCAATTCATTTCGGCTGGTGTGGTAGGTAGCATTTTCATTAAACTGTTTTCCTTGTAACCCATCGGCTTCATCATAATTTTTAAACTTCACTTTCGTGGAGTTTGTAGAATCTGAACGAATCGTCATGTTGGAGAGACCATTTGGTGTACCTAACCAAAGATTACCATCGCTGTCTTCTTGTATTGTCAGAATTGAATTATTTGGCAAACCATCTGTTTCAGTGTACGATTGAAATGTCTTTGAAGATTTATCAAATAAATTCAAACCACCATGAGTTCCAATCCAAACTCGGCCTTTCGAATCTTCGTGAATATCAATAACACTGTTGTTGCTCAGACTGGTTGGTTCATTTTTTTTATTGATGTAGTGCACAAATCGCCCTGTTTGTTTTTGCAAGACAGCAACTCCCAAATCTGTTCCAACCCACAGATTACCCTCTTTGTCTTCTGTGATTGCAGATATGTATGTAGACTGCACCGAGTTCAAATCGCCCGATCGATAATGCGAGAATGTTTTTGTTCTTCGATCCAATAAATCCAGTCCGCCACTTAGTGTACCAATCCACAGTCGGTTAAAAGAATCTTCATAGATTTCCCAAACGCTAACATCGCTCAAACTTTGAGGGTTATTTGAATCATGATTGTATCGCGTAAATGATTTACCATCGAAAGAATTTAATCCACCATAATACGTTCCTACCCACAGTTTCTTTTCTCTATCAATACATAAACTAACAATAACATCAGCGCTCAAACTGGTTGGGTCACCTGGTTTGTTTTTATATTGTTTGAATGTTTCTTTCTCCCGATCAAAGTAAATTAAACCACCACCGTTCGTGCCAATCCATAAATTTCCTTTGTCATCTTCAACGAATCGATTAACATCTTCATAGGGAAGACTCTTCGGATCAAGCAAGTACTTTTTATACAATGGGAACCGAATAATATTTTCATGATAATAACTAACTCCTTTTTTAAAAGTACCTATCCAGATGATACCCTGATCATCTTTATATAAGGAGGTGATACTGTTTTGAGCAAGACTCTTTTCGTCTTCCTCGTGATGAGTGATGTATTGAATTGAAAAATCTTTTTTGTTGATCACATTAATACCTCCGTGATCCGTACCTATCCAAATCAATCCTTTATTATCCTGCACGATACCGCGTACAATGTTGGTATTCATTCTTGGCACGGGAGAATCTTTATGAAAGTGATTGAATGATTTAGTCTGTTTGTTAAAATAATAAACACCTTGATTTCCGTTGGCAACAAAAAGCCAGATGTCTCCATCCATATCTGCATAAAGCTGGTATTCATAACGGGCGTTTCGATTCATTCTCTTTAGATAATCCGTTCTGAAAACTACTTTATACGAAGACTGATCGGTTGTCAATTGCTCTAATATTCCAGAGGAATGAACAATCCATGTATTACCAAGTGCATCTTGATCAAGCGATGTTATGGAGTCTGAGCTGACGCTGGTGCCATCACCAGTCTTGTGTCTGATCGGTAGAGTATAATCTTCTTTCGCACTATATTTCACAATTCCGGCAGAAGTATGTACGAACCAAAAATTATCCTGTTCGTCTTTAATGATATTACTGAGTGCCCCTGGTGGAATCTTATACCGGGAATAAAATGCTGATAGATCAGTTTTGAAATTTTCTTTTGCAGGATCATAAAGGCTCATTACTGACGAAGCCAAAACACAAATCTTGCCATCGGGTGTTTCAAAAAGTTTGTAGACATTATTACTGTGAATGGAGGCCGAATCGCTAGGATCTTTTCGGAACGTTTTAGTGGTATATCCATCAAATCGGTTCAGCCCGGATGCTGTGCCTATCCATAAAAATCCTTTTCGATCTTTTAAAATACAATTAACCTGATTGTGCGAAAGGCCTTGATTAATATTAACATGAGTGAACTTGTATGACACAGCTTGTGCCTGCAACGATATGCTGCAAAAATGAAATACTATTACTCCAAGAAACAAGCTCCACTTCACCATAACTACTTTACAATACCGGCAAATTATAAAAACCCCGATAAAGCAGAAAATAGCAGTTGATGAATAATGAGGATAATGGCCGCACTTTTCCGAAATGTCTTATTCCGGGTAATTGTGTTTTTGAGTATCGGGGTGAAACGTGCGCCAGCTGTGCCAAAACTCCTGATAAGCGGATACTTTTTTCAACGATTCACTTGCATCAGCAGCCTTGCCTGAAAAATCATATGCGTGGTTATTCGTAAATAGTGAATCGTTTCGAATTGTAAAGTCATCCAGATCAGATGGTCTTTTAAAAGATGCAAAGCTTTGCCCGTCTTTTGACAAAGCAATAACGATTGGTTGGTCTCCTACTTTATCATTTATGATGCGCTGTTCTTTCAACAGATTCCAATCGTAAGCTTTCGTTACCTTACCTACCTGAAGGCCCACCACCCACGATTTATCTTTCCATGATAAACTATCTGTTCGTGTTAGTTTGCCCTTGCTTCTACCTGCTTCAAATCTTCCCAACGAGTCATACCTTAATTTAGAAGCCGCATCAAGTTGCATCACCACAGCTTTAGGATGTAACCTAAACCATGTTCCGATGGTGAGTTGTGTTGATTCTACTTCCGGAAGAACTTCACCCTTTAATGCTCCAGTGATTGCTTCACCAGTTGCCTGACGCCACCAACTTTTCGTTGAAATATCTTCAAACATGGCGTTGAAATGATCCATTCCAACTAAACGGAAAGTTTCCTGCTTCCCTTTTACAACAGGTTCAAAAACTCTTCCTGTTCTGCAGACGCTACAATAGGTAACAATCACTGACTTGCCACCAACAACATCTTGCACTTGATGATGATAGGTAAGAAAGCGCATGGGGTATGCTTTCGCTTCACCATTATGCTCAACTCCAATAACAACAGTGCTATCATTGAGCACATTATCTTCTTGCGACTTAAACGTAAGTACCTTTGGTTGCTTGAACATGCTTTCAGCATTCATGTAAAAGTTAAAGAGGTATCCGATTGCAATGGCAATCAACACGAGCAATAACGGAATCCACTTGCGTTTAGACTTAAATGCACTAATGATACCCGCGAGAATGAACAAACCAAACACTATCCTAAAGAACCATCGGTACGAGTATAAGAAATAGGCAATGTCAATGCTGTTCATCTGCTGACTTCCGGGCATGGGCATAATGAAGTACACGTTCAAGATTTCGAACAAGCAGATGCCACCAATGCCAATGTAAAAAAACTTTTTCATTTCAATTATATTTGATTCAAAGTACAATTCACAAATCTTACTTCTTTCTTAATTCATTATTTATATAAATCAAAATTCAAATAGCCCTCTTCCGCACGTCTTGGTCCGCGCTGCACATAGACTTCACGATCTTGTGGGGCCCAGGTTCCTAACCCATCTACATATCGATTGAACATACAGAACGCAGCAGCGATCAATACAGTATCGTGAATTTCCATATCCGTTGCTCCGAGTGATTTCGCATTTTCAATTTGTTCAGTCGTCACGTTCTTCCCACCTTTCTGTACACTACCTGCAATAGACAAGAGTGATTTCAGTTTATCCGAAAGAGATGTTGATTCATAATCCTTTTTCACCTGGTCGATAAAAGACGTATCACATTGAAGGTAGTGTTGTGTAATTCCACCGTGTGCATTTTGGCAAAAGAAGCAATCGTTAAGTGCGGAAACATAAGTAGCTATTAATTCGCGCTCACCTCGTGTGAGTGAATTTTCACTACGAAGTAACACTTCTGCCAGTTCATTTAATGGCTTAGAAGTCTCTGGCCGAAAAGCCATCGGTCCCCTAATGCCTGGAAGTCCTTCGGGTAAATTTATGTGTGCCATGATTTAATTAGACGTTAGTAGTTAGACATTAGTAATTAGATTTCGTTTACTGAATCTAGACATGATACTTACATTATGATACTTCCTATCCATATCTTGATACTAACGTCTAGCTACTTATATCTTATTTGGTAAAACATATCCCTTCTCTCCTAGTCGCTTGCCCATCTCCTTATATTCATCCACACTTGTAGGTGTTAATGTTGCAAGTCCATCTACATATCGATTGAACATGGAGAATGTAGCAGCAATGAGGACCGTGTCATGAATGTCGCGATCGTTCGCTCCATGTTTACGCGCTTTGGCTACGTCATCTTCTGAAACCAATTTTCCGTTTTGCTGAACTTTGCCAGCAATATTCAGAAGGGCTTTCAATTTATCATGGATTGGAGCAGTTTGATAATCATTCAAAACAAAATCAACAACCTGGCTTTTATCTTTGAATAAATATCGTGCGGCAGCTGCATGACTACTCATGCAAAACATGCATTCATTTCGTGATGATACATAAGCAGCAATCAATTCGCGCTCAGCCTCACTTAGAGGAGACTCATTTCGCAACAACACTTGCGCAAGTTCATATAGGTATTGGCCGCTTTCTGGTCTGAACATCACCAGGCTACGGATGCCAGGAACTCCTTCGGGTACTGAAATATGTGCCATGATTAGTTGGTGATTTTTTTAGAGAATAATAAAAAGACTAAGCCCATTAAAAACACGAATGAAAAAGCAAAAAGCGAATTTCCATATCCATTAAAAGTAGCTACCAGTGTACCTACGAAATAAACCGCTGCCGCAGTAAAAAATCTTCCTATGTTAAAACAAAATCCTGTTGCTGATGCGCGAATGGAAACTGGAAAAAGCAATGGAATATACACACCTAACAATCCTTGACTTATGCCGAACATAAAGGAAAGCAATACGATTTCAACAAGTGTGATCACAGTAAAGGTGGTGTTGCTTTTGAAGAGCAAGCACGAAAGTATAAAGCATCCTGAAAAGCAAAGTATCATCGCTTTGCGTGTGCCAAGTGCATTGGAAACCCATCCGGAAAAAAAACCTCCGGATAATCCGCCAACACCAAGTAACATCATGCTCAAACCTCTTTCACGTTGACCATCTGAGTTTGTCATTAGACTTTGAACCCACGTAGGAACCCACGAAAAGATAGCCCACAACCCAATCAGCATTGAACCGAAAATAATGGAACCGTTTATCAGGTCCTTTCGATGTTCACGAATATTCACCTTTGTTTTATTTTCGTTCGATGAAGTTCGTGAAGCCTTCCATTTTTCTGATTCCTTCAAAACCAAAATGGCAATGATAGCAATGCCGAGAGGTAGCATTCCCATCATAAAACCTTGTTGCCAACCCGCCACAAAGAAATTAACAGCACCTGAAGAAAAAATACCAACAGGGAAACCAATGGAAAGTATGCCAATAAAAACAGCTCTGCTTTTTTCTGGCCACGCCTCTGATAATAATGTTGTATTGATCACCATCATACCGCCAACACCGAATCCACAAATAAAACGCAGAACGACAACCATCTCCCACGAATTTGAAAATCCGATAAGTAACGTAGAGAGTCCGAACATCCCAATCGACATAGCAAGCGATCGAACGCGGCCAATACGATCGGCAAGGAAGCCCCATGTTAATCCACCAACGGCCCAGCCTACAAAGTACAAGGCGTTAATGAAAGCACTTACTTGGTTGAGCTGTTCCTCATCAACCACACCGAGCAAGTCTTTAACCACTACTGGTAAATAAACCGACATCAATGTAGATGCGGCACCTCCCATTATATTTCCAAAAAAGCAAATGATGAACATTAGCCAATAGTAAGCGCTGATTTTTTCAGTACCTACTATTAATGATGAAGTATTTATTTCGGTTGTCATTATCTATTTAAAAACTGATCGAATACCACCGATACATAATACACAGCACCAATCGATGGAGAGCCATACGCCTGGTATACCCGATTGTTAAAGATATTGCTTCCTCCTATTTTTACAATGGACTTTATGGATTGAACTCTATAACATATCTGTGCATCCATTAGTGAATACGCTTCAATTCTACCTGGTCGCATTTGATTGAATGTGCTTGTCCAGTCGTAGGCATCTTGCCAGCGCCATGCTAAATTGAATCCAATATTTTTTGTAACCGAGCTGTTACCAAACGTAACAGTAGTTCTGTATTTCGGAGTGTTGAATGCCGGGATATCATTTGGATCAGCATTTTGCAAATCAAAATCGGCCCATGTTAAATTTCCACCCAATGTAAAGTTCCTTGGAAGAAGATAGGTAATACCCAATGTTGCACCCTGTGATGTAACACGATCGCTCGCGTTGGTATAAAGTTGAAAGAGATGACTGTCACCATTCACCAGATCAAATGCAGCATCCGGATTAATCGATCCATCAGGAGCTAATACCGGACTCGCCGGTTGCATTACCACTTGATTAAGTAAGAAGTCTTTATAGCTACTGAAATAGTAATTTGCATCAATCAATACCTTATCACCGAGCAAAGCTTTGTAGCCCACTTCAAATGTTTTCACTTGCTCTGGTTTGATGAAAGGGACATCTGATTTCACTAATAAATCCTTGCTTTGCATAACTGCATCTGGAAATGGTGTTCCTTGTTGCAACTTTGTTTGAAATGATTGGAAGAATGGACCAAGTGAAGCTGTTGTAAATGTGTTTTCATAAGCACCTGTACCAGCAATATTATCAGGAGCTCCTCCTAAGATGGTAATAGGTCCTGCATTTAATTTAATATACATATCACCTGGTGTAGGGTTGCGGAAACCCGTTTGGAACGAAGTGCGGAAGTAATGGTTCTTTGCAACTGTGTAAACTGCAGAAGCACGAGGTGTGATTCTGCCATCAAAGTTTTGATTTTTATCGTAACGTGTCGAAGCAGTAAGACGAAGATTATCGTGTAGCAACTTTTTGGAGATTTGCACAAAAGCTCCACCTTCATCAATAAGAATTGGACCATCTTTATCATCAAACAATGTTCCATTGGTAAACATTTTATAACGTCTGAAATTACCGCCTACCAACAGATCCAGCACTTTTATTTTATGGCTAAAATCATACTGACCTTCTATGTGAAAAAGTTTACTTTGACTCAATATACCTGCACCACTTAAGCCTTGAGTTTTTATGAGTCGATCTTTCTCTGCATTAAATTCGGCAGATCCTGGCAAATATCTTCCTTCATCAGCAAAGGCTCTTGCATCCGGATGACTGCTGGCGGTTACACCGTTAATATTTCCTAAGTACGCTTCTACATAACGCTTAAACCAAGTGCTGTCGGCTTTGTTCGCACTTACTACGTTTCCATTCAGATCACGTACCCATGTTTTACCAATCAGCTGACCCAGGCCTTTTGCATTGTAAGAATCCTTTGAATCTTCCAGACTAGCATAGGCACGAACAAAATAATTACTGCCTTTTAGTTCTACACGATGTTGTTGAAACGAAAAATTATTAATCGAAAATCGATTGCTACCGGTGTAGGCGGCTGTTCCCTGGCTGTAATTGTATTGGTAAATCAACTCCATGTTATCGGTAATTCGATAATGTAAAGCAGCGTTTGCTTTAAAGCTGTAAACATTGTAATCCATCACATCACGTTCTTCATATCCTGTTCTGGATACGCGACCAACATCTTCAATCGTCACCGCTTCGTCATCACCGCTTCGTCATCACCATAAATGTTTAATGCGTTACGTGCAGGATTGTCATCACCACGTTGAGCCTCTGGAGTACCATTATCAACGTCAGTATAATTTGCAGCATACCAATCAAGGCCTTTGAAATAGGACACATTTACTTTGAATGCAAAACGGTTATTGAACGCTTTGGCATAGCGAATACCTATGTCATATAAACCATGAGGATCAGCATACTCTTCATTGATGTGGTTTACTCCCATTTTAACCTGGGCGCTTAATCCCTGATATTGAAAAGGGCTTTTTGTACGCATCATTAATACACCATTGAATGCTACCGGACCGTAGAGCGCAGAAGCTGCTCCCGGAATAAGTTCAGCACTCTCCATATCCAATTCAGAAGCGCCCAGCATATTACCAACAGCAAATCCTAATCCCGGTGTTTGATTATCGACACCATCAACGAGCTGCAAAAATCGAGAGTTACCTGTGCTGTTAAATCCTCTTGTATTAATCTGGCTAAAGGTGAGACTGCTTGTTACCATTTCTACACCTTTGATATTTTGCAATCCTTCGTAGAAGCTCATCGATGCGGTCTGACGAATATCTTTGCCATCCATTTTTTCAATACTAACAGGAGACCCTAATATACTTTCCTCTACACGCGAAGCAGAAACCACCACCTCGTCCATAACTTCTGTTTTCTCAACAAGGCTAATTGAAAGCGGTTGACTAGCATCACTGATTTCAATTTCCTGCCGTTGATAGCCGATCACCGAAATGACTAATATAAAAGGAACATTCAGCGAAGAGGCAAGAGTAAAATTACCTTTTCCATCCGTAATGGTACCGATCAATTTTCCTTTGATAGAAATGTTGGCACCGATAACAGGCTCACCAGTTTCGCTGTCTTTGATGAATCCGCTTAAGTTCACTTGCTGCGCCTGCATGGTAAGTGAACCCATGAGAAAGATTAATAGTAAAAGTCTTTTCATTTGTTGCAGTTTAAATAGTTAAATTGAGTTTGGTTGGTTTATGATTTTTTCTTGAGATGATCGTAACCCGTTGGTGAGCGCATATAACCTTTAGCAATACGTTCTGCCAGTCCTTTATAAAAAGCAGGATCAGTCGGAGCGATTGTTGAAAGTCCATCGACATAACGGTTATACAAACAGAAGAGAGCAGCGATCAAAACAGTATCATGAATTTCCACATCGGTTGCTCCGGCTGCCTTTGCAGCATCAATTGATTTCGTTGTTACATTCTTTCCACTTTGCTGAACCCGGCCCGCAATAACAAGCAACGCTTTCATCTTCTCGCTAATAGGAGCGCTTGCTATATCTTGCTTTATTTTCTGAGTTGTATCACACTCACCCAACAACAAATCGGCAGCAGCAGTATGGGCTGTCGAACAGAATTTACATTCGTTGCGGTGTGAAACAAGTGTTGCAATTAATTCCCGCTCGGCTGCTGTTAAGGTATTCGGCCCACGTAATAAAAATTGCGTCAAGTTTCGGATTGGTTCTGCAGTGTCTTTGCGATATTCGAGCAGTCCGGTTATTCCGGGTAAGTGCTCCTCTACATTAATATATGGCATGATCTAAAAGTTTCAATTTAAAAACGGTAGCTGTAGTACTTAACCCAAAAAGAACAAACAGCCCTGTTTTACTTGTTTATTAAAAATTTTGTAAAGTGGCCTAAGATGAATGGATGCAATATGGACTTGCAACAAGACCAGTATTGAATTCTGATCAATACAATTTGATCATTAACAACAGGCGGAGATTATACACTAGATCGCAACAAGGCTAGTTACTCGTTATGAATGTGTATTCAACCCGCATGAATGCAAAGTCAAATTGATTTAAGAAAGAAAATCGGGAGGTGGTGAAAGTACGGAATGAGCCGCAGCAATTATGTTGAATTGCTGGCTCGCATAGTTAATATCAATCGCTATTGAAGATTCTGAAATAATAAGTGAAGTATCAGATGACTCAAGATCTTTTAATAAACTTCCGAAGAGTTTAAGGGTGCTCTTTGAAGAAGCCGGCATATCGGTCGATAGTTTTGCAAATCCGGACATAAAATTGAAATTCCGTTTTGCCTTGTAGTCATGAATGCAAACAATGTAGAGTGTATCTTTTTTAAATTCTTGTTTTACTAGTTTATAAAACTCTCCATCATGAACAAATTCACCATTAACTCTTTCAAAACCTTCGGAATCTGACAGGTATGGAATAGACAGTGGTATTCTAATGGTAATCGTTTCATCTACCAAATATGACTCTGAGTTCAGACGTTGTGTCAACTCAATATTTGCTTGGAAACGCAAGCCCATATAGACAAAATAGTATCCCACCATCTGAAAGACGAAAACTGCAAGGAGTAATATGGCGAATACCTTTTTCAGTTTGACAGGAGGTAATGACTACATATATCGGAAAAATATTCTAAAACACAATAACAATCGATTGAATATTGCACTTTAGTCAAGTGCGTCCACGTCAGCTTTCTTGCGATTACTAAGGAAAATCATACCGATAATAAAACACAATGCCGCCACACCCATAGGGTACCAAAGCCCTGCAAATGGATCACCTGAAGGATTTTCCGTTGTCTTACTGGCCTCATATAATATTGTTGCGATAAAAGGTGTAAGGCCACCAAACACACCGTTGCCTATATGATATGGAAGCGACATGGAGGTGTACCGAATTTTAGTAGGAAATAGTTCAACCAAGAAAGCAGCAATTGGTCCATACACCATAGTAACAAGTACAATCTGAATCAACACCAAACCAATCATACTCCAATAGGACTCATCTCCCAACGTTACTTCTTTCTTAATTTCGGGCTTGGCTACATCTGCTGTTTTCAACATGGCATATATAGAAGTTTCTTTTAAACTACTTCCATCAGTATACACTTTGATTGTGTTGGTTACAACAACAGAATCTCCTGATTGATTAATTGAAGAAAAGGAGGTCGTCTTACGCTCATCACTTATTTCCTTCTTTATGGATGTATCGGACAGTTCGTACATCTTAATGTAAATTGGTCGATAGAGTATTACCGCCATCAGCATACCAATCATCATGATCATCTTTCTTCCAATTTTATCAGACCACCAGCCAAAGTAAATGAACAGCGGTGTACCAATAAGCAGGGCAATCGCAATGATGTTTCGAGTTTGAACAAAATCTATGTTACACGTCTTCTCAATAAACGTCATCGCGTAAAATTGCCCGGTATACCAAACCACTCCCTGACCTGCCGTGGCGCCAAACAAAGCAATAAGAACAAGTTTAAGATTCTCTTTATTTCCAAAGCTTTCTTTAATTGGGTTTTTCGAAATTTTACCTTCTTCCTTTAACTTGGTAAACATTGGAGATTCACTCATCCTCATTCGTATGAAGATGGAAACGACTACCAATATTGCTGAAAGTATAAAGGGTATTCTCCATCCCCAATCATTAAATTCACTGATCTCCATATTCTGACGAACAAGCAGAATTACACCAATTGAAACAAAAAGTCCAAGTGTGGCTGTTGTCTGGATAAAACTTGTGTAGAAACCACGTTGCGTGGCTGGTGCATGCTCGGCTACATAGGTAGCTGCTCCACCATACTCGCCCCCTAATGCTAAGCCTTGTACTAACCGTAACAATAGAACCAGTATGGGCGCAAGAATACCTATAGTTTGATAACCTGGAATTAATCCGATGGCAAACGTAGAGCCTCCCATTAGAATCAGGGTGACAAGAAAGGTATATTTCCGACCAACCAAATCACCTAATCTCCCAAATACAATCGCACCAAAAGGTCTTACTATAAACCCAACAGCAAAGGTGGCGAGAACTGCCAAAAATGAAACTGCAGGATTTGTATTGGGGAAAAATTGTTCGGATAAAATGGTGGCCAACGCTCCGAAAATATAAAAGTCATACCACTCGATGAGCGTGCCTACTGATGAGGCGGCTATAACAAACCAGAGTGTTTTTTTTTGTTCTTTAGTGAGAGCGGTTATTTCCATATTGTTGTTTGATATTCTACTTTTTTGAAAGATAAGCAGAAATCAAAACCACACAAACTTGAACTTTCTTTATCAATGATGTTCAATTCATTAAAGGTAGTACATCAAAAAAGGGTTGGCTAATACCAACCCTTTTTTGTAAGAATCTTTAGACGAATTAGTTCTCTACACCTAATTCTTTATAGCGCTTTTCAATTCGACTTATTCCAGCTTTATTATCCAAATCAGAGTATATTAAATATAAAGCATCTAAAACAGTCTGATCGCTTGGGTTTATTTTTTCACACCTCTCCCAATAAGGCAGAACAGTTTTCAGTTTTTCAACATAGATAGCATCCAGTTCATATCTCTTCTTTTTATCTGCAGCAGAGATTGAAAGGGCATTCATTTGATCTTTAATGGTCTTCGCATCCTTATACGCGAATCGGGCAAGAGCTAAATTAGCTTCAAAGTGCTTTGGATCAGCTTTCACTGCATTTTCGAAATTCTTTTTCGCTTCATCTTCTTTTCCAAGCTCATTATTTAACATTCCCAATAGGTAATTTTCTTGAGCATCATTCGGGTTCTGTGCCAATTTTGCCTCAATAAGTTTTGAAGCCTCATCGTATCTTTTTAATTCAATCAGTGAGTTGAGTTCAACAATCTTCATATCCTTTTGATTCGGATTAGTCTTCAACACTGCTCGGGCATCCGCAAGAGCTTGTTCAAAATTTTTATCTTCATACTCTAACAATGGAGCCATCGTTAGAGCCTGGGCCTGACGGCCTCCCTTCTCTGTATACTTTCTCAGGTATTCACTCGCTTTCTTTCTATCGTCTGCATTATATGCAGCATAGCCTGCATACTGGTAGAATACGGTATCTCCATTTGTAAACGTAATGCCTTTCTCGAATAGCGTCAGTGCTTCTTTGAATTGATCTTTTGCAAATAATTTATCACCGTTGAATAGGTAACGCTGGCTAATAGAACTTTTTGCCTGATCATATAATAACATCCCACCATTGGCATCTTGAATAAAATAAGAACTTGCTTTTCCTCCAGCCAACTCTTCTGCTTTCTTAAAAGAAGCTGCCGCTACCAATGCCAAATCTTCTGTTGGTTTATAAGCAGAGGTGGTGTCTAATGCACCGTAAATTAAGCCACGATAAAACCAGGTCTTACCATCGTTCATTGTTTTTTCGTACGTAGTTGCGGCATCAATCATCGATTTAGCCTCGTCATATTTACCTGACTTTAAAGCACTCAACGCTTTATTGATATTAGGCTTTACTTCCTTTTGTGCAAAGGCTATTGCAGGTAAAACGAGTAGTGTGGCAATTACAATTTTCTTCATGGTTGTCATACATTAAAAATCAAAACTATTTATTCCTGTTCGTTTTTTTCTGTTTCTATATTTTGGATTTTCTCAACGGAGGATATTCTATCATCATCATTCAATTTGATAAGTCTTACCCCTTGTGTTGCTCGGCCCATCACTCTAAGTTCGCTCACTGCGATGCGAATTGTGATGCCTGAACGATTGATAATCATCAATTCGTCTTCATCCACCACCTGCTTGATTGCAACAAGCTTGCCAGTCTTATCCGTAACATTGATGGTCTTCACTCCTTTACCACCGCGTTTCGTGATACGGTAGTCGTCAATTAGAGACCGTTTTCCATATCCGTTTTCGGATACTACAAGCAAGTTAGCATCTTCACGATTAATGCAAACCATACCGATTACTTTGTCTTCATCTGAATCAAGTGTTACACCTCTTACACCTGCGGCCATACGCCCCATCGGTCTTACATCCGATTCATTAAAGTGCACCGCCTTTCCTTCACTTTTTGCTATTACAATATGATTCTTTCCATTTGTTAATGAGGCATTTAGCAATCGATCTCCATCGTGAATCGTAATGGCATTAATACCACCCTGTCGAGGCCTTGAATACGCTTCAAGTGAAGTCTTTTTGATGACTCCTTTTTCCGTGCAGAGGATAACAAAGTTATTGTTGATATACTCTTCGTCAGATAAGTTCTTGATGTTTATAATGGCCCTTACCGTTTCTCCTTGTTCAATGTTGATCAGATTTTGAAGTGCACGACCCTTACTTGTCTTATTACCTTCCGGGATTTCGTACGCCTTCTTCCAGTATACCTTACCTTGATCTGTAAATATCAAAAGATAGTTGTGGGCGTGTGCAATGATAAGATGCTCTGTGAAATCGTCTTCTTTTGTTACCACACCTTTCGAACCAATACCTCCTCTGCCTTGAGTTCTGTATTCTGATAGAAGCGTCCGCTTGGTATATCCCTGATTTGAAATAGTGATTACCATCTCTTCATTCGGAATCATATCCTCCATCGTGATGTCATCATCGCTGTGCACCACTAATGTTCTGCGTGCATCACCATAACGTTCTTGAATTTCCGTCAATTCGTCTTTGATAATTTGCATTCGGAGTGCTTCATCATTCAGGATTGCCTTCAATCGATCAATGAGTTCTTTTATTTCTTTATACTCCTGAAGAATTTTATCACGTTCCAGACCAGTAAGACGCTGCAAACGCATTTCCAAAATCGCTTTCGCCTGGATTTCTGACAATGCAAAACGGCTGATCAATCCATCTTTTGCTGCATCTGGATCTTTGGAGTTACGGATCAAACTGATCACTTCATCCAGATTATCCAATGCAATTAAATATCCTTCTAAGATATGGGCTCTTCTTTCCGCTTCAGCCAATTCAAATTTCGTTCTGCGAATCACCACTTCGTGACGGTGTTCAACGAAATATTTGATCATATCTTTCAAGTTGAGCGTTTGTGGACGGCCTTTTACAAGTGCCACATTGTTTACCCCGAAAGAAGTTTGAAGCTGTGTGTATTTGAATAGGTTGTTGAGTACAACATTGGGAATGGCATCACGCTTCAGATCATAAACGACCCGATATCCATCTCTATCAGACTCATCGCGCAAATCTGAAATTCCTTCTATTTTCTTCTCATTAACAAGGGCAGCGGTCTTCTCAATCATCATGGCCTTGTTCACCATGTATGGGATTTCTGTAACGATGATCTGTTCCTTGCCTGTCGATGACGTAACGATCTCAGCCTTAGCCCTCATTATGACTTTACCTCTTCCAGTAAGGAAAGCCTCTTGTACACCGGAATAGCCATAGATTATACCACCAGTAGGAAAATCAGGAGCAGTGATGTGCTTCATTAATTCCTGAATGGTGATTTCATGATTATCAATGTAGGCATGGATACCATTCACTACTTCCGTGAGGTTGTGAGGCGCCATGTTGGTTGCCATACCTACTGCAATACCCGAAGAACCGTTCACCAATAAGTTAGGCATCTTGCCTGGAAGTACAGTAGGTTCAGTTAATGAGTCATCGAAGTTAGGTTGGAAGTCAACGGTTTCTTTGTTGATATCCGCCAGCATTTCTTCCGCGATGCGTTTGAGACGTGCTTCAGTATAACGCATTGCAGCTGGTGAATCTCCATCAACAGAACCGAAGTTTCCCTGACCATCAACCAGGGTATAGCGTAGCGACCAATCTTGCGCCATGCGCACCATCGTATCGTAAACAGATGCATCTCCATGTGGGTGATACTTACCCAATACTTCTCCGACAATTCTGGCTGATTTTTTATAGGGCTTGTTATAGTTCACACCCAAATCCTGCATACCATAAAGTACCCTTCGATGTACTGGCTTTAGTCCGTCACGTACATCTGGTAACGCGCGCGAAACGATAACCGACATCGAGTAATCGATGTAAGCACCACGCATTTCGTCTTCAATATTAATGGGGATTATACTTTGTCTTGCCGGGGGTAGGCTACCTGTCTCTTCTGCCATGAATAATCTTTGTTTTTAGGCTTAATTTAGCGCTTTTTAAAGCTGTGCAAGATAGTGAAATTTGTGAATTATGAATGGAAAATATGCACCGAAAAAGGTTCTGATGTTGATGATTAAGAGGTACAAATTATTAGTTCATTCATCGACCTAATATGGGTCTAATTTCTTCTTATTTTTTCCCTTGTATTTGATTAGGGTTGGATGATTTTCCCCATAGTGTGGATTCTGTTTCTTGTATATCGGATGTATCCTGCTTCTGTATTCGCGATTGCCATGAGCATGATTCATCTGGGCTTTGCAAGTCTTTACCACGCATCTTCTAAGTTCGGGGAAACGATAACTTGCACCTACGTTAATGTAAAATGCATTGAACTTATGTGTGACGGTCTGTTGCAATTCAGGTAGCGTCAGCTTATAACTTTTAATTTCATATGATGGTCGCACAAAAACGCGAAAGTATTCTGAGAAATCACGTTCAATCGTAGCACCTAAATTGATAAATACCCCTTTCTTCATCAATGCTTTATTGAAATTCTTTCCAAGACCATATCCTCCCACTTGAGCATCGACCACGAGTGAATATTCATCATAACGATACACCATCCCTCCAATCATGCCGAAGTATTTCTTCAGCCAAAAACTAGAAAACTCGGGAGAATAGTTACTGATCAGACCACCATAAGATGTTGGTTTGAATGTACCGATGTGCGTGTATTCGATTGAGTATCCACCACCAATTCGATAGCGATCAAACTCTACGTGAAGCGTTGCCTTAATGGGAATGTTAAAGGCTTTACTCTTGAATCCAATCTTTGTGGTGTCTGAATTGACCTGAACGTTATTCGTCTGCAGAGTGGCATTTGAGTACGATGAGTTATTAAACCAGTTAGTATTACCTGTGGTTAAATCTGTCCCTTTAAAAATTCGGGGTAATGAATCGGGATTTTGAAGGATACCAAATCCACCCAAATCATGCTTGAATTTTGTACTGCCATATCCTGTACTGATACCGATAGTGACCTTACTGATGATCTTCCGAAAGAGGCCAACACCTCTACGATCCACATAGAATTTCTCCAACGGAATAGAAATCTCCTTATCATCCTGAGCAAATGTCTCTATCACACCAAGAAGGTTGACACAAGCTAGACAAAAGATTATGATATGACGCTTCAGAAAAATAAGGTTAAGCTTTCCATATTAAAAAATAGCCGCCCGGTAATAATGGCTTTTACTGCCTAAAATTAAATCAATTTGTGTAATCATCCTACTTCAAGAGTTAGGAGTTCGGAGATAGAATATTGAATTTAGAATCTTCAAACACTGAACTTCAGGCCTGGAAGCTTGAAGTTTGGAGGCGGAAATAGTAATTAAAAAAATGTCTGATCGTTAGTTAGAAGATGAAACTTAAGCAATGCCTATCTCGATCAACGTTCGTCACTACCTTCTTATTGCTTTTGTGCTTCAATTCATTTGCTCAAAGTAAAATACAACAGAAGATCCCTGAGAAAACAAGAATCCTTTTTCTATTTGATGGATCGGGAAGCATGTTAGAACCATGGGGCAAAGTTAAGAATCAAACCAAAATCAGTGTTGCCAAATCCATTCTTTCGCAGCTGATTGATTCACTGAAACAAAATGAAAAACTGGAACTTGCCTTGCGCATTTACGGACATCGATCACCGCGCGAAATAAACAATTGCAAAGACACACATCTTGAAGTTCCTTTTAAAACAAAAAACCATGATGTCATCATCGCGAAACTGAAAGAAATAAAACCAAAAGGTGTTACCCCCATTACATACTCGCTGGAACAAGCTGCAAATGATTTTCCATTGAGTCCTGGGTACCGAAATATTGTGATCTTGATTACAGATGGAATTGAATCATGTGGCGGCGATCTTTGTGCTACCTCACGTGCTCTTCAAAAGAAAGGAGTATTCCTTCGTCCTTATATAATTGGCATTGGTCTTCAGGCTGAAAAAACGTTAGAGTGTGCCGGTAAATTTATAGATGCTGACACACCGGGAAAATTTCATGAGGTGTTGAACGAAGCCATTGAAGCTAGCTTCGCGAAAACAACAGTCAGTGTTGAGTTATTAGATGCGGCCAATCAACCCACAGAAACAAATGTAAACGTTACGTTCGCGAATGCGCTCACCAATGTTTCAATGTATGAGTTCGTGCACTTCCGCGATAAACAAGGTAAATCGGATACAGTCCAGGTCGACCCAGTAGTGGATTATGACATTATCGTCAACACAATTCCTCCGGTTATTCAGCGTAATGTTTCCATCAGCATTGGAAAACATAATGTAATTAATGTACCTGTTCCACAAGGGAACCTCATCGTTCAACAGGAGGGGCGCAAGGAAGGGAACCTTATGTCAATTATCAGGGCTAAATACAAAACCGAAATTCTAAATACCCAACAGAGTAATGAAGCATTTCGTTACCTCACAGGTAAATATGAAATTGAAACACTAACCCTCCCCCGAAGAATTTTTCAAGTCGATATTCAACCGAACAAAACGCAAACCATTTTACTTCCTTCACCAGGCATAGCAAACTTCAACACTATATCCACCGGTTATGGAAGTTTGTACGAATTAAAAAGTGATGGCACGCAAAAATGGATTTGCAATTTGAATGATCGAAAGCCCCAGTTCTCCCTTACCCTCCTACCCGGACAATACAAAATTGTTTTTCGCGTGAAGCAGACCAAAGGAAGTAAATATACTGGCTTTAAAAACTTTGTGCTAAAATCGGGTGAAACATTAACGGTTAATGTTTTCAATTAATATGCTAGCAAAATTTTTAAAATTCATAGGTATTTCAGCAGCTATATTGATTGCTTTATTTTTTCTTGGAAATAGAAAAGACATTCCGGTTGAAGAATTAGAAAAGGTATACTTCACACCTCAATCACGCTATGTTCAGCTTCGCGATGCAAAGGTACACGTTCGCATTCGGGGAAAAGGACATCATCTGTTTCTATTGCACGGAAGTCTTGCATCACTTCACACATGGCAAGCCTGGGAGGATACATTGAGTACATCTTTTACAACAGTATCGCTCGATCTTCCTGGGCACGGATTAACGGGACCTAACAAGTCAGAAAATTATACAATTGATAATTTTGAAAGACTCGTTTTTGAATTGGCTGATTCACTCAACGTAGATACATTTTCAATTGCAGGTAATTCTATGGGAGGTCAGGTTGCCTGGCAAGCCGCACTTCATAAGCCTGATCGCATTGCGAATCTTATTTTAATAGATGCTGCCGGTTTCATAACCGCTGCAGGAGATCAACAAAACAATAATGCTCCATTGATTTTTAAATTGCTTCGCTCAAAACATGCTGCCTTTACATTAGAACATATTACACCACGTTGGATGTTCAGTCTTAACATAAACCCAGATTATGCATTAGAGAAATAGAATGCTCGATCTTTTTGCCTGACGATATCAAATAAACCGTCTAACCATT
>JANMRZ010000123.1:0-55893 GCA_031388805.1 Chryseolinea sp.
CGTAATTCCATTTGCGATTAGCAGGATGGAATTAAGGAGTTAATTAAAACAAAAATGAGCCCCGCCATTGGCGGGGCTCATTTTTGTTTTTCTAATACGCGCCTGCACTCTTACTATGAAATGCGATTGACCTCTCGCATATCTGCGCTGAACGTAATCAGAACGAAATCCACTTCGTTGATGAACAGTTTAAATCACTACAGTTATTATTTCTTTTTCTTACTTCTTTCTTCACTGGCTTTCTTACGTGCCTCTTCACTGGCTTTCATGGCATTCTCTAATTTGCTCATAAACTTTGATTTCGTTCCTCCGCTTGCGGCAATCTTCTTCCGATTTTCTTCCATGATGTTTCTGATTTTTCCTTCGTCAACAAATCGCTTGATGATAGCTTGTTGTCCGAAGGTTACCATGGTTGAAATGAAATAATAGAATGTAAGACCGGCAGAGAATGAGTTCAATACAAAAAAGAAAATCAACGGCATGATATACCCCATCGTCTTCATTGGTCCTTGCACAGATGACATCTGATTATTTTGCCACGTAGAGATTAACGTTGCAATGGTCATTAGCACGGTAAATAAACTGATGTGACTACCTACACCAAAAGGAAGTGTAAAGGGCAAACGTAGAATAGAGTCATACGTAGATAAATCTTCTGCCCAAAGGAAATGTTCCTGACGCAATTCGATACTGGCAGGGAAGAGGTAGAACATGGCAAACAAAATCGGCATTTGTAACAATACCGGTATACATCCGCTAATCGGATTGACACCTACTTGCTGATAAAGCTTCATTTGTTCTTGCTGCACTTTGGTCATGTCTTCACCAACGCGTTCCTTAATTTCGTCTAACTCTGGTTTTAAAACTTTCATTTTTGCCATACTTAAATATGACTTGTATGAAAGAGGCAATAGTACCAGTTTGAGTAGAAAAACAAGAATGATAATAATGAGACCGTAGTTCGTGATAAACTTGGTAAGGAAATGAAACACCGGGAAGATAGCAAACTTGTTGATCCAGTAAATTGGTTTCCATCCTAAATACACGTTGTCCTGAAAGCGATCAGTTATATTTCCAATGAGTTGATAATCGTTAGGACCGAAATAGAATTTGAAATCTGTTTTTCCTTCGGTAAGTGATTTTGTAGGGATAAAGAGTTTTACGTTTGCACGCTTCACAACCGATGAATCAGCAACGTTCAGTGAAGTGGATACTTCACCACCAGAGAAATTGTCTTTTGAAATAAAAGAGGAAAGGAAAAATTTCTCTTTTATCGTTACCCACTTCAAAGGTGTGGCAAAGGTTTCAGTTTCAGTATCCGTTGACCGGCCTGTTAATTCATCAAAACCATCTTCTTCAGAATAGTAAGTAATGGTGGAGTAGGTTCGGGTATCAGATAAATCCTTTTCGATTGGTTTTAAATAATTAACCCAATTGAATGTGAGTACATCGCTGGTTAATTGTTTATCAAACCCTGTGCTGTTGATTTTATATCCGATTTCGTAGCCCCTATTTGGGATTTTATAAACTTGCGAAATTTTTGAACCATCACTTAAATTAATAGAGTACTGCAATTCAGTTGTATCTCCATTTTCTCTTTTTGATACCTGATAGTAAAGTGTATAAAGATCAATGTCCTTTCCCTGATACTTACTTGTTAAACTAAAAACAGAGTTGTCAGCTGTAACTAATTTCAGTTCCTCCTGACTGTACGTTTTATATTTCTTCAGTTCAAGTTCTTTAATAATACCACCCTTGTTGCTGAAAGAAATTTTCAAATCTTCCGTTTCAATTTGAGTAAGGGATTCTTCACCGGTTAATGAAGTGGCCAAGTCACCGTAAGTAGCGGCAAGTGCACTGTCTAAGGAAACACTTTTCGCTTGCGCAGAATCTTTTGCACCGGAAGAAAGAACTTCAGTTGTAGCAGGTTTTTGCGTAACGGGCTGAGGTGTTGGTGAAAAAAAATAAAAGTAAGCCAGTAATAATGCACCAATTAAGGTAAGGCCAATTGCTGAATTTCTATCCATTTTAAATTAATTGTTAATCGTTATAAGGTTAATGGGTGTTCGCGTTTTAATTAGTTGCAGTTGCTATAGTTATATTACATTAACCATTTCTCTTATGATGGAGAGATGCCTCAACAAACTTCACAAACAGGGGATGGGGGTTAAGAACAGTGCTTTTCAATTCAGGGTGATATTGTACACCAACAAACCACGGATGGTCTTTCAATTCAACCACTTCAACCAATGAAGATTCAGGATTGGTACCAACGGCTTTCAAACCAGCTTCCTCAATTTGTTCAAGGTATTTATTGTTGAATTCATATCTGTGGCGATGACGCTCATGGATTGTTGACTCTCCATAGGCGTGGTGCGCTTTGCTTCCTTTCTTCAATTTGCAGGTATATGACCCAAGACGCATGGTTCCGCCTTTTATTGTGATCTTCTTCTGCTCCTCCATCATGTCGATTACCGGGTATTTGGTTTTTGGATTCAATTCAGTTGAACTGGCATCCAATCCTAAAACGTTTCTGGCAAACTCAACAACAGCACATTGCATACCCAGGCAGATTCCGAAGAATGGAATTTTATTCTCGCGTACATAACGAATGGCTTCAATTTTCCCTTCCAGTCCACGCTCACCAAAACCGGGCGCTACCAGAATTCCGTCAAGACCACTCAATACATGTGCTACCGACTCTTTATTAATCTCTTCTGAGGAAATCCACTTCACATTTACTTTACAATCATTTTGAGCACCAGCATGAACAAATGCTTCTGCTATTGATTTGTAAGCATCAGGAAGCGAAACGTATTTACCTACCAAGCCAACACTTACTTCGTTGACCGGATTTTTTAATTTTCCTAAAAAAGCCTTCCATTGATCCAATACCGGTTCTGCCTTAGAAGTCTCTTTTAATTTAGCGAGAACACGTTCATCCAATTTTTCTTTGCGCATTAAAATAGGCACATCGTAAATGGTGTCTGCATCCATCGCCTCGATAACCGAGTTAAGATGAACGTTACAAAACAAGGCTACCTTTTTGCGGATCTCCATCGGCAAAGGCATCTCTGTACGACACACGAGAATATCCGGTTGAATACCAGCTTCCAATAACTCCTTAACAGAGTGTTGGGTTGGCTTGGTCTTTAATTCTTTTGCTGCTTTTAAATAGGGAATGAGGGTAAGGTGAATAACCAGCGAACTGTTTGAACCTAATTCCCAGCGTACCTGACGCACGGCCTCAATAAAAGGTAATGATTCGATATCACCAACACAACCACCAATCTCAGTTATAATAAAATCATATTCACCTGATTCGCCCAGCAAAAAGATATTGCGTTTGATTTCATCCGTAATATGAGGAACGACTTGAACCGTTTTGCCCAAATATTCACCTCTGCGCTCCTTTGTGATTACATTATTATAGATTCTCCCGGTGGTAACATTGTTCGCCTGCGAAGTGCGAACGTTCAAAAAACGCTCATAATGCCCTAAGTCCAGATCGGTTTCTGCACCATCATCGGTTACATAACATTCGCCATGTTCATATGGGTTTAGCGTTCCCGGATCGATATTCAAATACGGATCAAACTTCTGAATGGTAACCTTAAACCCCCGAGCCTGAAGCAGTTGTGCAAGAGAAGCAGCGATGATACCCTTCCCTAAAGACGATGTAACGCCCCCGGTTACGAAGATATATTTGGCAGTAGATGACATAGAATAGTGCTGGCCTTAGTAAACCGGGTGCAAAGGTAGATTTTTCGGTTAAAGTTTAAACTTAAAAGTGTACGAGTTTCGAGTCTAAAGTTTCGAGTTGGGAATTTAACTCGAGACTTTAGACTCGAAACTCGAAGCCCGAAACCCGAACGACCCGGTTACATTCGTTTTCGACCCACGTATGTACCGTATGTTAAGTCTCCGACCAGAACAAGATCTGGTTTGCCCAGACTTAAAAACTTCCTACTTTAGCCAATTGAAAACCTTTGAGATGCGATTTTTTGAACTAGGTATTAGGTTTATTGCTATCTGTTTTTTAGTTCTTGGACTTTTTGAAGTAGGCTATTCTCAGGGATGTAATGGATTAGGAGGAGGAATATCTGGTGGACCTATTAGTATTAACCTTGGTGTATTGTGCGCGAACGTTGATGCTCTTGGTGGTCCTGGTTCTGGCGCTGAAATAAATATTATTGCTGGAAATGTTTTTCCTGGAGATGTGGTCTCATTTGCGGTTTTCTGGGATGACGGTTCAGCGGCACCAGTACAGTTAGCCACTCAAACTGGGCCAAATACGTGGGCATTAAATAATGTTACTCATTACTTCCCTACCACAGGTCCTGATGTGAAATGTGAGTATGTACCTCGTGTTACGTTGATAATTAATGGAACTACTTGCACGGCTAATTTTGGATCCTCACCAAAATTTACGCGCTGGAATGTCGATAATGAAAATACCGGGATACTTAGATTAACTGAAACAGCAACAGATGTTAATACCTATCTGGTTTGTAGAGGAACAGAAACCACAGTTACTTTCACAGATAGAAGTACTTTAAATTGCGTCCCTCCCGACTATACACTACCCAATCCAATTAACACACTGCAACGATGGAGGAGGTTCACCTATGGCACAGCAAACACAATCACTTCAGCAACAGGTGTTGAAGTCAATAACGCTATTCAACCATACCCTTTCGTGGGTGGACTGGAAACTGCTAACCCATCTCAGGATCCCCTTCCACCAACGGTCACATTACCCATTACAATTCCTGATGACGCTCAAGTGGGTGAAGAGTTTGAGATCACAATGGAGTATTGGAATACGTGTAATCCTTTTCCTGGAACGCCAGTAAGAGAAACAGCAAGAATCAGAGTAGTTGACCAACCCCCAACACCTACCCCCAATAATAATACAGTCTGTAACGCAACAACTCCACTACCAAATTTTTCTATCAACATTCCGGGAGGATTTCCTGCTACTTCCATAGTCACTTGGTTTCAAGATAATGCCAATTCACCAGGTGCTATTATACCTGGTTTTACTACCTCTACATTACCGGCCTCTGCAATAGGGGTGAATGGTACTGTTGCTGGAACATACAGAGTATGGGCAAGTTATTTTGGTGTAAATAACCCTCAGGGTTTAAGTTGTGAAAGTCCTAGAATCCCGGTTACGTTAATCGTGCGTGAGAATTTACCGATCATTCCTGCACCCTTCACAGGATATTCCAATCAAATATGCAGGGATGATCCGATGACCATCACATTGCCAAACCCACCAACTGAAACGGCAGGGGGGGCAACTGAATATGTCTGGTCAGTAACAGGAGGAGGTGGAGTTACTTTTACTACTACTTCTAATTCTGCCACGTTAAATTTTACAGGCGTAGCCTTTGGTGGAGCTTCATCAGTAAATAGAAACATAAGAATTGTTAGAAGATATACCTCTAATCCTCAATGTACTTCACCTAATCGCAATTTACCAGTTCAAATTTTTGCCCCAAGTGTTGGAGGTTCTCTTTCCGCAGTGCCAGATATATGCGAAACGAGCCCGGTTGGTACAATCAATTTAACAGGCGAACGGGGTATTGTGCAGCGATGGGAAGTTTCCTTTAACAACGGCCCCTTTATTCCAAACGCAGCGCTAGGTACGACAACTTCAATTTCGCCAGGAACAGTAGCTCCCGGCAATTACCGCTACCAGGCTATCGTTGCAAACGGTACGTGTGCAGAAGCAGCAAGTACGATTGAAGGATTAGATGTGTTTCCAAATCCGGCTGCAGCTAGTGTTGGTGTTGATCAACAATTTTGTAAAGTCACGTTAGACTCGAATCCATTAGGTGGTAATACACCTTCCGTTGGGTCGGGTGCCTGGTCTGTTTTTTCACGACCTGCTACCTCCACTGCGACAAGCGCCAATTTTATCGATCCAACGCAAGGCAATACAATATTTAATGGTGATGTGTTTGGTGTTTATATCCTGCGCTGGACCATTACAAGCGGAATCTGTGTTGACTCAAAGGACATAGAAATTGATTTTGGAACACTACCTGGCCCACAGGATGCCGGTACTGCTGGTCCTTTTTGCGCATTAAGTGGTGCGTTAAATGCCACAGCACCTCCAACGGTTGGAACGGGTCAATGGTCTTTAGCTCCTGCTCCAATAGTTCAACCTGGCACAGCTATATTTACAGATGATTTAGATAGAAATACCGTTGTCACAGTGAGCAACTATGGTACCTATACTTTTAGGTGGACAGTAACAAGTGGTATTTGCGCCACTAGTTCAGATGATGTGGTGGTTCGATTTACGCAGGCTGCAACCGCTACTGTTCCGTCCGATTTTACAATTTGTGTTGATCAGACTTTATTGGCGGCAATAGACCTAACGGGTAGTAACCTGGTGGGAGGTGGAGCCACTCAAGGGCGATGGGAAAGGATTTCGGGTTTGGGAACGATTCAAAGTTCTGGCGGAACATTAGGTTCTCCTGTTTCAAACGCTACCTCATTTCTTGATCGTTATGTTCCGATAGTAGGGGAGACTAGTGTTACACTCCGTATGGTAGCCCAACATCCCGACCTTGCTGCTTGTCCAAATGTAAATAGCGCGGACTTAACCATCACGATAGATCGCAGGCCAGGAGTTGCTGTCGCAGGAACAAATTTCTCTGTATGCGATGGCACACCAGCCACCCTTGCTGCTACTCCGGCAACAAATGGCGGATCAGGACAATGGTCCTATGTAAGTGGACCAGACAATACTCCTGTTTTTGATGATGATACAGATGCTACTTCTGATGTTCAAGTTTCCCTATCGGGACTTTATGAGTATCGCTGGACAGTAAATAGTGCATTAAGTTTGTTACCACCTCCAACGGTTGGAGCTACTTGCTCGCCTACTTCAGCCGTGGTGCAAGTTAATGTGCGTGCCTTACCGGTAAATAATCTTATAACTCCTGAAGTTTGCCAAACGGAGTTGCTTCTGCCAGAAGCACATGTCATTACTCTTTCTGATTTTGATAATGATGTAATTAATCCGGCAGCTATTGCAGATCGACAGGTAAAATGGTATGCGAATGAGAACGATCGTGATTTTGATATTTCCCCTATTCTCACACCGGTTGATCTGACTCCATCCGATAACATTCGATATACTAGGGTTATTGACACTACTATCCCGACACAACTTTGCGAAAATCTTGGACTGGTCGTGTTTACCATTAATCCGAAGCCACTGGCATTTGATCAGTTGATTCCATTGTGTGAAGAATTTCCGATCGGTTCCGGAATTGTAAATAATGTTGATCTTACTGATTATGAAGATGGAACTACGGATCTTGCTACTGCAGATCGTACCATTACCTGGCACATTTTAGAAACCGATGCGGAGGACGGCATTAATCCAATAGCGGATCCTACTGATATTGATTTAACGGCCGATGCATTTTATTTCGCACGTGTGGTTAATAACGATGGATGTTTTCGTGTTGCTCGTCTTGATCTTCACATCAATGCACGTCCCGGTGATCAAACTATCCTTGGATCAGAAACACCATGTACAGGAACACAAGTTTTGTATCGGGTAAATCATGTGTCAGGGGCTAAATATGCATGGACTGTTCCTCCACAATTTTCTGTACTGGGTGGCGGCGGAGTGGGAGATTTCTACGTTCTATTAGAATTCAATAACACAACACCAGGCGATTTAAAAGTTACGGTCTCCTTGAATGGCTGTGTAGGAAATGAAATCCTCAAAAACGTTGAGCCATCTGATGCACCAACTGGATATTCAATTGATGGTCCAACAGAAGTCTGCGAAGGCCAAACAATAGAATATAAAGTATTGCCCGATAACACTGGGACTTCTACCTATAATTGGCAAGTGTATGATAAAGCTACTGGTCTTATTGGAGGAGGAATTGTTGCCAGTGGACAAACCACCGGAACTGTACTTATTAATTTTCTTAACAAAAATGTGTTTATCAGGGTTACGGAATCCAACTCAGCTAATTGCCAGGACAATAACCCTCCTACCCATGATGTAGATATCAATCTCAACCCTGTTATTGATGCAGCAACGTCAGAAGTGTGCAGCGATACGCCAATCAATATTGTGATTACCAAAAGCGCTGATCCATCGAATTTGTTACCCGCTGTTGACAAGATAATTTTAGTAGCAGATCCTTCAGTTTATCCGGGGCTTGTTTCGAAAGTGAAGGCGATTGCAGGTGAGTATTTGCCTCATGAACTTCAGAATGATACATACGAAAATTTAACCATTGGAAACTCACTCCCGGTAGTATATCGCATTCGTCCTAAAAGCGATAAAAATTGTGTTGGCGATGAAAAGAATATCACAATAGATATTAAAGCTGAGCCCGCCATTGATCCTACTCCATTACCTAGTGTTTGCAGCGATAGCCCTGTGGGTTCTTTACTTAAATCGCCGCTGAATTTCTTGCAGGCTGATAAGTTCATTATTGAAAATGTCATCTACGATCCTCTTGTGATTCAAGATCCCGGAAATACTATTCTCTTGAACCAACAATTGAACAACGATGCTGTGTCTGCGCACGTGTGGAAAAATTTAACAACTGTTCCGCAAATTGTAAAATATAGAATACGACCGTATAGCCTCATTACGGATTGTTATGGAGATCCATCTGTAGATATTCAAGTAACGATTTTACCAAAACCTGACTTGATCATTGGTACGAACAATCCGATTTGTAGCAGAGATCAACTAAACATAAGTTTAACATCAAACATGCCCGGAGCGCAGTTTGACTGGACTGTTTTTGCTGCTGATCCGAACATAACTGGTTTTACCGGTGGCACCACGAACAACATAATTGACCAGCTCGTTAACAGTACACTTACACCAGGTTCTGTTACGTATAGAGTACAAGCCGGTAATCCCGCCTTTACACCGGTGTGCCTGAGCGATTTTAGAGATGTTGTAGTACAGGTGAAGCCATCACCCAATGTCACCACCCCGCTCAACAAAGTTACCTGTTCCGATTCCTTTGGAGGAAATACATCGGAGCAGGATCTCACCTTACTTCATTCACAAATTAGCACAGAAGCAGGTGTTACCTACACGTGGTTTACAGATGAAAATGATTCTACAGGTTCGAAGATTCCATTGGGCCAAATCGCGGCATATACACTTACGGATGAAGTTCCTGTTTACGTTCGCGTGCGAAACCCGGCTGCTTCCAGTGGGTGTGCAAAAGTTTCGATTGTAACATTTGATATCAGGCCAACGCCTCAACTTGTTGTCGATCCGTTAGAGACGGCTGATAATCGATTCAACATCACCTGCAATGGTTTGTCCAACGGACAAGTTGCTATTGCTGCTCATTTTGGTACAAACCATACCTTTAGTTTAGATGGTGCTGCGTTTGTATCAACAATATTATTTTCAGGTCTTAATGCAGGATCGCATAATATCCGAACTCGAAACAGCGAAAACTGTTTTGATGAAATGGTTATTGTATTGGAGCAACCCGATCCAATTGTTGTAAGCACACCTTCTATAGTAGATGTTTCCTGTTTTAACGATCCTGTACCGGATGGACAAATTACCATAACAGCAACGGGAGGAACTTCTATGAGTGGAGGTGATCTTATGTTATTCTCGTTGTTACAAGATCCAAATATTTTATACGATGCGGGAACACAAACTTTTTCAGGGTTACGTGCAGCTGCTTATACAGTAAGAGTGGAGGATAAAAATGGGTGTACTAAATTTGTTCCGAACATAACGGTTGGTCAGCCAAATGATCTTGCATTGGCTATTGACATCACTTCAGATTATAATGGGTTTGATGTGAGCTGCAATGGAAAAAGCGATGGAGAGATCAGTGTGTTAACCACAACTGGTGGAACGCCACTGCCAGACTATTTTTATACACTTTTAGATGACAGTATGAATCCAACGGGTAATACCACTGGTGAACTTAACGGTGTTTTTACGGGCTTGTCGGCTAACATTCTCTACTCGGTTAAAGTGCGTGATGGTAACGGCTGTGAGAAAATTTCAATTCCGGAATTCTTGTTCGACCCCGTGGAGTTAAATCCTGGTGCCATTGGGTTTGATAAAGATATTTGTGAAGGCGGAGACCCAACTGCTTTTCAGGAATTAGCAGCGCCTTTTGGTGGCATAAACCTCTATACTTTTGAATGGTTGGAATCGGCTGACAATGTCACATTTGCTCCGGCTGCTGGTTTGAGAACAAGCAGCACATACGATCCGCCCATATTGACCAGCCAGATGTTTTATAAAAGATCGGTTACTTCGGGAACGTGTTTACCGGAAGAGACTGATGCATTTAAAGTAGTGGTTCACACCAAGCCCACGGCAACATTAGATGCACCAGATGAAGTGTGCGAAGGACAAACATTCACCCTCGACTTTACTTTTTCAGATGGGCAAGCTCCATACTTTTTCGATTATACCGATGGAATCAATACGTATAGTTTAATTGGTGCGGAAGTTCGCCCTGTTCCGATATCAAATTATACAACAACGAAGACATTTACACTTACTCATCTTCGCGACTTTTATGGATGCGAACCTGATAATTATCCAATTCCGGTTACCCCACAGATGATCAACATGAATAATGTCTTCACTGTGGATCCAACTTTGGCACAGTGTAGTGGAGGTAACTTTACCTTTAGTTATACGCGCTATCCGGATGTGGAATATGTATGGTCGTTTAATGATGGCTCTGTTGATCGAATCATTCCAGCATTTTCAGGCATAGTCTCTGTTGCAGATACAGTTCAGCATATTTTCAGAAGTGTGAATGTTTCAGGTGACACGAAATACCCGGTAACATTAAAAGCCAGAAGTACGATACCTTCCGCGAATTGCGAAAGTCAATCGCTTCCACAAAATGTCATTGTTTCACCAAACATCTTTATCAATGCAGTGAACGATAAAAATGAGATATGCAGTGGTGAAACGGTAACGGTGATTAACGCCACACTTGGAGGTACATCGCACCGGTGGTTTTACAGGACGCAAGGGGGGGATCCCAATGAAGAGCTGGATTTAAGATCTTTCACAACACCAACTTCTCAAAGTTTTATTTTGACAAATAATAGTCCAGCACTCGTAACCTATGATATCGTCTATCAAGTGAGTAACGGATCGTGCTCTGATGAAGTGATACTTCCTGTGATCGTACATCGGGCTATCACGGCAGATCTCGACACACTATCAGTAACCAAATTCACTGGCGGAAATGCATTTGCGAATTTTATAAATACTTCAGTTCCACAAGACGATGTTGATTTCCGATACGAGTGGCAATTTGGTGCGGGTGCAGTGCCATCGAATTTCAATGGCATTACTCCACCACAAATCCGATACCCCTCAATAGGCGAGAAAACAATTACGTTAACTGCTACAAATGAAGTGGCAGAGGCTCGAGGGCTTACCTGCAGCGCTGATGCTTCAATGAATATTTTTATTTTGCTTCCCGAGATCAACGCAGCCTTTAGCTATTCTCCCCAGGCAATCTGTTTTCCTTCAGATATTTCCATTACTGAAAATAGAGGTACGGGGGATTTGTATGAGTGGAAGTTACGTAAAGTCAATGATGTAAGACCATTGCTTGTATCCAACGATAGTTTACCAACTTTTAGAATTACTGCTCCCGGTGTTTATGTAATTGAATTTAAAACTACTAACTCAATAACAGGTCAGTTCAGAGAAGTAGACAACAGTGCCACACCAATCGAAATTTTTGATGTTCCGTTTGCTGCTTTCGAAGCCAGACCCAAAACTATTTTTGTGCCGGATGAACAATTGATCATTACGAATCGATCAACGGATGCCAATCAATATGACTGGGACTTTGACGATGGTGAAACATCCATTGATGCAGAACCAAATCACTTTTATGCACTTGCCGGAAAATATACGATCACACTTGTTGCTGGCTTCAACCACGGGCCAAGAGATTTAGATGGTGATGGTGTAACCGATGGCGATTTAATTTGCTATGACACTGCGCAACAGGAAATAAATGCGAAGGAAGGTGGTCTCACCAGAATACCTAATGCATTTACCCCAAGTACATCAGGGCCAAATGGTGGTGTATCTAGTGGTGGAACATTTAATGACGTTTTTATCCCCATTACAAAAGGAGTGGAAGAGTTTGAGATGACAATTTTCGATCGGTGGGGTAATCTAATCTTTCAAAGCACGAATAAGAATATAGGATGGGACGGCTACGATCGAAATGGTGTATTGATGCCAGCCGGTGTGTATGTTTATAAGTTAACCATGCGTCTGTCTAACAATCAGAGAACAACGCAGGTTGGTGATGTAACACTAATTCGATAATTTTAGAGAGCATGTTTAAAATTGATTTTATAATTCGAAAGGGTATGGCAACAGTAGCAGTGGTTATTGTTGTTGCTTGTGCAGCTTTTGCACAAGATCCTCAGTTCTCTCAATACTACATGGCTCCGTTATATTTGAATCCAGGCTTTACCGGACTCGTGCCTCAGCAACGCGTTACCTTTAATCATAGAATTCAATGGCCTAGTTTACCTCAGGCATTTGCTACCTCTTCTGCTTCGTACGATATTTTTGTGCCCGAACTGCGAAGTGGATTTGGGTTGATGGCCACAACGGATAAGATGGGCTCAGCCGGATGGCGAACCACTACAGCAAGTTTGTTGTATTCATATAAAGTAAAGCTTTCAAAAAAAATAGTATTCTCACCGGGCTTAAGCTTTGGTTATGGTAGCAATGGCTTAGATCGATCTAAACTTCGACTTGGTGATGGATTGGAATACCAAAAAGGGGATGAGTATTTTTCAATTGATGATGCCGTAAAGAAATTGGGAAGCTCATCGTATTTTGATTTTAGTGCAGGCTTTTTGATTTACAGTAGAATGTTTTGGTTTGGCGCTGCGTTCTCACACATTAACCGACCGAACTTATCGGTTTTAAATGATGTAAGCCGACTAGGCATGAAATCAACTTTCCATGCCGGACTAAAAATTCCATTAGGAGGTGGAAATCCGCGCCCGGGTTCAAGTGGAGTTGATTATTTAACACCTTCTCTTATTTACCGTGTTCAGGGAAATACCTTTTCACAATTTGATATTGGTTTAAATTATCACATCGATCCGGTTTCGGTAGGGGTGTGGTATAGGGGCAAGCCGTGGGAGAAAAGCGTAATCAGCAGCGTATCACAAGACGCATTGGTACTCACCCTTGGTTTGTACTTTAAGAGCCTTACGATTGGTTATAGTTATGACTTTACCCTCTCTGAATTACAAACTGCTTCAGGAGGAGCGCACGAAATTGCTGTGATGTATCAATTCGTCTCTAAACCAACCCGCAAAAGTTCGAAGCAGAAATACCGCCTCATCCCTTGTCCAACCTTTAATAGTAAGGAAGGTTTTTGGAATTAGGGGAGTTGCAGGTTAATAGTTAATGGGTAGTGACTATTCGTTAATGATGTCCAACCGAATGTGGCCCGTGATTTTCTCCCTTACAATGATCCATCACTATTAACATGGAAACTCACCCCATCTGAATAATAAACCTTTACAGCTTCCCTTTCCTTGGTCTGTTCATTGACCAAATGGTTTGCGACAAGTCTTCTCTTTATATTTTCTACTTAAAAATTAAGAGTAAAGGCGTATCAACGTGACAGGTTTCTTTTTACCTAGATATTCACCGCCGCTACAAAAAAG
Source organism: Chryseolinea sp. (assembly GCA_031388805.1). Lineage (GTDB taxonomy): Bacteria > Bacteroidota > Bacteroidia > Cytophagales > Cyclobacteriaceae > Chryseolinea. The sequence continues at coordinate 13,732 of JANMRZ010000123.1, forward strand.
GTGGTATGAATTTCTGAATATCCATATCAACCGGAATCTTCACCACTGGAAACAGCCCAATTTGTGGCAAAAAACCTACTGTCTACTATTTTGTATACCTGATGTCTACCTGAATGTCTGAATATGTTATGGATATTTCAACATTCTGTTGTTAAGACTTGTGGATAACATGTTGTCCATTGTAGTATTTAAGATCCTGCTATACTATCAATTATTAATACTACGATCAAATAGTAGCAATTTTTGAGACTGAAGCCGGAGAAATACCAGTAAACGTTAAAACAATATCAAATGAAAAAGACCATACTTGTTGTTGAAGACTTCGAAAGCATCCGAAACTTTGTTTGTAGTATCTTAGAGAAAAGGGGATACGCAACAATTGGGGCAGCCGATGGTAATGAAGCTTTTGAAGTGCTGACGAGTCAGGCAAATCCGGTTAGTCTTGTGCTCTCCGACTACAATATGCCCCATTGCACCGGGTTTGAACTCCTTCAAAAAGTAAAGGCAAATAAAGCAACATCAGGTATACCTGTTATCTTCCTCACAACCGAGTCTGACCCCGCCAAGATGAGGGCAGCTAAGGATGCTGGGCTTTCTGCCTGGGTCAAAAAACCATATAAGGCTGAGTTTTTCTTTGCTCAGATCGAAAATATCATTTCGAATGGACAGTAACCAGAAGCGGTTCATTGAAGACACTCTTGATTTACTGAATGAATTAGATGAGGGGCTTATGCAGCTAGAGGCGAACCCGATGGCTTCTGCCCCGTTGGAGCAGGTCTTTCGCACCATGCATACGATCAAGGGTGCGGCTAATATGTTCGGCTTTGAAAATATTGGAGAACTGGCTCACCACCTTGAAACATTGTTTGACATGGTGCGTCAGGGAAGGCTTCAGGTTTCTGATAAACTTATCAGCATTACTCTCAATGCTTTTGATAAAGTTCGATACCTGCTTCAGAAAAAGGATGTGATCAAAATCACAGAAGCCAAAGGTCTGAAGGACCATCTGACATTGGTATTACAATTTCTGGAGAGATCCGAAGTCAGCGTACCAGGATTAAAACAGGAGAAAAGAAATATTTTAGCAACGTACCTGGTTCGGGTAACACCAACAATATCTATAACGGGAGATGGGAACCACCCCCTGATTTTCATCATGAAAGATATTGAGGCTATGGGAACCTGTAAGACCGCCTTCTATCAGAACGGGGATTTGACCGTATCGCATTGGAGCCTGGTTCTTTCCACTACTACTTCGCAGGCGGAAATTGAGAGTTATTTCATTTTTGTAGAGAATGAATGCATGCTGAACCTGGTGTCACTTGGTACGGGCAACCTTTGGGATGTACCTGCTTTTGATGAACTGGTAGCACAGTATCATTCAAACGAAATTAATGAGGAAGAACTAAGAGAGTTGGCTGAAAAACTTTCGATACAGTATCTGGGCAGCAACGAGAAGCGAGAAAAGCAGGAGGAACGTGAGGCTGGTGAGCGAATAGAATTAAACGACACCGTAATAAAGGTGAGTAAACGTAAGATCGATGACCTGCTTAACTGGACTAGCGAACTTATCATTTTACAAGCACAGTTACTTAATGTGGCCCAACATAATCGGATAGTCGGCCTGGAGGAAATTACAGAGCGGATGGAAACGATTACCAATCATTTGCGAGATACTTCGTTGCAGATTGGTCTTGTACCGATTGAATCATTGGTTACACAATTTAAACGCCTGGTCCGGGATCTTTCGAAATCGCTTGGGAAAAAAGTGAATTTCCTGTCAAAAGGAACCGAGACCGAGATGGATAAGGATGTAATCGAGATGATGACAGACCCCTTGCTGCACCTTATCCGCAATGCTATTGATCATGGCATTGAAGCACCCGAGATACGAAGGTCTCTAAACAAACCTGAGCACGGAATAATCAGGCTTAAGGCATATCGGTCCAGTACGTTTATAAACTTGATCATCAGTGATGATGGAAAAGGGATTGATAAAGAAAAAGTAATTCGGAAAGCCGTTGAAAAAGGCATCCTTACGCAAGGTGTTCATCACACAGATGAAGAGATTTTTAACCTGATATTTCATGCTGGACTTTCCACCTCGCAAGCCGTTTCGGACGTATCCGGCAGGGGTGTTGGTATGGATGTAGTCAATAAAAAGATATCGGAACTAAAAGGGACCATTGCGATAACAAGTTCACCGGGTGAAGGCACATCGTTTCATATCCAGTTACCACTTTCGCGTTCCATAATCGATGGTCTGTTGGTGTGTGTAGCAAATACGCACTATGTGGTACCCCTCAATGTGGTTGACCGCGTTGACCGGATACCCTATGCTTCCATCAATCGCGGGCAGCGCATATTCAGCGATGTAATTATTAATGATGAACCCTTGGAAGTATTTTCTCTACACGACAAATTTTATCCTGGAGTAGAATTACCTAAAACAGCTGACATCATTTCGATTACTGTCAACGGGATTCGCAAGGGCATAGCTGTTGACTCTATAAAAGGAAAGATGCAAGCGGTACTCAAGCCACTGGGCGAAATGTACCAGCAACAAGATTTTATTTCTGGAAGTACAATACTGGGCGATGGAAGCCTTGCTTTGATACTAGACCCACAACGACTTTTTACGAATAATAAGATTAACATATGACAAACGAATCCATATCAAAGAGCTATCTAACCTTTATGCTGGGCGATGAGAAATTTGCCATTTCTGTTGACAGCGTACAGGAAGTGGTTGAACTCGATCACATTACAAAAGTACCTCAAACACCAGATTATATGCTGGGTATTATCAACCTGCGGGGTAAAATATTACCGCTTCTGGATACTTGCCTGAAGTTGGGGCTTGCCCCCACAGAACGGACTAAAAAAAACAGGATACTGATTTTGGACATACATGAAGACAACAAAGCCATACAAATAGGTGCTATTGTAGATGTAGCCAAGGAAGTGGTAGAAATAAATAACCAGCAGATACAAAGAACACAAGATATTGAACAAAATAAAAATTCCACACCTATCACAGGCATTGTTAACAACCACGGAGATATTACTATGATCATGGATATCACCCGTGTGTTTTCAATACACGATATCAATCGCATCAATGAAGCTTTGAACTAATTAATAAGTAAAAAATAACCTATCACTTCTATGTTAAATAAACTAACTATCCGCAACAAACTCATTTTGGCGTTCACGTCCCTTATCATATTGATGGGTGTGATATTCATTCTGGCTTATTCCAGGATCAATAATTTAAATGAGAATATGAATGGAATTATGAACGGCACAATTGTACAGCAAAGTACTGTCGCACAGCTCCGATACAATGTTATATCTATGGCACGGAATCAAAAAATGATCATTATTGAATCGGACGACCAGAAGATGAGTGAACTAAACCGCCAGATTGAAAACAACATTGCAACAATTAATGCGGCAAGTGAAAAACTAATATCCCTTAGTTCAGGCGAGTTACTTTCGATTGTTCAGCAACTGAAGGCGAAGAAGGACGAATTAATCAAGATCAATGTAGACATCGTAAAACTAGCCACTGATAATACTGAGAATGTGGCAAAAAACCGCTCTTTCACAGAAGGTTATTCAGAATTTTCGAAAGCCACATCAACTCTGGATGAGCTTATGGCATATCTTATCATAAACGGTACGAAAGATCAGCTTAAAGAATCTTCACTTGTTAAAGAAGCTTTGTCACAACTATATGCACAGGAAAATGTCCTGATCCTTTCAACTACTGATGTGCTGCGTGAAAAAGCAATTAGTGAAGCATCTGAAATTGAGAACCGGCTTGAGTTGATGCTTACCCGGTTAAGCCGGAACATGAATGGGGAGGGTAAAATATTGTTGGATAAGTATACACGCCAATTTTCAAATTTTTATGATGTCCATAAAGAAATCATGAATCTGGCGTATCGAAGCAGCAACGGCAAAGCATTAGCCATTTCAAACGGTCAGGGAGACATGCTGGCCAGCGATATAGGTAAAACAATTGATCTCTTCTTCAATAGGGTATCGGTGCAGCTGGAGTCAGACAAAAAAGAAACCGATGAGCAGTACTCCAGTGCCATCCGGATCATGACTATTATTATCGTATTAGCAATTCTGGCCAGTGTTCTAATGGCGATATGGTTACTGCGAGGCATTACCGGTTCGTTGAATACGGCCACTGCCGCAGTGAAGAAAGTTGCCGCTGGTGATTTCTCAGCCGATATTAAAATTAATAGTGAAGATGAAATTGGTTTGATGTTAAAAGAACTTCAGTTCATGATTGAGAAACTGCGCAGTTCGGTGGAGGTAGCGAAAATGGTGGCCAAAGGTGATTTGATGATTGATTTTAAAGCACAGAAGAACCATGGTGGTGACCTTGACGATGCGTTGGAACTGATGGTAAATAACCTGCGCGAGATTGCTGTTACAATTTACAATGGAGCGGATAATGTAACCACGGCAAGCCAGCAGGTAGCTTCTGCTTCGCAGCAGATGTCGCAAGGTGCGCAGGAGCAAGCCAGTGCTTCTGAGGAAGTTTCTTCTTCTATGGAGCAGATGGCCGCTAACATTCAGCAGAACACCGACAACTCAAGAGAGACAGAAAAAATTTCCAACAAAGCAGCTAAAGATATACAGGCAAGTAGCCAATCTGTTTCAGAAACAGTTGATGCCATAACTACCATTACTGAGAAAATTGCCATCATTGAAGAGATTGCTTCCAAGACTGATCTTCTTGCCCTTAATGCAGCTGTTGAAGCGGCTCGTGCAGGTGAACATGGAAAAGGGTTTGCAGTAGTGGCAGCCGAAGTGCGTAAACTGGCAGAGCGCAGTCAGAAAGCGGCTGCAGAGATCAACGAAATATCAGCTCGCACAGTGAAGATGGCGAGAGAATCGAAAGACATGTTAGTAAACACCTTACCGGACATAAACAAAACTGCAGAACTGGTGCAGGAAATTGCTGCATCCAGTGTGGAGCAAAACAGCGGAGCCATGCAGGTCAACAAAGCAGTGCAACAATTATCGCAAGTTACCCAAGGCAATGCATCAGCCGCAGAAGAGATGTCTTCCAATGCGGAAGAACTCAGCAGCCAGGCAGAAGAATTAAAAGCAGCCATCAGCTACTTTAAGCTTGATGATAAAATCCGCAATAAATCTTTCGCGGGTTCTAATAAGAAAACAAGTGCGCATGCAGGCAGAGCACGTTCAGCTGAAGCTGTTCTTCAACATAACGGTTCTAAAAATGGAAAAGGCCATGACCTGAAGTTGGGCAACGGACCAAGTGACAATGATTTTTCTGAGTTTTAGGAGCCTAGAGTTTTTTTAATAGACCAGGCAGGATTAGAAAACCTGCCTGGTCTCAAAAAGATATCAACTACATCGTAATGAAAGGTCTTGATCCTACGGTCTTTTTGCGAATGGATGACGAAAGCTTCAGCCGCCTTAGCGTGTATGTAACACGTGAGTATGGCATAAAACTTCCAATCAATAAAAAGAGCATGCTTGAGAGTCGCCTCAACAAAAAGGTGAAAAGCCTGGGCATGAACTATCCCGAATTCCTGGATTTTATTTTTAGCGAAGAAGGGAAACAGCGTGAATTGTTCAACGTCATTGATCTGATAACTACCAATAAGACTGACTTTTATCGCGAGCCTGCCCACTTCCAATACTTGCAGCAATTTTTCCTTCCAGATTATCTAAATGAATATGGGTACCGAAACCTGGAAGTGTGGTCAGCCGGGTGTTCTACTGGTGAAGAACCCTACACATTAATGATGGTGCTGGAGGAATTTAAAAATCGCCATCCTTCGTTCACTTATTCACTCATAGCCAGCGATGTTTCCACACGCGTTATTCAAGCTGCGCACCATGGCATTTATCATAGTGATCGGATTGCCGATGTTCCGGTAGAATTGAAACGAAGTTACTTTCTCCGAAGTAAAAAAAAGGATGACAATCTGGTGCGTGTAAAACCCGAATTCAGAAAAAAGATTACCTATAGGCGCATCAATCTTATGGACAACAGTTATGAAATGAGTAAGGGAAGTTTGGATATTATTTTCTGTCGGAATGTTCTTATCTATTTCGATAAACAGACACAGGAAAAAGTTATTAAAAAGTTTACGGCCTGTCTTCGTCCAGGAGGCTTGCTGTTCCTGGGGCATAGCGAATCACTTATGGGAATGAATGTGTTGATGAAGCAGCTCAGGCCAACTATTTATCAGCAACCTTCATGACCATTGCCAAACGGTACTTTATAACAGACGGCCAATTTGTGATTACCACCATACCGGCCAACATCCATACGGTATTGGGGTCTTGCGTCTCCGTTTGCCTTTGGGACAAAGAACGGAAGATAGGAGGTATGAACCATTACCTGATGCCCGGTTCATCGTCTAGCCTTGCAGGGAATCCCAATCATGGTTACACTTCCATCCCCATGTTGGTCCGATCAATGATCAACCGCGGTGTCCAGGCAGAAAACCTGGAAGCCAAAATTTTTGGAGGATGTAATTCATGGGTAAAGGGCAACGGAATTTTTGCCGTAGGGACTAAAAATATTGAAATGGCTGATCATATCTTAAAAGAAGAAGGAATACCTATAACGGCCCGGCATACAGGCGGCATTTATGGAAGGAAAATCATTTTCGGTACATCTACTGGAAAAGTAAAAGTGCTTATGCTAAACAAAACAACAGTTGAAGTAAATGAAGAGATCAATAAAGGTTTTGGTTATTGATGATTCGGCATTGGTGCGACAAACACTTACTGAAATTATCAATTCCGATCCCCAACTACAGGTAATAGGCACAGCTGCAGATCCTTACTTTGCCGCCAGGAAAATCCGTGACATAGTTCCCGATGTGATCACACTGGATGTAGAGATGCCCCGTATGGATGGACTTACTTTTCTTAAAACATTAATGGCTCAGTTTCCTGTGCCTGTGGTAATTATCTCAAGTCTGACACAACAAGGAAGCCACATGGCCCTACGCGCGATGGAACTTGGTGCCGTTGAGATCGTAGCAAAATCGGAGATCAGGAATACCAAAGCGCACCTGGAAGAATCGTGCATTAGAATAACGGATGCGATTAAAGCTGCACACATGGCGACAGTAAAACGGATGATTCTAAGTAAACCTAAATCAGAATTCATACCCATAATAAAACCTAAAACGGGTATCAATTCGCTGAATTATAAAACTACTGACAAAGTAATTGCCATAGGCGCATCAACCGGTGGCACTGAGGCACTGCGTTATTGCTTAAAGCATACACCGGCAAATTGTCCGGGAATATTGATTGTACAGCATATGCCAGCCGGCTTTACGAAGTCATTTGCAGATCATGTTAACACGATCTGCGAAGTGACAGTTAAAGAAGCAGAAGATGGTGAGCGCATTATGCGAGGCCATGCCTACATCTGTCCGGGCGGACGTCACATGAAACTAGAACGTAGTGGCGCTAAATACAGCATCAAAATAAGTGATGGCGAACGGGTAAACCGGCACAAGCCTTCCGTGGATGTCCTTTTCAGATCAGTAGCGGATAATGCCGAACAAAATGCCGTTGGTATTATCATGACGGGAATGGGGCATGATGGGGCAGCGGGTCTATTGGAAATGAGGAATTCAGGTGCAATCACCATAGCACAGGATGAGCAATCGTGCGTGGTTTTCGGTATGCCCAAAGAAGCGATTAAGCTTGGAGCAGCGAAATATATTCTTCCATTGGAAGAAATACCGGCTCATTTGATTACTCTTTTCTAAGATCTATTGATAGGACAGTACATACAATGGGTAAGGTATCTCTAAACGAGCAGTGGCAGCTTTATATATTCGGCTCTTTTGATTAACTCCAGTTACACCGTTGTTACTTATCTTGTAAAGCCTCCGAAACCTGAAAGAAGCGCTATATTTGGAACATAAGGGTAATTTCATCAGTTATCCATTAAGGAATAACTTAATTCCCAAATTCAAAACCTTAGTCTGAGTCTCCTCGTCCTCCTATTTCGCAATTCACACAGATATAATTCCACTCACCGACCAATGTCGATATTCCCGTTTAACGGCAGGTTTCTTTTTCATTTTCTTTAAAATGAATAGGTAATTGTCGTGTAGTTGGTCTTTAATCAAAGAAGAAATTCAATTGATTTTAAGGAATGGGTCTGAAGAAAGCTTTATTCGTATTTGTTCTATTTTGTATTCCGTTATATGAAGTTCTTGCACAATGTGGTGGCTTGATTTTAGAGCCAGGCTTTGCTTTTAGAACAAGTAGTCGTGGTTGCGCTCCTTTTAATGTGGAGTTGGAAACCCGGTATTTGTCATCGGTAGTAGGAACGGAATACTATATCAATTGGGGTGATGGTACCGCAGAGGAAACATATGTTCAAACCAATGCTATCGGAGTTATCATATCGCATCTTTACCCCAACTCACCAGTTGATTGCGGGTATGATCTAATTATTGACGCAGCTAACGCATGTAACCCTCGCGGAAGTGTTGTCCCCATCACAACCCAAGTCATTGTATGGACGAATGATATAATCTCGATTGATCCAGGTATATTTCGTGTCTGTCAGGGTTTTGCTACCGATGTTCTTTTTACCGATAACAGTGATTGGAATTGCTATCCTCATGCAACACGCGAAAATAATGAAGCGCGGTGGATACAGTGGATTTACGGAACAGGTTCCTTAGCAAATCAGATTCCAGGAATTGAAGTAAATACAATCATCCCAGGAGGATATCCATACCTGGATCCGGCTCCGGCTAAGAATCCCATCTATCCTGTTTTTTCTCCTGGACAGATAAGCTTACCCATCAGTGTTCCCATTACTGCTCCGGCCGACATCGGTAAAGAGTTTGAAATCACATTAAAGAATTGGAATCAATGCAATCCATATGATGAGCTATTAACGGATGGAAATGCATTCAATCCAGTAAATGGAGATTTGGTCAATGGAGATAACGCACCAGAAGTTACAACGGCCCGTATTGTGATTGTTGATGCACCACAACCGGATTTTGTTACTCGACTGGCAGGACCAGGTGGAGCCGTTCAATCGGTGTTTTGTATTGGCGATGCTATTTATTTTGACAACAATACGCCAGCCATTGGTGGCGCTAATTTTCAATGGACCTGGGAATTTTATAATAATAGTTCGGGTACAGGTACTCCTGTGGCCACGCGATCATCCGCTAATCCTACTTACACTTATGCCACTACAGGACAAAAAATGATCAGACTAAGAGTGAGGGATACAAATGCAGCTGGGAATTGTGAAGCGATCTTTGAAAGACTGATTACCATTTCACCTTCTCTTGTTGCTCAGATTTCGATTACAGATGCAAGTGGAAATGTTATTGTACCTGATTTCTGTCAAGAGGTAACGGCACCCTTTACAAATTTTCAGGCAAGGTTTAATGATGCATCGGTAGGAACAGTTTTAGCAACAACCGAATGGCGTTGGGAATTTTACAATGAGAATAATGTATTGATACGCCAGGAGCCGGCAGCCGGATTCTCAACAACGCAACTTGGTCCCTTTGATCAAGCCTTTACTAATATTGGAATCTACCGCGTTCGGTTGCGCATTCGGGATAATGCCACCTCATGCGAATCAGTGGATGATGTTCAGGTCCGCGTTTTCGAAAAACCAAAACCAGATTTCAGCTTCACGAGTGCGTGCGAAACTTTCCCCGTTACCTTTGCTGATCTGTCAACGCTCAATTCTACTCTAGGCGAACAAATTGTTTTGCGTGAATGGGATATGGATTATGATGGTGTTACATTCAATAAAGAAGCAACACTCGATAATCAAACGAATTTTAATTATGATATAGGCCCCGCAGGAAGTTATGATGTGGCTCTGCGTGTTACTACTGATCTGGGTACATGTTCAGCCTTGATTGTAAAAACGGTTACCGTTGCTCCATTGCCGGTGGCAAGCTTTACACCCAATCAAACTTCAGGTTGCAGTACACTCACTATTAATTTCACAAATAATTCTATCGTTGGCCAATCCGATTTAATAAAAGAGTATTGGTGGGAGGTCGATGCAGGTGCAGGCTTTCAGGTTGATTCTATCCAGCGACCATCGGATCCTGGTTTTGGTGCAACCTTCACCCGCGATTTTATAAACAACACAATTACGAATGCCGTGTATCGTGTTCGCCTGAGAGTCATTACAGTGAACGATTGCCAACGCGTTTCAGCACCGGCTGATATTACTGTATTCCCTGGACCTCAATCTGGATTTGTTTCACTGAACTATTCACCTTTCAATAATAACTGTTCTCCAGTATCTGTGAATTTTACAGTTGACAGTCAGACGCAATCCTTAAACCCAACCGATTATGTATGGAGCATAAATGACGCGAACGGTTTGGTTGATCAAATCAGTACAGGTACAACACCAGCATTTACCTATCCATTTGTGAACGCTTCACAATCCATTAAAGATTATGCTGTAACGCTTCGTGCTGTCTTAACCAGTGGATGTTACGGAGACTCAACGCGAATCATTCGCGTGAATCCAATTCCTTCTTCTGCTTTTACCTTTGATACAGTTCAATTCGATTGCCAACGTATGATCATTAATCTAAATGCTACTCAAAAAGGATTGGTAGAATATGCTTGGGCAATTTCAATTAATGGGAACATAGTTTTCACCACCACAACAGAAGGGGACAATTTTGACTATGAAATTCTACGTTCGCCATCGGCCGATCAAAATGTTTCAATAGCACTGACAACAACAAATTTCGCGAGTTGTGAAAGTAGCGTTACCACACATAGTGTACTTGTACCGAGGGTTGATGTGATGAATGCTTCATTTACAGCTACACCTATCAGTCAAACCTTACCCAATTCTACCGTTACCATTACGAACACAACCAATCCCGGACCGTGGCAGTATCTGTGGGATTTCGGTGATGGTATAACATCAACAGTTGCAAATGTAACATCGCATACCTATGCAACTTTTGGAACCTATACGATTAAACTTACCGTGACCAACAATACATGTGAGGAAGAACAAGTGGCTACTGTGCAGATTAATCCGATACCACCGATTGTTGATTTTGAATATTTTCCACCATCGGGCTGTGCACCGCTTACTGTTAACTTCACCAATACGTCACAGTTTGCAGATCCGAGTAGTTACTTCTGGGAGTTTGGCGCAGGAGAGGGGACATCGCGCGCAGTGAATCCAAGTTATACTTACTTCGAAGCAGGTATATATTCTGTAACACTTTCAGCTTCCAATGTTTTGGGAGACACGATTCAAATTACAAAGCAACTTATCATTGAAGTATTCGAAAGACCCCAGGCACTTTTTAGTCTCAAACCAAGAGTAGTAACTATTCCCGGAGGATTATTGTATACCAACAATCAAAGTATAGGAGCAAACATGTTTACCTGGGACTTTGGCGATGGTGGAACCTCAACCGATGCTGAACCACAACATACCTATACACAAGAAGGAGTATATGATGTTACGCTGGTCGCATCAAGCTCCAACGGTTGCGCAGATACCACCAAGCTCGTAGCTGCAGTGCGTGTTGAGAAAGGCGCACAACTTCTTATTCCAAATGCATTCTCTCCAAATCTTTCGGGCCCTGGAGGAAATGGTGAGAACGATATTTTTATTCCATTGATGCGTGGTGTAAGCGAATTTGAAATGACCGTATTCGATCGCTGGGGCGAATTGCTTTTTGAAACACACAGCGCTGAGTCGGGTTGGGATGGATATTATAAAGGTAAGTTATGTCCGCAAGATGTTTACGTCTATAAGATCGTGGCCAAGTATGAAAACGGACAAACGGTAACACGAGTAGGGGACATACATTTAATTCGATGAGTATGCAAAAATATTCTACACTGCTATTCTTATTCTTGATAACGACAGTCACAGCACTGGCGCAAGATCCTGAGTTCTCGCAATACTATTCGGCACCACTCTATTTGAATCCTGCGTTTAGTGGAACAGCATCTGATCATCGGTTTATTGCAAACCATCGTAATCAATGGCCTAGCATTACAAACGGTTTTGTTACCTATGCTTTTTCATATGATTATAATTTGGAACACTTAAACAGCGGACTTGGTTTTTTACTAACAACCGATAAGGCAGGAACAGCAAACTTAAAGTCAACGACACTCAATTTTCAGTATGCTTACAAAGTTGGCTTAAGTGATAAATGGGTTCTTTCTTCCGGAATAAATTTTGGTGTTGGCTTTCGTAGTGTTGATTTTAATAAACTCATTTTTGGTGATCAGCTCGCGTTTGATGCTACCGGTACAACACCAAGCGATGATCCTGTATTTTCAAATTTACAGAGCACAACCTATTTTGATTTTGGCGGAGGAATATTAGCCTACAGCCGTAAATTCTGGTTGGGATTTTCTGCAGCGCATTTAAATCATCCGAATCGATCATTGCTGGATGAAGAAGCAGAAATTCCAATTAAAGTTTCTATCCATGGAGGTGTGCGCATTCCATTATACAATGGAGTCTTTAAGAAAGAACGCACAGCATCCATTGCGCCTTCATTTGTTTATAAGCGACAAGGTAATTTTGACCAGTTGGATATCGGTACCTATTTCTTTTATGAACCGGTTGTTATTGGTTTATGGTATAGAGGTATACCCATTCAACAAGATGTAAAGGATAACACGAACCATGATGCTGTTGTTGTCATTCTTGGTTTTCAATTGCAGAAACTGGAACTGACATACAGTTACGATATTACCATTTCAAAGCTTGGTCCTAATTCAGGAGGCTCACATGAAATAGCACTGAAGTATAGACTCAATATGGCGGCACAGATTACTAAACGGAAGAAAGAGAAATTTATTCCGTGCCCCACGTTTAATCGCGATTAATTTATGCTTGAATCAAAATGATTAAACCACATAGATCACATAGTTTTGTGCTTGTAAGTTCCTATGTGTTCTATGTGTCTATGTGGTTCAGAACCTCAAGAACTCCTTTTTATTCTAAAGATATTCACCCTATTCTCTTTGTAGATAGTTTGTTTATCCAGTGTCATACCATTCTTCAAAGCAACCCCGGAGGAAGGTATGTTGGTAATGCTGATGATGGAGATTAGTGAATCGGAGAAATTATTTTGAAACGCATGATCACAGCATTTCTTTGCTGCTTCTGTTGCATAACCTTTGTTTCGATAATCAGGTAAGAGAGAGTAAGCAACTTCCAACTCTTCTTTGCCATCCACATACTGAACAAGTAAACCACTATACCCGATTAATTCTCCTGTTGATTTTTCAACTAAAGAATTCATTCCTCCAAGATTGGCCTGGTACCGATTAAATTGTTTTTCATACCATTGGCGACATTCAATTTCAGGATTTTGCCTTTCCTCAACCCAATGTGCAAAGGATGAAGGATCTTTAAAGAAATTAATCCAGTGATCGAAATCAGAAACATCAACTAATCTGAAATGAAGCCTTTCTGTTTCTTCTAGATTGAGCAAGTATTTCATATTGATAACTACTTCAAAGTATTTAGGATTTCCAATTGTTCTTATTATATGACTTTCGTTCGTTGATCCAAGCATTATTTCGACTTCATCATAATGTTATTTTCCGGATTAATCATTAGAAAGTCTATTCTTCCACCTGAAGATTGCTTTCGCTCTCTTTGGAAGATCGAAACTTCACCTAGTCTTTCATAGTGTTATACTGTTTTGTTTGTTCGAATAATAACTGTCAACATACAATATCTCACGGTAACTCCTATGCCCTATTGTTGAACTGAAAGATAAACGTACTCCCCAAATAATTCAATTGGATTATTTACAATTCAGCATATACCAATAAACTATGACTTCAAACTTTGAACCTTGAACTCGAAACTTTGAACTCTAAACCCTTAACTTTACCCTAAATCTATTTCCCTTTAATGAATTTAGCCAGCTCGCTCACACACAATATATTCTCCGTAGTAGGTAAGGTTGCTGATAGGCTCAACATTGAGGCGTATGTAGTGGGCGGTTATGTGCGCGATCTGATCTTGAATCGTCCGTCAAAAGATATTGACTTTGTTTGTGTAGGCAGTGGTATTGGTCTGGCACAAGAGGTTGCAAAAGCACTCGGTCCTGATGTGCATGTAAACATCTATAAGAATTTTGGCACTGCACAGATTCCGTACGAGGGTATGGATTTTGAATTCGTTGGCGCTCGTAAAGAATCGTATAGGCAAGAATCAAGAAAGCCGATAGTAGAGGATGGTACATTAGATGACGATCAGAAGCGCAGGGACTTTACCATGAATGCACTTGCCATCAGTCTCAATACAAAAACATTTGGTGATTTGATTGATCCATTTGGTGGGCAAGAGGATATGAAGAAGAAGATCATCCGTACTCCGCTTGATCCTGTTATTACTTTTTCGGATGATCCGCTTCGTATGATGCGTGCCATTCGCTTCGCCTCTCAATTGAATTACGATATTGAAGCGGATACCTATGAGGCAATTGTTAGTCAGGCAGAGCGGTTGAAGATTGTTTCGCAGGAACGAATAACAGACGAGCTGAATAAAATCATCATGAGTTCTGTACCTTCATACGGATTCAAATTACTTTTTCACAGTAAGCTGTTGAATCTTTTCTTTCCCGAATTAGTGGCACTTTATGGTGTAGAATACATCGGCAACAAAGCGCATAAAGATAATTTCTTTCATACGCTTCAAGTGTTGGATAACGTATCAAAGATGTCAGATGATTTATGGTTGCGTTGGGCTGCTATTCTTCATGATATTGCCAAGCCAGCAACCAAACGTTTCGATAAAGATCATGGCTGGACCTTTCACGGCCACGAAGACAAGGGTGCTCGCATGACTCCCAATATTTTCAGACGACTCAAACTTCCGATGAATGAAAAGATGGAGTTTGTTCAAAACCTCGTACGCTTGCATTTGCGCCCGATACCCTTGGCAAAAGAAGTAACAGACTCTGCTATTCGCAGATTGCTTTTTGATGCCGGTGATGATATTGATGCCTTGATGAAACTTTGCCGCGCAGACATTACCTCCAAGAACATGGATAAGGTTGGTAGGTTCCTGAAAAATTTTGATTTGGTAGAAGAGAAGATTGCTGAAGTAGAACAGAAAGATCATATCCGGAATTTTCAACCACCAATAACAGGAGATGAAATTATGAAGATGTATGATCTTCCTCCGGGAAGGATTATCGGTGATCTGAAGGAACAAATAAAAGAAGCGATACTCGAAGGTGAAATCAAAAACGATAGGGAAGAGGCAATGGCGCTTTTAGTCAGGCTTGCAAAGGAGAAGGGACTGGGGTAGTTTCGGGTTACGAGTTAAAAATTTCGAGTTTAAAGTTTTGGTTCACAGACTACAGTCGACAGTGGTCTGTGGACGCTTTTTAAATTCTAAAATCCCGCAGCATAAATCTTAATTACTAACTTTCACCCATGGAAAAAATTCACGCAACAACTATTCTCGCTGTCATTCATAATAATCAGGTTGCTATTGGTGGCGATGGACAAGCTACCATGGGCAATACCATAGCGAAAAGTAATGTGAAGAAAATCCGGAGGCTCCAGGATGGAAAAGTGCTTACCGGTTTTGCTGGCTCTACTGCTGATGCGTTTACCTTATTAGATCGTTTTGAAGAAAAACTCAATGCCTATGGTGGCAATATGAAACGTGCTGCCATTGAACTAGCAAAAGACTGGCGAATGGATCGCTTTCTCAGAAGATTGGAGGCCATGTTGATTGCGGTAAACAAAGATGAAATTCTTGTTCTCTCTGGAACAGGAGACGTATTGGAACCCGATAATCAGGTAGCCGCTATCGGATCGGGATCCATGTATGCTCAATCTGCAGCATTAGCATTAAAAAAACATGCACCCCATTTAACAGCAGAAGAAATAGTAAGAGAGAGCCTGAATATTGCGGCCGACATCTGTATTTACACGAACCACAATTTGGTGATTGAGAGGATTGGGTGAGTTACGAGTTGCGAGTTTAAAGTTTCGGATTTATGGTTGTCTTAATTGATACGCTGTAACTTGAAACTTTAGACTCGTAACTTTAAAATAAAAAAGCTACCTCAAATGAGATAGCTTTTTTACTGATTATCGATAACGATTACCCACTACGGCTGTTTCAGAAACTCTTCTAACGAAACGATCGTCAATGGTTCTGATCCGGTCTTTGTAATCAGTGCGGTTAACTTTGTTAAATGTTTGTCTTTTATTTTCTTGAAATCGGCTTTGCCTGTATTAAACCTGGTTTCAATGGCAGAAAGGTTATCTAATTCTGCGCTTGATGGCTTAAAGAAACTCGAAGCAACTTTGCTATATAAGTCGGTCATCTTTTCGCGGAGTTGTGGCTCTGCGGCACCCACGTAGTTATCACCTTTCGTTACTACTAATGTTTCTTTCAGTTTTGTTAGTTCGGTAATAACAGGAGCAACTGCTTTTGCGGATGATGGGCTTTTAACTTTCACAGCTTCAGCAGCCTTTACGATTTCATCTAGTTCGTACACGGTATAGGCCAACTCTTCCGTCATGTTGAAAAGCTTCATTGTGGTTGCTTCATTCAATTTACGATCCGCTAACGGTATGGTGGAGCGATTGTCATATTCCAAAACCAGATCATTGGTAAACGTTTCTTTCCCTTTCACAATAACCACTTTGTATGTGCCGGCTGGAACGCGTGGTGAGGTAAATCCACCGAAGCTAAAGGTTTTACCCTTCGCTACTTTTGGTGGCTTGGAGTTATAACCCCACTCAATCACGTTTATACCCTTCGATTTTCCAGGACCAAGCTCAGTTACTTTCTTATCATTTGCATCCTGGATTTCCAACGACATCTTTCCAAGTGTGTGGCGTTTCTTCAGGTAATAGGTAATTTTTGCAGCACTGCTTTTATTCTCACCAATGAATTGTGTTTCAGTACTTGTGCTACCAAAACCACTGGCTTCTGCCATTATGGTTGGATTCATTTTAAAGAAATGCAATTCTTTACTAAGTGCTTCGGCATTCAATTGACGCAGTGGACTGATATCATCGATGATAATCATACCCCGACCGTGCGTTGCAATGATCAGATCATTTGTCTTCTTGTGGAGTTCGATGAAGTGTACATTGGCTGCTGGCATATTGTTGGTAAATTTATACCATGCCTTACCGCCATCGATCGTGATGTACAGTCCAAATTCAGTTCCCAGGAACAACAAGTTTTCATTTTCATAATCCTCCTGAATGTTACGAGCGAAACCATAAATATCGGGCGTTACAATGGAAGTCCATGTTGCACCGAAGTCGGTGGTTTTGTACACGTACGTATTCATATCGCCCGTAGTGTATCCATTGAATACGGCATAGGCAGTTCCTTTGCTGAATACACTTGCTTCTACGTGATAACTCCATGTATTCTTAGGAAGACCTTTGATGTTAGGGGTGGTATTCGTCCAGGTTTTACCTCCGTCTTTTGTGATCTGAAGATTGCCATCGTCCGTACCAACCCAAATGATATTTTCATCCAGGGGTGATTCAGCGATTGTGAAAATGGTACAGTGATTTTCTGCACCCGAGTTATCGCGCGACAAACCTCCGGAATTTTCCTGATCCATTTTCAACTTATCATTCGTGGTTAAGTCAGGAGAAATTTTTACCCATGTATTACCCATGTCTTCCGAACGATGCACAAACTGACTGCCCATGTAAATGCGATCTGGTTTGTGTGCAGAGATTGACATGGCAGCATTCCAGTTGAATCGAAGTTTAGGATCACCTTGCGCAGCCAGAGGTTGAATAGTTTGTGCCTGATCTTTGGCAGGATCGAATCGCCAGACATTTTCAGCACCTTGCATTTCAGAATACACTAATTTCTTTGTTGGGTGAGCGTACACTCGGTAACCATCACCAACACCAGCACGAACCCAATCGCGGGCCTCAACGCCACCTGGCGAACTGGAAGGACCAAACCAACACCCGTTGTCCTGCAGGCCACCGTATACGTTGTAAGGTGTTTCATTGTCAACACTTACGTGATAAAATTGAGATACCGGAATATTTTCTACCATCTCCATAGTGGTTCCACCATTCCATGAACGATAGACGCCTCCATCGGTAGCGGCATACAGGCGATCTGAACTGTGAATATCAAATACGATATCGTGAATGTCAGAATGCATTGGGCCCAGGTCCTTAAATGTCTTTCCACCATCGCGGGAAATAGAACCTGACAAACCACCTTTCACAATAACATCCGGGTTGCGTGGATCAACTACAATGCGTGAGAAATAAAACGGACGAACCACAATTCCAAAGTCGTTGTTCAATTGCTTCCAGTTTGCTCCACCATCATCACTGCGGTATAGCCCTTTGTCTTTATCTTCTTTTGATTCGATTACGGTGTATAAAATATTTGTGTTTGATGGAGCCGCAGCAATTGCCATCCTTCCCAATTTACCAGCGGGAAAGCCTTTGTGGATTTTATTCCAGGTCTTGCCCGCATCAGTCGATTTGTAGAGTGCGCTATTGTTCCCTCCTGAATTAAAGAACCATCCACCTCTGCGGAATTCCCAAAATGAAGCATACACAACATTTGGATTACTCGGATCGAGAAGTAAATCGCTACAACCTGTTGTCTTATCTACGAATAGAATTTTGCTCCAGGTTTTACCACCATCAATGGTTTTATAAACGCCACGTTCTTCGCTGTCGCTCCATAACGCACCCAGAACGCCTACATATACTTCATTCGGATTTTTTGGATTTACTTGTATGCCAGCAATTCTTTCTGACTTATCGAAGCCCATCTTGATCCAGTTGGTTCCTCCATCCACCGTTTTATATAAACCGTTACCAATCGAAACACTATTACGTGTCCAGGTTTCTCCAGTACCTACCCACACTACATTGTCGGGATTGGTTGGATCAATAGCAACGGCACCAATCGATTGACAATAATCATCGAAGATGGAATTGAATGTGGCACCTCCATTATTACTTTTCCATACACCACCTCCTGCAGTACCGGCATAGATTACGCGGTCGCTGGTAGGGTGAAGTTCAAGGTCAGTAATCCGTCCGCTCATGAGCGCTGGGCCAATGTGACGTGCGCGTAAGTCTCCGAATAATTCTTTCCCTTTCGATGTTGCATCTTGTGCAACAACGTGCGACAGGGGAATGATCGCACATACTAAAATTACGAGTAGTCTCATTTTCATAATTTTTTATGGTATTGGGTTTATTAAAAGCATTAAAGCAATGAGCATTCACCTGGATGATTTTGATGAAAGCCTATAGAGAAATTAAGGCGAGCGGATGTTGAAATCACATCACACTCGCCTTATTAATATTCTAAAAATAAATTATTGCCCTTCTGGGAAAGCAAATGCAGCAGCATCGACTTTTGGATCGACTACAATAGCGGTAATGGTAAGGGGTTGACTGGGGCCACCTTTTACTCCTTGTGACATAGAAAATGGCATAAGTAAGCCACTTATTTCCTGGTAGTCGCTCATTTTAACCTGAGAGATTGATCCTTTCTGTGGCCCGGATTTTACTTCGGATTCCATCATCAGGGGAACAAAATTTTCAGTATCGAAGTAATAGTACACGGTGTTCTCTTCCTCTTTGCCATCAACTTTAATCGGACTCTTGGTTAATTTTATTTTAAAGGTCTCAGAACCGTCAACGGTTTCTTTACCAAGTAATTCAATTTTAAAACCTCTTGTTTTGTAGTTTAAAAACGGATCCGGGAAATCGCCTATATCTTTTTTGAAATTCTCAGTGGCTTCAGCATCACTTTTTTCAGCCTTCATTGTCATGAAATTATGAGCCCAAAGTGTGGTGCCATCGTAAACACCTTGTTTGATCTCTTTGCCTTGAAAAGTAATAACGGTCATTTGTCTTCCATCTTTCAATTGGATAATATCTAAAGGTATTTCCATTCCACCTTGATTTACTTTGGCGGACATTTTAATGCCTCCTAAAGCTTTCCATTTGTCGATTCCACCGGTGTTTTCGAAATACTTCGCCAGGATTTCATCTGCTGTTTGTGCGTAAGACGCAAAGCCGCAAATCAAGGCTAGTGCCAATGCCAACAATTTTAATTTCATAAGTTTTGGTTTTGTTTTTTTGATTAGTAGGGTGATGAGTATGAAAATTACAATTGGTTTGATAAACCTCCAATTCTTTTGGTGAGTTTAAGTCATTTCAGTTCTTGGTTATAAATCACATGTTTCCTGCTCCGTGCTTGGTTTAACCCAATTTTAGGTCATTAGGCTTTGCACTGCGAACCACAAAATTCAAACCTGGAACTTTTAATCTGAAACTAACTTAGCCCTTCGGCTTTGCATTCCTCGGCTTTGGCCAAGGATACCTTTTGGGAGTATATTTTTTAGGCGACCCTTTAATCTTTTTCTTTTTCTCTCGGTCATTTTTCTCAACATCAACATACTTCGATATTCCGATGGTAAATTGAGCAAACATATCTCTTCTGTTTCCGGCAATATCATAGAGAGTTTGGTATGTTGAGAGCTTAGTAAGATAGGTATCCTTGCGTGGTTCAAGAAGTCCGTAATTTAAACGAAGATCAAATGAAACACGCCAGCTTTCAGACATATCCCAATCGGAACGTAGACCAGCAGCAACGAAAAATTGCATTGGTTTGAAGTCATTTTTAGTAAGCATTGAATATTTTCGAACAACAGGTGAAAGAACACCATCGTATTCGCGAATGTAATCTGGAGGAAGTATTGGGGGAACAATTTCGTCTGGAATTTTTAGCTTCGCATCATTGTGACTGACCGACTCTTTTCCTTTCAACAGGTAAGCAGCGCTGACTGAGCCAATAAAGCTGACCCTAAAAAACGACATATCGATTATTCGAAGTTTACAGGCAATTGGAATATTAAGATATTGAAGATTTATTTTCCGAACGCCTTCGTGTCCACCAGTTGTATTAACCACGTGAAAGTTCTGTCCAATAGTCGTTAATCCCGGACTCACCAGAAATCCCACATTATCAAAATCAATTTCATAGTTTATCCCCATAGGAGCGAACTTGACGTCATGTCGGCTTTGATAGCGCTGATCCTTTCCAATACCATCATCATAGGTATAAGATGAAGTGATGCCCGTAAAGATACCCAACGAAAACGTGCGTGTTTGTGCCCACCCGGAAACAAAAGTAAAGACTAACAAAATTGTTAGGTAGGTATTGAACATCCGCGGTGATTAAATTAAACTCAATAATCAGGGCAAAATAAGCATTAATCTCAAAATGATAGGAGGTACTCGGGTTCGTGACATCCTAATGTATCGACATCATCAAAAAGAGGTTAATTTCGCATGGCTAAAAATACGTTAACGATGGAGCGCGCGAAAAGGTATTTCGAAGGATTACAGATACGGGGTAATATTTACGTTGCATTAGTTTTCAGACTCGCATTGGTCATGGTGTTGTTTGCTGCTTGCCGTGTTGGATTCTTTTTTTTTAATCTGAACTCTTTTTCGCACGTAAAGACACCTTATTTCTGGCACCTCATGAAAAGTGGATTGGTGTTCGATGCCTCCGCTATTCTTTATGTTAATGTGCTTTACATTGCATTGATGGTCTTTCCGCTAAACATTCGGTTTAACAGGTATTACCAAATTAGTTTGAAGTATTTGTTTGTCATCACCAATGGATTTGCTTTAGCCGCCAACGTGGCTGATTTTATTTATTACAAGTTTACCTTACGCAGAACAACGGTCGATATATTTCGGCAGTTTGAAAACGAAACCAATTTAGCTGGATTGCTTTACCACTTTGTTGTTGATTACTGGTATGCCGTTGTTGTACTGCTAATGTTTCTTTTTTTACTCATAGTCTTCTATAATGTGGTTAGGGTGAGAGGACCTCAACTCAAAAATGAAATGGCATATTATGTTTCTGGTATTGTTGCCATGCTTATTGTTATTACACTCTTTGTTGGTGGTGTTCGGGGCGGATACCGATTGAGCAGAAAACCAATAACGGTAAGGAATGCGGGTGAGTTTGTAAAAGATCCTCGGGATATAAGCATCGTATTGAATACACCCTTTGTCATTTTGCATACCTTGGGCAAAACGAAAGTTGAGGAATTGAATCATTTTTCAGCTAGTGAATTAGAATCAATTTACAATCCTGTACACGTACCATCAGATTCGATTCCGTTTGGAAAAAAAAATGTTGTTGTGATTATTTTAGAAAGCTTCTCAAAAGAATTTTTCGGAGCACTTAACCGCGATAAAAAGTATGGAAAGTATGATGGATACACTCCTTTTTTGGATTCATTAATTCAATCTAGTTTAACATTTGATTTTTCTTTCGCTAACGGTCAAAAATCAATTGATGATTTGCCCTCAATTCTCAGCAGCATACCATCGCTTAATGTTACTCATTTTCTCTCTTCAGGAAACGACATGAATAGCCTTCCTTCTTTGTTAGGGGAAAATGGGTATCATACTTCTTTCTTTAACGGTGCACCCAATGGATCAACGGGCTTTGAAGATTTTATGACGGAAGCTGGAGTGCAACATTATTTTGGTAAAACAGAATATCACAACGATGTTGATTTTGATGGTATTCGTGGGATTTGGGATGAGAAATTTTTGAACTTTTATGCTGATAAAATGAATGAATTTCCGCAGCCTTTTATGTCAACATTTTTTTCGGTTTCTACTCACCATCCATTTAAAATTCCAGACGAATATGATCATCTATTCAAGGGAGGACCGTTGGAGATTCACAAATGTGTTGAGTACACTGATTATTCGTTGGAACTTTTTTTTAACAAGATTAAAGAAATGCCATGGTATGAGAATACGCTTTTTGTTATCACATCCGATCACACATCTTCCGAAGTTGAATTTCCGGAAAGTCACACTTCATGGGGGCATTATACTGTGCCGATTATTTTCTTTGCACCGGATAACAGTTTAGCAAGTCGCTCGAAGCAATTAGCGCAGCAAATCGATATTATGCCATCCGTGCTGGGTTACCTTCATTACGACAAGCCTTACGTTGCTTTTGGTCGTGATATTCTGCGCGAATCTTCAGAGCCTTTTGCAATTAATTATAATCATGCATATCAGTTTTTTCAGGATCAATACTTTTTTCAGTATGATGGAACAAAACCGATCGGCTTATATAATTTTAAAAAAGACAGGTTGTTGCATCGGAATTTAGTGAACGAGGAGAGTGATCTTCTACAGGCTATGGAAAAAAAGACGAAAGCAATTATTCAGCAGTACAACAATAGAATGATTGAAAACCGACTCAAGGTTGAATAGGCAAACTTGAGGACAATCACATTGGGGATGTGATCACCCCTTACGCCAGGTTATGATAAACGTGTTGCACGTCATCGTCTGCTTCTAATGCACCAACGAGTTTCAATACTTCATCCTGTTCTTCTTCTGATAACTCTTTAGTTGCCGATGGTATGTATTGTAGCTCTGAACTTCTTGCCTCGAGATTTTTCGATTCCAGAAATTTTTGAAAGTGGCCGAACTCAGTGAACTTGGTATAGATTACAATTTCTTCTTCATTCGTTTCAATATCCTCTGCACCGGCATCAATCAGATCGAGTTCAATTTCTTCAACATTGATCTTGACAGGATCAAACTTAAAAACACCTTTGCGTTCAAACATAAACGCGACTGTTCCATTGTTGCCCATGGTACCCCCATTCTTGGAGAATATGAGACGGATATTGGCTACTGTGCGAGTTGGGTTGTCGGTGGCACACTCAATCATAACGGGCACACCATAAGGTGCGTACCCTTCGTATGTAACTTCCTGGAAATCTTTTTCTTCCTTTGACGATGCACGTTTAATAGCTGCTTCCACGCGATCTTTTGGCATGTTAACGCCTTTGGCATTTTGCATGGCTGCCCGCAGCTTTGGGTTGTTCTCCGGAAGAGGCCCATTGTTCTTTACAGCAATGGCAATGTCTTTACCAATGCGTGTGAAGGCCTTGGCCATGCGGTCAAAGCGTGCAAACATGGTGTGTTTTCTCTTCTCAAATACGCGTCCCATAACTTCAGATTTAATGTAGAGGCAAAATTATACGAGATCATCGATTAGTCAAAACTATTCTTGAGCAGACTCAAGACAATAGACTAAAGACTACTGACTGCTGATTCTTTACAATGCTCGCTTTGATTTCTCCCAGACAACAGACTGCTTACCTCTGAGAAAACGGAACAGCCCCGCATAAACAGACAAGTTCATTACCACAAAGTAATATGGAACAAAAAAACCTTTGATGGATATTTTTCTATCCTGATAAAGGTAGCCCAGGAAGGCATGGCCATAAAAGAAAATCTGTCCTGTCAGAATGAACAGGTAGAAGGGCTGGGCGTATACAACGAGAAAAATATTGCTCAATAGAATAAGGGGTAATGAAAGTGGAGCAAGCGTCCAGCGCAACACACGGTGTGATACATATTGAAAACTGAGCATTCCGTATCGGAAGGGATTAAGTAAGTAGCGAAGCATAATCATCGCTTGAAAAGCACCAGCGGAAATTCTTACTTTACGTTTCCATTCTTCGCCCACTGAAGCAGAAGCAGTTTCAATTGCGTAGGCATCAGGCTCATACATAAATCGAAAGCCCTTAGCTGTAACACGCATGCTTAGATAGAAGTCCTCGATGATCATATCTTTTGAAGGTTCTTCATATAGTTTTGTGCGAAGAGAAAATAATTCACCTGCAGCACCCACTACCGAATATACTTCAGCATCTTTTCTTTTTAGAAAGGATTCATACTGCCAGTACATTCCTTCTCCTGCTCCGGATGCATTGTCTTCCGCATTCTTAAAAATTCGTTTCTCGCCAGCAACACCGCCAACTTCATCATCTTGATAATGGCGTACGATGTTTTTGATGGCATCCGCGTTTAAATCGGTGTTGGCATCACAGAAAATAACGAATGGAGTTTCAACAAACTTCATTACCCGGTTTACTGCATGGATTTTTCCGAGACGTTCAGATTGATGAAAAATGGTTACTGAATCATACTCCTTTAAAATGCTGGGAGTGCTGTCGGTCGATCCATCCGTAACGAACCAGATCTTTAATTTATCTGAGGGGTAATGCAGCGAGAGGCTATTCTTTATTTTTTGTTTGATGTAGTGCTCTTCATTGTAAGCTGCAATGATCAACGTTACAGGAGGTTCGAAAGAATTGGATAAAGTATTAGCACCTCCTTTTTTATGAGGTGCCACTTTGGATAAAATGTAAATTATCGCCCCATATCCTACATAGGTGTACAATACAATCGATAGAGTACACCAGAAAATCCAAAAAAAGCTATTAATCATTGTTTTTGAAGCAATTAAAGCGTGAAACTAAGAGTTACTATTAAATAACAGGTAGGATAGAGTTAAGATTTTTGGTTAATTTTGCCGGTCTACAGTTTCGTATTATGCGTTTTCTCTGTCAAATCTTACTTTCATTCTTTTTATTGTTAAGCTGGAATGGATATGCCCAGCTGCCCCCGCTTATTATCGGTCAAACGCCTAATCCAATCGTAGTAAATGAAGATCAGTCTGTCACAATTCAGCTAACCAATCTCACAGTCTTAGATTTAGACAGTACTTATCCAGATGATTTTTCGCTAACTGTAGATAACGGCTCAAATTATTCTTTTTTTGGAAACACGGTTAGCCCAGATCCGGATTATAATGGGATGTTGAGTGTAATTGTAACGGTTAATGATGGAACTTCAAATAGTCTACCGTTCTCCCTTCAAGTACAAGTAGATCCGGTTAATGATGAGCCCTCTTTTGCAAAAGGAACAGAACAAACAATCTTTGAAGATGCAGGGGCACAGAGTATTGCGGGCTGGGCAACCTCGATCAGTGAAGGTCCGGCTAATGAGAATAGTCAGACACTTACTTTTAATCTAAGCAACGATAATAATTCTTTGTTTTCCGTTCAACCCTCCATTAACTCAACAGGAACACTTACCTACACACCAAATATAAATGCCAACGGAATTGCAAATGTGAGTGTGATCTTAACGGATAATGGCGGTACAGCAAATGGAGGTGATGATACCTTTGATACACAAACTTTTACAATTACAGTTACATCGGTAAATGATCAACCCTCCTTTGCTAAAGGGTTGGACCAAATCGTTTTAGAAGATGCTGCAGCACAGACGATTAATGGTTGGGCAAATTCGATAAACCCTGGGTCAGGTGAGAACGGCCAGGTACTTACTTTTAATGTGAGCAATGATAATATTTCGCTGTTTTCTGTTCAGCCGTCTATTAATTCAACAACAGGTACGTTGACATATACTCCTGCAGCGAATGCAAATGGAATTGCGAATGTGAGTGTTATCTTAACAGATGATGGAGGTACTGCAAATGGTGGAGATGATACATTTGCTACGCAGGCTTTTACGATTACGATAACAGCTGTTAACGATGAACCGACCTTTGTAAAAGGTATAGATCAAAGTGTAAATGAAGGTGCAGGAAATCAGAATATAAATGGCTGGGCTACTTCAATCAGTAAAGGACCTTCAAACGAGAGCACACAAACAGTAACATTTAATTTAACGAACGATAACAACAGTTTATTTTTGCAACAGCCTTCAATTAATGAATCCAATGGTAATCTTTCTTTTAGACCTGCTGCCGGTGTATCGGGCGTTGCTACGGTAACAGTTGTACTATCAGATAATGGAGGTGTTGCTAATGGAGGTGATGATAATTCGAGTCAAACGTTTACCATTACAGTTGTATCGGTCAATGATGAACCTTCCTTTGTAAAAGGTGGGAACCAAACAATTTTAGAAGACGCATCGCCACAGACCGTAGCAGGTTGGGCAACATCAATTACAGCAGGTCCTGGTGAGAGTGGCCAATTGCTTACGTTCAATGTAAGCAACGACAATACTGGTTTGTTTTCAGTTCAGCCCTCTATTAATTCAACAACAGGAACACTTACCTATACTTTGGCTGCTAATGCCAATGGAGTCACCAACGTCACTGTTATTTTGACGGATAACGGAGGCACAGCCAATGGAGGTGATGACACATCAGATAGTCAAACATTTACAATCACGGCAACTGCTGTAAATGATGAACCAAGTTTTACAAAAGGTCTGGATCAAAATATTGCCGAGGGAGCAGGTTTACAAACAGTTGCTGGTTGGGCAACGTCAATGAGTGCTGGTCCGGCAAACGAGAGCACACAAACACTCATGTTTGGTTTAACCAATACCAACAATGCGTTATTCTCAGTTCAGCCAGTTATTAACTCTGCAGGAACGCTTACGTATGCACCAGCAGTAAGTGCATCCGGTTCGGCAACAGTAAACGTTGTGCTTTCAGATGACGGAGGAACTGCAAACGGAGGTGATAATACATATTCCACTCAGACATTTACGATTACGATTGCTTCTATAAATAATGAACCGTCATTTGTAGCGGGGGGTAATCAAACCATTTTAGAAGATGCAGCGGCACAGACTGTAGCCGGCTGGGCAACTTCAATTAGTGCAGGTCCGGGTGAGAGTGGCCAGGTATTAACATTCAATGTTACCAACGACAACACTTCTTTGTTTTCGGCTCAGCCCTCTATCAACTCAACAACAGGAACTTTAACCTATACACCCTTAGCCAATGTAAATGGTGTTGCCAATGTAAGTGTCATTTTATCTGATAATGGAGGTACTGCGAATGGAGGTGATGATACTTTTACAACACAGACTTTTACGATCACCATTTCACCTGTAAATGATTTACCTCTTATTACAGGTCAGGTGTCTTTAAGCACAATTGAAGAGCAGCCCCTTCTAATTGTGTTATCGAACTTACTTGTAACCGATATTGATAATAACTATCCAACCGGATTTACACTCACGGTCTTTACAGGAACAAATTACACAGTTAGTGGAACCACTGTAACACCGAACGCTAACGTCACCGGTGTAATTTCAGTGGGAGTACGGGTAAACGATGGATCAGGTAATAGCAATACATTCAATCTTCAAATAACAGTTGATCCTTTAAACGATCCACCGGTTATCTCCGGTCAATCTTCATTGAGTACAAATGAAGATCAGTCGATCTCATTGCAGCTTTCAAATTTAAACGTAACGGATCCTGACAATACCTATCCTACAGGATTCACTTTGGCTGCTACGGGTGGTTCAAATTATACTGTTTCTGGAAATACCATTACACCTGCATTGAATTTTACGGGTACGCTTTCTGTAAGTGTTACAGTGAATGATGGAATAAATAACAGTAATCCATTTGCTGTTTCGATTACGGTAAATCCGATGAATGACGCACCTGTTATAAGCGGGCAAGTTCCCATCAGTATTGCAGAAGTTCAACCCATTACCATCTCTCTTTCGCAGCTCATTGTGTTTGATCCGGATGATTCCTATCCTGCAGATTTTGATCTTTTCGTTTTATCAGGATCTAATTATTCTGTAACCGGCGATGTGGTCACTCCTATTGCTAATTTCAGTGGAACATTGTTGGTACGTGTTTTTGTAAGTGATGGAACAGCGAACAGCGCAATCTACAATTTGCAAATACTGGTTAACTCAACAAATGATGCACCGATTATTACCGGGCAACAAGCACTGAGTACCAATGAAGATCAGGCCAAGGCAATTCTATTTTCAAATTTATTTGTTACCGATCCAGACAATACCTATCCAACCGGATTTACCCTTACCATTTTATCGGGTTCGAACTATACATTTTCCGGAACGACAATAACGCCTGCATTGAATTTTACGGGAACGCTTTCTGTTGGTGTTAAGGTAAATGATGGAACTGTTGACAGTGCTCCATTCAATCTTCAGATAACGGTTAACCCAGTCAATGATGCGCCTGTAATTACAGGACAGTCTTTCCTGAGCACAAACGAAGAAGCATCCATTGCATTACAACTTTCAAACCTTACTGTCACCGATCCAGATAATACTTATCCAACCGGATTTTCGATGACTGCCGGAGCTGGCTCAAACTATACCGTTTCAGGATTACAAATTACACCAAGTCTTAATTTCAATGGTGTACTCACTGTACCTGTTACAGTGAGTGATGGTGCACTTTCCAGTACTTCTTTCAATTTATCAATAACTGTAAATGCCGCGAATGATGCCCCTGTTATTACAGGACAAGCATCCTTGATAACACAAGAAGACCAACCCATTACTATTTTGCTTTCCAACCTGACGGTTACAGATGTTGATGATACATATCCAACTGGATTTACTTTATCCTTGCAGGCAGGTTCCAACTATACTGTGGCGGGTGCAAAAATAACACCGACACTTGATTTTATTGGAACACTTACTGTTGGTGTGTCTGTAAATGATGGCTCAAACAATAGTACCGTTTTTAATTTAACAGTTCAGGTTGTTCCAACGAATGACCCTCCAACCATAACAGGACAAAACACAGTAAGTACAGCAGAAGATCAACCTCTTGTCATCCAACTTGCAAATCTATTGGTTACGGATCCGGATGATACTTACCCTACTGGCTTTAGCCTGAGTGTTGCTGCTGGCACAAACTATACGGTATCCGGAACAACCATTACACCAAATCTGAATTTTACCGGAACACTTTCTGTGAGTGTACGGGTGAACGATGGAGTTAACAATAGTGCACCCTTCAATTTGCAGGTTCAGGTAACACCTGTAAACGATGTACCAGTAATTACGGCACAATCTACCTTGACGATAAATGAAGATTTACCGTTAACAATTTTACTTACGCATTTAACTGTTGCTGATCCTGACAATACCTATCCTACAGGGTTTACACTAAATGTTCAGAGTGGTACAAACTATACCGTATCGGGAAGTACAATTACACCGGCCTTAAATTTCTTAGGTAATCTAAATGTAAATGTTACTGTAAATGACGGATCGTTAACCAGCGCTGTATTTTCATTACTCGTAAAAGTAAATGCAGTTAATGATCCTCCTGTTAAGCTTGGCTTTGCAGCTGTGAATTTGTTGGAGGATAATGTAACCGAACAAATTATAAATCTACTTACGGCTTTCAACGACGCAGAAGATGAACCTTCTCAACTTACCTACCAGATATCTGCAAATGATAACCCTGGATTTTTTCAAGCCATAACCATTAATCAAACGAATGGAGAGCTTCGCTTCACACTAAACCCAAATGTTTTTGGAACAGCTAAAGTTACCGTTCGCGCTGCCGATACAGGAGGACTTTTTGTAACGGATATATTAACAATAAATATTAGTCCAATAAATGATGCGCCAGGTTTTGACGCTATTGCCAACCAGCAGGTCGTTGAAAACTCGCCACAACAAACCATTAACATTACGAACATTTCAAGGGGACCTTTTGAAAGCACACAGGAGCTAACCTTTTTTGTTTCATCAAGCAACACTTCCATAATACCTACGCCAACCATAACCTATAATGGCGTAGCAACAACGGCACAATTAAAGTATAATATTGCGCCGAGTATATCGGGTACAGCTACGATCACAGTAAATGTTGTAGACAATGGATCGAATGTTGCCCCTAATCAAAATACATTTTCTACAACATTCACAATTGAAGTATCCGAAATAAATGATCCACCTACTCTAAACGCGATTGCTTTTGGACCCATTCTGGAAGATGCTGTCTTGCAAAACGTACCCCTTAGTGGAATATCAGCCGGCCCTGGAGAAACACAAACATTGGTGGTCTCCGTCACGACTAATAAACCAGAGCTTTTTGAAATTCTTGATGTGGTGTATCAGTCTCCACAAACAACGGGAACACTTCGTATCAAGCCAAAAACAAATGCAAATGGTGTGGCACAAATTTCTGTTCGTGTGCAAGACAGTGGCCCCAATATACCACCCGTAAGCATTAACTTTTTGGTACGGTCATTTAATCTTACCATCCAATCAATCAACGATGTTCCAGTGTTTATATCTACCCCTTTGCTTACTGCCAATATTGGGGAGCCTTATACATACAATATTAAAGTGAAGGACGTAGAAGGGGAGACCCTCACTCTTACTGCTCCTACAAAGCCCGCATGGGCTTCGTTATTAACTGTAGCGGTTGCTGATACTGCTGCGTGTCATTGTAACTATAGACTTACGGGAACACCACCGGTTGGTTCTGGCGGATCGACAACAGTAAAACTTCAAGTGAAGGATCCAACAAGTGTGTTGATCGATCAGCTTTATACCTTGGTGGTGAATACAAGGCCAACGCTCACTTCGTTCGCGATTACAACAAATGAAGATACGGAGGCCAATGTTGAAGTGAATAAATTTTCTAGCGCTTTTGTTGATGCTGATGGAAATGCATTGTCCGAAATTCAGATCATCACATTACCTAAACACGGTATACTCAGAGTGAATAATGTTGCTGTAGCGGCAGGCGATAAAATTCCAGTGGCTTCATTATTATCGGGTTTGGTTTATGCGCCCTTATCTAGTTACAATGGTAATGATACCTTATACTGGAATGGAAGTGATGGAATTGTTTATGCTACTTCTCCTCAGTATATAAACTTTGTGGTAAATCCAGTGAATGATGCACCCATCATTTCAGCATTGGAAACAGATTCGCTTCTCTATAAATCAGGTAGCGGTTTAGTGTTATTTACTGAAATTTTCAAGGTAACGGATGTGGATGATGACAGTTTAACCAGTGCTGAAATTCGCTTTGTAACAACTAACTTTCGTCCATCTTATGATATCCTTACCTTTACGAACAAGGATAACCTCACCGGAATTTTTAACGCTCAGACAGGAGTATTACTTATTTCGGGCAAAGCACCGTTAAGCGAATATGATTCTGCGATCAGGTCCATTGAATATCGCCATTTAAATGCTGTTGATCCGATTCAGGAAACGAAAACAGTCTCGATTACAATGAGTGATGGTAAGAGCTTTAGTGAAGCGAAAAATCGTTTCATTACCCTCTACTTTGAGGATGTAGCTCTTGATATTACCAATGCCTTTACACCAAATGATGATGAAGCAAATGATACATGGGAAATCCACTTTGAAAATGTTTCAGCTTCGGATAACCCTGAATTAAAAGACGCAGTGTTGAAAATTTATAACAAACGTGGATTGCTCATGTTCGAAACAAGAGGTTTTGAAAAGAATTGGGACGGGAAGCTGAATGGCGAGTTTGTACCTGCCGATACTTATTTCTATACGATTGACTTAAAGTCAACGAACAAAAAAACATTTAAAGGAACTGTAACAGTCTTACGATAAGGGATGAAAAAACTTTTACTGCTTCTGTTTTTGGGTGCATTGTTTCGCGCAAACGCGCAATATGTTCCTTACACAGCCCAACCCTTTCAATTAGCTTCTGCTTTCAATCCTGCGTTTTCGGGTGTCGATAATTTTTCTGATTTAAAATTAAGTTACCGATATCAATGGACGGGTTTTGGAGCTGATGCCCCTAGCTTTATCAATCTGGCGTTCAATATGCGACTCAAGCAGCCGCTTGATTTATCCAGTAATTCATTACGCATTGGCAATGCTTCTCTTTTATATCCTGAAAAATTACCAAGGGGAAAACGCATCATTCACGGTTTTGGTGGAAGCTTTTTTAATGAACGGGTTGGTCAGATTAATCGGATTGGGGGTGGAGTGAACTATGCATTTAATTATCCACTCTCAAAAAAAACAAGAATTGCTATAGGCACATCTGTAATGATCGACAACACAAAAATTGATTTAAATAAATTTGAATTACGAGATCCTGTTAATGATACATTTTATAATTCGCTACTGGATAAGGGTGCAACTCAAACGAATTTGAACGTTCGCGCTGGCATACTGCTTTACGCTCCAAAGTTTTACGTGGGTATGTCTTATTACCCGTTGTTGAATAGTGTAATACAAGACGCTGGTGTTTCCAGTAATGATGTTTTTTATCAAGGATCGGTGCAGGGTGGAATTGCTTTTCCACTTGCAGCAAATGCATCAATACGTCCAAGCGTATTGGCATTGTGGCAAATGGATAATTCATTCTCTATTGATTATTCTGTGAAAGCATTTCTACAGGATAAAGCCTGGTTTGGATTTACCTATCGCGATATACAGTCAGGCATCGGACTTTTCGGGATCAACATTAACGATAGTATTTCTTTCTCTTATTCGTATGAAATGTCGTTAGGAGATAAAAGTCAGTTTACCGATGGAAGTCACGATGTTGTTCTTTCTTTCCGATTCAATAATTTTAAGCGTTTGGGGCAGTATGCGTGGTAAACTGGTTAGACACTAAACAAGAGACGTTAAACATTAGATACATTATGTGCATGATTATGTCTAACGTCTATTGTCTTGCTACTAAGGTCTAATGTCTTGTACTAAACTTTAATACCCAGCTCCTTCAATTGCTCATTCGAAATTATAGATGGAGTATCAATCATCACATCTCTGCCCGCATTGTTTTTCGGAAAGGCGATGAAATCGCGGATGGAATCGGCACCACCGAAGAGTGAACACAATCTATCGAAGCCGAACGCAATACCACCGTGTGGCGGTGCTCCAAATTCAAAAGCTTCCATTAAGAAACCAAATTGCTTTTTAGCTTCCTCTTCTGTAAATCCAAGATGACTGAACATCATTTGTTGTGTTGCACGGTCGTGAATACGAATGGATCCACCACCTACTTCTGTTCCATTGATCACCATGTCATATGCATTTGCACGAACATCACCTGGATTGGTATCCAGCAATTTAATGTCTTCCGGTTTCGGTGAGGTGAACGGATGGTGCATCGCGTGATAACGTTTTGCTTCTTCGTTCCACTCTAATAAAGGAAAATCAAGAACCCAAAGCGCAGAGAATTTATTTTTATCGCGCAAGCCAAGTTTATCCCCCATCAACAAACGAAGTTCATTCAGTTGTTTACGAGTGGTGTAGGTTTCACCAGCCAACAACAAAATAAGATCACCTGGTTGTGCATTGAATTTTGTTGCCCAGGCTTTTAATTCTTCTGGCGAATAAAATTTATCAACAGATGATTTCAATGAACCATCTGTTTTGTATTGAACGTACACCAGTCCTTTTGCGCCAATCTGTGGACGCTTTACAAATTCTGTAAGTTCATCAATTTGTTTACGCGTATATTCTGCACAACCCGTTGCTGCGATGCCAACTACCATTTCAACACTTTCAAAGACAGGGAAATTCTTTCCTTTGGTAAGTTCTGTGATCTCCACGAACTCCATCGCGAAACGAGTATCTGGTTTATCCGAACCATAGAGACGCATAGCTTCATCATATTTCATTCGAGGTACAGAAGGAAGTTCAATACCTTTTACATTTTTGAAAAGATGACGAATCAATCCTTCAAAAGTATTGAGAATATCTTCCTGTGTGATGAACGCCATCTCGCAATCGATCTGTGTAAACTCGGGTTGTCGGTCAGCACGCAAATCTTCATCGCGGAAACATTTTACAATCTGATAATAGCGATCAAAACCCGACACCATCAACAACTGTTTGAAGGTTTGAGGTGATTGTGGTAAGGCATAAAATTCACCATGATGAACACGTGAAGGCACAACAAAATCACGCGCACCTTCTGGTGTCGATTTGATGAGCACAGGTGTTTCTACTTCGATGAAATTCTGAGCATCTAAAAACGTGCGTGTCTGCTGCGCCATTTTATGGCGAAGCTGCAGTTTCTCACGCACAGGAGTTCTGCGCAAATCGAGGTAACGATATTTCATACGAAGATCATCACCGCCATCGGTTTCATCTTCAATGGTGAATGGAGGAAGTTTGGCTGCATTCAATACTGTTAGTTTCGTTACCTTCAGTTCAATTTCCCCGGTAGGGATTTTATCGTTTTTTGAAAGGCGTTCCACCACAATGCCTTCAATTTGAATTACATATTCGCGACCAGTAGAACGGGCTGCCAGAAAGAGATTGGTTTCGGTCTTACCTTCTTCAAAAATTAACTGAGTTATTCCGTATCGGTCACGTAAGTCTATCCACAGCACACTACCTTTGTCGCGCTGACGTTGTACCCAACCGGCAAGTATTACTTGTTTATTTACATCCGTCAATCGCAATTCACCGCAAGTATGGGTTCGTAACATGTGATTTTAGTTAATTTAGCCGCGAATTTAATAATACTTTGTGTCCCTGCATGATATGACAAAAATTAAAAGTGCGATGCCTGTATGGCTGTTTCTGTTGGCTTTCATACTTATCTCGGCCGATCGCCCGAAGTTGGTGAAAACTAAAATTTCTGATGGAATCACGGTTTCCATCCCACAGGGGTGGAGACCCATGGATGGACTCGATTTTACAGAACGTTATCCTTCCGTACGGGCTCCATTGGCTGCCTATACAAATGAAGAGCGCTTAGTGGATTTTAGTGTGAATGTATCGGCCACTCAATGGCCTGATACTGACCTTGAACTCGCTCAAAAATTCTTTAAGGCCAGCATCATGAATTCATTCGATAGGGTGGTGATGATTGAAGAGGGCGTTCATGAAATCAATAAAAAGAGATTTATTTTTTTTGAATTTGAATCCCGTGTAAATGGCAATAAGCAGCGCGAAGGGTACGGAGATCCGATTGCCAAATACACCTACATTCAGTATCTTATTGAACCCGGAAAAGCATTGGTGTTTTCATTTAATTGCCCCAATCGGGATAAGGGGCAATGGCAGGAAACGGCCAGGTTGATGATGAAGGCAGTTAAGATTAAATAGTCCACTGTCGACAGACTACTGTTGACAGTCGACTGTGGCCTGTGGACAACTTGTATTGTAAAAAGACAAAATGGAATTGTATACAGACGAATATTTCATGCATGAGGCATTGAAGGAGGCAACAAAAGCACTTGAAATAGGAGAGGTGCCCGTAGGTGCTGTGGTGGTTTGCCAGAATCGCATCATTGCTCGTGCGCATAATCAAACTGAAAAACTAACAGATGCAACAGCTCATGCAGAGATGTTGGCTATAACATCTGCTGCAAATTATCTTGGTTCAAAATATCTGAGTGAATGCACTTTATATGTTACGCTCGAACCTTGCGTAATGTGTGCCGGTGCACTACATTGGTCGCAACTTCAGAAATTGGTTTTTGGTGCGTCAGATGTTCAGCGTGGGTATAGTTTAATAAGCAGTCCGCTGCTCCATGCTAAAACAGAAGTAGTAAGGGGAGTGAAGGCGGATGAATGTAAAAAAATGGTAGACACATTTTTTAAAGGCATTCGAAAGTAGGAAAGTAAGTTTGCATTTCCCTTTCGGGGATGTAGAACTATAACAACATTAACTGTGTAAATTTTAAACAAATGGAAATAAAAGGAAGAGTACTTCAACTATTACCGCTCACAACGGGACAAGGCAAAAAAGGCCCTTGGAAAAAACAAGAGTTCATTATTGAAACACAGGCACAATACCCAAAAAAGGTTTGTCTTTCTGCCTGGGGCGATAAGGTAGATCAATACAATTTATCCATCGGGGATATGGTCAATGTATCGGTTGATTTAGAGAGCCGTGAATACAATGGTCGCTGGTACACTGAAGCACGTGCATGGAAGTTAGAGAAAGATAGCAGTGGTAGTAATGGTGGTGGTCAAGGTGGCCCTCCTCCTCCAATGGAAGAACCATTCTCTCAGGAAAACAGTGCAACAGATGATTTACCGTTTTAGGTTTTGAGCATAGGGGGTTAAATTAAAATGAAGATACTCGTGAAAATTGAAATTTTACTGACGGCAGGATGGTTGTATATTTGATTTTGATAAAGTTTGTTCAACTCTAAAATAAAAAATAATAATGGCCTTTACATTACCCGCGCTTCCTTATGCATTCAATGCATTGGAGCCACACATCGATGCACGCACCATGGAGATACATCATGGTAAACATCACAATGCTTATGTAACGAATCTGAATGCAGCCGTTGCCGGTAAGCCTGAAGAAAGTTTAAGCATTGAAGAAATTTGCAAGAACATTTCAAAATATCCAGCTGCCGTTCGCAACAATGGTGGCGGTCATTATAACCACAGTTTATTCTGGACAGTCCTTGGTCCGAATGCAGGTGGAGTTCCAACAGGTGCGTTGGCAGATGCCATCACTGCAGCCTTCGGAAGCTTTGATGAATTTAAAACGAAGTTTGCTGCAGCAGGAACAACACGCTTTGGTTCAGGCTGGGCCTGGTTAATTGTTGGAGCCGATGGTAAGTTAGCCATCACATCAACACCCAATCAAGACAATCCATTAATGGATGTTGCCGAAGTAAAAGGTAAACCTGTTCTTGGTTTGGATGTTTGGGAACATGCTTACTATTTGAATTACCAAAACCGCAGACCGGATTACATTACTGCTTTCTGGAGTGTGGTAAACTGGAGTGAAGTAGCGAAGCGTTTTGGTGCGAAGTAATTTTTGTGTGATTTTAGTCTAAAGTTGTTTACTAATTTGCTAAAGTCATTTACTATTTCTTTAAAGTCGTTTATTAGATATAGAATACTTGCATCTTATCGATAAATATTAAGAAATGCCCTGCTAGTCAGGGCATTTTCATATTAATAGAAATTCAGATTTTAATCTTGGTTGTAATGTATCTCCCAACTCTCCATAAGAATGAATTGTTATACAGTTGGGTAGGACGGTTTGTAATTCATTCGTTGATAAGCATAAGTCGAGGAAGATTGAAGTTGTTTGGGAGTGTAGAGTATACTATGTCACTTAGATTCCCTAGGATGTCACCATTAATTAATCAACAGATATTTAATTCAAATGAGGCGGGCAATTTCGTTAGCGAAAACACCCTAATTAAATTGTACCTTCCTTTCCTTTCACAAGTAATAAGAGATGAAATATTAAATGGAGTAGTATTCCCGAGAAAAAAGTTGGCGTGCGAGACGTCCGCCTTCAATTAATCGCTTCGTTAAAATTGAGGGAGTGCGTATATAGAAAAAGAAATCGATCAGATGGTAGCCAGACACAACAATCGCGCAAATGATATTCTTCGATATTATCCTGATAATGAATACTTTTAACAATAGATTTAACTTAACAAAGTAGAATTAGTATTTTAAAGAAAATTCTCCCAGCGAAATAATAGCTCCAAACGTTTATAGTTATTCTGATCCATTGCCTGTTTCACGTCCTTGTTATCTTTAATTCTATAGCTCAGAGCAAAGAGCTACTGGATAGCCTGAACGCAACGGCTAAGTCGTATGCCTGCAGGCAAATTACGAAATCAGATTCCATCTCTGAGTATGTCACACAATTTGCTAACAAAATTGATATCATCTTTCATGTGGTCTATGACGCAAAAGGGGAAGTAGAAGCGTATAGTAATCTGACCGCAGCACACCGTAATTTAAGTTCATTGATTTGTTGATTAATTGATCGGTTTATTTAGATTTGGTATCGAAATAAACCTTATTTAAAATGGCGAAGCCAAACAAATCGAAACTTGAATTGCTCTCAGTTGCCGTTAAAAAATTAACCAAAAAGGAGCTTATGCAAATTCGCGGAGGTTCAGGAGGTACTGGTGCCGTTATTTTGATTCCAGATATTCTTTTATGACAATTATTGTCCAGTTAAAATCTAAAGGGTGGTTTATTAAAAGCCTCCCTTTTTAGTTATTCTCCATTGTCCCTAACTCGCCCTAACGAATGAAAGCGAAAATACTTGTAGTGATTATGGCTATAAGCGGTATGTCTTATTCTCAGGATGTAGAATTGGATAGCCTCACAAAGCTGGTGGACAATCATCAAACAAAAGATACGCTACGTGTTCACTTGCTGATAAATCTGGCAAGGCACTATATTACAGGAGACATTAGTAAAAATCCCCCTCTGCTCAACGAGGCGCTGCGAATTTCAGAAGAGTTGAAATATGACCGAGGTATTGGTGTTGCCCTTAATGCGTTAAGTCAATATGCAATTGTGAAAGGTGATTATGACCATGGCTTACAGTATGCCTTGCGAGCCAAGGAGATATTAAAGGCTATACGCGATGATAATAATCTTCGCATAACGAACAGTAACCTGGCCAGAATCTATAGTGTGACCGAAAAATATAATAAAGCCCTGGAAATTCATTTACAGAATATTGAATTAGTAAAAGGCAATGCACCGAGCTCAGACAAGGCGGGATTATATTTTTATGTCGCTAAAACGTATGAACAGCTAAATGATTTTAAACGTGCCGAAGAATACTATCTGCAGGCTAAACAAATTTCAGAAAAAGCCAATTTTGCAACTGGAGTAGCCATTGCCGAGGGGAGTTTAGGAAATTTGTACAATAGCCTTAAAAATTACGCATTAGCTATTCAGTATTTAAACAAGACGTTAGCGTATGCTGAGCAACATAAGCAGATGTCCAATGTGGCAGCTTCCTATTTCGCTTTGGCCAAAAGTTATGAAGGACTACATGATTTCAAGAGTGCGATTAGTAATAATGAAAAGTCAATTCGCCTATATGAAGAGCTTGGAAATTTCAGGTTATTGAAAGACGCCTATTTAAATCACTATACATTCTACGAGAAACTTAATCAATTCAATAAAGCGAATACGTACCTAAAATTACATTATGTCATGGTTGATTCGATCTTCTCAGAAAGCAAGGTGAAAATCATTGAAGAATTACAGACCAAATACGAAATCGAAAAGAAGGAATTGGAAATAGCCTCGCTTTCTCAACTGGCCGCTATTAAGGATTTAGAAATCAAACAAAAGAATCAAACTATACTTATCGGACTTAGTGTAATTGTGCTGATAGCGGGATTTATTTATTTTGTTTATCGGCAACGTTCTTTAGAGAATAATCAAAAACAGACAGCCTTAGAACAACGTTTTCTTCGCTCGCAACTCAACCCACATTTTATATCCAATGCGTTGATGGCGATACAAAATTTTATGTTAAAAAATCAAGCAGATAAGGCAGCCATCTATCTGGCAAAATTCGCCAAACTTATGCGCGAGATATTGGAAAATTCTCGTAAGGAGTTCATACTGGTGGAAGATGAAATACAAATGCTCACCAATTACTTAGATATACACCGGGTAAGGATGAATGAATCTTTTGACTACACGATTGAAGTGAGTGAAAACATCGACCCGGGAACAGATGCTATTCCTCCCATGTTTGTGCAACCCTTTGTTGAAAATGCCATCGAGCATGGGATCGGCAATGCCAAAGCGCAAGGCATGATCAAGTTGAAGCTTAGAAAAGTCGGAGATTATATCTCCATTGAAATTTCAGACAATGGAGGCGGTATGATTCAGCAGAAACAAGAAATAAAGGAGCACACCTCCTTGTCAACGACTATTATACAGGAGCGCATGGCCTTGCTCAATAAATCACTTAAGAAGAAAATTGAGCTGGCCTGGGAGAATATTGTAAATGAAAACGGAGAAGTTAATGGGACAAAAGTAGAGTTGAAGGTTCCATACAGTTATCTTTGATTTTATTCTGTATCATGAATGGCATGCGTATCGTATTAGTAGATGACGACTCAGTTATCAGAGAGAACCTCAAGACCATGCTGACTATTTATTCACCGCATAGCAAGGTGATTGCCGAAGCGGATGGTGTGAAAGCAGGTTTGGGGTGTATTAAAGAGCACAAGCCTGACCTGGTACTGCTGGACGTGGAGATGAAAGATGGCACAGGCTTCGACTTACTCGCTTTTTATGGACAATTAGATTTTAAAGTGATTTTTGTTACGGGGCATGATGCATACGCCATTAGAGCCTTCAAAATTAGTGCTATTGATTACGTGCTTAAACCTGTCGATCCACATGATTTGGTAGTAGCGTTGAAAAAAGCAGAAGGAGCAGTCAATAGAAATGAACAGCAGATAAGGATTGCTAACCTGGTGCAAAACAACCGCGAGGATATTGCCAATCAAAAAATTATTCTCAAAGATTTGGAAACGGTTTATTTGGTGGCAGTAAAAGACATTGTGCGTTGTGAGTCAGAAACAAATTACACTCGTTTCTGTCTTATTGATGGAAGGAAGGTGCTGGTTTCTAAAACAATGAAAGAATATGATACTCTTTTTGAAGGTCAGAATTTTTTCAGGGCTCACCAATCACACTTAATTAATTTACTCCATTTTGATCGCTATGAAAAAAAAGATGGCGGCACTGTTTTTATGAAAGATGGAAGCACCCTGCCTGTAGCCGTTCGAAAAAAAGAAGCACTCATGTCAGCGCTTGAAAAATTAAAATGAAGGGATTCCTGTCCCTGAAAGAACTTTTCAAATTTTAGATTTTCCTTCACGAACTCTCATTACATCGCTACGAATTCTCGATAGCCTCTAATCCTGTCTTTTCCACGGTTAGTTTTGAAATTGATTCTAGAAAAATCAATTCTCGACATTAGACTATTAAGAGCGAAGACGATGAAAGCCCTTGCCATACTATTATTTCTTGGACTATTTTTTAACGCACATTCGCAAGAAAATCAAAGCATAGAAATTTCTAAACTGGAATCTGAAAATTTTCCGATCTACAAAGTGGTGGACAAGGGATAGAGGAGTTACAAAAGTAGTTAACGTAAATACCAGGGGAGCCAATGGCTCATCCGGACAAAATGGAACTTTAATAAAACAATAGAGTATGAAAAACAAATTTTTATTTATTCAATTATTTATGATTGGATTGTTAGTTACAAGTAGTTGTAAGGAAGATGATACCATATCATCAAAAAAAGACCCAATAATCACTTGGGCAAATCCGGCAGACATTACAGTTGGCACATTGCTAAGTGCAACACAATTAAATGCCACTGCCGATGTTGCAGGTACATTTGTTTACACACCTGCAATTGGTGCAAGTCTTAGTGTTGGAGCAAATCAGGATTTAAAAGTCGACTTTACACCTACAGACGGAGTAAACAACAACGTTGTAAGTAAAACGGTGAAGATTAATGTAATACAACCCGCAGGAGACGGTGGTATAACCAGCGCAGTATTTAATACTACAAAAACCTACGGAACCATGACCGACCAAGACGGAAATACCTATAAAACCATTACCATAGGTACGCAAACATGGATGGCAGAAAACCTGCGAGTTACCAAATACCGTAATGGAGATGCTATACCCAATGTAACCGACAATGCA
>JANMRZ010000144.1:0-7071 GCA_031388805.1 Chryseolinea sp.
GCCAGATCCGCATCATCGGATACCGTTTCAATACGCTCCTGCAGCGGAATGATTTCATCATCACAAGCCATCACCACAACGGCACGAAACTCAAGCCCTTTGGCAAGATGCATGGTTGCGATCGAGATACTGCCCATCTTCGTTTCCATATGCTTGTCCAGGATTACGAAGGACAGACCTGCTGCCTGAACCGCCGTACCGGCACGCTCAAGTTCCCTTTCTGATCGCACGAATATGCCGATTTCATGGGGGTTGATGCCTTCTTCCTTACGGGCAGTGAGCCATCTGCCGACTGTTGTTATTTCCTCTTCTCTGTCCACAAG
Organism: Chryseolinea sp.; assembly: GCA_031388805.1. Taxonomy (GTDB): domain Bacteria; phylum Bacteroidota; class Bacteroidia; order Cytophagales; family Cyclobacteriaceae; genus Chryseolinea. Next base: position 324 of record JANMRZ010000144.1, read on the forward strand.
CTTCCTGATTTCCGGGATGGGACCATTGAAAACCGATACAGTTCCTCGACGTTCTTCCATATTGCCGTCGACATCCGCCAGTTCAGGTCCCAGCAGCCGGTCCGCCTGCATCCTGATCTGATGGGATGTCCGGTAGTTGATCCGCAAGGTCTTTGATCGTCCGCGGATATCTACACCGAGGGATTTCCAGGAAAACGGCTGTTGAAAAATCCTTTGACCAAGATCGCCGGCAAAAAAGAGCCCGTCTGTCCGCTTCAGACCAAAATTAGCAAGAAATCGTAATTGCTGAACGTTGATATCCTGTGCTTCATCAACCACACAAAAATCAAAAGGAAGCTGGTGAGTCCCGCTGAACCTGGCCGCCAAGGCGCTGAACATTCCGGCAGGAGTCACAAGATTGTCGGCCACCAAAGCGGATTGCACCTGGGCAAAGATAGTCCAGAGCACCTTTCTCTGTTGTTCCGGCAGGCGGATCTTGCGCCCTAAACGGGCCACATCACGATAGGACTCCCAGTCAGTCAATTGCCAGGCATCGACAACTTGTCGCCACTCGGTTTCGAGAAAATGCAGGCTGAACCGATGGCCTTCGACCCTGACGGCAGCCTCGCCCAGGAGGTGACGGATTTTTTCAGCCGTGGCTGGTTTTAGTTGGCCGCAGTGAACAGCATACAGCCTCCGAGCTAGGGCATCCATGGCGTACACATCAATCTGCTCGGCAAGCTGGGGTTCCGGGCCAAGCAAACGATGGAGCTTTGTTCGCAGGGCATTGGCCAGGGTCTCTGAGAAGGTAGTCAGCAGCACCCGGCAGTCGGAATGGCTGCGAGCCAGAAAGACCGCTCTATGCAATGCGACAATGGTTTTTCCGGTACCGGCCGAGCCGGAAACCCGAGCTGGTCCGCTATAGTCCCGCCCCACCAGTTGCCGTTGGGCCGGGTGGAGAAAGATGGTCCACTTCTCCCATGGATAGTCCAGGGCTTGCTGTAATTCTTCGACATCCTTCATGATCCGGAAACGACGCTGGGCGTCGGGATGATCGAACGGATCGATTCCAACGACAATCGGTTGGGGCATCTGCGGCTTGACACCAACCGCCAGATTCAACAGGGCCTCAGCCGCCTCGGCGGGCAGATGATCGACCAACTCAAGGAGCGAATCCTCATCGGCTGCCAGCACATCTGGCAACCATTCCTCCGGTACGCCGTAACCCAGGAGGACCTCTGCCGTATAGCAGGCAAAAAGCGCCGGTCGTACGGGTAAAGGGTTGTCTTCTTCCACATATCTGCGAACCACAACCTCTTCGACCCGCTCCCGGATCTCCACCAACTGCGCCGCCCCGGTTTTCGGGTGGATCTCAAGCCTGCGCTTTTCCGCCCAATCATAAGCCTTATCATGGTGAGCCACGTAACACAGCAATAGACTCGAGTCCGTCTTATGGACAATCATGCGTAGGTCGACATTTACTCGTACTGACCAGAAATTTCTGTCCTTGGCATTCTCGAGCCGATGGAATTTCATTCCGGGATTGGCTGGGTTCAGTTGCAAATCAAAAGCTGAGGTTTTGACGGCTTTCTGCTCGTCGCTTGTTAATTTGGCTAGGCTGTCGGTGAAGGTTTCGGCGATAAGATAGTGCATAGGCTATTCCTTTTGAGAACCTTGTAAGTCAGGGCGTTATACTATTTCGTCGATCCGAGATTTTTTTGATCAAATTTTTCAAATCTACGATGTCCTGGTTAAGCTCATCAGGAGTTGGTGGCGGATCATCTTTGGCAGATGACGGGTCGTGTGCTTCCACCAATTCGTGGCAGCGCTGGTATAGCCTTGCAATTTCATCGACCTCTAATTTCTCAAGCCCTACTACCTTTCCTAAATTCTTGACTTCAATATAATCTCTGAAACGTTGTACCGTGGCATTTAGAACAAAATCCTGTACTACCCTCTCAATCGTTGCCCGAAGAAAGCTGTATTGCTGAATTATTTCTCTAGTCAATTTTTCATTTGGATCAGCTGGCCACGGCAATTTTTCAAATTTTTTTTGCGACTTCTCCAAGCTGTCAATTCTTTCCTTGTAGCTCTTATGATCCCATGGCAACCCTATTGAAACATTACCGAAGCAACCGCTATTTGCTTCAAGAAAACAAAAGGTTGGCGACAGATTCATTTTCTCGCATTCGTCTCGTAGCTGGTGAAGAAATACAACATCATGAGTGAAGACCAACACCTGCCTTTTTTGTGATTCCACTGCAAAGCGTTTAGCTACTTTCCCACGTCGTTTATGATCTAATGAGGAGACAGGGTCATCAAAAACAATTCCCCCGCAATTATTAGTGTGCCGCAACTCCGCGAGGAAAGAACCCAATGCTATAGCTCGCTGTTCTCCTTCGCTAAGGATTTGATCAAGCCTTTTGCTGGTCGGCAAATCTAAGAGCAATTGGTGTTTGATTTTTCCCTTATCATTCCTCTCCTTGAGTTTTGTTTTTATATGACCTATGCCAAGTGTTTTAAACTCGTAATCTAGCGCTTCTTTCAGCTTCGCAGTTACAGCATTGCTTGCGAATTCTTTTGACTTATCTGAAATTGGCTTTGTTTTAAGGTCTATTCCACAGGACTCCAGTGCTTTTTTCGCCTTCATGCGCTCAACCAGTGTAATCACCGCATCTCGACATAGAGTTAAATCCTTTCGAGCACAAAGTTCTTTACGTTCATTTATCAGAACTTGTTTCTTACTTTCGTCTGCGGCTCTGGCAAATGTTCGCGATAATTTTAGCTGACGACAAGCGAGATGACGCAGTTTCAAACGAGGGCACTCGCTAAAATGCGGCTTTACGCTCCAGTCAAGACAATTAAATGCCTCAAAAATCCAAGTCCTGCGGTTTGTTATACTCGTCTGGAGCGCTTTAACTATTGAACCCGCCTTTTCATCAAGCTGTTTCAGTTCCTCTTCGAGTGATTCATCTAGCCCCACGTTTACATCCGTCCTAAATAAGGGGACACCATACCTATTTGCAACAAACCAATCGAGAAATTTGTATAGTGTCCCCCTATTAATCCGAAATGCTAGGAAAATTTCGCTTCATTTTATTCATTTATCTTTGCCTGTACTTATTGAGTACTTTATGTTTTTGATGATAAAAATGACAAACCAAATACCAATGGCAACATATGCACTGAGCACTAGTGATGCCGCAACAATTCCATACTTGCTTGATGAGAACTGAAATGCCAGATATGTAGAGCCGCAGTAATAAACAATGAATAATAAATAGAAACTATACGAGAGGTATTTATCAACATCGCGCCGATCGTAATCAGATGATGTCTCAAGCCATTCTTCCCAACCAATTAGCTCGGATATCTCATTCTCAACTTTTGTGCGTATGTAGCGCCCGCATCGCATTAAAGCTCGTGTTTCTGACATAAACAGCAGTGCGACAACAATCGTGAGCAGAGGTGTTGAGAGAATGAGGGTGTCTACATCATAGGCCTTGGCTAGGAAATGTGACGCTGGAACAATCACCAAGCCGATTCCGAGCGCCCTGAATATGCGGGATTTAGTCTCTTTGACTTCCTCGCGCAAGGTGATGAACTGCTGTTTGAGGAATTCTTCTTTATTCATTTTCCTCCCCCTTGTAGTCCTAACGTTCCGGCTCACCGGACCCGCGCTGTTTGCGGAGTCCGAGTGTAGCCGGTTGTTGGCATATTATAATAATTATTCGTTCACTAGCATTTCATCTTGATAATTTTTAAGAAATTCAACTAATCTTTCATGTCTTTTCTGAGCCATTTCTTTCCCTGTTTTTGTTTTCATTTTATCTTTTATCCAAAGAAGTTTTGAAAAGAAATGATAAATTGGAGATGGATCAGAACCTATAAGGCTCATCTTCTTTTTAGGAGGATTTTCTAAATCCCATTCAACTGTTCCAAGTTCAGCACATCCATGTGCGGATCCAAATGCAAATACTCTTGCAATTCCTCGCGCACCAATGGCATCTAGCCAATCTGCATCTCTAACGCATTCAGCCTCTATTGAAGTAGGTTTATGTCCAAGTCCTTCACTTCCATATGATGAAGTATCAATGCAGTGATAAATTTCATTCAATTCATATTCCGTAAATCTCAAGTTTTTAAAAAACATAACCGCTTTTTGGGCTGAAACCTCAGTATGAGTTTGAAAGATTAATTTTTGTCTAGGTTCAAAATCATGGAAATAAGCAGCAGCAGTCACAATTTTGAGGTTTGCGCCTTCTTTATCAGCTAGATACCTTGCATATCTTACTACTGTTTCTATATGGTCATATCCATGAGCTAGATCATGCCCCTTTCGAATGTTCTGTTTGATATAATTTTCAATTTTTATAAGATCAGATTCAAGCAAGTCATAATCATTGGATTGGTAGGGTATAAATCCCTGTTTTGTAGGCTTGTAGCGAGTGATTTTTTTCCCCTGTATGTATTTGCAAGTTAGCTGCGGCTCGATCAGTTGTCCTAATGATATAATTTCAGCTATACACCCACCGAAACATTGTTTAAATGTTTTGCAATCAACACAATTAGTGTTGTTGCTTTTATATTCGTTAACAGCTTCTTCAGCCTGATTTGAAAAACTTAATAGTCTTTCTGATAAATGCTTTGATGAGTCTTGTAAAATGTTACCCAATTTGAAAACCTCATCTGGTAAGTTAGCAAAAAGATGACAAGGGTAAATACTTCCATCAGGTTCAATATGTAAAATTTTTTCTCCTGCGGGACATTTTTGCAGCTTATTGTTAAATCTATGAAAATTAACAAATTTAATTTTTTCACGTAATATCTCTGATAATTTTGCTGACCTGATCCATTTTTGCAAAGCTGTATATGATGGTCTTACATCAATTTTTAGATAACCTATGTCATATGGATTTGTTAGGTAAATGCTATCTAAAGATTGATGATCTTCGACCATTGAAGACAATATACCAAGAAATTCTTTTGCGTTGACAAGATTCTCCTGAGTAAGTACTGAGGTTAACTTGACTGGCAGATCTTCCTCTTTGCATTTTTCTAGAATTCTATTTATGCGTGAAATAGTTCTTTCATATTTTGTCTTACTCTCCGATGATATTGGATCGAGACTTAGATTGATCGTCTTAGGAGCTAAGTCAATAATAAAATCTATGAAGTCGTCATCTATAATGTGATTAGTCGAAAATGAATATTGTATATTTTGATTCTTTAGTTCACCTATTATCTTTGACAATGAGTGCTTGGCATAAAATATTTCTCCTCCTGTAATAATCACATCAGATATATTTAACTCAGTGAATTTCTGAGTTGCCTTGACAATATTGTTGTCATTCATAACCTGCATATTACTTTTTCTTCTCTTTTTTGCTTGAAAACAATATGGGCAACCAGCTCTACATTCATGAGTTATTTCCCAAACAGCTTTTCTGCTGTTGGGTGGCAAATTTTTAAAACAACATTCTCTAAAAGACAATTCTCCTGTTTTCATCTAGAAAGTCCTTAAACAAATTTAATATTGTCCATCTGTTTCAATAAATCAATTTCTGATACTATCTTTTCAAAAATTGGAATGACATCTCCCCAAGGTGCCTTTTCTACATCGTTAACAGTCAGTTTATGGATATCATCAAGAGAAAACCATTTCGGAGCCAAATTTGAATTAATAGAAGACTTAATACCATCGATAAAACAAACATAAACATAGTCGTAGTGCTCTACAATTCCAAATCGATGCCTTCCTGTTTCTGTTTTCACGAGGTAAGGCTTCGGGACAATTTGGTTATTTCCGTATTTATTTAATTTCTTTTCGTTTGAAACTAGAGTGTATTCTCCAGGTTTTAGACCCAATTCCTCATGCATAACTCTCTTTACTGCATTATGAGGAGCTTCATGATAGCCTAATCTTGATCCTGGAGGTTGATATCTTTTATAATGAGGATGTAAAATGAGAGCTAAATTGTTAGATGAATCAATACAGAAAATCGAGTTTGCAAATCTTCTCGGAATAAATTTATTCAAAATTCTCAACCAGATATAGAAAATCAAAATCGCCGATAATAATAACAAGCTCGTAATGCCAATCAATTTAAAAGAATTCGGAAAATACGGAGCAAGACCAGATGCAGCTAAGCCAATCAAGAGGGAAGGTAATGCCAGTGACCTTAATGATTCATTAAGTATTTTCATAATTACATAATTAATCTGGATTTTGATTTACCATCTGTTTGCCAAAAAGTAATTCAGCTGATCTGTATATCTCCCCGGAATTCGCAGAGGCGGTTGCGCTCTCTTCCGATACATGGCGAGCAAAGCTCTTTTGCTCCCTTAACCGAAAATTTCAAATAAGCTACCAACTTTTTGTAAATTTTTCCCGAATAATTTGTTATGAATGATTTTTTACTTTTCTGTTCATTATCCTGGATCGAACGATCAACCGTTTTCTGGAGATTTTCAGATGATTCAAATCCCGGATCCTGTTCTGGCACGTTTTGAGGCCTGTCTTACCGCAAACCACATCTCTGAAAAGGTTTGGGAAAAGCAAATACTGGGACGCCATACCTATTTTTGGTCGACGTATCAGCCGCTTGAAAATAATTTCTTTCCATACCCCGAATTGCACGCATAATTGCCCCCGGTATTCCCCACCACGTCACCCAACGCGGCAACCGGAGAATAGACACCTTTTTTCGGGATGAAGACTTTCGAGCCTACCTTGCCCTGACGGCCGAATAGCGCCGCAAATGCAATG
>JANMRZ010000200.1:0-71817 GCA_031388805.1 Chryseolinea sp.
GGCGTGTTTCGGGGAATCCTCCATCTTCCTTGCAGGCATAAAAGAATACCATGCACAGCGTGACGATAATAAGAGCTGGGTGTATATTATATTTTTTTGTTCTCATTTGTTTTGAATTTAATTCGATCGTTACCTAAAAAAAAATTTGACAGATCACTCATCCTCCACCAAAACCGTAGCCATCATTCTTCAATATGCCCAGAGAAATTTCACCTGCGGGTATTGGAAAAATGTACCGCACTATTCCATTCGGTCTATTCGTATAATTTTCCCAATCACGGGTGACCCATTCTCTATAGGTTTCGGTATCCTTGTCATACAGAATTAGTAAGAAGTCACTTTTTATCCAGGTTTCATCCACGTCTGTCGGATGGACATAGTGATCCGGATTCAGCACAATGAATTTTCCACTCTCATCACGTTTCCAATAAATATAATCAGGCAAATTATTGGCTGCCGCTGCTTCAGGTGATTGTGTTCCGTTTGGAAACAGTGTGTTGCTTAAAGCTTTAAGTTCATTCACTGTTTCAGCAATCTTCTCACTATAGTTACCCCAGCGAATCAATTCATACTTTCGGATCATTTCACCACCAAATTCCCATGCTCTTTCATCCACAATTGCTTCAAAAAAAGCATTCTTGCTTGATGAAACATTTGAAACATAGGTGTCTACTTTATCTCCCCAGCTAGATGCTTCGAAAGCTCGTTGACGCACTCTTCGCAAAGCACCTTGCGCATCTCCTGTTGGGCCATTTAATTCATTTTCAGCTTCCGCGAACATGAGTAATACATCCGAATAGCGAAGCATGGGCCAGTTAATACCGGTTCCTTTAGCAGAAGATTTTCCAGGAGGAGTGGTAAGAAAATGACGACTCCACTTACCTTGAGAAATATTGAGTCCTTCAGTTGTATTTGCACCATTTTTATATCCAACAAACTCTTCTTCAAATTTAAAATTGACTTTGTATAAGCTGCAAGTAACATCCCTTCGAATGTCATCCTTATCGAACGAAAGGTAATAAGTAGGAGGTATCGCCATGTAATTATTACCACTTCCATAATCGTGTAATGCTTTTGTTTGATCACCATCTACCGTAATTCCAATATTCCATCCTACATCGCCATTGCCTAAAGCAAAAGGAACTTCAAAAAGCACATCGCTATTCACAGGAGTTATGAATTTACATTCGTTCATAAATACTTGTCTGAAATCGGCAGGCAGGGTTCTGTCTTTTAAACTTATTAATTTAGCGGTGTAGTCTTTCGCAATCTGATAATACTCCAGATAATCAGCTTCCCTACCCATTGTTAAATCAGGCTTTAAAAAAAATCCACCACGCTGCAATGCCAGCCGTGCTATCATGCCAAGAGTGTACTCACGGTTTATCTGTTCAATTCCGTAAGGAACTTCATCTGCCCACATCATTTTACTCTCGATATTAATCAAGTCTTCAATGACGCTTGAAAGTATCACGTTACGATCTTCCTTTGGTAAGTAGAAATCGTTCCCCGCTTTTGGAGCTAGCGTTATGTAAGGTATGTCTCCAAAATAATAAATGAGCATGCTGTACCAATACGCACGGAAGGTGTATGATTCACCCAACAAATGATTCATCGTTTTAACAATAGATGCATCAGAAGAATTAAGAGCACTACTTTGTAGAATTCCCTCAATGGCAATATTAGCATCACGAATTGCCTTGTAACCATTTTCCCAAACAATTCTTAAATCATTGTTCGACTCTAACGCGTTAAGATCCCATATCTGATATCGATCACCTGTATTGTTCCAACCAGTCTGATGTTCAATGTCAGTGTTACCGGTCATATTATTTGAAAGCCTGGATCGAAATGCATCTTGACCAAAATATGTGTACAATGCATTAACACCTTTACGCGCATCTTCAACATTCGAAAATATATAGTTCGTATCGAACGTGGATAACGACTTGGGGTCAAAGAAATCATCGCATGATGTTACCGTGATAAGCACCATTAAGATTAAAATATTTTTGATTTTCATATTCCTGATTTATTTAATATCCAATTTCTAAAAACTAATATCTATCCCGATGGTATACGAACGACTACGAGGGAATGAAGAATAATCTACACCAGGCGTAAGTGCAGAAAAAGCAGAGTTCCGTGTTGTGCTTACTTCAGGATCGTAACCCGAATACTTTGTCCAGAGGTGAAGATTATTGCCTGTTGCATATATTCTAAAACCTGAAATGCCGATCTTTGATATTAAACCTTTCGGTAATGAATATCCTATTGAGAGATTATTTAGACGAACAAAGGATCCATCTTCGACAGCCCATGAATGAATCACTGCTCCTGCAATTCCATGACTATTGTGTGACCATATGTCTTTTCCTTCATTCATTTCACCCAACTGTTGGAGATCAGTTACTACCTCTCCCGGAGTACCTGTATAGGCTCCATCAACATCGATATAGGTAAATCGATTATCTGAATTCATTGTATTTAACATGTTTCCATACGTAACTCTTCGATATTGATTGTATTGAATCTTACCAGTATTGTAAACATCATTACCATATCTAAAATTAAAGAACATTGAAAAATCAAAACCTTTAAAGGATGCGTTAACGCCAAAACCGCCCTCTAACTTTGGTGACGTATTTCCGATCACCTTTCGATCTTTGGCATCAATAATTCCATCACCTGCATCTAGGTCCCCATCACCGTCTGTGTCCACACTAAGCTGATCTACTAACTTTAAGAATCCAGGTCGAATGTTCGTGTTTCCAACAACCCCACCTGAATTGGGCACACCGCCTTTTAGAATATATTTACTTGTTGATTCGTCATACGATTCAAAATCATTTACACTATAATATCCTGCTGTCTCATATCCGTAGATATCACCAATTCTGCCACCAACGCGCAAATAAAAATCATTGATGTTGTTAAGATCTGTACTGGCCCAACCTGATTGAAAAAAACGGTCACTTGCACCATCAAGCTTCTCAATCTTTCCTCTATTCATGCCGATGTTAAAATTGGCTGATAATATAAAGTCAGTTGTTTCAATGATATGTCCTGTTAAGCCCAACTCAATACCTCGGTTGGATGTACTCGCTATATTATCCCATTGGGTCGAAAATCCAGTGTTAGATGGGATAGCGGCTTGAAGTAAAAGATCATTAGAGGTGTTGTAATAAAAATCAAGGCTTCCATCAATTCTTGAATTTGCAAGCGCAAAATCAAATCCAAGATTACGCTGAATTGTTGTTTCCCAGACGATATCAGGATTATACAAAACAGTATTGCTTGGTGTGTAATAAACATTATCAACATTACCCCATCCAGGACCTCTTACTGTTGAGGGGCTAAATAAAAATTGAGTCGCTCCAGCATCGACTCTGTCATTTCCAGTAGTACCGTAACTCGCTCGAACTTTTAAATCTTTAACAAAGTTTATGCTTTGCATAAACTTCTCTTGCGATACCTTCCATCCCAATGCCAATGCTGGAAAGTATCCAACCCTATTGCCTTTTGCGAAAATGCTAGATACATCCGATCTGAAAGTAAGAGTAGCGATGTATTTATCATCCAGTATGTAATTGGCTCTTCCAAACAGCGAAAATCGATTCTCCTCAATTTTATCTCTTGTCTGTATACGATCGGTTCTACCCAATTGCATGTTTGCAAATAATTCTTCAGGAGTAATAGAAACCCTAAAATCCTCAGCTCGAACAAAATTCACTTTTCCACCCTTAGATGATACCTCTTGTCCCAATAAAATATCAAGATTATGTCTACCTAAATTCTGAAATTTATAACCTAACGTATTATACCATCGATATGAAAAATCTTTCGTGTTTGTTTCTTCCCCAAGAGGCAGGTTGTTTCCATTGTTGAAAGACTCACCGGTAAGCGGTCCATAAAATCGTAAGTTTCTGTCATACGATTTTTGCGTAGTAAACACACTCTTAAAATTAAGATCCTTTATTACAGTCCAAGTGAGTCCGGCATTGATCACATAATCATTAGTGGTTCTTTCTCTCCAATCTTGTTTAGCTAATTCTATTGGACTGACTAAAGAAGAGATGAATTTCTGGTAATCATCCTCAGACCCTCCCGTTTGGGATAAATCCATATCGATTTCATCTGCAATACCGTTAACCGGCCTAGATTGAACAGCATCCTTAATGTTCACTTGGGCATTACCTGAAGTACCTGCTCCATTTACCACTGTATTTGTTATTCTGGTGGATGCTTCAAACACTAAATTTTTTGCAATCTGATGATCAACTTTAAAGTTGATTACATTTCGCTGATAATCTGAGTTTATAAGTAGACCTTGGTCCTTATTATTAGTAAGGCTAAGCATCAATTTCGTCTTATCAGTTCCACCTCGAATGTTCAGGTTATGATATTGCGAAACTTGAGGATCACCAAATAATTCATCTTGCCAATCGGTGGGCTTCTTAGACTTATAAAGTTCTAGGTCATCATAAACACCAAAGTATCTTTCAAAAGCATCTACATCAGCTTGCGATTTTAACTTGGCATATTCATAGTTTGCCAATACATATTCATATGGAGATAATACTTCGTACTTTCTATCCTTCGGTAGTTGCTTCACTTGCATAAAGCCATTGTATGAAATCACTGTCTTTCCAGCCATGGCTTTTTTCGTTGTTATTACAATTACACCGTTAGCACTACGAGCTCCATAAATTGCAGCGGATGCTGCGTCTTTTAATACAGTGATATTTTCGATATCAGTAGGAGGAATGTCCCGGATGCTCGATACAATAAAGCCATCGACAACATATAAAGGAGAATTGTCTTGCGTGATAGATCCACCTCCTCGCACTCGAATTACAATTTCAGCATCGGGAGAACCATCTGTGGTTAGTACAGTTACACCAGGAAGTCGACCTGTAAGAGCCTGCGCTGTGCTGGCTACTGGTATCCTGGATAATTCTTTAGCACCAATAGATGCAGTGGCTCCCGTCATGTCAGTCTTCTTTACAGTGCCATAACCATAATCAACCACAACTACCTCATCTAAAGAAGTTAAATCAGACAGCATCATTACCTCTATGGAAGTTTGGTTGCCGACTACAATCTCCTGGGTTTTCATTCCAATAAAGGAAATGACAATGGTTGCATCTGCTGCCACCGACAAGACGAATTTTCCATCTGAATCCGTAGCTGTTCCATTATTGGTTCCCTTCTCAAGAACAGAAACCCCGGGCAAGGTCATTCCGTCATCACCGGTTACCACTCCTGAAACGGATCTTTTTTGGGCATAAAGTCCGTGTGGCATTCCGGCAAATGCCACCACAAAAATTGCGATCAGAAATACATTAACTGCTCGTACATGTTTACTCATAGCATACTGTTTATTATAAAAATTAAATCATTGTAGACTCCGATTCTGTGATTCCTGAACTCCGTGGAATTCGGACCTGCAGAAGAAGTAGTTGAACGATTTCAAGGCGATCCAGAAATCGATTTCAATTCCTAATACTGCGCAATCGATTGCTCAATATATGACAATCATTTTGAAGATTAAAAGACTTTTTTTGATTAATTTTTAATGATTGTGTGGATTAATACAATAATTCTGCGCAATCCATTGCTTTTGATCTGAAACAGCAACTTAAAAGCTTATAAAAAAGCTATAATTCGTTGAAATTTACTTGATCTGCAGAGTTACAGGATTGGCTAATTCTCCTGCCACTTTGTTAACGTACTCTAGAAATTGAGCCTCGTCCTTTATGCCGTTTTGTTCCAGAACCCAGGCACCTGCAAAATAATACTCCACTTTTCCGTTGACTGGTTTCAGTCTGATAATATCACTAAACTTATCTTCTGTAAACCCACCAGCATGTAATGGATTGAAGAATACAACCAATCCCAATTCATCATTATTTAAACTCTGCTTTCCATAGGAAGCCAGATAACCCCATTTACCAGATACTCCATCGCGTTTGAACACCTTACCATTCTTGTCCTTTACAATGCCTGTGCAAAGCGAATCAACATTGTTTGTAATGCTTAACACTTGATGAGTCAAGCGAGTGCCAGCGTGAATTGAAATATTGGATTGCACATCATGCTTCTTGCTTCCGATTTTCCAACCATAATACTTTGTGAGAATAGACGAATACACATTTCCATTTTCAGGTATTCGGCACGTAACACTATCTATTTTCTCTACCCGAATGGCTGAACCTTTCAGCATGGCTCCAATCGAACCTAGTCCCAATGAGTTACCGACCTTCATCACATCCATACCCCAGGGTTGCATATGGTGGTACGTTTCAAAGTCTTCAAGTCCTACTTGTTGCAATACAGGTTCTGATGTCTTTTTTCCAAACACATCTGTCGCGTTGCGTTGATCAAGATAAAAACGATAACCGACTTGATCCGATTCCCATCCGGGACCTTCATAACGAATGAACCATGAATGATCTTTATGTTCTGTTGGAACCCGCAGACATTCTACATTCTTAAATGCACCTCCAATATATTCTCGATTCTTCCATTCTCCCCCCGTCTTATATGAAAGTTCGGACTGTGTTAGTTTTTTATATTCTCTTGGTATGGTTGCTGATGGATGAAATCGAACAACAATCTCCTTCGATTCATTGGCTGCCAGTTTACCCAGCACAAATACAATACCTTTTGAAAGATCGTTTTTGTTGTATTGGCTCGGTATTTCATTCTTACCATCCAGCACAACGAATGCTTTTTCATTAAAGCTCTTTACTTTCTTCAGATCATCTGGTGATATAACAATTAGTATACTTTCCCTGGCAGTCTGAAGCGGATTAGAAATTTGTACCTTAAAAGATTTTGGAAACTGTTTTTCAACAGGCTGCGCTGTCATGCATTGAGAATACAAACAGATGATCAGAGAAAGAAATGTAAAACGCATCTTCTTATTTTTTAATTAGTTCAATTTCAACACTGGCCTGGATGAAAGGACCTACACCCTTTAGATCATCAGTGCGCAAAGGTTCGCTGATGTAATATTCAAAACTACCATCCCTATAGGGGGTTCCACCCAATCCACTCACGCTCACAACTTTTGTGAGGTGTACTGAACCTTGTGCATCGGTCTCAATGAAATTTTTCAGAATGCCTTCAAATGCTTTTTTTGCTACGGGACCAAAACTTTTATCAAGGTATCCTAGACGGGTTCCTTTTGCCAATGTATAGGTAAACATGGAACTTACGGAAGCTTCCAGATAATTTCCAGGCAAAGTTCCTTTATCCAATACCTGATACCATAATCCTGAAGTCGGATCCTGATAATTCTTTACTGCGGTGGCGTAGCGTTGTAAAATAGCAATTAGATCTTTGCGTTTTGGATGGTCTTTTGGAAAGTAATCGAGTACATCTACCAAAGCCATTCCGTACCAGCCCATGCCTCTTCCCCAGAATCCGGGAGCACGACCAGTAACTGGATCAGCCCATTTTTGCTGTTTGCTTTCATCCCATGCATGGTAGAGTAATCCTGTTTTCGAATCCCTCACATGACTCTCCATCCAGGTAAATTGATTAGCGATATCGTCAAATTTTTTGGCGTCTTTAAACACCATGGAGTATTCTGCCGCAAAGGTTTCACCCATGTATAACCCATCCAGCCACACCTGGTATGGGTAACGAAGTTTATGCCAGTACCCGCCTTCTTTCGTACGCGGATGCCAAATGAGTTGCTCGTGTAACAAATCTGCTGCTTTCTTATATTTCTCTTCTTTCGTTTCGTTATACAGTACCATCACAGCTCTTCCTGGAGTTATGTGATCGATATTATATTCGAGCAGATCATACGTGCGGATATTTCCATCGGCTTCAATAAAATGATCCATAATTTTTTTGATGTAATCATAGTACGTACGATCACCGGTTTCCTTCCACAACTGCTCGAAACTTTCGAATAGCACACCATATTCATAATTCCAGCGAGCAGGCTTACTACTTTTCAATTCTCCAGCCGCTTTAACAACGATGGAGTCTGGATAGGTTTTCATCATAGAGTTAGCCATGCGTTCACCCCATGATTTTTGTTGAGCGCGGCAACTCATTGTTAAACACAAAGCTATTGCCAAAACAATAATTCTCTTCATTAGTATCAATGTAAATAGTAAAGTCCTTCAAAAAAAAGAAAGCTCGCACCACCTTAAAGGTAAGTGCGAGGATTTCTAATTACTAACCCAAAAATTTATAATCCTATTGGTATCCAGGATTTTGTGTAAACTCAGTTTTGTTTGTTACAGCATCAATTTGTTTTTGTGGAATAGGACGAACGTTATGGTACTCCTTTACAAATGGTGCTGCTACGGGATTGTAAAGCGTTACCCGCTCAACCAATTTACCTGTTCTTTTCAAATCAAACCAGCGGAGTTGCTCGCCGGCAAATTCTCTTCCTCTTTCATCCAAAATAAAATCAAGTGTTACATCAGCTCCGGTAATCTGCATGTCAGCAGTCTTTCCTGGAAGCGCTGCTCTTGTGCGGACAGTATTTATAAATCCAGCTGCTGCATCTGGATCGCCGAGTTTAAACTCTGCTTCAGCTGCAATGAGATACATTTCTGCCAGGCGGATTACAAATGCATCGCGAGCACTTTGCACTTCAGCAATTGTTGGACGTGTAGGATCCATAAATTTACTGAGTGCTATGTATAGCGCATTGCCATTAAACGTTCCATCCGGTTTGTACATTTTACTTTCATCAACAATCAAATATTTTTTTGCAGCATCTACATTGTCGGGTACTTCATATTTAGTTGCATAGATAGCTGTATCACCAGTGGCAAGAGCAACGGTATAAGTTGTTCCATTAACTGTTTTTTTATAATCCGTTTTAGGAGCATTGCATTTCCATAATGTTTGAAATGATCCAGCATACCTTGAATCGATTTTTTCATCAAACAAATTAAGTAGGAATTTAGTAGGCATATAACGAGCAAAAGGTCTACCATTTGGAATGTCTCGTGTCATGCCAATTGCGCCAGCGGCTGGTCTTTCGTATGTCATTGGAAACATCAAATGACCATTATTACCACCGCGTGGATGGCCCAATGGATTTGTAGTTGCATTTACCAAATCGCTTGCTGTTAAGTCTACGGTATAGTTTACTGCCCATATTACCTCTTTGCTCTTGAGATTGCTCATCAGCCACACGTCAGAATATTTAGGTACCAATGTGTAGCCATAATCACTAATTACTTTCTGTGCCAAAGTAAGCGCCTCTGCATTATTACCACGGGTAAGGTGCATCCTTGCTAAAAATGCTTCTGCTACAGGCTTTGTTGCACGTCCGTAATCCGTTGTTGTTAATGGGAGATTTGTTACTGCAAAATCTAAATCTTCAAAAATCTGAACATAAAAGGTATTTACATCTGTTCGGTTAGCAACCGTTTGAGCTGTTGTTGTCTCTTCTAAAGTGAAGTGAACATCACCCCACGTCTCTACAATATGCCAATAATAAAAAGCTCTCAGGAATCGAAGTTCTGCTTCTCTGATTTTTTGAAGTTCTGGAGTCATGCCTGACTCACTAACATGAATAATGCCTGTGTTGCATAGATTAACTGCTGCATAAAATCTCTCCCAAATTCTTTCCAGAAATGTCTCACTGGCAGCTAAAGGTGGAATAAGTTCAGTTGCCTGAAGGTTATTATATGTCATGATATCTACTCTTCTATTATCTACACCTTGCAACCACAAATCGGTTCCTCCTTCGGAAAGTGTATATCCATCTTCTTTACCATACCAGTTACGTGCCGTTCCATAAGCAGCATTTACAAGTGACTCGAAGCCTGCTGGTTTTGTGTATACTGCTTCAGCCGTGAGCCCTGAAGGATTATTTTCGTTTAGTAAGTCATTGCAGGCAAACAACAAGCAGCCCGACAGTAACATCACTTTATTTATTTTTAGGATTTTCATATTTCTAATTGTTAGGATAATTAAAACTGAATATTAACTCCGGCAACAATCAACTTTGAAAGTGGAGTTTGTTCTGTTCCGCCTCTTTCCGGATCATAGTCATCAATCTTACTCTTTGTCCATAGATTTTTTCCATTGATGTAAATCCGTGCGCTTGAGAAAGGAGTTTTCTCAAGCAATGTCTTTGGAAAATTATAACCAAGAGTCACACCTCTTAATTTTGCAAAAGAGCCATCTTCATACAATATGGTAGACAGGTATCGCGTAGCACTTGCAGAAGTATTTGCATTTGGTCTTGGATATTCATTTGATGGCTTTTCAGGAGTCCAATAATTATGCTTGATGCTATTCTCGTTTGCTGTAGGGTCATACACATTTGCAAAAGCATACTGTATCATCTGACCCCAACGTGCAAAGAACTGGAATGAAAAATCAAAATTCTTGTACTTGATATCACTCGTAAAATTGCCAATCCATTTCGGGCGAGGTGAACCCAAAATAACACGGTCATCGTCTGCGCCTGATGCCGAGATAACGCCATTGTTATCTTGATCCTTTACTTTTATTTGACCCGGAAGCTGCCCATAGGTAGTAGCTAAATCAGCCTCATCCGTTTGCCATATTCCAACCTTTTCATAATCGTACCAAGCTCGTGTAGGTTCTCCTATAAACCAGCCGTTAGCGACATCATTAGAACCTGTTGCAAGTGAAACAATTTTTTCCCTTGTATTAAACCAAGATGCACCAATCTTCCATGAAAAATCACCTTTATCAATTACTAATGCACCGACAGCAAGTTCTATACCTTTCGTTTCTGTCTGACCTATATTCTGAATTGTGCGCGTAAAGCCCGATGATGATGGCAATAATCTAGGAAGAAGCAAGTCCTCTGTTTCTGTTTTGAACACGTCAAGGGAACCCGTAATTTTATTTTCCAAAAAAGCGAAATCTACACCTGCATTAATCGTTGTGGACACTTCCCAACCCAAGGCATCATTACCGAGGTTTGTACTGATAGGATATCCAACGGAAAGTTTCTCATCATAAGCGAATGGCATACGCACCAAACTATTCTGAGTAGAGTACGGATCAACTGCTGCATTTCCAGCAACACCATAACTAGCACGAAGTTTTAAGTCAGAAACTAAACTGATATCCTGCATGAACCCCTCCTCTATTATGCGCCACGCACCTGAAACAGATGGAAAGAATGACCACTTGTTACCCGGGCTTAACTGTGAAGCTCCATCTGATCTACCCGTGATAGAGAAAAGATATTTTTCTTTATAATCATACATTAAACGACCTGTATACGATAACAATGCGCTCTCAATGTATCGAGCAGAGTTAGACGCAGCTGAATTGGCATTCTCCAAACCATAAAATCCTTGTGACGAAAGCAATTGATTTTGTCCTGATGATGTATGAATCTCCGTCTTGTTTTGAAGTAATGACTGAACGGCTGTGACCGTTAACGCATGATTGCCAAATTTCTTTTTATACGTAAGAATGTTCTCAAGATTAATCCCCAAATAAATTTCATTTCCGTACGTTGTGAGAGCAGGTGTATTATTTCTAAGAACGCTCATCGATGATGCAAACATTCCATTTCTCACACTGGAGTTGGTTATACCCAACACGCTTCTGAATGTAAGATCTTCTACTGGTTTAACCTCCAAGTAGAGAGATGTAAACACACGCGCGGTAGTAATATTATTTTCATAATTATTACCCTCTTCGTCCATTAATGGATTAACTGTTTTGTTATTGTTTACAAGAGGTATGGTATTTCCATTAGCATCGAATGCATTTTCTAAAGGGCTCAGTTTGTTGGCTGTATTCAAAGGGTCCCTGCGAAGGTCCTGATTGTAGTAGGTAAATTGGTTCTGTGTTCCAATTTTAAATACTTTAGAAATTTTATGTTCTGCGTTTACACGGAATGAATAACGATCAAGTTCATCCATCTTAAAAAGTCCCTTCTCATTGAAGTAATCCAATGAAACATAAATATTTGTTTTCTCTGTCCCGGTACTTAATCCGACCTGATAATCCTGTTGCGATCCATTTTGCAACAAAAGGTCTTGCCAATCTGTAGAGGTGCCACTTTGAATATTAGCCAGTTCAGTTGCGCTGAAAACAGTAGCATCATCAGCTGAACTTGACCATTGACCAACCGCGCGCTTTGCTTCTCTACGCTGATCAGCGTACTCTTGTCCATTCTGAACATTAGGATAGCCGTTGATTGAAGATGGTCCACCGTAAGCATTAAAGAACACCTTAGTCTTACCTATCGATCCTTTTTTGGTTGTAACAATTATAACACCATTTGCACCTCTCGAACCGTAGATTGCAGTGGAGGCAGCATCTTTTAATACCTCCATGGATTGAATATCGTTTGCATTCAAATCCTGGATATTGCCATACTGAACTCCATCTACAATAAACAATGGCTCACTGCTCGCCAGTAAAGAACGCTGACCTCTCACTTGAACGCTTATCGCCCCTCCTGCTGCACCGCTCATCTTTGTAATGTCCATACCAGGAACATTTCCCTGAAGCGCCTCGATCACATTAGTGACAGGAACGCGCTTTAAGTCTTCTTCTTTAACCGATACAATGGCTCCAGTTACGTTGCTTTTCTTCACTTCTCCATAGCCAATCACAATAACTTCTCCTAGCTGAGAAATATCTGATTCTAAAGTGACATCAATGTGTGTTTGAGCGCCAACAGGAACTTCTTTTGAAATCATTCCTATGAAACTAAATACCAGAATGGCATCAGACGGAACAGTCATGGAATATCGACCATCCGAATCCGTAACAGTTCCATTACTAGTACCTTTTTCAAGGATATTAACACCGGGCAAAGGATTGCCAGCGTCCGTTACGGTGCCGGTCACCGTGCTGCTTTGACCAAACATCAAAACAGGATTAAGCAGTCCGAAGATCATTAACGCCAGTACCAGCGCTACTCGAGAATGATGTAAAGCTTTGTGCATAAAGTGGTGATTTAAATGGTTTTTGTTTCGTTTGCAATCGACTTCGATGCGCAATCGATTGCATTTTAGGAAGGAAAATTTAATCTACCAAAACATATTTCATAAATATCTTTCAATACAGCATAAAATCGTTAAAAATGCCATTATGTGGCTATATACTATTGAGCTAAATCGTTTTCTGTCCATATAAAAGTTTGTTTACAACAATCGATTTCTATTCATTTTTAAATTATATTGCGCAACCGATTACACAACTTATGACATTCTCAATACAGCACGCAGTGCATCCCAACGAGTTTAAGAACATGCATACTGATCAGCTTCGCGCTGCGTTTCTGGCAGAAGAACTTTTTGCGGCCGATAAAATTAAAATGGTGTATTCCCACTACGACAGACTTATTGTTGGTGGTGCATTACCATCGACTAGTCCATTAAAATTAGACAGCATTGATCCCCTTAAAGCGAGTTTTTTTTTAGAGCGCAGGGAACTGGGAATTATCAATGTTGGTGGAACTGGGAAGGTAGTAGCCGATGGAGTTACGTATACCTTGCATAACAAAGAAGCGCTTTACATTGGTAGAGGCACAAAAGATGTTAGCTTTCTCACTGGTGAAGGTGGCTCGTTACCTTACTTCTATTTTAACTCTGCTCCTGCTCACGCAGTTTGTCCTACAAAAAAAATCTCTAGCCAAGAAGCTGAGACTGTTGAATTGGGATCGATCGAAACCTCTAATCATCGTGTAATACGAAAACTCATTGTGAATAGTGTTGTCGATACTTGTCAACTTCAAATGGGCTTAACCGAATTAAAAGTGGGAAGTGTGTGGAACACCATGCCACCGCACACACACGACAGGCGAATGGAAGCTTATTTTTATTTTGATGTTCCGGAAAATCAAATGGTTTGTCATTTCATCGGACAACCTCAAGAGACCCGACACATCTGGATGAAAAATCTTCAAGCTGTTATCTCACCACCTTGGTCGATTCACAGTGGAGCTGGCACAAGCAACTACTCTTTTATATGGGGAATGGCAGGTGAAAATTTAGATTATAGCGATATGGATGCTGTAAAGCCAACTGAGCTGCGATAACATGGATACCTTATTTAATCTAAAGGGCAAACGTGCCTTAATAACCGGTGGCACTCATGGCTTAGGTATGGCAATGGCCAAGGGTCTGGGTATGGCTGGTGCAGAACTGATTATCAATGGGCACTCACCGGAAAAGATGAAACACGCCATTGAGCACTACACCGAATCAGGACTACGTGCACACAGCTATCTTTTTAATGTTACAGATGATAATGCTGTGAAAGAAGCGATCAACATTATTGAAAAGGAAGTTGGCCCGATTGATATTCTGATTAATAATGCTGGCATCATCAAACGCATTCCCATGGTGGATATGGCAGTAGAAGATTTTAAAGAAGTAATCGATGTTGATTTGGTTGCGCCTTTTATAGTTTCTAAATACGTTGGCAAAAACATGATCGAAAGAAGATCTGGAAAAATTATAAACATCTGCTCCATGATGAGTGAGCTTGGAAGAAATACAGTTTCCGCATATGCGGCAGCAAAGGGTGGATTAAAGATGCTAACTAAAAATATGGCCACCGAATGGGCAAAGTTTAATATTCAGGTTAACGGCATCGGGCCCGGATATTTTGCTACTGAACAAACCGCTCCCATCCGAATTGATGGCCATCCTTTCAATGATTTCATTTTAAACCGAACACCTGCAGGGCGATGGGGCAACCCGGAAGACTTGATGGGCACTACCGTATTTCTTGCTTCATCAGCAAGTGATTTTATCAATGGACAAATTATTTACGTTGATGGTGGTATATTGGCTACCATTGGAAAACCCAGCAATGAACTCTAAATTGGGAACCATGTTATTCAGGCAAATTAGCCTTACACCATGAAGAAAGAAAGAGCTACCATACATGATATCGCCAAGAAACTGAACATCACTGCTTCAACAGTTTCGCGTGCTTTAAATGATCATCCACGCATTAGTGAGGCCACAAAAAAGACCGTTCAGAAAACAGCACAAAAAATTGGCTATCAACCCAACAACATTGCCGCAGCATTACGGAACGGGAAGAGTAATATTCTTGGTATTATCGTGCCAACAGCCGATCGTAGTTTTTTCTCATCCGTGGTTCGAGGCATTGAAGAAATTGCGAACACCGCTCGTTACAATGTAATGATCTGCCAGACGTACGATAACTACGAGAAGGAAGTAGCCACAGTTCAGGCACTACTCAATGCACGTGTGGATGGAGTTATTGCATCTTTCGCAAAAGAGACACAAGACTTTAGTCACTTTTCAAAAATAAAAGATCGTGGCATTCCATTGATTTTCTTTGATCGTTCGAATGATGAACTCGAAGTAAGTCAAGTCGTGATTGATGATTTTTTAGGTGGTTACAAAGCAACTGAACATTTAATTCAACAAGGCTGCAAACGGATTGCACATTTTACGAATACGCGAAAGATTAGTATTTACAAGGATCGTCTTCGCGGATACCGTGAGGCATTGCTCGCGAATGGAATGATATACGATGAATCTCTCGTAGTGGAAAGTAATTTGCAATTAGAAGACGGGCGAAACAGCATGCTCCAATTATTAAAAATGCGCGACATACCCGATGGTGTTTTTTCTGCCAGCGCATTTGGTGCTGTTGGTGCGTTGCAAGTTTCGAAAGAGAAAGGAATAAAAGTTCCAGATCAAGTAGCCATTGTTGGTTTTAGTAATGAGATCTTTACATCATTTACTGATCCCACCCTAAGCACAATCGAGCAGCATAGCAAACGCATTGGCAACGCTGCGGCAGAAATATTCCTCGAAGAAATTTCGGATGACAACACAAAGTTTATTCCGCAAAAAATTGTGCTGAAACCAGAATTGATCATCCGGCAATCATCGCTTAGAAAGAAATAAAAATTCCCCACTCATTTTTCATAACATGAAGTTTATCACAGAAGATTTTCTCCTGACTAACTCCTTCGCCAAAACACTATACCATCAATACGCTAAGGATTTACCGATTATCGATTACCATTGCCACCTTTCACCGCAAGATATTGCCAACAACAGGCAATTTGAAAATCTAACCAAGATCTGGCTTGAGGGTGATCACTATAAATGGCGTGCCATGCGTACACTTGGGATCGAAGAAAAATACATCACCGGTTCTGCATCCGATGACGATAAGTTTTCCAAATGGACACACACCGTTCCGTACACCGTTCGAAATCCTTTATATCACTGGACTCATCTTGAATTAAAACGCTACTTCTCAATTGATGAAGTTTTAACTCCTGAAACCGGATCTGAAATATATAAGACTTGCTCCGACCGACTTAGTGACCCTACCTATCGGACACGCGGGATACTTACCAAAATGAATGTCGAGGTGGTGTGCACAACGGATGATCCGATCGATTCATTAGAGCATCATCAAAAAATTAAGCGCGAAAATTTTACTACGCAAATACTTCCTACGTTCAGACCAGACAAAGCGTACGCAATAGAGAACTCACAAACCTATGTTGCTTACTTAGAAAAACTTTCACAGGTTTCAAATATTGAAATCAATCGCTTTTCTGATTTAATTCTCGCGCTCGAAAAACGGATTGAATTTTTTCACGCGCAGGGATGCAAACTCTCCGATCATGGATTAGAGCAACTCTATTTCCCTGAACAAGAAATTCCGATAACAATCGAACAATTGTTTTCAAAAATCAGAAAACATGAAACGTTAAGCAAAGAAGAAATTCATTATTTCAAATATCATATACTCATTGAACTGGGCAGGTTGTATCACAAGATGGGCTGGACACAACAATATCACATTGGCGCACTCCGTAATACGAATGAAAGAATGCTCAAGACACTTGGTCCTGATACCGGCTTTGATTCTATTGGCGATTTCTCACAAAGCAGAACGCTCGCTAAATTTTTGAATGCACTTGATAGCACGAATCAACTCGCTAAAACCATTTTATACAATCTTAATCCTGCTGACAATGAAGTGATAGGAACCATGATTGGAAATTTCAATGATGGTTCTGTAAAAGGAAAAATTCAGTTTGGTTCAGCTTGGTGGTTCCTCGATCAAAAAGACGGAATGGAAAAACAAATCAATGCGCTTTCCAATCTTGGTTTGTTGAGTTGCTTCATTGGTATGTTAACCGATTCACGAAGTTTCTTATCTTTTCCGCGTCACGAATATTTCAGAAGAATTCTCTGCAATGTAATCGGGCGCGATGTCGAAAATGGAGAATTGCCTGCCGATGAAAAATGGCTCGGCAAGATTGTCTCCGACATTTGTTATCAAAACGCTAAAACCTATTTCAATTTCTAATTTCTTACACTTTCAATATGCTTAAAAAATTAAATCGGGAAACAGCCTCCGGAGAGAATGCTCGTCCAGTAAAAGTATTACAGTTTGGTGAAGGTAACTTCCTTCGCGCTTTCGCGGATTGGATGATCGATGTACTCAATGAGAAGACTGATTTTAATGGAGCCGTTCAAATCATACAGCCAATTCAAAATGGAATGGGCAAAATGGTGAATGATCAGGATGGACTATACCATGTCGTATTAAATGGAATTCAAAATGGAAAATCATTTCAGGAAACACGGCTCATCACCAGTGTTGTAGGCGTGATCAATCCATTTGAAAATTTTCAACAGTATTTACAATGCGCTGAAAATCCAGATCTGAAGTTCGTTCTATCGAATACAACAGAAGCTGGTATAACATTTAATGCCAAGGATATAAATCCAAAAACTCTCCCTGAAACTTTTCCGGGAAAACTTACCGTGCTTCTTCATCATCGATACAAGTTCTTTGATGGCTCTGCGGATAAAGGATTAACATTAATGCCGTGTGAGTTGATTGAAAAAAATGGAGAGAATCTAAAGAACGCCATCCTTCAATACATTGCACATTGGAATCTACCTATTGGTTTTAAAAACTGGATTGATCAACACAACATTTTCTGCAATACATTGGTCGATCGCATTGTCCCTGGTTTTCCGAAAGACAACATTAAGGAAATTCAAAAGGCAACAGGCTTCGAAGACAACCTTGTTGTTATGGCCGAGCCATTTCATCTTTGGGTTATTGAGGCACCGGCATCTGTTGAGCTTTCTTTTCCTACTGAAAAAGCCGGACTTCAGGTGAAGTTTGTAAGCGACCTAACACCGTATCGAACAAGAAAAGTAAGAATACTTAATGGTGCACACACTGCTTTAGTACCGGTTGCTTACTTGTATGGGTTGCGAACTGTGAGAGAATCGGTTGATGATTCTTATGTAGGAGATTTTATTCGTAACACCATTGTTGAAGAAATTATTCCAACGCTTGACTTGCCTAAAGATGAACTTCATCAATTTGCAAATGATGTGATGGAACGTTTTCAAAATCCATTTATTCGTCATGAGTTGATGAGCATTGCTCTAAACTCCATTTCAAAATTTAAGGTGAGAGTACTTCCATCATTACTTCGCTACATCGAAATCAAAAAACAACTTCCGGAACGTTTAATTTTTTCGCTTGCTTCGTTGATCCGTTTTTACAAGGGCGAATGGCAAGGAGAAGAAATTACCTTACAGGATACAAGCGAAGTACTTACCTTCTTCACGAATGTTTGGAAAAGCAATGATGCAGAGAAAGCTGTACACGAAACATTAAGCAATGTTTCTTTTTGGGATCAAGATCTGACGAAAGTACCCGGTATGGTTGAAGCGGTAGTGAAGGGAATCAAGGAGTTAGAGAAAATTGGAGAAACAAAATTCTCTACTCTTCAGTAATAGCGATCAATCCACTTCATACGCAATTCCGCAACTTGCTCTAAGGCGATCCAACGTGTCAATGAGAAGCAAGGAATCGGTATGACTCATGACAGGACTTTCAATCAATCCATTTCTCAAACACTCGCCAACATGGCGCGCTTCAAATTGATAACCGTAGCCTTCTTCGCGATGAACCTCAATCTCAAGGGGTGGTTGCTTATCTTTTATTAATTCAATTTTGGAAGTAGCATTATGAAAACGGTTGGTCATGCGTATGTAGCCTTCCGTTCCAACAATGGTTGCTTCTACAGGAGTATCTGCAGCAAAGCTTGCATTCATTACAGCCAATGCTCCATTGTCAAATTTCAAAGTCATTGAAATTTGCTCATCCACACCCGTATTGTAAGGCGACATGAGTGCGTGAACTTCAAGTGGTTTACCCAATAAAGAGATTGCCAGAAATACAGGATAAAGACCAACATCTAAAAGTGCTCCTCCACCAAGTGCAGGATCATACATGCGTTGAGGTGTTGGATTACCTGCCTTAAATCCAAAATCAGCTTCGATCATTTTTATTGTTCCAATTTCACCTCCCTCAATCAGCGAAATTACTTTTTGATATTGAGGCAAGAATTTTGTCCAGAAAGCTTCCATTAAAAAAATGCGCTGTTTTTGCGCCATGTTTATCATCTCCTTTACTTGCTTTGTGTTTATGGCCAGCGGCTTTTCACACAACACTGCTTTTTTATGTTGAAGGCAAAGCAATGTATGTTCATGATGAAAGCCATGAGGCGTGGCGATATAAATTACATCTACTTCATCACATGATGTTAGCGCTTCGTAGGTATTGAAATTCAAGCGCGCATTGAATTGTTTGGCGAAATCTGCACCTTTAGCTACATCGCGTGAAGCAATGGCTACAAGCTCGGCGTCTTCAACCAATACTAAATCGGCTGCAAACTTATTGGCAATTTTCCCGCAACCTAAAATACCCCATCTGATCTTTCTGTTCATAGCTGGTCGTTTATACTAAGGTAATGTCTAATTATTTAGTCACTATACTTTCAATTGATTCACTTAATGAACCTTCGTGGCCTTGTGTCTTTGTGGCTAACTTAGTTTAAAATTCTTTGCCACTAAGACACAAAGATTAGTATCATGAATTATTATACGCTCTTCGAAAAGCCTTTCTCCCTTCTTCAATAATTTCATTCGCACGATAGAACTCAAATACACCACATGCATCACGAGATATATCCACAACAATATCAGGCTTGTGAACATTGATCGTCAATTCAGTGAGACGATCTTGAGTCATATCAAATGATTTATTGAGCAAGTCAAAAAAACCAAATTGCTCCATTTTCTCTTCTACCTTACTATCGTTGTTTAAAAACTGTGCACGAAACGCGTTCAACATTTTTTGATAGGCTGCCATCTCTTTATTTACCACCACAACAGAATTATTAATCACCATTGGAATATTAGCATTAAGGTTTACAGCCACAATTATATCTCCTGGTTCAGGATGAACTACATTAATTGGTAGTGGATTGAGCACTCCACCATCAACCAATTGTGATCGTCCTTCTATTACAGGAGTAAATACAGTAGGTATAGCAATAGATGCTCGTAATGCTTTAAATAAACTTCCGGAGGTATAGTGAACTTCACGCTTCTTAATCACATCGGCAGCAAGAGCTGTGAACGGAATTTTTAAATCTTCAATTAGATGATCGCCAATCAACTTTTCAATCTCTTTAAAAACACGCTCACCTTTTACAAAACCTTGTGATGAAAATGTAAAGTCCAGTAATCGAAATACATCCAATCGCGACAATCCAATAAGCCAGTGTTTATATTCCTTTAAATATCCCGCACTGTAAATACCACCAACAACTGCGCCCATCGAGCACCCAGCAACTTCCTTAATTGTAAATCCTTCCTTCTCCAATTCTTCAATAACACCAATATGCGCCATGCCCCGTGCTCCTCCACTACCCAGTACAAGTCGAACATTCTTCATTCACCAATAGATTTTGGATAAAGATAGTGAACAGAATTTTACCAGCTTCTAACAGAAAAAATCCTGCATTAACATCTTCAAAGTTCGAAGAATGATAATTTTTAATCTCCCTTATAAAAGCAATAAAAAAGGTGAGGTCGTTAAACCTCACCTTTGATACTTCTTTGCTTTTTAAATAAACTACTCCTTCATAAATTTCTGAATAACACGTTTGCCGTTGGCTTGTTGAATCTGAAGAATGTAAAAACCTGTGTTTAATCCAATCTTCTCAGTACTCACGGTATAATCACGGAACGTTTCAGCAGTACCATCTTTTGCATGAACCGATTGTCCCTGAATGTTCATGATACTTACTCTAACATTTCCTTCAACCTTACCTTCAAGCTTTATATGAAGTTCATCTTTTACTGGAACAGGATAAACCGACCATACAGGTTCTCCATTTTCTATCAAAAGCATCTCTTCAGTTTCATCTTCAAATCCGGAATTACCTCCCCGAGCATTTGCAACTGTTGGAATTCCGCCATTTACAACCTGGAAATGTATTGTAAGTGGAGTGCCTTCTGGACCCCAACCATAATACTTCAAGTAAGGAATAGCGGTTAATGTATAGTTTCCTGGACTTACTGGCCAGAATGTATCACTACCATTAGCATTACCTTTTAATGCAAACGGTGCAGCATTATCAATCCTGGCTGTTGGTCCGTTAAGTTTAAACTTAACACTCCGAATGGCGGTGGAGCTTGTATTGGCTACAATGTTTATCATATTAAAACCTGATTGACTAATATCAATCACTCCTCCATCCAAAAGGTCAAGTAGTTTCACACCGTTTCCATTTACAACATCAAAATCAGTTACAGCCACTGAGTTAATCATTCTGATCGTTCCTCTTTTTACCTGACCTGCATCACCATTTCCATTGCTCCTGGTGAAGGCCTGAGCTGTAATGGAATGATCTCCTCCACTCAGCACTGGCAGAAGCCAGTTGTTGATTGTATAATGACGTGAATTGTCAGTATTGGCAGAGGCTCCATCCAGCGTAAACTTAACACTTCCCACAGTTCCTGGATTTGTGTTTGCACGAATGGTGTATTTTTCAATTAATGGATCAGCAATATCCAGTGTTACGGTGTCTTCAAAATTCCGAATCACAGCTCCTGTTTGGAAGTTTATAAGACTGAAACTTTGTACGCCATAGGGTATTACTTCAAGGTTAAATGTTTGAGTTGCGATACCTCCACGTCCGTCCTGGGCAACGACTGTAATTTCATAGTCACCTGCATCACCGATTAACGGTTTCAAAGAATAGGTAGCTGACCCATTTTGTGAATTGGTTAGGGTTACAAAATCTGGCGCATTCTCAATACTCACTACAACTAATGAGTCATCAGCATCTGTAGCCGTAAAGGTAAGATTCAACAATCCAAGCTCACGAACAGTTCTATCGCTTACTGGTGCCAAGACCGGAGGGAGATTTGGTAAAACAACCAGTGTAACCGGAACCAATACATTTGGTGTTTCCGGATCATTGCTTGAAATATTTAGAATCTTACTGTATGTTCCTGGCTCTACATCATTCGCATCAAATAAAAGATTTACGGTTGCTGAATTTCCAGATGACACATTACCCGATTCAGGTTCTACTGTTAGCCATGGAGCTTGAGCAGGACCATCCAGAATAAAGAAGTTATCAATATCCAAAAGCGGACCAGCTTCTTCCATCAATGAGAAAATAACCACTTGCTCGATTTCACCTGCAAATCCACCACCGGTGAATATAGCTTCGTCATTTACATAAATTGTAAACTCAAGTGTGCTCGCCTTATTTTCAATTCTCAAGTCAAAGTATCCATCAGGAAGAGAACCCGGAATTTCTTGGTAGTATATATTTCCAACACTGTCTTGAACAAGAGTACTCAAACTTCCATCAGCAGAAATCTGGAAGCGTGTGTTCACACTTCCTGCTGTAGGCGATTGAGGAATAATTTGCCACGTGACTCCAAGGTCAAGATCAATTTTCATACTTGTAGTTGAAACATCATCACTACCCGCTGAAACAATCGGAGAGAATGCAATCGACTGACCCAAGCCATCGGCCAAACCGCTAAAGTGTTGAGATCCTTCTGCAGCATTATAACTTTCGATGGTCCAGTTTCCGTACAGACCATTCCAACCTTCCTGGCCATCAATATCTCCTGGAGCAAACTCTTCAAATCCAGTACTATAAAGTGATGTGCCGGCCAACTTTGATACGGTTGATTGAATGGCCTTTGTCTCTAACAAATTAATTGTTTGACTAACCTTAGTCGTTCTTTTTTGCAAAGACTCTTTTCGTGGCAGAGTTACTCGTGATGCCGCAGGAATAGGCGCATCTGTGATAGAGTATGTCAATAGACTCTCACCTGAATTTGAAATGGTGAGTGTTTCCTGAGCAGTTAATTCATCTGGCAATTCTACGTATACAGAATCCGGATTAACTGAAATGACAGCAGGTTCGCGTACCTCTAATGAAGCAACTACTCCAACTAATGGATCTTCAACTGCATTACTACTTACGAGTATGCCGGCAACATAGAAACCAGGATCAAGATCAGATGCATCAAATTTTGCAGCAATATCAACACTCTCACCAACAGGAACTATGCCTGATGCTGGTGCTACTGATAACCATGTCCGTGCCTCTCCCAAAACTGAAACATCATCAATTTGTGCATACCAATCCCAATCGCCTGCATTTGGATCATAATAATGCCAGCGTAAGCGGAAGGAGGAAGCTCCTGTTAAATAGGAATCTAATGGTAATGAAACAAATTCACCAGGTGTTCCTCTGAAGGTACCATGATCTTCATTCCAGCTTAATACTGTTGTCCATGCTCCGTCATCAACCTGAATATCAAGATCCAGAAAATCCAGATTGGCATAGTTCGCATAGTTCACATTGTATTGCACAGCAATATTCTTGTACCCTGCTGTAGTGATTGAAGGCGAAATTATTTCTGCATCAAACTCAGCAGCTCCGAAAGCATCGCTGCTGATGGTTGCTGCTTCTCCAACTCCTGAATAATTTCCTTCACCTGCATCTCCTGCGAATCCCCAAGCCACACCTTCACCTGCATTATCCGTTGTACTCCATCCTGAAGGTGGGAATGTTCCGCCTTCAAAATTTTCTTCGAGTAAAGAAGTTCCGGCAAGCAATTCAATGCCTAATGATTTTGCAACAATCAATTTTGACGCTTGATCATCTTTGGCTTTCTTATCAACAATGCGTTTGTCTGTTGACCAGTTTGCAAATTTGCTTACAGGTCCTGCTGGCAATTTCGCCACATTAGTACTTGCACCAATTATTTGAAGTCCATAGCTAAGGGGTCTACCTCCTGTATTTGCAATGTGTATATATTGAGTTGTATCAGCTTTGTAATCGACAATTGCTTGTAATACAGTCGGATCAACATCGATTGCTTCATCACCCACAACACGCAGCGATGCTGGCACGGTTAATTTTGCTCCATCAATGTCTATATTAATATCAGTTGAATACAATCCAAATGTGAGATCTCCTGATGCAAAATTCACTGTAATCTCAGCTGTCGCGCCTGATGGAAGATTTCCTGAGAGTGGAGAAACAGTAACAAATTCTGGAGCAACTTCTTTAACACCATCGATAATTTGCAAGTCATCAATATCAAGTGTAGGTCCTGCTTCTTCCATAAAGCCAATAACAGCCAATTCTTCAATGTTCCCAGCAAAGCCCAAACCACTAAAGACTTTAGAATCATTAATGTAAACATCAAACGTTGCTGAATCTCTGCTGGCTGATATCGTTAAATCAAAGTAACCCGAAGGTATTGTTGATGCAATGGTCTCAAAGAAACCTCCCCCTGCTCCATCGCTTACTAAAGCGGTCATACTGCCATCAGTCTCAAAGCCAATTCGAGTAACGATGAGTCCGGCCGTAGGGGATTGAGGTGCAATCTGCCAGCTCGCATTTGAACCTTGAAGATTAACTTTCATGGACACGGTTGATGTTGCATCAGAACCAATAGGTACTGTTGGCGAAATTGAGAATGAATACCCAAATCCATCCGCCAAACCTCTGAAATGCTGAGCACCACCGGATGGATTTTCAGCTTCAACGGTCCAGTTACCCCATTGACCGTACCATCCATCTTGGCCGTTAATATCCCCTATTGAAAGGCTTTCAAAATCAGTGGTGTATAATCCAACTGAACTTGGCGCAACGGCCGAAACACGCTTGGCCATTCTGCCGGATTCGGGAGCAGTGGTTATAACGTTAATTCCATCCTTGTCATTTTTCTTCCGTGCTGACTTCTGCTGTTTTTGCTTTGCAGGATTTGCTGAAGCCTTACGCGCGGTAGATAAAGGTTTAGTAATTTTCACTGATGACGTTGAAAATCCAGAACCTTGAACAGCAACGGTAAAGGAATGATCATCTGGACCATTATTACTCAGTATTAATGTATGTGTTGATGTTTGCTGATTCTCCAATTCATCATATAATGAATCTGGGCTGATTGTAAATTCAGGACCAAGTACAGTTAGTGCTGCAGGTATAGAAATCAACTGATGATACGGAACATTTGTTGAGACATCCACCGAAGCATTATAAACACCAGTATCCAATCCTGAAGCATCAAATGTTACTTCAAGATCAAGTTGTTCTCCAGGAGCTACTGTTCCTTCAGATGGTGAAACCCTTACGAATGAACCGCCACCTGATAGGTAATGTACAGCATTTTGAAAAATAGTAGGAAGATCGCCAGACCATTGCAATGGATCACCATTACCTAATGACGGAAGCATATTCAAGGCTACAACATTTCCGTTCGCAGCAAGGAACAACTCACCATTATCCCATTCGGCAAGTGCTATTGCTCCCGGAGCAAGACCTACATTCTGAACATAGCCACTATAGGCAAGAGAACTTACTCCTTCCATAATTGGATGACTTGGAGAGAGGATCGTTCCTAATTCAACATCAACAACAGCATCCGTAGTTGACGGGGTAAATGGGCCATATCCGTCACCAATAAATCGTCCAGCCATTTGCCATGCATCGTATGAGTAAGCAAATTGGTTTACAATTACTTTACCCCCTGCATCAATATAATCTGCCAGTAAATCTCCCATCGCTTCCGGATCAATACCACCAGATGCTAACCACTGGGTATTGTTAGTTGTTAACACAACATCATATTGCATTAATGTATCCAAAACAAGACCAGGCAATGCACCGCCCGAAAGAATCGTAGCATCAATGTCATCAAAGCTGTTGAGAACAAAAGCAAGATCTGTTACATCATCATCAGGAGAAATAATTAACACCTTGGAGGTCACGGCTGATTTACCAACCGATTTCAATTTGATTTGGTTAGAATATTTTCCGGAAGATTTAGTAGTCTGCTTTTGTACACTCGTTACTGATACTGCCGATCGAGATGGGATCGAAAGAGTTTGTACAGAAGCCACACTCGCTGGAGTAGCCGATGAGACTGCTACAGAAAACTCAAGATCACTTCCTCCTGTGTTTTCAATTGTGAGAGATTGAGTGGAGGTATTTCCTGTATTGAGCGATGCACTCAATGAATCCGGAGATATTACAATCTCAGGTGCAACTACTCCTGTTCCGGTTACGAAAACTATAAAAGATGGATTCGCAACATCATTCGTTGAAATTGTAACATTGCCAGATGAAGTACCTAAGGATGAAGCTGTATAAATAACTTTTACAGATGCCTGACCGAATGGCACAACTACTAAAGTATCGGCTTCAATGGTATAATCTGGATTATCAGAAACAATACTTGCAATGGTTAGTGGTTCAGATCCGGCATTGTAAACACGCACGTAACGGCTGGCCGAATCGGTTTCAAACACGTTTCCAAAATCAAGCGAATCAGGAGCTACTGATGCAATTGGAAAACCATTATTTGTAACATTCAATACTAAATGAACAACCAGGCTGTCCTGTAAAGGATCATTGTGCAAAATTTCAAGATCCTGATTATATGTACCGCCTAGTAAGCTGTTCGCATTAAATGTAACAACCACATCAAGGCTACCTCCAGGATCTACACTTCCTGATGTTGGTAATACTGAAGCAAAACCGCCAGATCCTAAAATGTTAAAATTCAAAACTCCCAAACCTGCATTACTGATGGTTAAGGTTTGCGAGCCCGTCTGTGCTGTTTGCAGATTTTGCGTTAACGTGGAAGATGACAACGCTATAACGGGTGCAAAGTTTGTAGCCTGTTGAAGAATGTTTGATACACTTGAAAAGTTACCAAAGAAATCAGCTGACTTAATCGCGAAATAATAAACTGTTCCTGGAAGCAATCCAGATATTGTTAGTGACTCCGTTTCTCCAGCTGCTTTGGGTACAGGGGGGTTAAGGTATGATGTTGCTCCACCAAAATTCTCTTCGGTGATGGGCAAAGTAGAATAACGAATATCATAAACAGAAGCAGAACCATTTCCGGAATCCAGAGGTGAGGTCCAGGTAAGGATGATATCTGTTATCGCTACTGATGAAGCCGTCAAGTCATCAATGGCCTCGGGTGCATCTCCATCATTTTCCTGAAGTGCGGAAAATGCATTCAACCTTCCGGATCCAAGTAGTCCTGCAAATGGAGGATCGGCTGCATTAATGTCATCGACTAACTGTGTCAATCGTCCGCGTAGCATTTCAGGAGTAAATCCGGCTCCACCAAATTTTGAAACAATTAATGCTGCAACTCCTGAGACGTGTGGACATGCCATAGAGGTTCCCTGGAAGAATGCATATTGATTTCCTGAAACAGTACTCAAAACACCATGAGGATCATTGTTTACAAATGTTTCTCCACCAGGAGCTGCAATATCAACCCACTCACCAAAATTAGAGTACCACGCTTTTTTATCCTGGTTGGTTACACCACTAACAGCGAGTGTTGCTTCATAATATCCAGGATAATGTTGTTCGTTACTGTCGCTATTTCCTGCAGCGAAAATCACGATGCCTCCATTCATTGGACCGACCTGATTTCCAAATTCATCTTTACCTGCTTCTGCAATAAAATAATCAATGGCATCTAAAACAGATTGATCGAATACACCAGGGTTAGTATATCCCCAACTATTCTGTGAAATAACAGCACCATTATCTGCTCCATATATATAGGTATCTTCAAAGCCGCCAGTGCCCACTGCACCAAAGGCAGCACACGACATAATTCGAACGCCATCACCGACACCCGAACCACCCGCTACACCTGCTACTCCAATACTGTTATTCGTAGTTGCAGCGATTGTTCCACTTGTATGTGAACCATGATCATCAGGAGCAATTTCTCCGGTGTTATCACCAAATCCGTATCCATTTATATCATCAACATATCCGTTGTTATCATCATCAACTCCATTGCCTGGAACTTCATCTGTATTCACCCACATGTTTGCAGCCAAATCAGGGTGGTCAACTTGTGCACCACCATCGGTTACCGCTACAATTACATTACTACTTCCGGTTTCAATTTCCCATGCCTGAAGAATATTAATATCAGAACCAGAAGTACCTCCTGCCTGACCTGTGTTATTATAATGCCATTGTTGTGCAAACAGTGGATCATTGGGAGCACCTGATAAAGTTGCTGCCTGACTAATATCAACTCTTCTTGGACCAAAGTCCATACGATCGGAACCGATAATCGCTTTTGTATAGAGTGGTTGTGCAATTTCAATCTGCTCGATCGCCTGATATGCTGACAACACACTTAATATAGGAGCAGCTTTATCCAGTTGTATTTCAAACCAGCGATGCAATCCATACTTTCGATGTTTTGCTTCAAACTTACCTGCTGGCCTAAATACACGTTTGATTCCGGTTGCTTTGTACTGCAGACTTAGTCTGTCAATTGATTGAATTCCGGTAACTAGAATGTTATTAGAACTTTTGGTTATTCGGGCATTTTCAAGTTGAAGAGCCAACGACTCATTTACTTTAATGCGAACAACACCATTTTCATAGCCCGTTTTTTGTTGGGCTGAAACCGAGTTGGAAGCGAGGGCCACCAACCACAAGACGACTATGCATAGGATAGCAGAGCGCTGTAAGGACACGTAGATGTACTTCATGCAGAGAGGGTATTTAGGTTAAACAAATATTGACAAACGGAGCTTCTGATTTCCCTCAAACACAAACCGATCACGCAAAACAAAAAAATCAGAAGGGAATAAGATTCGATATTCTTCCTGGTGGATTAAATCAAACGCAACAATCGAATCGTGAATTGAAGTAAGTGAAAATTAAATTCATCTACTCCATACTGGGTTAAATAATTTTTAAAATTCCGTGATTGGTTTTTTCAACTGGGTTATTCATGTTGCAACAAATTCAGTTATCCCATTTGAATGCACAATTTTACAGGTATTGAGCTTAATGCAATTTTCAGAAAAAGAATTTGCAATTGTTGCATTTACACTAACGGTAATGCATGTAAGGCAAGATTATTCCTGCCTTACATATTAAAATCATTCTTTAGTAAATTTCTTTACGATTCTGCCTCCATTTTCTTGATTTACGATTACGAAGTAAATTCCCTGGCTTATTCCAAGTTGAACGGTGCTGATAGAATAATTTCTGAATTCATCTGCATTACCTGCTTTAGCATGAACAGGCTGACCTTGCATATTCATAATACTAACAACAACATTACCTTTCACTGATTCATGCAACTCAATATTTAGTTCATCAATCACAGGTACAGGATAAAGAGATAGAATATTTTCCTGATCGAACGTTTCAATAGTCGGCTGATCATTGTCTGCTGAATTTGCAACGCGACCAGCAGCAGAGGTTGATCCTGTACCATTTACAACCTGGAAATGAATTGTAAGTGGAGTTCCTTCAGGACCCCATGCATAACTTCTCATATAGGGAATAGCTGTCAATGTATAAAACCCGGGCTTCGTTGGCCAGAAGGTATCACTACCATTAGAATTTCCTTTCAATGCAAAGGGTGCAACATTGTCAATTCGCGCAGTTGGTCCATTTAATATGAACTTAACACTGCGAACTGAATTAACACTTGTATTGGCTACAAGGTTGATCATGTTAAAACCAGGCTGATTAATATTGATAATTCCTCCTTCAACAAGGTCAAGTAACTTAACGCCATTTCCATTGACAACATCAAAGTCTGTTATGGATGCAGAGTTTATCATTTTTATAGTACCCGATTTCATATGACCTGCATCGCCACTTCCATTAGTCTTTGTGAATGCTTGAGCCGTTATAGAATGATTTCCTCCGCTGAGCACAGGTAGTAACCAATTGTTGATAGCATATTGTCTTGAATTGTCTGTATTTGCTACAGTACCATCCAACGCAAACTTAACGCTTCCTACGGTTTCAGGATTTGTGTTTGCTCTGATGGTATATTTTTCAATTTCAGGATCAGCTACATCTAATATTATGGTGTCTTCAAAATTGCGAACAACTGCTCCTGTTTTAAAATAAATGAGGCTGAAGTTCTGAACTCCATAGAATGGCATTACTTCAAGATTGAAGGTTTCAGTTGCTATGCCTCCAAACGGATCTGTGGCAGTAACTGTGACTTCATAAGTACCTGCATCGCCAATCAACGGTTTCACAGAATACAGAGCCGAACCATTACCTGAATTCGTTAGCGTTATAAATGATGGTGCATTACTTACACTAACTGAAACAACTGAATCGTCCTGATCAGTAGCGGTAAACTGAAGATTCAACACATCTTGTGCGCGAACACTCTTGTTAGCAACTGGTGAGAGTACAGGAGGGCGATTTGGAACAACAACAAGCGTAACGGGAATAGATAAAGTTGGTATTAAAAGATTGTCAACAGAAATTTTCAGAATCTTAGTATAGGTTCCAGGCTCAATATCCGTTGCATCGAACAAAAGATTTACATTCATTGATGCACCAGAAGAAATAGTGTCTGATTGTGGTTCAACAGCCAGCCATGGCTTCTTATTCGGCTCACTATAAATAGAGAACTCGTCAATATAAATTCGAGGGCCTGAATTTTCACTATATGCATAGAATACTACCTGTTCGATTATATCGGCTCTTCCATGACCAGTGAATACCGCTGCATTATTCACATAGAGTGTAAATTCATGCGTACTCGCTCTTATCTTAATCCTAAAATCGATGTATCCGGAAGGAAGTGTGTAGGGTACATATTGACGCGATATACCTGTACTATCTTCAACGAAAGCATATAAATTACGATCAGGAGAAACTTCGAACAATGTGCTTGGACTTGATGCCGTTCTTGAATTAGCCATAATTCCCCATGTAATCCCATAGTAAAGATTCAGTTTCATTCTTACAACAGTAACATCATCACTGCCCTGTAATACAACTGACGGGGACAACAGTGAGGATATGCTATTTGATCCATCTCCATCCGGATAACAACTGATGTGTTTAGATCCTTCAGATGGATAAAAGCTCTCAATGATGAATTTTCCAGAATTTATCACCCATCCTTTTTGATTATTAATACTGCCTGGCGCAAAATCTTCAAACCCGGTATGATACAATCCTGTATTACCTCCGCCTTCATTCAGCAATGAATCTATTTTAATAGAGTAACGAAGTTCTGAGTCAACCAAATTCTCAATTGCAAAAGAAGTTGAACTGATTGTAGAGCCCCGTACTTGATGAT
This sequence comes from Chryseolinea sp., assembly GCA_031388805.1. Taxonomy (GTDB): domain Bacteria; phylum Bacteroidota; class Bacteroidia; order Cytophagales; family Cyclobacteriaceae; genus Chryseolinea. Next base: position 31,485 of record JANMRZ010000200.1, read on the forward strand.
GAATGGTATCTTCGGAAGCGCCAATAGTGGCAACAGGAAATATTCCATTTACGATAAAGATTTTATAGACGGCCAATGTTCGACCCCATTCATAATGAAACGGCTCACAGGTCACTTTTATGGGTACGTAAACCTCTTCATTACCTGGGTCTGGAACTTCTCTGTAATCAAAAAAAAGATCAATTGTAGCGGAGTCTCCTGTTTCTAAAATAAAATTATCATCATATTCTAAAACAAGATTATCCTTTGAAACGATTAATTCGAGTGCTTCCTCAAATTCATCTTGAATTCGAAATCTTGCTTTATTAGGGGTAGTATTTCGCACGATCATCTGGCGGGTAACAGTTGTTCCAACTTCTAAATCAAGTTGCACAGTACTAACATCGACAGGAGGTTCTATTCCGTAACCTTTAACGTTAAATGTGATCTCTTCCTGATTGGGATCATTTGTTGTAATAGTGATTACACCCGTAGAGAGTCCGGTTTTTGATGGTTGGAATACCATATAAAACTGATCATTATCTCCCGGCAATGTATATGTACCGTACTCACAAATAAAATCAGGATTAGAAGTAGTAATCGTAAAAACAAGCGGTTCATCTCCAACATTCGTAAAATTAAACCCATTGAGTTCGGAACGCGATGATTGATAGGGAAATTCGCCTATTGCAAAGAATGCAGAATCAAAGTCAATTAACGTGTTCGTGGAGTCCAACCATAGTTCAAGGTGCGCAATGGGGCCGGTTTGAGCGTGTACACGATTAATAAAGAGAAAACTTGCGAGCACGACCATGCCCACTACGAGAGTAGAGATTTTTTTCATTTCAGCTAAAGATTAAAGTAGCGACAAACTAAATTGTATACAACAGACTAAAGGTATGTCTTACCTTAACCAAAATCAATCTTAACTGATAAATTAAAAATCTTAAAATGAAATCAAACTTAATTGATATTGGGACACGAAGTAACGTTACCATTGCTCAATGAAAATTAAAGTAAGAGGGGAAATAAATCCCCACTTTACCTTATTAAATCACTCTTTTATAAATTTCTTCACAAGGCGTTTTCCATTGGCCTGTGTCACCATCACAAAATAAATTCCCCTGCTTATTCCAAGCTGTTCAGTGCTGAATGAATATTTTCTGAATTCATTTGCATCACCACTTCTTATGTTCATTGATTTACCATGTATGCTCATAATGTTCACAACAACATCACCTTTCACAGATTCATGCAACTCAATGTGAAGTTCATCTTTGACAGGTACCGGATAAATTGATAAAACATTTTCCACATCAGAGGTCTCTTCGCTCTGCTGAGTATCACTTGCGGTTGCGTTCGCAATGCGTGCAGTAGCTGTGGATGGAATTGTTCCATTTACTACTTGAAAATGAATAGTCAAAGGAGTGCCACTCGGACCCCATGCAAAATATTTCATATACGGAATGGCTGTGAGAGTATACTGACCTGCCTTTGCTTTCCAGAATGTATCACCACTAATCGGGTTACCTCCCAAAGCATACGGAGCACCATTATCTATTCTCGCGGTAACATTATTCAAGGTGAATTTCACACTGCGGATTGAATTGAGGCTTGGATTTGCTAAGACGTTAAATGAATTGAATCCGGGCTGGCTTAAATCAATTATAGATCCTTCAACCAAATCCATAAGCTTAGCGCCATTTAAATCAACAACATCAAAACCTGAAATGAATGTAGAATTGATAACATGAATTACAGCTTGTCTGGTTGAATACCCGCTGGCACCTAATTCCTCACCATCGTTGGTATAATCTGTAAATGCCGTTAATGTATGATATCCTTCACTTAACTTCGGAATCTGCCAGGCATCAATATAGTATGGACTCGATTTATCTGAATTTATAAATACACCATCCAGACTAAACGTTACACTTTTTGGCGAAGCAAGGTCTGTTTCACTTGACGCATCAGGAGATAAAAAATAACTCTCCAGCGTTTTGAACTGAATCGTGAGCTTATCGATATCCGGACGCGCAATATCAAGTACCAGCGTGTCTGTAAAAGCTTCCAATTCAACTTTTGTTTTAAAATTGGTCAGCACAAAATCATTTTCATCGTGCGCCAATACATGGATGACGAAGTACTTGGACGAAACTCCACCCCGGGCATCGGTGGCCAAAATCATACCTGTGAAATGACTATCGATCGGGCAGTCTGGTGCAAAAAAACCAATGGTTGTGTATCCATTGCCCGAAGCGAATTCAAAGTCATAGTTATAGGCATTGTAAGAGTTAACATTAAAACTGGTAACCGAAACAAAAGAATCGTCAACATCTGTAGCGGCAAACGTAAGGAACAATGTATCTCCTGCAACCATAACAATCATAGAATCTGGTACATTAATAAACTCGGGCGGAATATTTTCTTTTACTATTGCCTCGAACGGAATAGAAAGAACCGCTGCTAATGAATCACTGCTGTGAACGACAATTGAATCGTTGTATACTCCAGCATTGATGTTGTGCGCGTCAACCAGAAGGTTTACAATTTGAGAGCCCAGTGGCGGTATCGTTCCGGATGAAGGCACAGCTGATAAAAAGCTACGTTCTTCGTCACCGACAATAACTCGAAGATCATCAATATCCAAATTCTTTCCATATTGTTCAAATCCTCCTAAAAATACAACCTGACTAAAATCAGATATGTAACTTGTACCTGTATAAATAACATTTCCATTAACAGAAATGGAATATTCTTGTGTGCTTTTCTTGATTGAGAATCTCAAGTTAAAATATCCTTCTGGCAAAGAACCAGAAATAGAGTGAAGCTGATCCGACGGAAAACCAGTTTCGACACTCATGCTACCATCAGGGTGAATGACAAACGCATTTATTTTCCACGTAACTCCGGGTTCAAAATCAATCATCATATCAACAATAGAAATATCACTGGCGCTTGTGTTTAAAATGGGAGAAAATAATTTTTCACCCTCGCTTGACACATAGCGTAAATGCTTTGATCCACTAAATGGATTTTCATTCGCTACTTGTCCGGGATTATCTGATGAAAAATAAACATCGTCGGCAGCGTACCAACCACCCATAAATTGTATTGAGCCAAGATTAAATTCCTCAAAGCCAGTATCGTACAACCGTGAACCATTTCCACTTTCTATTGATCCTGTTTCAATTGAATAATCAAGATTTACATTACCGGTATTCTGAATAACAAATGAGGATGACTGCATTGTGCCAATCGGAATTTCAATATGAATTGAATCCGGCAATTCAATTGCTTGAGGTGAATCAAGAATGGTGACAACAAAGGGAACTTCTATATCTCCATAATTACAGTGGCACACAGCCTCGATTGCTCCATAGTACACACCCGGAGTGAAACCTGTTGCATCAAACAAAACTTCAAACGTTCCTACTCCACCAGCAGGTAATGAGATCGTGTCTGGAGCTATTGATAATTCAAGAAATGAATTATGTTCATCATTATGTTTTGGTGCAAGATAAAAGTCAAGCGGTTCCGGTGTTGTGTTTCGAATGGTAACGACCTTACTACTTTGTTCTCCCTCAATTACGCTATCCTGAACGGTTTGGAATGGTGCCTCAACTCCAGTGCCGCGCACAGTCCAGGTAAATAGGGGACGATCGGGATCATTTGTTGTTAACGTAATCACTCCTGAAAAATCTCCAACCGCTAACGGAACAAAGGTATAACCCGCACTGAAGAAATCATCTCGGTTAACAATGAATGTAGAATCAGAACCGTAGGTCCAAAACTCAGGAAGGTAGATCCGAAAATTAGGATCGGAAGATGATAGATTACAGATCAATGGAGTAGGACTTGGATTCTCAATTTCCAGAATGACCGTACTTTTTATATCACCTCCGACAAACGCTGGCCCGAAGTCGGCGTTGGAGCCTCCCTGAACATAAGCAAGAGGTCCCCATGGTTCTTCCAAAATAAGAAGTTCAACAGAAATAAAAATAGGGTCAAGGGCGTTGCCATCAATAGAAAGATTTGAAACCAGAAAAACTCCATTGTCATATCCTACATGCCCAAAACCGGTAAATCGTAATTCTGCCCATACCGATTCGCCAGTATTGAGTATGAATGTATTAATCGGAAATTGAATAAAATTATTTTGAAACGGCTCCAGGTGAAATTCCGCTTGTTCATTGGACGTATTCGTAATCTTAAATAGTCTTGTTGTAGTAAACGTCTCTATCACAGTATCCTGAATAAAGGTTTCTTCAACAGGGCTCGTCAATCCAACCCCGGTTATATTAAAATTCAAGACAGGATTTACAGGATCATCACTCGTAATGGTTAACGTTCCGGAAATAACACCTACTACCGACGGCTTAAAAGCTACATAACTTAAGACAGAATCACCTGGCCATAGAGTTGAACTGGCATCTGAGAAATACGTGAAATCAGGATTGGATACCGTGACATTAAAGGTTACCTCTTGTTGACCAACGTTTCGAATAACAAATTGCCTGGGTTGAGAAGGCTGTGTTCCAAAAAAAACAGAACCAAAATCAAAATCTCCAGTTACCTCTATGGTCGGATCTGGAGGGGAGTCATCTATACGATTCGCATAAACTCGTAGATGAAAAAAGGAAGCAAACAGAAATGCGCAAATAATTGTACTTCTAAAACAAAAAGAGGGGGTTTTCATAAAAATTGAATAATGTAATAAAGATACCGTCAGACTAACATTTAAAATGGATCCTTTGACCATAGCCAAAGTACAGCATGCAAAACAGTGTAAACAAAGCCGAACTGACAGTAGAAATTTTTACTTCAGCATAAACTGAGTCCGGAACATCTGGGGTGGAATTTGTTTGAGCATCAACACGAAATGCAGAAACAAGAAAAATATGAGCACAACTGTGCCCACGGAAATGGTAGGGGTTTTTTTCATAAAAGCTAAAGATTTAAAGTGACCGAAAAACTGAGACTATAATGACAACTGAATAAAGGTATATCATACCTTAACCAAAGTCAATCTTAACAGATGAATTAAAAATGAAGTTATAACATTCAAAATCCTTAAAGACTTTCCATTACCTTTAAACTCATGATCCGAGCTCTTCTTATATACCTTTTTAGTGTTGCTACTGCGTTACTCCAGGCCCAACACAATATAACTGTGCCTGAAATTGGAGTGGTACAAAATATTGAAAACGACAGTTTGCTTCATCTTTATGGATTCCGTTGTGTGGTTGAGTCTACAAACAAAATACTTTCACCCCGAAATGTTTCGAAGCAGCAATTCCAGGATCAGTTACAAATTATCAAAAAGTTGAAAGTACCTTTATTTGCCTGTAATCTTTTTATACCGGGTGATCTAAAAGTGGTTGGTCCGAATGTAGATGAGAAAGCTGTTCTTTCATATGTAGAAATTATTCTACAACGCGCGCAGGAGGCAAATCTTAAAATGATAATCTGGGGAAGTGGTGGATCGCGCGGCATTCCCGATGGGTTTGATCGGACAAAAGCGAAAGAACAATTTATTGCGATGGCGAAAAAGATTGCACCGTTAGCAGCGAAGTATAACATTATCCTTGCGATTGAAAATCTCAACAGCACCGAATGCAATTTTATTACCACTGTAAAAGAAGCGCTTGAAATTGTGAAGGCGGTAGATCATAAAAATCTTCGTTTGTGCATTGATCTATATCACATGGCAAAAGAAGGTGAAACCCCTGATGTAATAGCAGCAACAAAAAAATATGTGGTGTATTGTGAAGTCGCTGAAAAAGAAGGACGAACACCACCCGGTGTTCAGGGTGATGACTTTACTTCTTACTTATCAGCACTAAAAAAAATTAACTATACCGGAAAAATAGTGATTGAGTGTCGGTGGGAGAACATTGCATTACAAGGTGAGAACGCCTATACGACTTTGCGCAAACAACTTGACAAAGTGTATACCATGTAAGTCATACTTCATATTTCAAATTAGCAACAAATCACATTCCTGGTGGCATCGTCTTTTTATAAAACTTTTTCATTGCACGCGGTGCATTAAACCGGTATCCTAATTCAAGACCGGTATAGGCATTTACAATATTCATTTTTATATAGCGTAGAGCAGCATCTCTTCTGTCTGTTTCAAACCGCAGACCGCCATAAAAACGTTTTGACTGATACCCTAGACTAACATAACCATCAAGTGCAAACACAACACTTTCCCTTCGTGTCGAAACCTCATCCATGCTGTTAATGTATCTGTAAAAATAAAGATCAAAAGAGGTGAACAATGCCATCGACAAGCAAATGTGTTTATAAAGAATCAAGTTACCACCCAGCCCCGGTGCAAGCTTTATTGAAAATGTTTGTATTCCTTTATTGTCTCCAAAACCTTCATAATACTGTCTCTTCTCTTGTTCGACCAACGATGAATCACCACTCAATCTTTTATAATACAAACCACCTTTCAATAGTACGCCTGCACGACTTTTTATCTGACGTTGTGAAAAAACTAAGGGAGCCAAATACGAATATCTTCTCCAATCGAAATTATAAATACTTTCAAACTGGTATTCTCTATTTACAATATCAGGGCGCTTAGCAAGGGGCTGGTTGCCTGTTCCATTGATATCGGTAAATCCTTTTAATTTCAAATACTTAAACTGAAATGAATAAGCAGGATTATTATATTTTATGGTGAGCGTGCGATATACACTGGGAGCATAGTCATTGTGTTTTTGTAAACCATGCTTGAGCAAGAGTGCAAACCCCACACTTACAAAACGATAATTTGCAGAGAAGCCAATAATGTCGGCAACACTAGTTCTAAATTTAACATCCGCCCCGTTACCTATTGCTGCGGAATTTCGTGGACTGATCGTTGAATACAAAGCAGGCGATAATACATGTATACCCACCGTAAGGTAGTTTGGATAAATCTTGATGTAGTTTGTATCTAACGGGACACGTTTTATTTTGAGATTGGGGAAATACTTTTTATAGAACTTATCCGGATGAAGAAATACTTTGAGATTCTCCTGACCATAGGATGAAGTGAAGGAAGCAGCCACACAGGCAATTAAAAAAACACTATTTCTACTACATATCATTTTGAATGAAGATCAGAACAACTAAATGAAGATCAGAACAACTACGTGAGCACAACCTGAACCAGTTATGTACTGTGTTAACTTTCGTCTTTCGTAGTGCGTACGAGGCTAACACCTGAAATAAAAAATATCAATCCTAATATTCCGAAGGTGATCAATACTTTAACATTGTTGGGCCCTGTAGAAGTATTCAAAAACATGATGGCCGCATAGAACAAAGCGCCAATACCGAGAACTGTAAGCACTGCACCGAAGATTCTCTTGATGTTCATAAAAATAGTATTTAAGGTGGTTAAGGACGTATGAACAGTTGTGTGTAAAAGTTATGCCAACCTTGATTTGAAAGTAAAGGCAGGGTGCTTACGCGTAAAGACACTATTTCATTTAGGCGAATTGCTCCTTGAGCAATCATTCCCAGATAACGAGGAAATATCTCTACACTAGAATGCTGGACAAATAGCCAAATGAGCAGTTCTCAATATGGAGCAATGATGGAAAACTGTCAAGACTGGAATGAAGCGAAGAGCATGTTTTGAACTTAAGATACCAATCGGTATCTTTGTTCATGCGCAATCCGGAGTTCACCAAAGAAAAGATATTAAAGAAATCAGGGCTCCTGTTTAATACGCAGGGATATAAGGCTACTTCCATCAGCCACATTACAACGGCTACCGGTTTTACTAAAGGAGCTATTTACAAACATTTTAAGAATAAAGGTGAGCTGGAAAAAGAAACTCTTTTTCATCTTTCATCTCTTCTTTTTGAAAATCTTCGTGTCAGAATAAAAGACAAGAAAACCGCCAGTGAGAAACTGCGCACCATCTTTCATTATTTTGAATCCTACATTTCGAATCCGCCACTAAAGGGTGGCTGCCCGCTGATGAATGCTGCCATTGAAGCTGATGATGGAAATCCAATTCTGCGAAAGGGCGCAACAAAAATATTAAACATGCTGCGCGAAGCAATTATCACATTGCTGGAGAACGGAATCAAACACAAACAACTAAAGCCGGGCATCGATAAAGAATATTATGCTACCGTCATTATCGCTTCGCTGGAAGGCGCGATTATGATGAGCAAGCTGAGAGGTAATGACGAAGACATCAAACGCGTTATCACTCACCTCGACCTTCAACTGGAAGAAATAGAATTGTAATTTTTTTTAAACCAATAGATACCAATTGGTATCTATACAAAGAAGAAAAACATGATAAAAAAAATCCTCCCCAAACTTATCGGCATGTATTTGAATACGATTGCCTCTGTTTTCCCAAAACTGACTGCGCGTCATGGACTCCAGTTATTTTGTTATCCCTTTCGTGCTCCGCTCAAAAAGTATCAACAGGAATTTTTGAATTCGGCTGATCTGTTTTCGTTTGATCACGATGGTGTAGCCATTCAGGGTTATCGCTGGGGAAATGGTGAAAAGAAAATTCTTTTTCTGCACGGGTGGCAGAGTCATACCTTTCGGTGGAAGGCGCACATAGAAGCATTGGCTTCTGAAGAATATTCCATTTACGCTATTGATGCTCCCGGTCACGGACTTTCAGGTGGGCAATTTCTTTCTGTTCCATACTACAGCGCCGTAATACAACAGCTATTGGGAAGTCTTGGGAATGTTCATGCCATTGTTGCTCATTCGTTGGGAAGTTTTTCTTCGCTCTATGCATTTTATCAGAATCCCGCTTTACCGGTAAACAAATTGGTGCTGCTCGCACCTCCTGGTGAAGCAAGTGATTTTATTCAGTTCTATCAACAAAGTCTGAAGCTGTCGACCAAAACTTTAAATCTGGTTTTGAAACAATTCGAAAAAGAATTTAAAAAACCGATTCATTACTTTTCTACACAAAAGTTTGCCGCTGATGTTTCAGCAGAAGGACTTATTATTCACGATGAAGGAGATTTAGAAACTCCCTATCATTATGCTGTGAAGATCAATGAACGCTGGAAGGCATCCACACTCATCACAACAAAAGGACTTGGACACAATCTCAAATCAAAAGATGTAATGAAGGCAATTATTGATTTTATTTCAGTTCCTTCACATCAACCGGTAATGATGGTGAAGAAAGATCTGGTTCTAAAATAAAACCAGAAGCCTTATTTCGGTTGAGGAAATCGAGTTCTGAAATTAAAGACAAGCGAGGATGCGCCATTTTTTTGAAGGTAGTCCAATTTTTCAACGGCTTCTTCAACGGTAGGAAATTGTCCTTGCGGTACCCACCACAGGGCTGTGTCAACTTTTCCATAGGTATGAAACCATGCTCTTCTGCATTTTAAAAAATCGGTGTGAAATGTTTTGTAAACATAGTGCTCTAATGTTTCAATACTTTGCCAAACCGAAATATTGACGATCACTTGTACATCATTATACGGATTGAGATTCGTGGCATTGTTACTTTCATCTTTTAATCGCCATACAAAACCTTCGCTGCTTTCCGCCAAATTGTTAACGCGATCCAAATTATCAACGAACTCTTTCATAATAGGATCGTTAATATTGACGCCTTTCATTCGCGCTACATTTATTTCAGCGAGTTGAAATACATTTTCCTTATCTTTCATTTCGATTTTTTTCACGAAAATAAAGTACACATGAAGATCGATCAAGAAGTAACAAAAAGGTTACTGGTTAAAAGAACAGGAAATACTGAATTACTTTATCAATGTTCGGTAATTGCAGCGCTTAAAATGTTTGCCACCAAATGGAAGCCTTGTATACTCTGTTACCTTTCAGAGAAGCCCATGCGCTACAATGAACTCTACAGAATAATCCCCAACATCAGCAGGAAAATATTGTCAGAGCATTTGGATGAACTTGAAACGGATGAATTAATTATTCGGACTCAGTATGATGAAAAACTTCAAAAGGTTGAATACAGTCTCTCCGAAAAGGGAAAATCGTTGCTGCCACTTTTAGAGCAATTACAAAATTGGGGGATGAGTAATATTAAAGGTGTGTTGACAATTCAGGAAATGCTTTCGACAACATTGTATCCTATGTCAGCCGAGCCTCAAGCAGAAAACTGATTACCTTAATAGTCGTGAATGCATTTCCCCGCAGATAACGCAGATCAAAAGGCACGCAGATTTCGCAGATTAAATTCGATCATGATTTACATTTCTGTTTTAAAGATATAGCCGCGAATGCACGAATGTAATCTATTCCATTCGTGCATTCGTAACTATTCAATCTCAAATAAACGAGCCTCACTCAGTAATACCCTCAACCAATGCATTGATCGCTGGCTGATCGAAAACAGTGTTGTTGCTTCTGTTGAAGAGTGCACTGCCATTATTTCCCGTTGAGCCATTGTCCCAGAAAAAAGGAAGGATGCCATTCGCTTTTGCCTGTTGCGTTACATATTTAAAATAATAGGCTCTTGATGCGCGATGTAGCGTTAACGCATCGCCTGTTAATGACAACCGTAGCGTAGCCGAAAATTCACCCATCACCACCGGAATACCCTTATCTACAAACTTGGTCTTCATTAGTTGAAAGTTAGAGATCACCGTCTGTTCTTCACCCCAGGTGGCATTGCGGTTAGTATCAGTAGTTGAATGATAACCATTGCCCCAATAATAAAACATCTTACCCCATGAAGCATCTTCTGTAAGACCGCAGAAATTCCACGGGGTATAGTAGTGTATCTCCACCATCATGCGACTCGCTATTTGATCTGTAGGTAGTGTCGCCATCAGGTTGTTTGTTTTTTCAATATCCGTTGAAGGTCCTTGAATAACCAACACCCGATAACTATTTTTTCCTCCGGTTGACCGCACTGCATTAATAAAGGTTTGATGGTAAGAATTTAATACCGCCATCTGCGTAGCATTCTCAACATTCGGTTCATTGGCACTGGCAAACAGTACGTGCTCATCGAAGTCGCGCAAGTGTGTTGCTATCTGCTCCCAGAATGCTTTTTGTTTTGCGTTGTTTTGTTCCTGCTTTTCTGGTGTACAATTGTTTTCCAGCCATCCACCATCCCAGTGAATATTTAGTAAAACATACATGTCATTATCAACGCAATACTGCGCCACTTCTTTAACCCGGTTCAGCCAATCGGTTTTTAGTTTTGCAGTTGCGCTATTTTCCATGTATTGATTCCATGCACACGGAATACGAATGGCATTAAAGCCGTTTTGTTTAACCAAATCGATAAGGGCTTTTGAAACTTTCGGATTGCCCCAGGCAGTCTCGCTACCAATGGCCTCCAGGCTGTTGCCAACATTCCAGCCAAGCTTAATTTTCGCTGCTAGTTCAGTTGCGTTACTACTCATACCGGTTGCATCGGCTGCGAGCGGTGTGGTATTGTAACTTGGGTATAACGAACCTTTTTGTGTTACCGGAATTTCAAGTGTTTCTGCATTTGTTGCACTTACACTGATTACTCCTGCTCTTGTAACCTCACTGGTATTTTCTAATGTTGTTACCGTAATGGTAGTGATTCCATTGCTACCTGTTGACGCACTGAGTTGTAACCAATCTATATTGTCATTAATACTCCACACAGGGGCGTCAGTAGTAATCTTTAATGACTTTGAGCCACCGGCTTTTTCAAAGTCCATTGTACTAAGATCTGTTGTGAGAACATAAAGGAAATCGGACGAGACTTGCGTTACGGTTAGCTCAACGGGTTGAGCATTGCCCGCGCTAATAACAAGCGTGCCGGTTCGAGTCTCCAGTGTCCTGCTATTCACACTTAGTGTAACCACGGTGCTACTTCCTGAGCCGCTTGTGCCTGATGCACTCAGCCAATCTGAAACCGGATTGCTGATGCTCCACGAACCAGCATCAGTACGAATGGTGATCTCGATACTGCCCCCGGTTTGCGAAAAATTTACAGGGACTGGACTAACGGTTAAAGTATTTTGTTCTTCTTCGCTGCACCCGGCAAGCGCTGGAAAGACCAAAAATAAAAAGCAAAAGAGGTAGTTCATTCCTTTCATTCAAATACAATTTAGGGTTGTCTGGTATTTACAATTTTTGTTGAAAAACGTCTGTACCTCTTCAACATCTTTCGATTTAGTTTTCGAGACGAGATCAAGACCGAATTCGATTGCAATCACTATCTAATTTGACATTTAGATGGTATCCAAATATCTCCTTATAGGTAATGAAATGTTGCTTTTTGTGCTTTGCAGCTTTTATTAAGGCATTAACAGAAAAGTCAATTCGTTGCACAACAACAAACCAAGGCTAGTTCTCTTTTCATTATTCGTGCCCCGTTCTCGCGCGGAAGTTAGAGGCTGTGTAAAAACGATAGGTAAGCACTACAATTCTAGAAGCGACAGACAGGGAGAGCGAAAAAATATTTACTCTTACTCTTCTGGATCCTTTTGATAAAGCTGTAATTCGTTTAGACTTTCTGAAATTTTACTTTCATCAAAAAATATTCCCTTAGCTGTAGCTTCAGATTTTAATTTAGTAATGTCAATATCAAGCTCTTTTATACTTATTGATTTTGCTCTTCGTTCAATCGGTGGATTGATCTTTTCAGACTTTTCGAATTCAATTACTTTGTCTAAAAACTCTTTAGGTAAATCTGTTTCGGATTTATAAGCGAGCTCAATGAATTGCTTTGCAAAAAAACTATCAATTTGAATTCTTCGCTTTGTTAAGTGAGCAAATTTTCCTAGTACTCTACAAATATTATCTCTCTCCTCTGGGCTAAGTTTTTCCGCAAATTCATAACTCTCAATTTTTTTTAAACCTAAAATTATCTGCTCTAAAGAATCAACTGAAATTATAAAGACATCGTGATCACCGAGGTTAAATACAAATTGATTTAATTTTTCAAGAGTATTAGTGGGTACAACAAAGAAAATATCCTTCTTAACTCCATCTTGCTTGGCGTATTTTTTTGCTTTCTCTGCTTGGTCTTTAAGGTAATTTGGAAAATTTGTTAAATCATCAGCTCCTGGACTCTTGGCATCAAACACAATATACTCGTCACAAATCTTCAAAGTATTGTCAGGTTCACCTTTAAATGGAAACTTATCAACATATTCAATCACATGTTTGTTGCAGATGCTTTTGACAATGTTCTTAACATTACCTTGATGTTTGTTCCATGTCTCCTTTAAACTTTTAAGTCTCTCAATTTCAGCATTACTTCTTGCCTCAATTTCTTCGTTCCTGTCCCTTTGTATTTGTTCCTTAATTGAAGTCAACGTAGAAGCATCTCTTTCGTATTTTATTCTCCTACTTTCTTCTTCTGTCGTTAGTTGAGTGTTTTGATGCTTTAGATGACTAAGTTCGACTTGCAAGTTTGAAACATTTATTCGTAGCCCACCAAGATCAATTTCGAGTTCATTCTTCCTTTCTGTTGTTTTTATCAATGATTCCTTGTCAGTTGCTATTTCTTGCGAATACTTTTTATTATCTGCTATTAGTTGCTCATTCTTTTGAGTAAGAAGATCATTTGAGGTTTTAAGTTCATTTTTTCTTTCCGCAATTTTCCTCAATGCTTCCCTATCAGTTGCATTTTCTCCAGAATACCTTTTATTATCAGAAGTTAGCTGCTCATTTTTTTGTTTAGATAGTTCAATAGCTATTTCAAGTTCATTTTTCCTTTCGGTAGTCTTTCTTAGATCCTCCTTTGTGGTGGCTATTTCCTCTGAAGAAGATGAATTATCCTTAATTAATTGGTCGTTTCGTTGTACCAGCAAGACATGTTTGTTCTCAAGCTCTGCAATACGATTCTTTTGATTCTCAATAGTCGTGTCATTTGAAGCATTGTCTGCTGTCAACTTACTTAACTTACTATTTTGATCTTGAATTGTAGATTTAAAATTGGCAATTTCACTTGATTGAGTTATTGTGCTTGCTTTTGCTAATTCAAGATCTTTGTATAAATCTGAATTATCTCTTTTCAGTTCCGAAATTCTCTCAGTTAGAGTATCCGAATTAGTTGTGATCTTCTGCATATCTGCAATCGCATCCATTAGTTTTTCCCTAACTCTCTTCCAACTGAAGAGTCTTTCAAAAAAACCAATAGTCTTAAGCTGCTCAATTAGTTGCTTTAGATCGTCAAAGCTGTTATCCATCTTTCGTTAATTTATTTTCATATCCATTTAGGTCATAGCTCTCATTTTATGAAACGAAAATCGTTACGTTTCTAAAATTGTTATTTTGGGTTGTGTCACTTGTACCACTCTCCTTTTAATTTAACAAAGTCCATTGACTTCCATTCTTCCTTCCATATTTCCCAATAAGGAATATCGTTTGAGGAGGGTTGAGGATCACAGCTATCAATCTGCACAATAGAAGGAAGAACAATTGATTCCCCAACCAACAATGCTTCACCTTGTTTGAAAGATGTCATCTTATCAATAATAGAACCTAATGTGTCTGGAAGCAGCTTCTTAACATAACCTTGGTCTACAGGATTAGTAAGACGCATTGCAATAAAGTTATTGCATTGTGAAAAAATTGTTTCTGATATTTCAGATGGCCTTTGACTTGCTAAGAGCAATGTAACTCCATATTTTCGACCCTCCTTTGCAATCCTTTCAATTGATTGTTTTGAAGAACGATATTTAGACAATTCACTATTTGGGACATACTTGTGTGCTTCTTCGTAGACCAACAAAATGGGTACATCATTATTTATTTTTTCATTTTGGTCTTTTGACAATCTTAATCTCTTGTAGAAATACCCATATTCAAAAATCAATCGAGAAATTAAGGAAACAGTAATACTCAAGACATCAAATGGCACACCACTTAAATCAATAACTGTAACATTGGAATTTTTGCTGGGTGTGTAACCTAAAAGTCTTTCTAAAGTTTCTTCAAAGGTAATTCTCATTGAATTTTCTCCTAAAAGAAACTGAAGTCTCTTGTCAGCTAGTTTATTCTCTAACCGATTTATAAAGTTTAGTAGTTTACCATTATTACCAGCGGCTGCCGATCCAGTAGCATTTAATTTTTCGCTAAATAACTTGACCGCAGTGTCTTCATTAAATGTAAACTTGGCTCCCTTTGAATCTTCCCATGTTATATCATTGTTTGTAGCTTTTCGTTCGTTGTTACGATTTTGAACATACTGCAATATTTCCTTTAAATCAAAAAGTAATGGAGAGTCGAAATGAATTTTCTTTGCTTCACTTATATCCCCAGTATATTTTAATCTTCTATTGTAAACTATTGCTTCTTTTAAAACTGTTCTTTGATTATGATCATTAGCTTCTGTATCTAAAAAGAATTCCTCTAATTCCTCTCCCTTCAAGAGCCAATATGGAAGAACTAGATTAGATATATCTATATGATTTGCATCTGGAAATGCAGTTTTATATTCTGAATGTATATCAAAAATAATAACGTGCGAATTATTCAAAGAAAAATTACCATTCTTCCCTGATATTGCTTTTTGAATAACTTTAGTTAAAGTATGTGACTTGCCCGAACCTGTTGAACCAACAATTGCAATATGTTTATTAAAAAACTTGTTACCATTTACAGGTACTCTCACTGAAGGATTAGAGGCGAGGGTAGCAAAATCAAAACTTTCACTTTCTTCCACCGATTGCTCATAAATACTTTTTATTTCCGCAATTGAAGCAGGTTTAACTTCCTTGGGTGGTATTGCAAGAGAATCTCCTCCTCTTTCAAATTTTCCATTTCTAAGAATTCCTAATGGAAAAGCTTCAATTATATGATCCCTAACTGTTTTATGACCTCCATCAGGATCCTTAATTTCCCGAATTGATATTTGAAAATTTTCAATGATGGCAATTAGTGAAGCGTTCTCGCTATCTTCTATTTTCAAATAAGAACCAACCTTTAATGATTCGTCTATATTCTTAAATATGTCCAAATCATTAACAACAATCTTAACCTTATCAGGGAAAACTGCAATTACCTGAGCATTACCTTCAGTTGAATCTTGTATATCCATTTTAAACTATGCTTTTAATATTTTTTAGTTGGGTCACTTGAATTTTAATTTCCTTAACGGATGGATTGTTAAAATCAAAAAAGCTATCAGTTTGGTAAAATTGATATATTTCACTTTTTCTTCCAGATAATACAAGTACTTGGTTTAAGTATTGTAGATCATTTAGAAATTTTACTTTTATTGGATGAGTAACACTAGTTCTTTTATATAAAGATTCTGGATTAAATGAAGAACCTTCGAAATCAAATCCATCATGAATTAATATCCCATCTTCAATTAAATCCCTCTTAATTTCTATAAGTTCTGTTGCATTAATACCATGCAGGTATATATATGGACAAAAGGGATGGGGTTGCTTAATAATTTTGGTAAATTTTCTTATAGTGTGATTTATAACGTCTTTAATTTCACCCCTTGAATATGTATCAGGTTTTGCTTCAATAAGAAAGTATCTCTCTTTATATAAAATATTAACGCTTCCAAAATATTCCTTACGTAAATTCTCAAAATGCGCCTTCTCTCCTTTAATTCCGACAAACCATTCGTTGAATAGAACTTTACGATTGTTGATTCTTTTTAAAAAATCACCCTTAGTTATTCTTCTATTTTCATACAGATGCTCTTTCGACAGTTTTCTTATAATTCCTAATGCATTATTGTAATAAAGATATTCGGCCATAAATTGACTGCAGTCGAATATAGTCCTCAGCTTAGCAAGAATATCATTGAATTGATCCTCATACCCTTTTGCATTTATATCAATCTCCAGCAATGTTATAAATTCCTCTAAAGCTGCATCATCTAGTTCAATTTCAGAGTGATGAAAGTGTTTAACTTTAACAATACTTCCTTTTATTTTCTCTGATCTTATATATGTGAGGAAATTATTTTTTAAAAATTGGACACTAATAGGAAGAGTCAACTTATCCTGTCCTGACTTGTAAAATCCTCGCAACTTATATTTTAGTTTTGATTTGGTCCCTGCTTTAACTTCTTTAAAATGATTAAGTATTAATCGCACAGGTTCTGCAATGACAGAATGATTGTATTCAGTCTTAGCATAGTATTTACATTGAATTGCAGTCTCCTCGTTGGCAGTTTTAATATCAACGTCTTCAATTCCTTCAACCACTATCGTTGAATTGTCATCAGTCAATTCAAGCAACCTTGAAATTGAGTAATCAAATTGATAAAAGTATCCTCGAATTGTATCTATTGCTGCTCTTTCTGCCATTTTGCTAATCTATTCTTCAGGTTGTTGATTTAATAATTGTACATCAGCACAAAGTATCTTACTAGAGATACTTAACTATTTGAATAGATTCCAGATGGGCTTACGATCAGATTGGATCAGGTGGGTTAAGGAATCTGGAGTAATGTAAAAATTCCTTGAGTAAATTCAAATACAACGAAATTTCTTAAATTGCTTCTCTCTATATAATTGAAACATGGATCAGAAAATATTTGAATCGCCTTCCGCAGTCGTGTACTACGTTGCTGATAAAACAATGGGCAAAATTGTATGGCGCGGAACACTCACTCCAGAAGAATACCAGAAACCATTTCTCGCCTTAATTGATTTGGCGAAGAAAGGCACGGTAGTAACGCGCTTCATGTCAGACATACGCAACCAGGGTGTTGTGTCACCGGAGAGTCGCAAGTGGTTTGAGAAAGAGATGGTGCCCGCTGCCATTGCCAATGGTTTGAAACGCGCGGCTGTTATTTCCGGAAGCAATGCGTTTAAAACATATTACATCAATCTTATTTTAAGCTCAGTCAACAAGTTTAACCTGCCCTTCAAGATCTTTAATGATGAGGAGAAGGCGATTGAGTTCCTTCTGAAGGAGAGTTAGTTATAAGTTCAAGGTTCAAGGTTCTACAAACGATGTATTAACTGCTAACCATTAAATCAACATTAAATGACAACTGAAATTATACTGCGTTACATTCACTTCATCAGCATTTTTGCCATTGTTGGTTCGCTGGTATCGGAGCACTTGTTGCTGAAAAAAGAATTAACGCGCGCGGAGATTGGTCGTCTTTCCAGAATTGATGCTGTGTATGGAATGGCTGCTCTTATCTTATTGGGCGCGGGGCTTACCTTGTGGTTGGGTGGTGTTGGTAAGCCTTCTGAAGTGTATTCAAAGAACTGGATCTTTCATACCAAAGTCACGCTCTTTGTTATTATTGGTCTGCTCTCTATCCATCCTACCGTTTTCTTTATTAAAAACAGGAAAGGTAATCCGGAAGAGATCATCCAGATTCCGAAATCAATTTTCTGGATGCTGCGGTTTGAATTGATGTTGCTCTTTATCATTCCGCTGTTGGCTGGCTTAATGGCCAAGGGTATTGGGCTGAGCTCGAATTAATTTACGGGCACCTCTAAAACTTATTTTTTTTTACCTCATCCCTTCCACCTCTACGGTTGGCTATTGATAGGACACATCTACTAGTAAACTTTGCTCCAGAGGAGCAAAATTTACATGCCAAGCAAAAAAAAGCACAATTTCCCAAGTATTACAATAGAAATGGGTGATGTTGTTGCTGCATTACTATGTACTGAAGGAGCGCGATAGAATGATAAAACTTTGTGAACTCAGTGTGTATTTCCTTAGTGTCTCTGTGGTACTGGATTCAGTTTCACCACGAGAGAATCCACAGAGATTTACACGGAGAAACACAGAGGATATAATAGAAGCCGATGAATTTCTGCTTTCACGCAAATCGTATCAACACAACAAAGTAGGATTAACTCAAATTTAATCTCGCTCAACTTATCGTCCAGTGTCTTATCTGAATTTTGGGAATGAACATAGTGATAAAGTACTGGCTAATTATCAAATCCAGTTGTTGAACGGAGTCTCAGTCACATGTTAATATCCATGCTATTATTCTAATGTTAGCGCCTGTGCTCGAAATTTAACACAGAGGTGATAATTTAAAATAAGAGAAATCGTTACTTCTAAAAAGACACCTAACATGAAACCAGTTCAAATCATAACAACTTTTATACTTGGTTTAATTCTCTCAGCCTGTAATGAGGTACAGCGAGATTCTTTGCAAAAGGATGAACCCATTGTAGATTTTAGTTTTCAAATCGAGGGTGACTGTTCAACACCTGTCATTGAAATTATTACAGAAAATAAGACAACTAGCGCGGACTCATTCTTATGGGATTTTGGAGATGGGACAATTTCAAACCAGGTGAATCCAAAAAAAGTATATGCCAAAGCAGGTACCTACACCATTAAGTTGACCGCTTTTTCAGCAGGCGGTAATAAACAAATAGAGAAACAAATTTCAATTATCCGAAACAGTGACGGAACAGGACCAATTGGAAAACTATCATTTACCCGAAGTAATCCAACGAGCCGAATTGTCAACTTTGAAATAACGACTACTGAATCTTCATATTCTTTATCCTTTGGAGATGGTTCCTCTAGTATTGTGTCAAGTGAAAAAGAAATCAACTATCAATACGCTTCTCCTGGATCATATTCTGCAACGCTAATTTTGAAAAATAGTAATGGCTGCAATTGTGTTGATACACTTGTAAACCTAACGCATTAGAGACTTTAACTAACGTGATGCAAATTCCACCACGGCAGAAACAAAAAAACTTCTGCCCACACCGTCTACACCCGAACCATGAATGCGGTAGGCCTTGTCGAAAATATTTTGAATGCCTGTATTGATTCGGAAATTTCGGTGATTGTACTCCAGTCTTGTGTTTAACACTGCCCACTCTGGTGTGCCACCTTGTTTGATTCTGCTATCAGATTTATCTCCGCTGGATAACTGGTCTTGCTTTCCGGCAACAAGAAATTCGATGCGCCATATAAAAGTGTTTTTAAATTTTACATCTGCACCTACTCTTCCAAACAAAGGCGGTGTGCGACTAAGCGGCTCGTTCCTTGTGAGGTTATCTCCGATAGTGTAGGTTATATTTCCAAAGGTAGCCAACCATGAAGCGGGTTGATAGATTACTTCCGCTTCAACTCCTTTTATCCGAGCCTTGTTCACGTTTTCTTTTTTATACACTTTAAATCCATCAAGACTATCTTCTCCATTATAGGTAGAGGCAACGTTACTGATGAGGTCCGTCAAATTATTTTGATACACAAAAACTTCCGCCTTTACTTTTCGAAATTGTGTTCGAATACCTGCCTGATATTGAAATGATTTTTCAGGAGCGAGATTATAGTTCGGAACTTCGTATCGGTAATCGGCTACGCCTAAACTGGCTACATCATTTACATTAGGTGCACGAAAACCGGTATTCGCAGAAGTTAGCAAATGAATATTCTTAGTTGCTTTAAACACCACACCAGCATTACCTACCAAGGCCTGTGGTGTAACACGTGTCGCACCGAAGACGGGATCGGTGACATTCAGTTGAACAAAATTATAACGTCCACCAAGTGAAATATTAAATCGGTTTAAGTCAATGGCATGAACAGAAA
Organism: Chryseolinea sp.; assembly: GCA_031388805.1. Classification (GTDB taxonomy): domain Bacteria; phylum Bacteroidota; class Bacteroidia; order Cytophagales; family Cyclobacteriaceae; genus Chryseolinea. Next base: position 51,936 of record JANMRZ010000200.1, read on the forward strand.
ACAAAGCAAGGTTTGAATAGGTAGTACCATCCGGATAAAGACCACGCGCAGTAACGGTTTCATGTGTAAGCTGATCTTCATCTTTGGCCGAACTTGAAATTCGGTCACTATAAAATTCGATACCGGAAGAAGCTTTCCATCGTGAGGAAAAATTGGATATGATTTCTGCTGCACCATGATAGGTATCGACATTGTCGTGTTCGTAGCGCAAAACAGAACTACCGGTGCGTTGTTTCTCACGTTCTTCCAGAGAGTTTAGGTATGCGACAGTATATCGAACATGTGAAAACACTTTCGATTTATGAAAGGATTCCAAACGGATATAACCTAAATCACGTTGCTGCGGATTAAAGTGGTAACGACTGTAACTACCAGAAGCAATTTGATGATAGAGCGGAACATCTTGTTGCACCACATGTTGCCAGGTTGCCGTGAGCAACATGTTACCAAGTTTTGCTTTTGTTTTTATGTCCCAATTGTATTCTTCGAAACCCGTATTCTCAAGTGTACCCAAATCTCCACCGGCATGTATATCTCCTAATTTTTTATAACCAATACCTCCGAGCACTGCAATACTTTTAGAACCCAGTTCCATTTCTGCACGACCCGAATATTCCATATCATGATTCATGTACTGCGCATAGAGTCTGCCAGTAGTCATCAACTGTTCCTGATCAGCAAACTCAGGCTCACGAAAAAACAATTGTGCCACACCACCAATCGCATCGGTTCCATATTGCACAGAGCCTTGCCCACGGAGAACTTCAATTCGCTGGAGCACTAACGGATCGATGGTGTTTAAATATTGATTCGGGCCAGACCGAAAAGTGGAATTGTTAAACCGAATTCCATCGGTCAGTAAAAGTGTATGGTATCCTGTAAGGCCGCGAATGAAGGGAGAACCACCACCATGATTTGTTTTTTGCATCCATACACCGGCCATTGAGGACATAGCATCCGGTGTACTCATAGGTGACTGTCTTATCAACTGATCGCGATCAAGCAGAACAACTGCATCAGATGATGCACTCGCTTTCATCTCCATGCGCTGTGCGGTAACAATCACCACTTCGTCTAGTAAAATGGTAGTATCTCTTTTTAAAGAGTCAAGCAACGAAGCATGTGCAGGTAGCACAAGCACACTTGCAAAGAGTACAATAGCAAGTAATCGATTCAACATTTCCTTTCTCGTTAATCCTTACTGTTACCTAGTGATTTACTTCTTTTCGCTTGTCCTTCTCGCGCGCTTTTTTAATCTCGTCTGGATCATCGAGTTTCGGTGAAAGCTTCATGCCTTCCCAATCGAATTTTTCATCCAATGGATCTAATGCGATTTGAGGATTGAATATCCTCTCGTCAACTGGCAGGGCAGTGTAGGGTGTGAAGTCCGGTGTCTCTGTAAAGCAATCCTTCATATCCGTTACTCCAAAATCATATTGATTCAAATACGGAATATTCAGCACGTTCCAGAAGGTTTTAAAAATTGAACCAAAGCTGTAATGTTGATGACTGTTGAAATTCTTTTTCGCATAAGGTGAAATCACCATAAGCAAACTACGATGCGCATCGATGTGATCATTGCCCCCTTGTGCATCGTCTTCTGTTACCACAATCATCATGTTTTTCCATTGTGGTAAATGACTGAGGTATTCTACCACCCTTCCAAGAGCAAGATCATTATCAGCCATGTAACTTTCGTTGAAAGGAAAACCAGCTTTGGGTCTTTCTCCTGCGCCATGATCATTCAGCAATTGAAGTGTTAATACAGGAGGTAAATCTTTTTTCTGATCAATAAACTTTTCATTGATCTCTTTAATAAAAATATCGGTGCGAAACTGATCGGGTATTGCCATGTTAAATGTTGGGAACAGTCGCGAGGTACGATCGTAAAGCGGGCCCGGTGTAGGATAATTGACGAGATATCGCACGCCACCATATTTAAAGGTTGAGTCTGAAAAACTTCCGGCATCAAACTCAACACCAAATCCGAAATTATAAAACTCAATTCCGTTGCGTTCCAAATGTTCCCACATCGATCCTGCTTCATTATAGCTCTCCGGAAAAATAGCACCGGCCGCTCCTGTTATTCCAAATTTTCCAGGTGCTTTTGATTCTTCTTTCATGCTTCGTTTTCCTCCATAGGCAGCAGGTGCATGTGTTTCCATCCATTGATTCGGATAGGTATTTGTGAGCCACACATGCCCATCGGCAGATACATCTGAATCAACATAGAAATTATCACTGATGGAAAACTGTTCTGCTAGCGCCAGGTGATTCGGCATTACAGTTGCGTTCTTCACCTCCATGGTTTTCTTTCGATTCGTAAAGGAAACGTTGGCTGCATAATGAGCCAGTGATGAATCACCTTTTCCGGAAGTCAATTGACCAAATACTTCATCATACGTTCTGTTTTCTTTAGAAATGAACACGATGTATTTAATGGGTGACTCCTTCTCTTTTGTAAAAACCGGAATTGGATTTTTATCGGAAGACGCTGTCACTTCCTGGAAGGAAAAGTTATTCGATACCACTTTGTTTGTTAGTTCTTTTAATTCAGCATCGGTTGGAATATCCAATATTGAAACGGTTCCCAGCATTAATGCGCCAATGTAATCCGCTGATGGATGATTGAATGCAGGCTTAAAATTTTTTCCACCATTCGGGCCGCTGCCAAAACCTTTTGCGTTAGCCACAATAAGTTGCTTCCCATCGGGTGTCACTTTCAATTTAGATGGAAACCAACCCGTTGGAATATGTCCCAGTACCTTTTGTGATTCAACATCAATAACGGCCACAGCATTAATACCAGCTTCAGCAACATATAGTCTTTTTTGGTCGGGTGATAATGTAAGACCAAACGGTATTACACCTTTCAAATTTCCAAGGCGTTCATCCAATTTTAATTCAATGCTGCTCACAACAGTATCTTGCTGCGTATCAATCACGGAAATATTATCATTGTTGCCGTTGCTTACATATACATATTTATCAGTGGCCACCATCGAGTTAGGGCTTGAACCACCAACGGCTGAAATGCCCTCTACCTCCTCACCTATTAATACACCTGTTTTAACTTTCGAAGTAACGGTTGGGTTCCCCTTACTTACATCAATACCCCAAACAGAAAAGGATTCAGGTGCATTGGGATCGCCCAAGCCTTCAAACTCAAGGGTATCATTTTTAACACCTTCTTTCATTTCTTTCGAACCATACGCTGATGTTGGAAACTTCAGTGCGGTCTCTTTTATTCTTTTCTTATCTAGAGATTTTATGTAGCTGTATTCAAACATACCTACGTTGGCAACGTAAACAGTTTTCTCATCGGGTGAAAGCGCAATGCCAAAAGGATATCGACCTGTTTCTACATTGTGAATTACTTTATTTGTTTTGGTGTCAATCACCATCATACGAAAGCCAATCTGATCCACCGCATACAACCGGCTTCCATCTTTATTCAATACCAGGTCGCCAATGTAGCTATCACTGTAATCGGTTCCATCAAATGATTTGTCGCACAATATCTCTCCCAGTTTTTTATTCGTTGCAAGATCAAAAACATAAATCCGGTTTTGCTGACCACCGGCTACATATACTTTTTTGTTATCAGGCGAAATGGCAAGCCCCATGAACACAGCTTCCAGCAATCCTTCTTCCGGATTTAAGGTTTCAGGAATTTGCTTTAGCATTGGTGAAGCTGAATTAAAATCTGTAATAATTGAAATAGAGAACGGTCCAACACCGGAGTTCGCAGTAATGATGGTTTTTCCATCAGGACTTATCGTTAACCCGAATGGATGTGGCGCCACTATAATTTGTTTTCCTGTAGGTGTAATGAGCCGGCCATTCGGAATAACGCTAGCTCCTTGACGATTGATGCTGGTGTATTGATTGCCTGCTGGCGCAGTGGCTGTCCATACTTTTGCCTTCTCTTCTTCTTTCTTACTGCAGGAAGCAAGGGCGACTATTGAAACTAAAATGCCGACTTGTAAATATTTCATAGGTGTTTCTCGAATCAGTGGTTCCGTTTCTTCTTTGTAAAAAATAAAAAATACAGTGAAACTTAAAGTTAAGATTAATTAAAATACTTTTACCTGTATTCGTTGCTACTTAGCCTTTAACAGTGATGTAGCCACTTCGCCAATCTTTCCCTCACCTTTATAATCGAGTCCGAGAAATGCGGCAAGTGTTTTTGCTATTTGATTTTGATACAATTGAGATTCAATTTTCATTTCACCCGTAGCTTGTGTATCCGGCCCCAAAACAGCAAACCATATCTGGTCGGCTTCTGCAATTTTTTGTCCGTGATCTTTCCAACGTTCTGCATCATTGCCACGTCCATGATCACAGGTGATGATGATGGTAGTTTTATTTTTATACGTATTCTCTGATTGTAAATAGCTCCACAGTTCGTTGATAAAACGATCGGTGTAATGTGCAGAATTAAGATACGCACCATACTCTCCACCGTGTGCAAAATCATCTGTTTCATCAAAGGCAAAATACATTACTCTTGGTTTGTTCTTCTTCAGGTATTCCATGCCATAATAAAAAGTAAAAGCATCGAGACGAACATCACCCAACGGATTGGGCAAACTCATCATAAGATCATTCATCATTTTTTCACGATCATTCAGCTTTGTGCCTTCTATCTTTTTAACACCTGTGCTCACATAAACACCACTTCGTTTATCGTTGATGATGTAGGGAAATACATCCCACGAAGAGAACGCTGCTACTTTACCTTTAAAGGCGGGTTGAGTGTTTATAAATTCCAACACAGTGGTATTGGGGTTATATATTTTATCGTTTGAATTAATCCGTTCGTTGTCAGCCTTACCTGTTAATAATTCATTATAACCAGGATATGAGAACAATTGATTATTCGTGAGATTCACTTTATTATCCAATGCACGATTGCCATGAAGCTGACCTTGTGTTGCGATGGTATTCCAAAAAAATGGAAGCAATGCTTTTCTTCTTTCAGTAAGATCGTTATGCCAGAATTTTTTCTTTAAGTCAGGATCTTTCAAATGTTCTTGTTGCCGCATGAAGGACGAATCACCTCCATTAAAAACTTCTTGCCAACGAAACCCATCGAGGGTAATGAGGATTACGTTTTCGGTTTTTAGTCTTTGCTGACTTACTGCTGCAAACGAAATGAAAGAAAATAGAAGGATAAATATCTTATTCATGAAAATGAGATTTGAGTATTGCTTGTTATGAATGAATTTATTTACCAATTGCTTCTGTTCAGAAGCCTTACTGATTTAAAAAGAAACACCCGAAGTTTAAAGCTTCGGGTGTTGTTGTGTTGAAATTAATCTTTGTTGATCCAAAGTTCTGAATCGACATCGTCTACTGCGGAACCAAACTGTCTCGCAAGTGCCGTTTCTAAATTAGCTTCATTGTAAAATGATTCTGAAGATGGATACAACCAACGTTTTGGAATGATACCACTGTTCCCCGTGCCAGGACCAGAATGAAATGCAGGTACACCTGTTCTGCGGTAATTGAAGTACGCCTCTTGTCCTGAGTTTTGAAAGAAGGCAAGATACTTTTGTGTGAGGATTTGATTCAATCCGTTTGCATTATTGCCAGCATACGCTACTGATGTTTGCGCGAGGTAGTTGGTTACGGATGCCGTAACCGTTGCTAATACCTCATCCGTGTCCTGATCCGTAACCGGAATGGCCGCTCCCTCCGTAATTCCGTAAAAAGCCATTGATGCTTTAATACCATTTTGATAATAGGTATCTGCATTACCTGATATCCAATCTCTGTTGATCGCCTCGGCTATGTTGAAGCATAATTCCCAATAAGCGAGTTGTACACCCGGCTCAAGGCCAGTCAATGTTGAATAGTAACGCTTTTGATTTGCATACGAATACACACCATTACCAGCTTTGAATGTCATGTCATCCAAACTCTCACCGGAAGGTGCACCAACAAAGGCAGCAAAATCACTTGCTGCTACGCCACTTGTAATTTTACCTTTAGCAGGATTGCAGGTAACAAACACACGTGGATCATTTAAATCCGTCAATCCCTTAACATAGGTTTGTGCCATGTTGTAGCGGCCTTTGTCAAAACCTTTGCTGCCCGGATTTGTTGGATACAATTCTGTTGATCCGTTATAAACATAATTCATGTTATCAGCATTGCTTGTCATAATCGGATATTCCGATGGATTGCTCACAATAGCATTGAACTTTGATTTGATATCGAGGTCAGCATCATCGTCTTTCTTGCTTAAGCTAACCAGCACGCGCAGTGTAAAAGTGTTTACTGCTTTGCGCCACAAAGTCAAATCATTCTTATAGTAGAAGTCACCATCCAATGAAACATCATTGCTCTCAATGAGCGTTTTCAATTCACTGTTGGATTGATCTAACCATTCTAAAACCTGAATGTAAACTTCCTTCTGAGTATTATACGTTGGTTCTGTAACTTCCAATCCTTTAAGTGCATCATCCAACGGCAGGTCGCCTACTTTTAGAGTCATGCGGGTGTACAAAATGGCGCGCATGAATTTGCCCAATGCGGTGTACGGATTAATCGCACTTCCTCCTTTAGCAGCCTCTTCCTCCATCTTTAAAACATTTTTCAAGGTGAGGTAGTTAAGACTTGCACTGGTCCAATATTCATTCGTTCCATAGTAATTGTAATTACACGCCCAGTATTGATTTTGGCGATGCTCCAGCGACCATGGTTCTTCATTTATATCAGCCAACACACCACGCAAAATTAGGGATGGCGGTACAGATGCCGGTCTATTAGAATTTTGTGACAGCTCCTCATAATCTGCGCAACTGTACGTAATTAAAACAAGTACAGTCACTAAAATATAGTTCGAAAGTTTTTTAATCTGTTTCATATTCATTCGCTTAGAAAGTAATGTTGATGTTGAAACCGTAACGTCTCATCGATGGAGACTGTAAAGTGGCGTAAGCACTTGGCGACACAAACTGATCAATGTCCATATCTTTCTTGTCAGAGAAGTAAAGCAGATTTCTACCCACAAGAGATATCGAAGCATTGCGAATAACCGATCTCTCAAGGAACGATGCCGGAATATTGTACGACAGTGTTACTTCACGCAGCTTAGCATATGTGCGGCTCATCGTATTAAATTCTTCCGCTGCATAATAGCGACTGATGTAGTCTTGTAAAAAAGTAGGCGTTGTGTTCGGTGCAAATTGAAGTTCATCGTAGTTCGTAATGGCTCCTGTTACTGCATCGTATTCAATCGATACTCCATTGCTTATCACAACTCCTTCTCCAACCCATGATTTAACACCAAGAGCATCCTGCGCACGCGCTTCGCCCATCGCACCTTGAGTTGTTTCGATGTGACGACCACCGCGGAAAGTCTGGCGCTGAATATAATTCACAATTACACCGCCCACTCGTCCGTCAAACTGAAAACTCAAGCCCCAGTTTTTATAGTTAAATCGGTTTGTAATTCCCCATGACCAATCTGGGTTAAGATTCCCTAGAAATTGCGCTACATCTGTCCTTGTAGGTCTTCCTCCTGCATCATTGATTAGCTGACCGTCTTGTGTTTTATAAAATGCTCCTGCATAATATCCATCCACGCGATCTCCGATTTCATAAAAACCGTTTCGTGTCTGGCCAGGGGCAAATTCTTTCCATGTTTCCTGATAGGTAGACCAGTTAACCATCATGTTCCATTTGAAATCACCCTTATCAATTGGCTTCGCATTCACTGTAACCTCCAATCCTCTTCGCTGAGTCTTTTCACCATTTGCTAAATAGCCAGAGTAACCTGTTGTTGTAGAAAGTGGTTGAGTTGAAATGCGTGGACCATCGATGTTATTGAAGTAGGTAACATCAAGTCCGATTCTGTTTTGTAAAAAGCGAATATCAAATCCTACTTCAGTAGCCGATGTTTTGTATGTATCCAGTCCTTCATTGGTGAGGGTATTCGGATAATACGCACCCGGTTGGTTGTTATACACTAAAGGAGTGCTGTAAACCGGAGAGTTTGTATAATCTGGTCCATCATAAGGAGAGTAGTAAGTAGAACCATATCCCAATGGAAAAGCTGCATTTGGTGTTGGACCTATTTGAGAGAACGTAAATCCTTTATTTACCTGAGCATAAGACGTACGAACTTTCAGGAAGGAAATAAAATCAGGTAGCTTAAGTGCTTCTGATAATACAGCACTTAATGAGACCGATGGATAGAAACCTACATTGTTCTTTGAAGGCAAGGTTGAGTTTTTGTCCCAACGTCCCGTTACAGAAAGATTTAACCATTCTCTGAAAGATGCGTCAACAAACCAGTAACCACTAAGGATAGACATGGGTGCACTATAGTTATACGCTTTGATTGGATTTAATGAATTATCAAAAGTATAGGCACCTGGAGTTAATGATGAAGCTGGAACGTTGAGGTAATCAGTAGTGATGTAACTTGATTGATATTTATAGGAACGAAGGTTACCTCCTACCGAAGCGGTAAGGTGAAGATCAGTCGTTACGTTCTTATTGAATGTAGCCAACACATCCGTGTTATTCTCAAACAGACTTCTACGATCTTCGCGATAATCACCCTTTGCTTGCTCACGTCCATACACTGTTGCTGAGTATGGAAACTTTTCTGTACGAAGAATATCGTAAGAGGTAACGGCAGTTCGTGCCATTAATTCAAGGTAATCAGTAGCCTTAAATTTCAATGCCATGTTACCGTAGATATCTGTTTTGTTATGACTGCGCAGCCACTCGTAGGTTAAGAAATATGGATTATTGTAACGGGTGTAGTCAGCATAAATTTGTTGAACACCTTCTTTACCAGGCTGCCAGTAATTTCTCATGTCATCCATATCCCAATCTGCACCACCCCAAATGGTAATGTTGTAGATCATACTGTTCGGTCCGTATTGAACATCCGGAAAGTTCGGTGTGTATTGACGATTATAATTGATATTCGATTCAAAGCGAAGTTTATCAGAAAAATCAAAACCAGTAGATACGTTAAAGTTATCGCTGTTCAATTTTGTATTTGGAACCTGACCTTTTTGATAGGAATGGGTGTATGAAAAACGTAAATCATATTTATCACCACTTGCAGAAATAGCAATGTTGTTTGTAGAAAGTAGTCCTGATTCCAGGAATTTTTCAAGATTATCTTTCCCACGCGCAACCCATGGTGTTGGTTCAATGTTTCCGGTAAAAGTTGTACCTGATGGAAATGTGGTTGTGTACTCAACATCGGGTGTGTATTCTCCATCATACTGCGGAATTAATTGACCATCGAAGCGAGGGCCCCAGATGTCGTAATCTGAATCATATAGCCCACCACCTTTTCCATCAGCAAAAGCATAACGTCCATGATCGCCAGGTCCATATTCATCCTGAACTTTTGGAATGGTTAAGAATGAATTCTCCCACATGGTTGAAGAATTGAAATCAACATTAAAACCTCTCTTGTCTTTTGAACCACGCTTCGTAGTAATGATAATCGCACCATCAATACCGCGTGATCCGTAAAGTGCAGAAGCCGATGGGCCTTTTAATACCGTATAACTTTCAATATCATCAGGGCTAATGTTCCAGGTATCGGAAACTAATGGCACACCATCCACAACAAAAAGCGGAGATCTTCCACGAAGAGCAATGGCAGGAGCACCGAGTACCTCAGAAGATACCCCAATGTTCAAACCTGCAACCTTACCTACTAACGAGTTAATAGCATTGGGTTCACGAGCCTTAATCAAATCCTGACCTTTTACTTCCTGAATGGCGTAGCCAATCTTGGCTTTGTCTTTTTCAATACCAAGTGCCGTTACCACAACTTCATTTAACTGGCGAGCATCGGTTAACAAAGCAACATCTACTGTGCTGCGTCCTGCAAGAGAAACTTCTTGCGTCATATAACCCACAAAAGAAAAAAGAAGAGTGCCATCTGCTGATGGAACTGAAATGGAAAAATTTCCATCCGCATCACTAATTGTTCCTTGCGTAGATCCTTTCACTAAAATGTTTACACCCGGAAGTGGCGAGGCGTCCTCACCTGCAGTTACCTTACCGGTTACCGTGGTCTGTGCATAACTTGCAAAAACGAGCAAGAGGCATGCTGCTGCAGTAAGCAACACATGCAAGGGTCGAATCGCTAAAGAAGATACTTTCTTTAGTAAAATTTCGTTCATAAAGTTTTGGGGTTTAGTGTTGTCTCTTGCGCATTCAAATACCAATGATGGTCCATTACTAGTTGTGCACTTCTATATAATGAACTGTCAAAATAAACCAGGGTCGCACAAGCGGTCCTGGTTTATCGTTTCACTATGGCATTCTTTTGCGCGATCAAAGGTTGATAAACACCTTGACGTTTTGTTTAGTGAAATATTACGGCTGCATTAATCTTTAAAACCGAAAATGAAAATTGAGTGAAGATTTCTACGAGTGACGAATAGTAAACTTTGAATTTTCAATCAGGAACAACATTCTACGCGTAACATTGATTTAACGTGTTTCAACTACGAATCGCACCATCCATTTTTAGATCAACATTTTTCTATGTTTACAACTGGTAAACAAAAAAGTTATGGTTGACAATGAAGTAGTATCGCGCATCGCGCTAAAAATTCGCACCACGCGGTTGAAGAAAAATCTGACCATTCAACAACTTGCCACACGCACTAAGGTAAGCAAGGGTTTGCTTTCTAAAATTGAAAACTCCCGCACCATACCTTCCCTACCGGTTTTTGTAACGCTTATTCAATCGCTGGACATTTCATTGAAGGAGTTTTTCGAAGACATGGTGCTGACGAACGGACGGGATTACCTGCACATTAAAAAAGAGCACTACACTACAGTAGAGCGTGAAGGACGTGAAGGGTTTCATTATCAATATATTCTCTCGCAAAACATTACGAACTGTACAATGGATGTTGTTCTGCTAACACTTGAACCCGGAGCAAAAGGAAATCCCACCACAACCGATGGCTTTGAATTTAAGTACATGCTGAAAGGCAACTGCGAATATCAAATTAATAATGAAATCATTCAGGTAGAGGAGGGTGATTCCATTTACTTTGATGCATCTGTACCTCATCTACCCATTAACCGATCACGAAAGAAGGTAGTGATGTTGGTGATCTATTTTATTCTCCCGAAATGATTTTTAAAAGTCATCTCCCTTATATTGGCGTCATTGCGAACTGAAGCGAGGGCTCGTGTGATGGAGTGAAGCAATCCCCTGGCTACGAAGTGCGCACATTGTAGCTTGGGGATTGCTTCGTCAGCATGTCCTGCTTGATGCGGAACGCTTCGACGCAACGACGTTCTCAAAAAATAATGGCTACAATTTCCCAATCACTTCCTCCGCCAAACCAAAACTCAATGTCATGCCAGCACCACCCAATCCGGTAACGATGATGACATTCGGTTCGGGTTCCAAAATCAAATCGATGTTACCTTGTACTTTTGGATAGACACCATGCCAGCGCTCCGTGATTTTTAAATTAGTCAATTCAGTAAACGTATTGAGGTAATCCAAAATAATGTCATTTACTTCTTCGCTGTCAAAAGGTTCAACGGTGCGACTGTAATGATGCGAGTCGCCAATAATCAATTCTCCTATTTCATTTTGTGCCAACAATACATGTACCCCATGCTTTTTGAAATCGGCTGATGCATCGTCATAACGCGCATCAACTTGTGCAAGCGATGGACACTTTGTAAAAGCTGCATAATGACGAAGCGTTAAACCCGCACAAAGTGTTGGCCCGAGAATAAACGGTTTTTCAGGAATAGCCTTCATCATTTGAAGCTTGCATTTTGAAACAGGTTGTTGATCGAAAACTTCAGGGTACAACGTTTCAAAGTCTGCACCACTACATACAATTACCTTATCCACCTGCCAGCTTTCGCGCGCGGTCTTTATAGCAGGTAATGAAATCTCTGTCACAACATGTCCGAAGCGCAATATCAATCCATACTTTGCTTCGAGCCATTGAGGAATTTTACGAACGGCTTCGCGCGCATAAACCGTTCCTTCTGTAGCACTCCATAAACCTCCCTTCAATCCTTGATGTTTTATAATCGGTGATTTCGCTTTTACTTCATCGGGAGATAATAATGTAAACTTATAAGGTGAGTCTTTATAAAGTTGAGCGAACTCTTGTAACACATCCCACTCGTCTTCATGATATACTATATGGAGTGATCCATTGTCTTTCATCCAAAAACCAGCTTGCTTCGATACCTGTTCCCAATGTTGTCTGCTGCGTAACGCTCGTTCCAAACCCACTCCGGGTTCTTGTCCTATGGGCCATACCAAACCAAAATTCCTAATCGATGCGCCTACTGCAAATTGCTCTCGTTCGAACAAAACAACTTTATATCCTTTTTGCAATGCCATGTAGGCATGTGCTAATCCAACTATTCCAGCACCTACTATGGCTATGTCTGCTTTGTGTTCCACGAATTTCGAGTTTAAAGTTTCGAGTTCAAAGTTTCACTATTCACTGGAGAGTGAATAGCGATATGGGTTTATTATTTTGTTAAGATTAAAATTTTTGTTCCTCATTCAACAGGCAATCGCTATAAAGCATTTATCTTGAACCCGAAACTTTAAATTCGAAACTCTGAATTTCTCAAATTTTCATACTCACAGCAATTACTGCGATGGAAAAGGTGAACTGACAGATTACGTGCTTCACGCGAAGTCACTGGACATGATCAGTCTTGGATTTTCATCGCATGCACCTCTTCCGTTTTCATGCCAATGGTGTATGAAAGCCAATAACCTTCAACATTATCTGCTCGATGTTGAAACATTAAAAACACAACACAAAGAAATTGATCTGTATAAAAGTCTGGAGATTGATTTTATACCCGATGTTATTTCACCTTCTGATTTTGCAAGCCAACTGGATTACACCATAGGTTCAGTACACTTCGTAGAAAAACTTCCGGATGGAGCACATTGGGAAATTGATGGACTGCATTCTTTCTTTCTGGAAGGATATGAAAAGATATTTCACTCAAATATTAAAAATACCATTGCTCGTTACTTCGAGTTAACCAGATTGATGGTTACATCTTCCACTCCCGACATCATCGGACACATCGATAAAATCAAAATTCAGAACGTAGATGGAAAACTCTTTAATGAAACGGATCAATGGTATCAGAATGAAGTAATCAAAACCTTGGATGTTATTCAACAATATGGTGGCATCATTGAAGTGAATACCCGTGGAGTATATCAGAAGAAATCAATAACACCTTATCCAAGTCCTTGGATGCTTGAGCATATTCTCAAAAAAAATATTCCGATCACGCTTAGCTCCGATGCTCACCATCCATCCGACTTAACAAACCAATTCTCAGAAACAGCAGCATTAGTTTCACAGATTGGATTTAAAACGCTAACCATTTTGCACGAAGGAAAATGGAAACCTTATTCTTTTGACACAAATGGTATTAAAATCTCCTGAACATTTTATCACACGCTGGCTTCGTGATGCTCATGCCATTTGGTTTACACTCTACGCCTCTATTGCAGCTTTTTGTTTATACACTTGCGTGTACGCTTTTCGAAAAACATTTGCCGTGGCTACTTTTGATAACATGGCCTACCTTGGTGTAAGCTATAAAGGGTGGTTAGTAATTGCGCAGGTGTTAGGATATGGTCTTTCAAAATTTATCGGCATCAAAGTGATCTCCGAACTAAAGGCCCATTCACGTTCCTTAGGAATTCTATTAATGGTTTCAATTGCCGGAGTCTCATGGCTATTGTTTGCTTTAGTTCTTGCTCCATATAACATAGTCTTCCTGTTCACTAACGGTTTGCCCTTGGGTATGGTGTGGGGAATGGTGTTTGGATACCTCGAAGGAAGAAGAATGACAGAAGTATTGGGCGCTGCACTTTCAATCAGTTTTATTTTTTCCTCCGGGCTCTGTCGCTCAGTAGGTGGATACATTGTTCGCGATTGGCATTTTTCAGAAACATGGATGCCCTTTGTTGCCTGTCTTGTTTTTGTTCTACCGCTACTTACTTTTCTCTGGTTGCTCGATAAAGTACCACCTCCATCACTCTTGGATGAAGAACTTCGTACCAGGCGACAGCCAATGGATAAAGCTGAACGCAAAACTTTTATCTTAAGCTTTCTTCCGGGAATTATTTTCTTTGTGATCACGTATATGTTGCTCACCATCTTTCGCGATTTTCGAGACAACTACTCAGCCGAAGTATGGAAAATATTAGGCTACGGAAATTCACCCGGGATCTATACTGCCACAGAAGTACCGGTTTCAATTTTAGTATTGATTATCATGGGGAGTTTGATGCTAATTAAGGATAACAAACTCGCTCTGATGATTAACCACATCATTATTGCTTTGGGCATGATCATGATTGGTGTGAGTACATTTTTATTTGAACAACAAATTCTTGAACCCACCACTTGGTTCATTCTAATCGGACTCGGTTTATATATGGGGTATGTACCCTTCAATAGTATTTTCTTCGATCGGTTGATTGCGGCATTCCGTTATACAGGTACGGTAGGATTTATTATGTATGTCGCTGATTCGTTTGGATACCTTGGAAGTGTGAGTATTATTCTCTTCAAAGAATTAGGTCATGGAAAACTGAGCTGGCTAAGCGTTTTTATTTCTTCAGGCTATGTCATTTCAGTTGTCGGAACGCTTTTGATCTTTTGCTCCATGATTTATTTCCATGTTCGGCATAAACAATGGAAAGCAATTAATGCTTAGCTAAAAGCTGATCGTCCTTTTCGAGACGATTATAAAACTCGATAATCTTAATTGCATCTGCTGAAGAATTGGGATTGAGTTTATTTTTGTTAATAAAAATAGATATTCTGTTTCCAGATGACCCAATCAATTGAGGATAAACCTGACTTCTGAATTTAAGTAAGTCAATTAACTGCTCGTGATGATAAGTGTAGTAACAAAAATCATTTGCATCGGAAGGTGAATTTCCTGTACACGCTTTTTGCTTTCGGTAAATGCTTATCTCACCACGCAAAACAATTTCTAATAGTTGATGATGATTAAAAAGTCCTGCCTCCTTTAATGAAATAAACTTTCGGTTGATGTTGGCCTCTTCATCATAAAAATAAAGTGAATGAATTTTATGTGCCGGATATACTTCCACTTTTCCTTTTACACGATGAAGAATCAAATCATAATTAGGTTCAATTGAAATTTCACCTACTAGTACTTCTTTTGTTTTTAACACAACAGAACCTTCGTGCCATGCAGTTTCTCTGGCAAAAATGAAAACAGGGTTGAGTAATAGTAAACAAAAAAATAGGTATTGTTTCACATCATGTTAATTTTATTAACATGAATTTAACAATACGTTAATAGATATGCAATATTATTTTATTCCTAAAATCTCGAGAAGAGATGGAACGTCTTTTATAAGATGAGTGTGTTTCTCTTTTTGAAGCTCTTCCTTCGAAAATGCTCCAGTTGTTATGCCTATTACCAAACCACAGCCAGCAGCAGTACCTTCCTGTAAATCAGAAGCGGTGTCTCCTACTTTTGCCACACGACTTACATCGGTGACTCCTGTAAGTTTCATAGCTTTAAAAATCAAGTCAGGATGAGGTCTTCCTTTGGCAACTTCATCACTGGTTACGCTTGCATCAATTAAATTCTTCTCCATCCAACCGAGTCTTACTAATAACGGATCTACAATCTGGCGATCAAAACCTGTATCCACGGCAACTTTTAGTTTATTCTCTTTCAACTTTCGAAACGTTTCACTCACACCATCCTTTTCCCCAACCCCTGGATCATTTTTATAAAAAGCAATCATACTTTCAACAAAGGCCTGGTGAATTTCATCAATCCAATTTTCTGTAATCTGCAATGATCCATGATAACGTTGCTTCAATAACGTGTGAATAGCAACTGGTTTCGGAATTCCCATTACTACATTTGCATCCTCAATGGATATTGAAACACCAAAACCTGCCAGTGCTTGTTGCAATACACGGTGTACATCTTTATTATCCTTTACCGTTGTGCCGGCCAGATCAAAAACAACAAGGTCAATTGGCTTCATAGTTTGTAAATTTACAGCAAGTTATCATCACCCTGCCGAATGGAAGGTGCATGCAGATGAATCTTATTTTAATTTTCCGAACATGGCAAAAGTAAATTTAATGCTGTGGTAATACGATCATTCTTACTTTCGAATTACAAATTGTAAAGACCATGAATATCCATCCTATCGATACTGTTGAAGAAGTTTTTGCTCTCTACGAAAAATTTGGTCATGCCGATTACATTGGCGAACCCGTGTCTCAACTGGAACACATGTCGCAATCAGCACAACTTGCAATGAAAGAAGGATATGACGATGAGGTGATATTGGCTGCCTTCTTTCACGACATCGGACACATTTGCGTGATGAATCATTCCGAAAATAGCATGAGTGGATTGGGGGTTAAAAGTCATGAAAAGATTGGAGCGGGTTATTTACGCACCAAGGGATTTCCCGAAAAGGTAGCAAAGTTGGTAGAGAGTCACGTTCAGGCAAAACGATATTTAACTTTTAAGCATCCTGAATATTTTAACAGTCTGAGTGAAGCAAGCAAAATTACGTTAGGCTTTCAAGGTGGGGTAATGACCATTGAAGAAGCGGATACTTTTGAAAAAGATTTGCTTTTTGAAACCAGCATTCGCATGCGTAAGTGGGACGAACTGGCAAAAGAAACGGAAGTACCTATACTCGACCTGAGTGTATTAAAAGAAAAAGCGGTCTCTATTCTTTCGAAGCAAAGACCATTTTAGCATTCGTCTTAATTCTTGTTAACGCAACAAGTCATCATCCATCTTCCACTGCAATTCAAATCTATGAACGCTTCTTGCAAGCGTTTCACAAAATTCCCTTCAACGTTTCGCAACTAGTTGCGGTGTTATAGAATTTCGCAGCAAATACCCTTAAAATTTCTCCTTAAAATTTCAGGATACTAATCCAAATTACCCTGTCTTATTCGAGAATGATGATTTCTGAAAATGTTTTTGTCAATCCAGCATAGATTCAGACAGGGATTTGGTATATTCAAGGTACCTACCTATCCCGACCAGCGAATTTTTAATCAAACTATAAATCAAAATTTATGAAAACGATTAAAACAATACTTATTATTTTCTTAAGCTGTATCACGTTAGTCTTGCCGGCTCAAAAAATTGGATTAGTGCTTGATAGTTATGTTTCTGATCGATGGTATCTGGACAAAAAACTAATAATGGAAAAGGTTAAAGAGCTGGGAGGCGAATGTATTGTGCAGGTTGCCAACGGTGACCCCACAGAACAAGTCAATATTAGTAAAAAATTAATTCAGCAAGGCGTTAAGGTTCTAATCGTAGTGGCGGTAGATGCAGTTAAGTCAGCTGAGATCGTTGCCATAGCAAAGGCTGCGCATGTTCCCGTAATTTCTTACGATAGATTGATTATGAGTAGTGACATTGCTTTGTACCTCTCTTACAACAATACTAAAGTTGGTGAACAACAAGCCCAGTATATGCTCGACAGGTTTCCAACAGGAAAATACGTTTTACTCAACGGACCCGTTAGTGACAACAACGCAGTTCAAATCAGAAATGGTCAATTAAAAATATTACAACCTCATATTAACAATGGCAAAATCAAACTTTTGGGCGATTTTATTCTCGATGATTGGGGCGAAATCGGAGCGCTCATGAAAATGGATGAATTTTTTTATTCCTCCGAAGAAAAGCCAGAAGTAATAATTGCTGCCAACGATGCCCTGGCCGATGGTACTATTCAGGCCTTGCCACCAGACCTGGAGCGGAAAATTGTGATCACTGGACAGGATGCTGATTTGAGTGCAGTTCGACACATTATTTCCGGAAAACAAACCATGACAATTTATAAACCTATCAAGCCACTTGCTTATATGGCTGCCGAGTTGGCTTTAAAACTTGCAAAAGGCGGGGAAGCTAAGGGTAAAACAAAATTTCAAAGTGGAGGCATTACTGTAGACGCCATATTTCTCGAACCTATTGTTGTGAATAAAACAAATTACAATGAAACAGTAGTAAAGGATGGCCACGTCAAAGCATCAGAATTAATTATACGTCAGAATTAAACTGTACTATCTTTTTGATCATGAAAATAACCACCCTTTGAACGGTGGTTATTTTTTAACTCGCTCAAAGAATAGTGGATGTTAGTTATGTATAAGACACGCTAATGATCGACCATAAATAAAAAGCGGTCTCCATTCTTTCGAAGTGGAGACCGCTTTAATATTTGATTGAATCCTTAACTCAACAGGGATTACGCATTTCTTCCAATGCAATTCAAATCGGTGAATCCTTCTTCCAAACGTTTCACAAAATTCTCTTCACCTTTGCGCATCCAGTTACGGTTATCATAGAATTTTTTATTCGGCTTATCTTTTCCTTCAGGATTACCCAGCTGTGCTTGTAAGTAAGCCTCATTCTTTTTGTAGAATCCGAGAACACCTTCCCAGAACGCCCATTGCATATCGGTATCAATGTTCATTTTGATAACACCATAATTCAATGTTTCTGTAATTTGTGATTTAGCTGAACCACTTCCGCCATGGAACACAAAGTACACTGGCTTCTTGTCATCACCCAAACCAAGTTTCGCAGCAATGTACTTCTGACTGTTTCTTAAAATTTCCGGGCGCAACTCTACATTACCGGGGCTATAGACACCGTGAACGTTTCCAAAAGACGCTGCCACTGTAAACAACGAACCCACTTTGCTTAATGCCTGATACGATTGATATACGTCATCCGGCTGAGTATATAATTTTTCATTCTCTACTCCTGAGTTATCAACACCATCTTCTTCACCCCCGGTAATTCCCAATTCAATTTCCAAACTCATACCCAACTTGGAGATGCGCTTAAAATACTCAACTGATATTTCAATATTCTCGTGCAAAGGCTCTTCACTCAAATCAAGCATGTGTGAGCTGAAAAGCGGCACACCATTCTTTGCTTTATAATCCTCACCTGCTGTTACCAAACCATCAATCCATGGCAACCATTTTTTTGCTGCATGGTCGGTGTGCAATACAACCGGTACTCCATAATGTTTAGCAACCGTATGAACATGCAAAGCACCACTGATGGCACCTGAGATGTTCGCCTCAAGTTTTTCGTTTGGCATACCTTTGCCAGCATAGAACTGAGCTCCTCCGTTACTGAATTGTATTATAACTGGAGAGTTTACTTTGCGTGCTGTTTCCAACACGGCATTAATGGAACTTGTACCTGATACATTTACGGCAGGCAACGCGAATTTATTTTCTCTCGCATCGTCATAGAGTTTGGTTAACTCTTCGCCAAATAATACTCCGGCTCTGTATTTCGTCATGGTGGTAAATTTAATTCGGGTGCAATAATAACATTCTTACGTTTAAAGGACACGCCCAATTTTCTATTAATTTAATAGAGTTGGTCAGTCTTTTCTTTGTTGGATTGGATGTTTCAAAGGTAAATCATCATTTCAAGACTATTCACACGTTTGAAAAAAAGCTGCACGCAGATCAAACTTTTGATCCATTTGGTTACTCTAAGTACAAGGTAGGGAAATAAAAAAGGTAGCCACTCGTTGTAGCTACCTAATTGCAGTGAGCCTGCAGGGATTCAAACCCCGAGTCTTCTGATCCGTAGTCAGATGCTTTATTCAATTAAGCTACAGGCCCAAAAAGTGAAGAATGATGAATTCCTTGAGTTTTGGACTGCAAATGTAAAGAATAAATTTACTCGACAAAACACTAACGTTTTGCCCTGCCAACAAAAAGGGTAATTTTGGGACTTTATTAAATAATCGATTGAACCTCAGCGCATGATCAGGAAAATAAGTTTA
>JANMRZ010000122.1:0-6536 GCA_031388805.1 Chryseolinea sp.
GTGAGGCGGTCGAGTTCGACGCGCGCTTCGTGGTGGCGGGTGGCGGCGCGGACCATGCGGGCATTCGCCTCGTGCAATGCGGTTTGCGCCATCGAAACGTCCATGAAAGTAAAGCCGCCGCGATTGTAGCCAGCGCGAACCTCGGCCAGTGTCTGTTTGGCACCGGGAACGACTTTGGCGCGGATCGCCTCAACCTCATGCGCCGTCTCGGTTACCTTTTCGGCGGCGAGAATCATCTGTTGCCGCCACTCATAAAGCGCGACTGCGTAGTCCGCTTCGACCTGTCGGCCTTCGGCCTCTGCCTGTTCGATCTTGGCGCGATTCAGAGCCTTGTTCGAAAGCGGTAGCGAAAAGCCCGCAACGAGTGCGACGTCGCCGCTGCCTATCACGCGGGGGCCACCCGAAATCGTCGGATCGGTCCGTCCGTTTGCTCGCTGTAGCGCCACGTCTGCCTCTGCCTCGCGCCGTCGTGCGTCGAATACGGCAAGATCTACCGGTGACGGCTCACCGATAATTTCTGCTTCCCTGACATTCAGGAACGCATCGGGTGAAACTATGATGCCTTTTGGCGAACCACTCCAAAGCGAAACCAGCCGCGTCAGCGCCGCATCGCGCGCGTGTTCGGCCAGTTCCAGATCGACCTTGGCTTCGGCGAGCTGTGTTCGCGTGCGGGTGCCAGCAAATAACGGGTCGCGCGCTTCGTTCACGCGCCGCCCGACCTCGCGAGACAATTGCTCGGCAATCGAAACGCGTTCGCGGGCGATCAGGATCATGGCCTCGGTAGCTTGGACCTCGACATAGAGCCGTTGGACAGTTTCGGCGATCTCCAGCCGCTTGATAAGCGCTTCGGCTTGAGCGATCCCGATTTCCGCATTTGCAACGCCAACCCGTGCTTCGCGCTTGCCGCCGCGCTCGATGCGCTGGTTGTAAGTGCCAGTGACCTGAATTTGCCTGTTGAGGTCGGAACCCCCGATGCCGAAATTTTCTGCCATCACATCAATTGATGGCGCGGGCTTTGTGTCGGCAGCCGACCGGCTGGCGGCGAGTGCTGCCTCGCGCGCAGCGGCTGCCTCGCCCTGCGGCGATGCGGCGATTGCTCTCTGGATCGCCTCATTCAACGAGAGCCAGGGACTTTTTGGCGGCTCTGGCATTTGCAGCGGCTCGGCTGGGGTAGCTTGTCCCGCATGAGCAATTTGGACCGGCAGCGCAGTGCATGCCAGCAGCAATAGGATGAAAGGGCGCGGACGGCGCGCAAGTGGAAGCGATATCATGATAGACTCCGGACGAACGAACAGTTGATTACGCCCGAAAGAGCGCAATCCTTATGGTTCGATCAGCCGAGCTTTGGAGGTCGTCGTAATCCGTCGGAGGGGTGATTCACCGCCCCACGCGATGCCGGAATAGGGAAGACTTGCCGAACAACGGTTGGCTCAGTCAACGACACCCCGGCTTGGGGAACAGTAACGGCTCCCAAAAGGATGCTCGGCATATGATCATGCCCGCCTTCCGGGGTTTCGTCCTCTTCATGCTCGTGAACGGAAATTCCGCCGCCGTTTTCATGATGGTGGTGCGCATTGACGCTGACCTGTGCCGCGCCATGCGCCGCATTGTGAACCGTCCACGCCGAAACCGGAATGCTCATGCCAAGTGCCAGCCACACAAGGACAAGTAGGCGCAAAAAAGGGCGGGCGGTGCGATTCACAATCGCCTCAGTAGGAGATACCGAAAAATTGGGCAATCGTAAGTTGGCGCATCGCGACTTTCTGATCGCGCACGGCATGTCCTTGATCGACGGACGTTTGGCCGCTGAGCGCTGCCCTTGTGCCCGCAAGCAAAAAACCGGCGCTTTGCGCCTACGGTTTCCATGAATGGAGCCTCCGTTTTTTGGCTTGCGCGCGGTCAGCGCGCGGCCCTTCGATGTCCGTCAGGACATTTCGCCTGACACGTTCAGGAGAAGCACCATGCAAAACATCGCCGAATTTCACATCATCGGACGGATCGGCAAGATCGACCGGGCCAACGATGTCACGCACCTTTCCGTTGCCGCCAACTACAACCGCCGCGACGGCGACGAATGGAAGACCGACCCGCACTGGAACCGCATCACGCTTTTCGGCAAAATCCGCGACCGCCTCGCCAAGGCCGACACCGGCGATCTTGTCCGCGTGACAGGTCGCGTTCGGCAGTCGAACTACGAAGCCGAAGGTCAGACCCGTTACACGGTGGACTTGCTCGCCGACGGTTTCGCCATTCTCGCAAAGGCGAACGGCAAGCCGAGCGACGAAGAGCGCGGCTAACTTACAAGGCGGTGGTTCACGCCGCCGCCTTCACGTTTCACACTCAGTTTCAAATGCTCGTTTTCCGTTGTGCTTCCATACAGCCAGCGCCTGTTCACGATCTTCGCTACGCAGTTTGACAGCAACGGTAAGGAACGCGCCGTAAAGTGTTGCGCGATCATCGTCGGTCAGCTCGACCAGCCCTGCCTTTTGAACCAAGCCGCCTAGCTCGATCAGGTGGCGCGTCCGCTCTCTGCGCTGCATGACCCAGTCCCTTTTATCGGTACGCCGCTTGCTGGCCTCAACCCGCAGCACCGCCGTCCTGTTTTGCCGGATCGCCCGTTGCGTTGCTGTGAGGTCGATTGCCCGTGCCGCGTGACCCTTCACGAAAAAACCCGGCACCACGTGCTCGCCATTTCTCGCGTTTGGATATGTCTTTGGTCTCAACACAGTCGAGCAAGGCACCGGCCAGCGTTTCGGGATCGACGCTATCGGCACCGGTGGCGATGACCATCTCGCCAAGCTGTTGCACCTTCCGGGCCTTGAGCATGGCTGCCTTGTCGGTGAGCGCTTTGAGTTCAGCGTCAAAATCACGGGGTTTGCGCATGTTAGTCTCCATCATGGGGTGATGTAAGGATCATAATGCAGGCGTTTGGCGATTGCTGCATTGTTGCCGGAACGGGCTGGGATGCCCCGGTCCCGAACAGGATTTTATCAGGTGAGGGCGCGCTTATACGTCGTGCCGACGTTGCTTTGATGGCGTAGATGGATTGCCGTCATGGCGATCTATCACTTCTCGGCCAAAGTCATCTCCCGCGCCAGCGGATCGAGCGCAGTGGCATCTGCGGCTTACCGCTCAGCCTCGCGGCTGCACGATCAGCGGCTGGACCGCTCGCACGACTTCACCAACAAGGCAGGAGTCGTTCATTCCGAAGTAATGCTGCCCGACGGTGCGCCGGAGCGGCTGGGTGATCGCTCGACACTATGGAATGAGATCGAAGCCACCGAACTACGCAAGGACGCGCAACTGTCGCGCGAAATCGAGTTCGCCATTCCGCGTGAAATGGACAAGCAACAGGGCATCGAGCTTGCCCGCGACTTTGTGCAAGCGGAGTTTACTACACGCGGCATGATCGCCGATCTCAATGTCCATTGGGATATCGGCGCGGATGGTCTCGCCAAGCCGCACGCGCATGTGATGCTCACAATGCGGGAGGTAGGCGAAGAGGGCTTTGGTGCGAAGGTCCGCGAGTGGAACCGGACTGAACTTGTGCAAGGCTGGCGCGAGGCTTGGGAGACCCATGTCAACGAGCGCCTTACCGAGTTGGACATCGATGCGCGGATCGATCACCGCAGTCTGGAAGCGCAGGGCATCGGACTCGAGCCGCAGAACAAGATCGGTCCCGCCGCATCGCGCATGGCAGGACACGGGCTTGAGGCCGAGCGCATATCCGAACATGCCGATATCGCACGGCGCAATGGCGATACGATCATCGCCAATCCGAATATCGCGCTCGATGCGATCACGCACCAACAGGCCACCTTTACGAGACGTGACCTTGCGATGTTTGTTCATCGCCATAGTGCGGACAAGGAACAGTTCGATCATGCCTTGAGCGCGGTGCAGGCATCGCCCGACCTTGTTGCACTTGGCCGCGACGGAAAAGGCGACGAGCGCTTCACGTCGCGCGGCATGATCGAGGTCGAGGCACGGCTCGAGCAAACATGCGAACGCCTTGCGATGCGCCAAGACCATAGTGTCCCGGAGATCGGGTCGCAAATCGTCCCCGGGACACGTGGCCTGCTGCTCAGTAACGAGCAACAGGACGCAATTGCGCATATAACGAATGGATCGGATATTGCATTGGTTATCGGCTATGCCGGGACCGGAAAGAGCACGATGCTGGGCGTTGCGCGCAAGGCTTGGGAAGCAGCAGGTTACGAGGTTCGCGGCACAGCACTCTCGGGCATCGCGGCGGAAAATCTTGAGGCAGGCTCGTCAATTGCGTCGCGCACCATTGCGAGCATGGAGCATGGCTGGGAGCAGGGCCGCGACCTTCTGACTTCGCGCGACGTGCTGGTGATCGACGAAGCGGGAATGGTCGGGACACGCCAGATGGAGCGCGTCCTGTCCCATGCCCGCGATGCAGGCGCAAAAGTGATACTGGTCGGTGACCCACAGCAGTTACAGGCCATCGAAGCAGGCGCGGCGTTCCGCTCGATTGCAAAGCGGATCGGCAGCGTCGAGATTACCGACATCAGGCGGCAGCAAACCGACTGGCAGCGCGATGAAACGCGGCATCTGGCGACAGGCAGGACCGCAGAAGCGCTTGACGCCTATCGCGAGCATGACATGCTAAACCCTGCGGATACGCGCGGAGCAGCGCGCAGCGAACTGATCGACAGCTGGGATCGCGAGCGCATCGCCAAGCCGGACGATAGCCGCATCATCCTGACCCATACGAATGACGAGGTGCGGGAACTCAATCTGGGCGCGCGTGAAAGGCTGCGCGCCAGTGGCGAACTTGGTTCGGATGTTGCGATGCAGGTCGAACGCGGCGAGCGCAGCTTCGCTGCGGGCGACCGGGTGATGTTTTTGCGCAATGAGCGCGAGCTTGGCGTCAAGAATGGCACCCTTGGCACGCTGCAATCGGTCAACCGGCAAAGCATGGCCGTGTTGCTTGATGATGGTCGGAGTGTTGCGTTCGACACCAAGAGCTATGCGCATATCGACCACGGTTACGCCGCGACCATCCACAAGTCGCAAGGTGTAACCGTGGACCGCGCCCATGTGCTCGCAACACCCAGCATGGACAGCCATGCCGCCTATGTTGCGCTGTCTCGCCACCGCGAGTCCGTGTCGGTCCATTACGGCCGCGACGACTTTGCGGATGATGGTAAACTTGCCCGAACTCTGTCTCGTGAGCGAAGCAAGGATATGGCTTCGGATTACAGCCGGTACGAAGGCATCGAGCGGCGATTTGCCGAACGGCGTGGCCTGACATTTAGCGAGCGCGTCGCCGAGATCGTTCGCAAGGTACCAGAGAAAGTGCGCGGCATGTTCGACGGGCTGCGGCCATCAAATGCGCCCGTGCCCGAGGTCGACCGTCAGGTGCGAGCCCAGTCCGCGTTCCGTCGTCACGCCCGTGCGGTCAGCAATTTGATGCGCGCGCAGGAGGACGGCACAACGCTCGATCAACTCGTCGAGCAGGGCCGCTATGCTCCCATGGGCAAGGAGCTGGGCGAAGCGCGCAAGGAGCTAAACACGTTCGGCGACAACTACTCACGCGATGTCGAGCGTGCCTATGTCGCAGACCCGCCGCTGGCGCATGAGGCAGCAGGCGGCAATGTTCGCCGCGCGATCCTCGCCATGAAACAGGAGCAGGAGTTGCGCGAGACCGGACCCCGGCGCGCGAACAGCTTTATCAACCGGTGGCAGCAGCTCGAAGAATCGAGCCAGCGAAGCTACCAGCGCGGTGACATGAGCAGCTACAAAACGGCGCGAAGTTCAATGGCCAACATGGCCAAGAGTCTCGAACGCGACCCCCAGCTTGAATCGCTCCTTGCCAATCGCAAGCGCGAGCTAGGTATCGATGTAGCAAGTGGGCGTTCGCTAGGCCGCGAACTGGCGTTCAGTCATGGCCTTGATCTTGGGCGAGGTAGGGGGCTTGGGCTGTAAGAAACTTTAACAGGTGACCTGACCGCGAACTTGCGGCGCTAGTTAAGGACATCGCATTGGACAAATTCCGAGTTGTACGGAGGTCAAATTTTGGTGAGCGGGTAAGCGAGTTCGGATAACAGGAAATTTGTGGAATCCGGAATGTCGGCTTTCGGATCCAACTCGAAGAAGGCAGCCGCAATTCAGGGCTGTCTGCCCAGCGACAACAAGGCTGCCCTATACGAACTATGCAGACGGCAACGCGAGGCCTTTCGGTAGTGAGATCCAGATGACGGTTTGCGCGAGTGCGGAATGACGTGACAGATGGCCCTTGCCGTGGGTGTCCTCCACTAACACGAAACTACCTGCCTGAACGTGGCGCACCTCACCGTCGCTAGTCTCGTATTCCACTGAACCATCCAGTCTGACTGTAAGGTTTGGTTCTGGGACGGTATGCCAAGCAACTTGGCGCATTCCGGCTGGGATAAGAGTGATGCGTACGCGGGACGCTGGATAACTTGCCGTAACGTCGAACGGCACGGCGTCGGGGTGCACCGAGCTCTTCGTCGTCGGCAATTCGACCTCATCGAAATGCGACTCGC
>JANMRZ010000007.1:0-2810 GCA_031388805.1 Chryseolinea sp.
AATATCTTGAGCGACCTTATGTAGCTGTCCATGAATTCGGTCATAGGGCGCACAATGTGGTTGGGCTGAGTGCTGGCAATAAATTATGGGATTATTTTTATGAACCATTCAAGAATAACCAAGACCCCGTTCTTTCTCATGCGCCCTCCGACTATGCAATAGACAGATCCAGAGTTGAGCCAAAAGGCGAATACTTTGCCGAGACCTTTGCATATTATGTATGGACGCGTAACCATATCTTGAAAACAAAACGGTTTAATCCAGATGACCCGATGCATAATAGAGTCAATTCGGATGTGATTAAGCATATCATGCGAACTTTTCAGCTTGCAAATGGTAGCAATACTACTCAAAGTCTATACGATTATTTTGATCAAGAAATCGTTCCAAAGATTAGATAAGGGAACCGGAATTTATAAAATATCCAAGGAAATAGGTTATCCTTCTGATGATAGGTGAAGGAAGGATGAAAATGGAACTAGATGAATCGCTGAAGATAGTTTTGAGAGAAACGGCCGAGAGTTTGACAGGCGCAATGCGTAGGCTGTTTATGGCTCGCACAGTGAAAATGCTTGGTGGTGGCGGTGCGCAGCGTGCGGAAAAAGAACTGAATTGGAATCGCGTGACGATACGTAAAGGACAACATGAATTGGAGAGTGGCTTTATATGTGTGGACAACTTCTCGGCTCGAGGTCGGAAACGTGCCGAACAACACTGGCCGAAATTGGAACAAGATATTCGGGAAATTGTGGGCCCACAGAGCCAGATTGACCCAAGCTTCAAGAGCGAACGGCTCTATACTCGGTTGAGTGCGGAGGAAGTGCGCAGTCAATTGATTGAACAAAAGGGGTACACCGAAGCGGATGTACCCAATCGCCGAACAGTGAGTACGAAATTGAATGAATTTGGATACCATTTACGTAAAGTAGCCAAACGAAAACCCAAAAAAAGTTTCTGAAACGGATGCAATTTTTAGAGAAGTGCATCGGGTGAACATAGATGCCGATGCACGCACTGATACATTGCGCATCTCGCTGGATGCAAAAGCGATTGTCAAAATCGGTGAGTTTTCCCGTGATGGCTACAACCGAGTTCCGGTCGCGGCAGCCGATCATGATTTCAGACCAGATGCCACGGTGACACCTTTTGGGTTCTTGCTGCCCAAATATGGCGACCTATTTCTATCTTTGGGCACATCCAAGATCACCAGCGACTTTATCGTTGACCAATTGGAAAATTTATGGCAAACCCTGCGCCCACGTTTTCCATTGGTGAATACGCTGGTCTTAAACATGGACAACGGACCGGAGAATCATAGTAGACGAACACAATTCATCAAACGTCTGATCGACTTTGTCGCTGCGCAGCAAATCACAGTGCAATTGGCCTACTATCCGCCTTATCATAGCAAATACAATCCGATCGAACATTGTTGGGGTGCTTTAGAGCAACATTGGAATGGCACCCTCTTGGACGAGTTAGATACCGTTATAAAGTTTGCACACAGCATGACCTGGCGCGAGAAACACCCCGTTGTCAGCATTATCACGACCACCTATAAAACCGGTGTCCGCTTATCGCAAGCTGCAATGACTGGCTTGGAAGCTAAGATGAAGCGCCTTCCGACCCTTGAAAAATGGTTTGTTGAAATTTCTCCGATGACCATCGCTTTGGATACCTAATTCCTTCCAGTTCCCTAAAACTTTGAAATGGATGAAATCTCATGCCCATCGGGTTTATCGTCGTGCGGCAAAACAAGCTATTAAAACAGGACGCGAAATAAATGAAAAACCGCGTTTGACTGATTGGGACATTATTTAGAAATCATAAGGCTTGTATTTCATACGGCATAGCCGTATAATTATTTGATGGAATTCATTGAAGCCACTGCTTTCACGAAGTACGTTTATGATTATTTGTCTGATGATGAATATTTGGGCCTACAGAGTTTTCTGCTCCAATATCCAGAATCGGGCAAGGTTGTTCCGGGCACAGGCGGGGTTAGAAAAGTTCGCTGGGCAATGGCAGGAAAGGGTAAAAGCGGCGGCGTGCGGGTGATTTACTACTTCAAACGAAAAGATGATGAAATCTGGCTATTGACGATATACAGTAAGAATGAAGTAGAAAATATTTCTGCGCATATTCTGCGTCAAATTGCAAAGGAAATCGAAAATGTCTAAACGGGATATTGGTCAGGAAATTCTCGAAGGGTTGCGTGAAGTAAAAGCCCACAAAGCTGGTGAGAAAGCTTTGCGCACCCACACTTTAAAAGAGCCTGCCCCACCACAGGTTATCCGTGCAAACTTGAATTTATCTCAATCAGCTTTTGCGGGTTTAATGGGCGTGAGCTTACGAACAGTTCAAGATTGGGAACAAGGACGGCGCAAACCAAGCGGCCCTGCTGCGGCCTTATTGCGTATCGCCGAGCAGAAACCTGAAGTCTTTACGCAACTTTCATAAACAAAGCTCTGAAGTTTGTAAAGCCACCGAACACAGGGTGCAATCGACGGTTTGCCACGTTCCGTTTCGTGGCATTTTCCGCTCGAAAATATTCCCCGTTTCGTGGGCTAGTTCTCGTGGCAACCCAACGCTAATGCAACTGTTTGGCAGTTCCCTATAAATACGGGGTTTGAAAATCGCTTGATTTAGCATGTTATCCGTGCTATCATATACGCATGATACAGTCTTTCAACGATGCTGGCACCGAAGATATTTTTAATGGCGAAAACACGAAAGATGCTCGGAAAACATGTCCGATGTCTTTGTGGAAAGTCGCTGCTCGAAAACTCGACCAGTTAGATTCTGTGACA
>JANMRZ010000046.1:0-10363 GCA_031388805.1 Chryseolinea sp.
ATGAGATGGGCATGTTTGAACTCAAACAAAAAAACATCCAGGATGCGATTGGCTTTTTAAATACCTCTGTTCGCGAGGGTAGCAATAAACTCATTGATGGCGAAGCTTACCTTCGTCTGGGTCAGATTTATTATGACACGCTTAAAAATTATGAACTATCACAGGCCTATTATGATAGTGCAATTATATCGTTGCCAAAAGATTTCGAAGGCTATGCTGCTATCAAAGCGAGGCAAGAAGTACTAAATGAATTTGTAAAACATTTAAAGACTATTCAGTGGCAAGATAGTTTATTGGCCATGGCGAAACTGGATACGGCATCGCTACGCAATCAGATTGATTCGGCTTTTGCCGCCAGAAAAAAAATAGCAGATAGCAAAGTTAAAAAGACAAAAAAGAAACTATTTAATCGCGTAGATATTGAACCAACAAACAATTCTGTATTTGCTTCTGATGAACAGGATGGTGCAACCGAAGAAACTGTAGATTGGTATTTTGGAAATCCGTCTGCGATGTCGCTTGGCCAAACCGAGTTCGCTCGAATATGGGGATCTGTTCCACTCGAAGATAATTGGAGGCGTTCACTGCGATCTGCATCCACCAGCACTGTTGTTCGAAATAACACTGCTCTTGCGAACTCCCCTACCGATAATCCGGAAAAAACAGTAGCAACAGCTGCTGCTGATCCGGCAAAGGCTGAATACGATCGGATCATTTTAGAAATTCCATACAGCGATAAAGCAAAAATGGAATCACTCAAGAAAATCGAAGACGCTTATTTCGCCTTGGGCGATATTTACTATTTCAAATTAATTGAAACGAATAATGCTGTTTCGTCTTTTATTAAGCTACTGAACCGTTTTCCTAAAACAGAATATGAGCCAGAAGTGCTTTACAAACTCTATTTGATTTTCAAAGACAGCGATCCTGCAAAAGCAAATGAATATGCTGAACTACTAAAAGAAAAATATCCTGAATCTACCTATGCCAAAATATTAGTAAACCCCAACTACCTCGAAGAGTCAGGTCTCGCACTTGAAAAGCAAAAAGAGATTTACAAAGTGGCGTATGCATTTTTCCTGGAAGGCGATGTCAAAGCGTGTGAAGAAAAATTAAATGAAGCGATGGGGTTGGGTGAAACGGTTTTCACACCTAACATGAAGCTTCTGTCCATTCTTATCATTGGTAAAACACAAGACATCGATCATTATCAACTGGCTTTGGATCAGTTTATCAAGAAATATCCAGAAGGAGAAGTGTCTACCTATGCTAAAAAATTGTTAGACGTGTCGCGCAACCTGGTCAGCAGCGAAGAGAAGAAAAAGGGAATTCAATACATTCGGTCTCTCGAAGAGCCTCACTACTTTGTAATTGTCTACAAGAAAAGTGAAAACCTCAGCGACATTGTGTCTGCCGCACTTGAAAAGTTTAACAAGGCAGACTTCAATGACTTGAAACTTAAAACGAGTAATTTAGTTTTAAACGATGAGTATGCTCTTACTTTTGTAGCTGATCTGCCCAGAATAAGTTACGCTTTGGAGTATGTACAGACGTTCAACCAAAAGCTTCCAACGTTTATCGAACTTCGAAACCATAAATTCAATAGTTTTGTAATTACCAAGGACAATTTCGATATATTTTATAGAACTAAAGGTCTCGATGAGTACATCCAATTCTTTGAAAAAAACTATCCAACAGAAAATCAGTAATCTCTTTTCACTCCAAACACCTTGGTTTAAGAAAATCATAAAAGGCATTTGGATCGTATTCCTTGCCCTTGTCCTTGGCTTCCCCCTCTATGTATATTCAGTTAAGATCGATCTCTTTGGATTGTTTGGCGGAATGCCCAGTTTAAAAACAATTGAAAATCCGGAAAACGATTTATCCTCTGAACTCATTTCGGCTGATGGTGTTTCTCTTGGTCGCTACTTCCGATTCAATAGAAGCCAGGTTACTTATGAGCATCTTTCACCTCATCTTGTCAATACTTTAATACTTTCGGAAGATCATCGTTTCTATGATCACTCTGGTATGGACTTCTGGGCATATGTGCGCGTACTATGGGGAATTGTGAAATTAAATCCGGAAGGCGGTGGTAGTACTATTACTCAACAATTGGCAAAAAACCTTTTTACAAAAAATCAAGAATTCAGTCTGGATGGACCGATCGCCAAGTTAGGAAGTTTGCCTGCGCGTGTTATTCAGAAAACAAAAGAGTGGATTATTTCCGTTACCCTTGAGCGAAATTTTACGAAGGAAGAAATTATTGCCATGTATTTGAACACAACTGAGTTCAGTAGCAACGCATATGGAATAAAAGTAGCAGCGGAAACATATTTCGATACATCAACTGATAGTTTGAATGTTCTCCAATCAGCAGTGTTGGTAGGTATGCTTCAAAATCCATCCTTTTACA
Source organism: Chryseolinea sp. (assembly GCA_031388805.1). Taxonomy (GTDB): domain Bacteria; phylum Bacteroidota; class Bacteroidia; order Cytophagales; family Cyclobacteriaceae; genus Chryseolinea. The sequence continues at coordinate 2,417 of JANMRZ010000046.1, forward strand.
ATCCGCAACGTCATCCTGATAATGCACTTACAAAACGAAATGAAGTATTGAATAAATTATTGAAGCATCAATACATATCACGAGCAGAGTATGATTCGATTAAAGTGTTGCCTATCACATTAAGTTTTCAAGTGCAAAACCAAAACAAAGGACTTGCTACCTATTTCAGAAGAGAATTGCAAAATGACTTAATGGTATGGTGTAAAGAACATGGTTATGATCTCTGGGAATCTGGACTTAAGATTTACACAACATTGGACAGTCGCATGCAACGTTATGCTGAAGAAGCTATGGAAGAAAGCATGTTGCCTCAACAAAAAACATTTGACGCGCACTGGAAAGTTGGAAACCCCTGGATCGATGATAATCGAAACGAGATAAAAGGGTTTCTCCAATCACGAATTAAACAGACAGATGCATACCGTAATCTCGTAAGAAAATATGGAGAGGGAGATGACTCTGTTAAGATCATGCTCAACCTTAAAAAGCCAATGACTGTATTTTCATGGAAGGGTGATCGTGATACATTGTTCAGTTCAATGGACTCACTCAACTATTATAAGCGGTTTCTTCAGGCCGGTTTTATGTCGATGGACGCAAAGACAGGTGCGATTAAAGCATGGGTAGGCGGAATCAATCATAAATATTTTAAATACGATCATGTTCGTCAAGGTACACGCCAGCCTGGTTCAGCATTCAAACCATTTGTTTATGGAACTGCGATGGAATCAGAATATAGTCCGTGTCAAAAGTTTCAAGATGTTTCACCAACTTTTGATGTGCCCGGTGGAACATGGAGCCCACCAAATGCTGAAGGCGACAGAGGTACTGGTGTTTGGTTAACCCTGCGACAGTCAATGGCACAATCAAAGAATTCCATTACGGCTCAGGTACTTCAGCGCGTAGGCGCAGAAAATGTAGTAGGCTTTGCAAGACGCGTGGGTATCACAAGCCCGCTCGATGCCGTGCCTTCACTATGCTTGGGTGTAAGTGATGTGTCGCTCTACGAAATTGTTGGGGCATACAGTACGTTTGTTAATGAAGGGATACACACACAACCATACTACATTACGCGCATTGAAGATAAGAACGGAAATGTAATTGAGAATTTTGTTCCAAAAACACGACAAGCAATTAGTGAGCAAACAGCATACAAGATGGTATACATGTTAATGGGCGGTGTACAAGAAGAAGGAGGAACATCCCGTGGGTTGAGCTATGAACTTAAAGTGGACAACGATCTTGGTGGAAAAACCGGAACAACGAACAATGCTTCCGATGGCTGGTATATGGGTATCACACACAATTTAGTTTCAGGTGCGTGGGTAGGCGGTGATGAACGCAGCATACACTATAAGCAATGGGACTTAGGACAAGGATCAAAAACAGCACGGCCTATTTGGGATAAGTATATGCGAAAAGTTTATGCTGACCCAACGATAGAGTACAAGAAAGGAAGATTCAAACAGCCCTCGAACTTAGATATCAAACTGGATTGTTCCAGCTACGAAGTGCAAGCTGATTCAACCGGAGTTACAGATACACAGGATTGGAATCCCAACTAACTCAACATAGATTTTATGCATGACCTGCTCAAAGAGGTCGTTCAACGCTTGCCCGATTCACCTGGAATTTATCGATATTACAATGATATCGATGAGTTGATCTATGTTGGCAAGGCGAAGAATATTAAGAAAAGAGTTACCAGTTATTTCAACAAGAACACGGGAGTTAACCGTAAAACATTAAAGCTTGTCTCTGAAATAAAACGCATCGAGTTCACGGTTGCCAACACAGAGTTTGATGCATTGCTTCTTGAAAATAATTTCATCAAACAAAACCAACCCAAGTATAACATCTTATTAAAAGATGATAAGACGTTTCCTTATATCTGCATACTGAAAGAGCCTTTTCCAAGAATTATCTACACACGAAAATACATACCAAAGCAGGGAGAATATTTTGGTCCATACTCCAGTGTAGCGGCTATGAAGAATGTATTGGAACTTGCACGAAAACTTTATTCTATACGAACGTGCAGTCTGCTATTGAACGAAAATAATATTCAACAGAAAAAATTCAAAGTCTGCCTTGAGTACCATCTCGGAAATTGCAAAGGTCCATGTGAAGGACTTCAGGATGAAAAATCATATCTGGATGAAATCACACAAGCGAGAAACATCCTAAAAGGTAATATCAACGTCGTTGTTCAATATTTCTCAACGCAAATGAAACTTGCCGCTGAGAATATGGAATTCGAAAAGGCACAACGTTTCAAAATAAAATTAGAAACGCTCGATCATTTTCAAGCGAAGTCGCTGGTTGTTAATCGTGACCTCACGAATATTGATGTCTTCACAATTACCAGTTTACCAGAATACGCTTATGTTAACTACCTTCAGATAAAAGAAGGATCCATCATATTCTCAAAGACTGTAGAAGTAAAGAAGAAATTAGATGAGCCGGATGATGAGTTGTTAAGTCTTGCTGTTCAAGAACTACGTGATCAGGTAAAGAGTAATCACAAAATTATCTTCAGCAACATTCCTATTACAACACTTGAAGATGGAATAGAGAACACCATTCCTCAAATTGGCGACAAGAAAAAACTTGTCGCTCTTTCAATTAAAAACGCGCTTGAGCTAAGGAAAGAAAGAGAGCTTTTCCGTGAAGGAAAGAAATCAAAACAAAAGGAGACGTTACTCATATTGCAAAAGGATATGCAGTTACCGACACTCCCTTCCATCATTGAATGTTTTGATAACTCCAATTTACAAGGCACTATACCAGTGGCATCTATGGTTCGATTTGTGGATGGCAAATCAGACAGAAAAGGGTACCGGCACTTCAATATCAAAACAGTTGAGGGTCCTAACGATTTTGCATCCATGAAAGAAATTGTTGGCCGGAGGTATAAAAGAATTTTAGAAGAAGCGGGAATCCTTCCCGACTTGATTATAGTAGATGGAGGGAAAGGGCAACTCAGCAGTGCTTGCGAAGCACTCAAAGAATTAAACATCTATGGTCAGATACCCATTGCTGGCATTGCTAAAAGATTGGAGGAGATATATTACCCCGAGGATCCATTACCGTTACACATCAATAAAAAATCCCCAGGCCTACTCCTACTTCAACAAATAAGAGACGAGGCCCATCGATTCGCTATTACGTTTCATAGACAAAAAAGAAGTAAAGGGCAAATAACAACAGAACTGGACGACTTAGAGGGAATCGGAAAGAAGACAGCAGAGAAACTATTAAAAGAATTCAAGTCCGTTAAAAAAATTAAAGAAGCATCAATAGAAGAACTTGAAAAATTAATAGGTAGAAAAAAAGCATTAAGTCTAAAAGGAATAGAATAAAAAAGGAGGCTTGCGGCCTCCTTTTAGAATATTTTTAATTTTAGAATTCCCACAGGTTGTGTTCTTTTTCCATCAACATCATCTCTGTCCATTCTCGTGCCCAAACACCTTCTTGGTAAGGACGGCCATTACCTCTGTATGTGTCGTCAAGAGTTTCGTCATCAGGGTTTTGAACTTTGTAAATACTTCCATGGAATAGGCGAAGAAGGAAAGCATCTCCGAAATTTTTATTCTGAGCGGTGTTTTGGCGATTAAACCAAACAGCCTTCTGAATATTATTACGGAATAATTTCTCTAAATCCTTATACTTAAACCATCCCAATGAAATATCCAACGTAGTGGCTGTTTTTGCTCCAGGGATGATAAGCTCAATACCTTGGATATCATAGTACAATCTTGATCTGCGCTTGTCGAAAATGATATCCTCCATCAAGTGGGCAGTGCTTATATCTGCTATTAGATATTCAATTCCGCTTCCGGAGGTAGTAACTGTCCAGTTTTCCTCGTCAGCTCCAGGTGTCGCTCCACGGTTATCCTGAAGCGCACGATAGTTTTTACCATTATAGGCAATGATATCGTCTGTGATATAGTCTGCAGCAGGATCCCAAGTAGGATAAGTTTGAGCTTGTTCTTGTACCAAGGCACTTAAAAAATCCTCCTTAGACATTTTAGAGATCAGTGAATCACTCTTATAAACATCCGTCAACTCGCCTGATCTGACAGCGTCAATAATAAGTTTACTTATCTCGCCATTTTTAGCAAAGAAACCTTTGTTCTGCTTTTCGCGAAGATCGATGTTTCTCCATACCCTAACCTTATAATGTTGCTCATATAAAGCAATTGGGTTAAGTGAATTTGGATTGTATTGCACTTCCAAATCCTGAACCTCCTGCGCGAACGCAGAGGCGGAAAAAATAATTAACGTTACTGCTAAAAATGACTTTTTCATAGTCTAGTTTATCTGAATAAATATGATTCCACTTGAACCTTTAATGTCCACCTTCTCTTCCTCGTCCTTAAAGTTTCTTCTAGAAACCTCCTTTATTTCAACCACAATCTTATCGCCTGGTCTGGCTTGTCCAATCCAACCTCTTAGGTCAGGATTTTCATTTGTTCCTCTTAAGCTTTGGACGCTAGCGGTTCCTCTTCCAAGAGCGATGTCTGCTTTCTTAATTCTGTATCTCGCATCCTTTGGAACTTCTTGCTTGAAGTTTTCTTCTGGAACTGCTTTGATTGTTAAATTACCCAACTGATTTGCTTTAATACCTGTTCTTAAATCAACAGGAGTTGTACCGATATAAGCGATGTATTTAGGCTCAGGGATGTTCTTAACATCAAAAGCCTGATCACCTAATTTAGTACCCGCATTACTTACAGAAACTGAAATCTTTCTTTGCTTTGGAATGATGGTCACCATACCAGCCTTAGCGCCTTTTATAATTTCAGCACTTGCTGCTGAAAACGAAGGATTATAGTTTGGTCCTAGAGCAGGCACTTCTATGTTAACCGTGTTACCACAATTCATATACAATGTAGGTGCATTACCTGTTGTCACTCTGATGATTGGTTGAGCAACATAATACTCAATCAAGTCTTCAAAGTCTTGACCCTTAACCGTAATCTTTGCCTTGAAGGATTTCTTTGCAATACCCAAAGCATCGTATCCACCACCCTGAGCAGTAAATTCTACTTTACCCATCTTCACACCACTCTTGTCTTCTACGATTGGCAATTTGGCACCATCCTTAAAAAATTCTGATGAGAGTGCAGATGACGAACCTGTTAAAAACATTTCTGCTTCATATTTAGCACCCGCTGCAACGGTAGAAGATTTAGCTCTTACCATCGGGATAAATTTATCCAACTTAATGGTTTGGGCTCCTGCATCGTCAGCTAACTTAGTAAGTACTCGTGATTCATACTCCAAAACCTCCGTTTCATGTTGAGTTACTGAAGCTAAGGCCGCGATAACTGGCGTATTCTCAAACGTAAATTCAATGAAGCTTTTACGAACATGATCCTTATCAGAGGCGAAAAACGGAATGTCTTTTGGTGCTTTAGCAATTTTAGGAAGAGGTGGTTGAATGCCTGATAAATCATTTAATTGCTTAACATAATCGTTCAGCAATTTCTCATACGCTTTACCATCCGGCTTTCTTTCATCCATCATCATAGTTGCAACCTTTGAACTATGATCATTAATGAGGGCATCGTCTACTTTTTTCGTGTTTGACAACTCCATCATCTTCATTTTTAAGTCTTCAATTGACTTAATTGTCGACTTCGTTAGTTCACGAACTTTTTGCGCATTTTGCTTAGCCGTGACAACAATTGCCGCTTGATTTTCACCAGCATCTGCAACAATCGAGCTTAGAATTTTTTCACTCTCCTTGTCTCCTTCTACAATCAAGCCACTAAGCGTCTCATTAATGATGGCAAATTTTTCGAGTACCGCGTTGCTTACCTGAAGCGCAAGAAGCGCAGTAAGCACCAAGTACATCATGCCGATCATTTTCTGACGCGGGGTTTCTTTTCCACCTGCCATGATTCTTTTCTTTTAGTTTTTATTGAACGATGAAAATGAAATTCTAGTATTAAGCTTGTCCGCCACCTTTCATAGCTGTAAGCATGCTGCCGTAAACCTTGTTAAGGGCAGTAAGATTATCCGAAAGCTTACCAAGTTCTGACGTAAACTTAGCGGTGTTGTCACCCACTTTAGATAATCCTTGCATTGCACCTGTGAGACTTTCGTAGAATTTATTCATGTTCTTCACATGACTATCAGCATCTTTCAATTCCATTTCATAAACAGAATTTAAAGCAGCCAAATTCTTTGTTACTTTTTGTACTTGTGAGTGATATTCGCCAGCATCCTTTGATGCTTCTGACATACTGGATACAGCCTTTATCGCTACATCGTATGATTTATTCATTTCAAGAAGTTGAGTAGATGCCTTCTTTACGTTGGCTGCGTACTCAGTTGTTGCTACACCCGCATCGGATAATGTATTCATCTTCTTAGCAGATTCAGCAAGGTTGTTAAGTCCCTTACCTAAGCTGTCCAAAAGTTCAGGACCAATTTTAGCTTTCTCCAATGAAGCATCAAGTTGTTGTGTAATGGATGCACCTGTCTTATTTGAAAGACGAGTAGCTACCGCGGGAGCTTCATACTCCTCGCCAAGCTCAGGATAAACTTTAGACCAATCTGGTTCCTGATGAGGCGGTTCGAATGCACTCAGGAAGAAGATAACTGCCTCTGTTAATAATCCGATCATTAACATAAGGTCGGCACCTTCGAAATGCAGAATCTTAAACAACGCACCAACAATTACAACTGCTGCACCAATACCATATACCTTTGGCATTATGGTTTTGAAGAGAAGTTCAACAAATCCGCCTTTTTTCTTGCTCATTTTCGTGATGGTTTAAATTTAGCCTTTGATATTATTTAAAGATAAGTAGAGTTTTCAATTATTAAAATTCCTGACCCGATGAACGGCCTAAGTGTGTTAGTGCACAACGGAAACCTATGTAAGCACGTGTTGAGTCTTTGAATTCATAGGTACGTGTTCCTGTTTCTAAGTAATAAGCAACGTCTTTCCAAGACCCGCCTCTTACTACCTTCTTAGGAGGCACCTTTGCATTATACCTGCTGCTTTCAGGATTGGTTCTTTCATCGATGTATTGTGGATTCAAATCCCAAACGGTAGGAACAGATGCCGGATTAAAATCATCTAAACACCATTCAGAAACATTACCTGACATGTCATACAATCCATAATCATTTGGAAAGTACGATTGAACTTCTGCGGTGTACGCAAATCCATCATCGTAAAAGTTACCACGACCCGGTTTGAAGTTAGCAAGCATACATCCTTTTGAATTTCTTATGTATGGATTCCCCCATGGATATTTTGCCATGTCACGACCACCACGTGCTGAATATTCCCACTCTGCTTCTGACGGCAAACGAAATTCCGGCATTGGAAAATCCCCAACACTCTTACGAAAATCATTTAAGTATGCTGTTCTCCATTTTCCGAAGAATACAGCTGCATCCCAGTTCACACCAACAACAGGATAGTTATCATAACCTGGATGCCAGTAATAATAATCTTGGATAGGATCTCCCATATGATGGGCAAAATCTTTTACCCAGGAAGTAGTATCAGGATAATACTTTTGACGGAATGTTTCAGCATCTACTGTTTCAAAACCTTCAATACTTCCGTTCTCAACTAAGAAGAAGTTTGTGAATTGTCTGTACTCGTTATTTGTAATCTCTGTATCATCCATAAAGAATGACCCAATCGTTACTTGTTTGTTAAAGTTAATTTGGGTTGATGCAGGATCTTCATCAGCTTGCCCCATGTGAAAAGTTCCAGCAGGAATTGGAACCATACCGTAGGGTATTGTCATTACCCAACCTTCACGGCCAGGAACTCCAACTAATTCACCCTGATCATTGCCTCCTTTACCTCCGCCAAGGCCGAGTAAACCACAAGCACTCACTGCAGCACCTGCAAGGATTAAGAGTAATTTTGAAGAAACCGATTTATTCATAACTTTTTTACGAGTTTGTCCT
>JANMRZ010000055.1:0-19587 GCA_031388805.1 Chryseolinea sp.
TAAGTGAAACTGTTTCTTTTTCTTTCCATATCCATCCGCCCTGGTATAGAACATGGTGGGCCTATTCGGCTTATGTAATTTTATTTGTGCTCTTTTTTTATTTAGGATTAGTATTAAACACCCGAAGGATAAGAAAACAAAGAATCGAGCTCCAAAGAAAAGTTGATGAAAAAACTGTGGAGCTGGTGGCTATGAATAATGAGGTACTGGCTCAGAATGAAGAAATATCTGCTATAAGTGAAGATGTGCATAAGAAGAATGAGGAAATTACAGAACAAAGTGAAGAATTGTTGGCGGTAAACGAAGAGATAATGGCCCAATGCGAGGAGCTTAACGCTAAAAATGAAGAAGTCCATAAGAAAAATGAGGAGATCAGAAAACAGGCAGAAGAATTGAAAAAATCGAACTTAACCAAAGACAAACTTTTCTCCATTATTTCGCATGACCTAAGAGGCCCTATCAGACAGGTTCAGGATATCTTCAATCTGGTCGACATGAACTATGTATCAGAGGCAGAATTAAAAACAATTATTCCCCGCCTTAAAGAAGGTGTTACACAAACATTAAACCTTACAGATAACCTGTTGTATTGGGCGAAAAACCAGATGGGAGGAATACAAGTAAAACCTTCCAACTTTGATATCTGGAATATTGTTGAAGAGAATGTTCAATTGTTTGAGCCAATTGCGAAAAATAAAAATATTCAGTTAATCAATTCGGTTGATGTCAGTCTTTGGGTAAACGCTGATAGTGATATGATACGACTCATACTGCGCAACCTGCTTAATAATGCAATCAAGTTTACAAATAGTGACGGAAAGGTTATCATAGGATACGAGCGTCACCAGGACTACATCATGCTCTTTGTTGCGGATACAGGAATAGGTTTGGCAGAGGAAGAAATTTGTACCCTGTTTTCTAATGAAGACCATTTTACCAGGCAAGGTACTTCTGGTGAGAAGGGTATGGGTCTCGGACTTATCCTATGCCAGGAGTTTATTGAGAAGAATGGTGGGACGCTAACAATTGAAAGTGAATTGAATAAAGGAAGTAAATTCAGTTTTGCAATACCTTTATACTTGATCAGACTTAAGGGAATTTCTAAAAAATCTCTATAACCTTCTATTCTGGAGTAGGATGAAGGGATGCTTAATATGAAATGTGAAAGACTAAAAAGCAGAATGTGAAAAGACATCGATTATTACATATGGTAAGTAAAATCTTAATGTAAATAAGATAACATGCGTCTTTATACACCACTTATCCTTGTTATTTCTATTTGTTCCATAGCAGCTTCCGGACAACAACTCTTTGTACAGAAATATCCGACAGAAGTATACCAGGCTTCCATGCAAAACTGGCGTATGGTACAAGATCAGCAAGGCACACTTTATTTTGCTAACACAAATGGGTTACTCATATTTGATGGTATTCATTGGGAGCTGATCGTGCTACCTGATAAAGCATATCTACGGTCGCTTGACGTTGATCAAAATGGCAAAGTATATGTTGGAGCAGATGGAGAATTTGGATATCTCGAAAGAACGGGTAAGGGCAATTTTGAATACGTTTCATTAATGCCGTTACTCCAGGAAACTAGACGACAGGATGTAAAAAATATATACGATGTAGAGGTGTGGGGTGAATCTGTTTTACTTTGTGATGAAGATCATGGCTATATATACAGAAACGGGAAAATTGATGTTTTGGATAAGGCGGATTTATGGTTTTACCAATTGGGAGATTCGGTGTATACAATAAGGGATGAACAATCTACGCTGTACGTGTATAGGAACAATGAGTTCACGAAGACAGATTTAAATCTGAATATTAAAATCAGCGTGATAACAAGTTATAAAGGAAATCTTTTGTTAATGGATGATAAAAATCGGATATGGCTCGTGGATCCAAATGCAGCCCCTAGAGGGAAAGTGTCTGTTCTTTCCGAGAATCTTAATGCAAGTTTGAAAGAACTTATAGTAAAAAATATTCGCCCTCTATACGATGGAAGGCTTGCCATTCTTACGGATCGGGAGATAATTATTGTTGATTTAAATGGTGAAATTCTTTACAAGATAACCCGGTCAATGCTTGGCGATAGTAATTTACAGAGTAGTATACTGTATGAAGATGCCCAACACAACCTGTGGTTTACAACGGACGAATTTATAGGTTTAATCATTACAAGTTCTCCTCTGACCTATTTTGATAAAACGAATGGTTTTCAAGGGGTCGTATTTTCGTTAGGAGAACAAGATGGACAACGATATGTTGGTACAAATGCTGGACTGTATCACGAAAAGGATGGAGGTGAATTTGAGTTAATTTCTGGAACGGAGGGTGCCATTTGGAATATCTATAAATCAGATGATCGCCTTTACATAGCACATGATAACGGTGTCTTTGAGGTGATGGAGCAAAAGGCTACTAAACTAGTATCACATCAATATCCTCAGTCGTTGTGTGTTCTTAACAGCCATCGTGACTGTATTGTTATGAGTGCTTATAATTCAGGTATCTGGTTGTTGAAAAAGGATAAAGCCGTATGGCGGAAACATAAAATAAAAGGCTTTGAAGAAGAAACCCGGTTTATTCAGGAAGATGATAAGGGCAATTTATGGATTTCGCATCAAGGAAAAGGGATATGGAAGCTACGGTTAAATGAAGCGATGGACTCTGTCGTTGATAAAAAAATTTATACAACATCTCATCAACTTCCTTCCAACGTTGACAACCGGGTTTTTAAATTAAGCGATCAGAAAATTATTGCGGCAACAGAAGATGGTATATATTCTTACAATGAATCTAAAGATATTCTCGAACCCGATTATCGCTTTCACAAAGTGTTACAGGGTATTATTATTTATTCGTTAGCGGAGGCACCGGAGGGCCAGATTTACTTTCGAGGGCGAGATAAAGTAAAGGAGATTGCTGGCGTGCTAACAAAAGGAGTTGATGGCACTTACTCAGCACTGCTCACACCATTTAATAAGATCACCTGGGCTGATTCTGACGCGCCTTTAATAGCTGCACAGGACGGAGCATGGTTTGGCAATAATAACAGGATTATTGCGTATGATCTTAAACAGAAAACATACTATCACGAACCTCTCCAGCCTATTATTAAAAAAGTCATTGCCGTTGATTCCATCATTTATACAAATGGGACTATTCGTAAAACAACAACTATTCCCTATTCAAGGAATAGCATGTTGTTTGATTTTAATGTAATGCACTATGAAGACGTTGAAAAGAATGAATTTCAATATAAGCTACTGGGCTTCGATAAGGAATGGTCTGCATGGAATAGCACAAGAGAAGCACACTTTACAAATTTGCCAGAGGGTGACTATACATTTGTTATGCGTGCCAGAAATGTTTATAGAAATAGGAGTCGAATTGCAAGTCTTGCATTTCATATAGATCCTCCTGTATATAGAACATGGTGGGCCTATTCGGCTTATGCAATTTTATTTGTGTTCTTTTTTTACTCAGGAGTTACATTAAACACCCGAAGGATAAGAAAGCAAAAAATCGAGCTCCAAAGAAAAGTTGATGAAAAAACTATGGAGCTAACGGCTATGAATAATGAGGTACTGGCTCAGAACGAAGAAATATCTGCCATAAGTGAAGATGTGCATAAGAAGAATGAGGAAATCAGAGAGCAGGCAGAAGAATTGAAAAAATTGAATTTAACCAAAGACAAGCTTTTCTCAATCATTTCTCATGACTTAAGAGGTCCTATCAGACAGGTTCAGGATATCTTCAATCTGGTCGACATGGACTATGTATCGGAGAAAGAATTAAAAACAATACTCCCCCGCCTTAAAGAAGGAGTTAGTCAAACATTATACCTTACGGATAATCTTTTGTACTGGGCGAAAAACCAGATGGAAAAGGGCTTACAATTAAAACCAGTTCATTTTGATTTGCAGGAAATAGCCGGGGAGAACTTCCGGATTTTTAAACCTACTGCTCACGAGAAGGGCATTCATTTGATCAATAACATTAATACCAGTTTTATCGCTTATGCAGATAAAGATATGATCAAGCTCGTACTACGCAACCTGGTTAATAACGCAATTAAATTTACCAGCAATGGCGGAACAGTAATCGTAGGTTCTGAAATAGTTCAAGGTTATGTTATAGTTTCTGTCAGAGATACAGGAACTGGTCTTACTGACATAGAAATTTCTAATATCTTTAGTAAAGAAACTTTTTCTAAGTATGGCACGTCAGGCGAGAAGGGAACAGGTCTGGGGTTGATCCTTTGTAAGGAGTTCATTGAGAGTAACAAGGGTACTATTACAGTAGAAAGCGAATTTGGGAAAGGCAGTTTGTTTACTTTTACAATACCTACATAATTGTGAACTCTTATATCAAAAGAATGATCTGTTTTACAAGAGTGATAATGAGAATTATGAAGTTGCAATACTTTCATTATTTAGTGTGCTTGCTTTCTTTCCTTTCTTGTAGAGTGATGTTAGCTCAACCCACTGTTGAAAAGGTAAAATTTTCAAGGATAGAAGTAAGTTCCGAACTTTCCAACTCCAGGGTTAATTGTATTCTCCAGGATTCGAGAGGGTTTCTGTGGGTAGGTACAGAAGATGGATTGAATCGCTTTGATGGATATGAATTTAAAGTATATCGTAACCTGCCGGACGACACTACCAGCTTGCTGAAGAACGGTATATTAAGTATTTATGAAGATAGCAGGGGTGACCTTTGGGTGAGTACTTACAATGGAGGCTTGCACGTCTACAATAGCAAGCAGGATAATTTTACCAGAATTACTGCCTACTCCTTTGACTGCGATATTCCACATATTGCAGAAGACCGCAAAAAAAACATTTGGATTGCTGGAGTAAAATCGAAGCAAGCTTTCGTTTCTCAACTGAATCATTCCACTAAACAATGGAAGCACTTTAATCTATTTCCATCTACAAACCCCGTTAATTTCTTTTCTCAAGCTTCTGAAGATGAATTCTGGATGGGAGTCAATAATACAGGTTTTTTTAAATGGAATATGCACAGCAATGCCCTTGAAAGTTACCTGCCTGACAAAAAAAATCCTCATAGTATTGTTAGTAAAATTTTTCACAGAGCAATTAAAGATACCAGAGGCAATATCTGGATTGCTACAGGAGAAGGCCTAAGTAGATTTGATCCTGGTAGCAAAAAATTTATTAACTATAACACTAAGTCCTCAGATAACAAGCCGACACTTTTAGTAAATAACATTCTCAATGTTTGTGAGGACGGTGATTACATTTGGATCGGCACTGAAAACGGAGGACTCAGTCGTTTAAATACAAAAGACAATCAGTTTACAAATTTTATATTCAACAAAAATGATCCCACGTCAGTGGTGGATAATTCTATTTGGGCGATTTACAAAGACCGACAGGGGAGAATCTGGATAGGAACTTACTCAAAGGGTTTGTGCGTCATTGATAAGCTAAAAGAGAAATTTTCTGAGCTTGATATTCCTTTAGAAAATGATGTAGTGAATGCTATTTGGCAAGATTCTAAAAAGCGATTTTGGGTAGGAACCGAAGGCGGAATAGCTGTCAGAGATGGCAAGCAGCTACGTTATTATAAGCACACTCCTCAGAAGAACAGCCTCGGCAGCGATCCTGTATTATCTATTTTTGAAGATAGCAGACATCAGATGTGGTTTGGTACATGGGGAGGTGGTCTTAACCGATACGTTGAAGAAAATGATCATTTCATTAATTATTTGCCCGATGATAAAAATCCCAACAGTCTCTCTAATCCAAATGTTTTCTCTGTAAAAGAACAGACTCAAACGAAGCACTTGCTATTAGGCACGTACAATGGATTAAACATTCTAACAAATGAAAATACCGGGCAATTTGAAAAGCATATAGAAAGCAAATTCGAATTCAACAATTTCATCCGTACGGTGTATGAAGACAGTAAGGGAAATGTCTGGATTGGTACAATTGAAGAGTTAACTACATACAATGAAACAGATAAAAAAATAACCCGGTTTAATACGGGAAATAATCATGACTCTATTAAGATAGGTGGCATGGTAAACTGTATTATAGAAGATAAAGAGGGAAGGATTTGGGTTGGTACAAGCAATGGCTTGCACTTAATGGTAGATAAAAAATATATCAAGCGGTATACTATTAAGAACGGATTGCCTAACAACATCGTTAACGGAATTCTGGAGGATGATAAAGGAAATCTTTGGCTGAGCACCACGGAGGGGATATCTAAGTTCAATCCAGCAGATGAAAAGTTTAAAAACTTCGATGTCAATGATGGATTACTCACTAAAGAATTTAAGCCAAATTCCAGTTTCAAGAACAAAGAAGGTCAGTTTTTTTTCGGAGGAAAAGGAATTAATTTTTTTTACCCCGATAGTATAAAAGACAATCCATACATTCCTCCTGTTTTTATTACTGATTTGAAACTTTTTAATCAGTCGGTTAAAGCTGGAGGTAAGGACGGTATTCTAAAACAGCAAATCAGTGAAACATTGGAAATTTCACTGCCCCCTCAATACAATTTTTTTACTATCAATTATGTAGCGTTAAATTTTACAGCAACCAATAAAAATCAGTATGCCTATAAATTGGAAGGCTTTGATGAGGATTGGAATTATGTTGACAACCAACGTTCAGTAACATTCACTAACCTGGATGCAGCAACCTATACATTTAGAGTAAAAGCAAGTAATAATGATGGCTTATGGAATGAAGAAGGTGCATCGCTGGTTATTCATATTCTTCCTCCCTGGTGGAAAACATGGTGGTTCAGAGCAACCGCTGGCTTTTTAATTGTAGGAATAGCAATAGGGTATTACAGACTAAGAGTTAACACCATTAAACAGCAAAACAAGAAACTGGAAAGCCTTGTAGCTAAAAGAACGGAAGAACTTCAGCAAACAAATGAGGAACTCATTCTTCGAGACGAAGAAATTCAAGCTCAGAATAATGAGCTATTTAATCAACGGGAAGAGTTCGCATCTCAGAATGAAGAACTTCAAATGGCGCGACAAATTATTGAGAAGCATAATGAGGAAATCAAATTGCGTAATGAGACACTGGAAGAAGAGGTGAGGGAGAGGACGAAAGATTTGGTGGAACACAATCAGCAACTTGAACAATTTGCTTTTATTTCAGCTCATAACCTCAGGGCGCCAGTTGCTAGAATTTTAGGCCTGGGTAATATTTTGGAATATGCGAGTAAGAACCCAGCAGAAGAAAAGACGATCATTGGCAAATTAATTTCTACGACAAACGAATTAGACACTGTTGTAAAAGACTTGAACACTATTTTGGTTTTAAGAAAAGATAACATTTCTATTATTACAGATGTAAACCTCGAAGAGGAATTGAGATTGATAAAAATGAATTTAGAAAAAGTGATACTTGAAACAGATGCCTCGATTGATGAAGACTTTTCAAGAGCTCCCGTTATTCATACTATTAAACCTCATTTGGATAGTATTCTTGTTAACCTGGTAAGTAACGCTATTAAATATCGCCATCCTGGCAAGAGTCCGGTAATTCAAATTAAATCGGAGATAATTAAAAACTACATTTGTCTAACAATACGCGATAACGGATTAGGTATAAATCTATCCTTGTACAAAGAGAAATTATTTACTCTGTACAGCCGTTTTCATAATCACGTAGAGGGTAAAGGCATGGGGTTATACCTTGTGAAAACTCAAGTTGTCGCCTTGGGAGGAAAAATAGAAGTAGAAAGTGAAATTGATAAAGGGACAACTTTTAGAATCTTTTTCAAAAAATTAGCTGGATAAAGATCCTTTAAAAACTGTAATACCAACAAGCTCTTTAGTACTCTGTACACTAAGTTTCATTGTTTATAAAATGACCACAATTCTTCCCTACCTAGAATAGATACAAATAGAAAGATGAATAGATCAACTAAAAAAGCACCTGATTGGCTGTTTCTTGTAGGTTGCCAACTGAAACAATGTGAACGGCTTCAATCGGTCATGGACAAACTACTACATAGAAAAATTAACTTGCTCATCCACCTTGCTCATGTCGATGGTAAGTTTGACGAAACAGAGAAGGAGTTGTTGCGAGCCATTCTGATTGAAAATGGGTTTCATTCAGACTACCTGGAGGAACACAACTCAATGGCAGTTAATCTTAAAGCTGTCTCTGAAATACCAGGAAGAGTAGAACTTCTGTATTGGGTTCTTAAGCTTATCCATGCCGATGGTCAGCTCCACCCGGCTGAACTGGCCTATTCCAGATTGGTAGCTAAGCAACTAGGATTCAAAGAGGATGTGATAGATCATTATAGAACTAATCCAATAAAAGCACTGATCAACTTTGAAAAGGAAGTAAAAACTTTTGAAGAAAGATGACTGTATCCATCGTAAACCATAAAGGCGGCACCGGCAAAACCACCACCACCGTAAATCTGGGTAGTGCGTTGGCGCTCATGGGACATAAAGTTCTTTTGGTTGATTTTGATGCGCAAGGCAGCCTTTCTTATTCACTGGGAATAGACGATGACTTGCCAACTATAACGGATTTGCTTCATGGAGATGAGCCTATCGGGAAGGTGTTGCAAGAGCGCGAGAACATGTACGTGCTTCCTGCAAACACCTCGCTGGCCGATATTGAATTGGCTATCGCCAAGTCTGAAGACCGTTACCATCATTTGAAAAATCTGTTGAGTCTGGTCGGGGAATATGATTTTGTATTGATTGACTGCCCGCCCTCGCTGTCGCTGCTTACCCTAAACGCGCTTACTGCTTCTGAATATGTAATCGTGCCCATGCAGATGGACGTGCTGGCGTTGCGTGGCCTTGACTCCATGATTGAAACAATCCAAAAAGTAAGTGACATTAATCCGCAGTTAAAGCTTTTGGGTGTGTTACCTATAATGGTTGACCCACGCAAGAACATTCATCAGGAAATTTTGGTGCACATTAGGTCGAATTATAATGACGTGCGACTCTTCAGGCAAACCATTCGCACCAGCGTAAAGGCGGCCGAAGCCCCATCGTTTGGCAAGAGCGTGGTGAGTTATGCACCTTCCTCCACTACAGCAGCAGACTACAAAGAATTGGCAACAGAGGTGGCCAAGCTATGCAAGGCAAACAACAAACAAATAGCAATTCAATAACCCTAACTATATGGCGCTAGGTACAAATCTTAAAAAGGAAAAACTCATACCCACCGGCCACAACGAGCCGATCATTAAAACATTAACCGAAACAAATGAAACTATGGAAACGGAACTGCAAAAAGAAGCCCCCAAAATAAAAGGCAATGGAAACGGGCTGACCAGCGAGCAAATGCTCGACATGAAAGGGCAACTCGATGCCATCAATGCTGCCTTCGCGTTCATTGAATTTGATACACAAGGCATCATCATAAATGCAAACGACATTTTCCTTGGCGCAATGGGCTACAAAATAAACGAAATAAGAGGCAAGCACCATAGCATGTTTGTAGACTCCACGTACACCAAAAGTAGCGACTACAAAATATTCTGGAATGACCTGCGGAATGGCGAATCCAAATCAGGCGAGTTTGCCCGCATAAATAGGAATGGCGATCAGGTTTGGTTACTGGCATCTTATACCCCCGTTGCCGACAACAAAGGCACGGTTGTAAAAGTGATTAAGCTGGCAACGAACATCACCGAATCAAAAGTCCTGAATGCAGATTACAAGGGTCAGGTGGATGCTATCGGCAAATCGCAAGCCGTTATCAGCTTTAACATGGACGGCACCATTATAGAGGCAAACGAAAATTTTCTTAAGCCTATGGGTTATACTTTACAAGAAGTGAAGGGCAAACACCATCGCATGTTTGTGGAAGATAGCTACGGAAGGAGCTCTGCCTATACCGAATTCTGGGCAAGACTGAATCGTGGTGAGTTCATAGTCGATGAGTTTAAGCGCCTCGGCAAAGGCGGCAAAGAAGTGTGGATACAGGCATCCTACAATCCTATTTTTGACTTAAATGGCAAGCCCTTAAAAGTCGTGAAGTTTGCAACTGACGTAACCGATCAGAAACTGAAAAATGCCGACTACGAATGCCAACTCGCGGCCATTGGTAAATCCAATGCTGTGATAGAGTTCAATATGGACGGCACAATTATTACAGCAAACGATAATTTCCTTACTGCACTTGGTGGCTATTCAATAAATGAAGTGAAAGGCAAACATCACCGCATGTTTGTGGAAACGAATTATGCCCGCAGCACAGAATATGCCGACTTCTGGAAAAAACTGAACAACGGAGAGTTTTTCGTTGGCACCTACACTCGCATTGACAAGCGAGGCAAAGAAGTATTCATTCAGGCTTCATATAATCCTATTCTGGATCTGAATGGCCAACCTTATAAAGTTGTAAAGTATGCACTCGATATGACAGAAGTTATTCGCGCCATCAAAGGCATGGCGGTAGGTGACCTGAGCATGCGTTGCGATACTTCCGTGGACAATGGAGGTTTGACCGCAGAAATAAATAAAGCACTCGACAACCTCAATTCTGTCTTGGGACAGATCAATCAAGGTTCCGATATAGTTGCTAAATCATCCAATCTTTTGCAGAAAAAAGTGGAAGACATGAAGCGTAACACCGCCGAGGTAGCTACTGCCATTGCTCAAATGGCAAAGGGTGCGCAAGATCAGGCAGCAAAGACGGATGAATCATCTAAACTTGCTAACCATGTGATGTCATCCGCCAATGAGATGGAGAAGAAAGCCCACGTGATTAACAAAGCTGCTGAACGCGGATTGGAAAGTTCTAACCAGGGTTTGAAGACCGTGAAAGTGTTGGTTGAAAACATGACGGCTATAAAGGAGTCAGCCGGGCAAACATCTCAATCCATCAGCGTTCTTACCAAGCGTACAGAAGAAATCGGTCGCACGTTGAATGTGATTACTGATATCGCCAGTCAAACAAATTTATTGGCGCTTAATGCCGCGATCGAAGCCGCACGCGCAGGCGATGCCGGTAGAGGTTTTGCAGTTGTGGCTGAAGAGATTCGCAAGCTGGCTGAAGATTCCAGAAAATCGGCAGTAGAGATTGAGAAGATTATTGGTGATGTGCAGAAGGACACCACAGCCGCAGGCAAAGCCATTGACACAATGGAAGCCAGTGTGAAAGAGGGCAATAAATCGAGTATAGAGGCAGAGAAAATATTTCAGGAAATCGCCAAGTCCACTGAAGAAACTTTTGGTGCCTCCAAGGAAATTCAGACGGCAACCATCACGCAGAAAGAATCCATCGGTAGTGTGGTGAAAAACATAGAACAGATTGTAGTGGTGTCTGAAGAGACGGCTGCCGGAACACAGCAAGTGGCCAGTTCAAGTCAGCAGATGAACGGTGGTATGTTGGAAATTGCCAAAGCTGGTGATGAACTATCAGCTGTAGCCGCAGAATTGCAGGCTGGTGTTACTCAATTTAAGTTGAAGAAGTAAGTTGATTCAGTTACGATATTCCGGGCTACCAGGAGATTGTTAATGTTTTAAAAAAGGAAAACTATGAGTGTGATAAAACATCAAAAGGAGGCACAGGCGGCAACGGCCCGGAACCAGCAAATTGTGGTTTTTAAATTGGGCCAGGAAGAGTACGGCCTGTCTATAGATCAGATAAAAGAGGTTGTGATTACACCCACCATTACGCAGATGCCGCAAACACCCGCTTATGTAAAAGGTGTGGCCAACATACGAGGCAACGTGATTGCAATTTTGGACCTGGAGGAGAAATTTAAACTTCAACGTAATAAAGATATTGTGCACACTGGCAACAACTACACACTGGTTATTGAAAGTGATGAGTATAAGATGGGCATACTGGTTCGCGAGGTTCCCAATACACTATCTATTTCAACCGCCAGCATTGAGAGTTCAGTTTTCACGGGCGATCAGCAAGCCGAGCAGACCTACATAACCGGAATAGTTAAACTTGAGAAACGTTTGGTGATCATGATTGATATTTTCAAAGTAATCAACGATCAGGAAGCGAGTCAGATTTTTAAGAAACAAGCTGAAGTAGAAGCGTGATGAAGAAAGTCCTTGGCATTAGTGAATTGTACTCTTCTGACAAACCGGTTGAGTACACCTGTTATGGACTTGGCTCTTGTATTGGCTTGTTTATCAATGATCGCGTGAAAGGGTTGTCGGGCGGGGCGCACATTGCACTGCCAGGCCCAACAAATGAAAGTGAATTTATCGATGCAGAAAAGATGATCGATGGATTACTTGAACAGTTGAGTAACCAAGGCAGTGACCTGCTTACCCTTCGGGCAAAAGTAACCGGAGGAGCGCAAGTGTTCGAATCAGCCCTTGACATTGGCAAGCAAAATATTGAGATGGTGTTGAAGCAATTAACAAACAAACGAATATTCATTGCTGCTATGGATGTGGGCGGTAAAGTCTCACGCACGGCACGCTTCAATGGCGAATCGGGCGAGGTAAAAATTTCTACATCAGAGCAAAGAACATATTTCATTTAAAAAACCAGAGTATGGCAAAAAATGTATTAGTGGTAGATGATTCTCTATACATGCGAACGATAATTAAAGACGCATTGGAAACAGCTGGCTATAAAATAGTAGGCCAGGCCGCCAACGGAGAGGAAGCTATCGACCTCGCTTTTGAATTGCAGCCCGACATCATTACACTTGATAACATCTTGCCCGATATGATCGGCACAGATATTCTGAAAGTATATACCCGGGAGGGGTTACTGTCTAAAGTAATCATGATCAGTGCAGTCGGTCAAGAGTCTGTAATTCAAGAAGGGTTGAGCCTGGGTGCAAAGGCCTATATCGTTAAGCCTTTCACTTCCGAGCAACTGGTAAACGAAGTTAGTAAACTTTAGCAACCCAAACTTCCGCATGGCTGGTTCAAAAATTAAAACCCTGCTGATTGAAGATTCAATGTTCATGAGGATTTTACTGTCCGATCTTCTCCACAAAGATGGAAATATCGAAGTGATAGCAACAGCCAACAATGGTTTTGATGGTGTTGAGAAAGTGAAATCCCTGAAACCCGATGTGGTTATTACCGATATGGTAATGCCTCAGTTTGACGGACTTTATGTAGTTCAGCAGCTAATGAAAGATATGCCTGTTCCCATTATATTATTGAGTTCACTTGGCCGAACCGACCCAAAGATTTTTGATGCCTTGAAGGAAGGCGCTTTTGATTTTATAGACAAACCCCACGAAAAGGAAGTTACACAAGGCTATCTGCCGTTGACCAAAATGGTAGGCGAAGCTTCCATGACCGACTATATTAAACTCCGGCAACGAACCAAAGGACGCAATACATCGGTACATACGTTTGAGGTCCGCCTCAACTATGACATTATCGCAATAGGCGCTTCAACTGGGGGGCCAAGTGCAATAGAGGCCATCGTTACCAATCTTCCTGCAAACCTGGCCATTCCTGTGGTAATCGCACAGCACATGCCTGAGCGTTTCATTGAGTCATTTGCTCAAAGGCTTTCGGACACGATGGGACTGCGTGTAAGTGTAGCCCGCGATGGCGAGGCATTGCTTGGCAACCATATTTATCTGGCACCAGGCACAGCTAACATGCGCATTGATTTGTCAGGTTCAAGCCCTTCGGTAAAATATGTATATGATCAATACAAAGAATTCAACCATCCTTCTATTGATTGCTTGATGGAGTCTGTGGCGAGCATCTACGGAAGCCGTGCTATAGGTGTAATACTTACCGGTATGGGTAAAGATGGCACACAAGGTCTCCATAAAATAAAAGAAGCGGGTGGCCTTACCCTCACACAGGATGAACCCTCATGTGTTGTGTATGGCATGCCCAAAGTTGCTTTTGAAACCGGGGCTGCCCGTCACCGGGTTGCCTTATCAGAGATTCCCAATTTTATCATTAACTCACTATGAGTAACCAGGAAAAAGACAACGAGTACCGTGAAATATTTCTGGCTGAGGCCCTTGAAAATTTTACGGAAATAAACCGACTTCTAACGGTACTTGAAAAAAATACGAACGACACAAAAGCAGTTCAGGCGCTGTTCAGGCTTACCCATACCTTAAAGGGGAACGCCACGGGCATGGGCTTTGAAAACATTGCTGAACTTGCCCATGTCATGGAGGACTTGTTTGGTGAAGTGCGCGAGAACAGAATACAACTGGGCGAAGAAATCTTTACTTCCGTATTTAAGGCTGCAGACACTTTGGGCGAACTCATTGACTCTATAAAGACTCCGCGTGATGTTAAGTACCGGGGAATAAAAACCAAGCTGGAAGTATTGATTAAGAATACTAAGCAAACTCCGGGCAGCGAGCCGAAAACTACAGAAAAAGCTGGAGAAGAAATTTTAGTTCCTGCTCAAACCGTTGCGTTGGCAAGTGAGGATGAAGAGAACGAATCAGACTCCGAATCTACCAACGTAACTTTCTCCGACCTTGTTCAGGTACCTGTAAAAAAACTAGACAACCTTCTTAACTTGGTGAGTGAACTGGTAATTGAGCGTGACCGCATTATTGCCAACAGCGTGCGCACACATTCAGCTAACGAGTTTTCCAGACTTAACCGGATATCATCAGACTTGCAGTATTCTGTTATGGATGTGCGATTGGTTCAGGTAGGTTTTCTTTTTAATAAATTTCATCGCATCGTTCGCGATGCCGCCTCCAAAGAAGGTAAGAAAGTGCAGTTAAAATTGGAGGGCACAGAAACCGAAATTGACCGAAACATTTTACAAGTAATCAGCGACTCGCTCATTCACTTGATCCGTAATTCGGTTGGCCATGGTGTAGAGAAGCCGGAAACGAGGAAACAAAAGGGTAAACCGGAGGAAGGCACGGTTACACTCTCAGCAAGCAGTGAGTCGGACACTGTTTTAATAAAGATCAAGGACGATGGTGCGGGCATTGATCCGCAGCGCATCAAACAAAAGGCAATAGAGAAGGGAGTGATCACCGCGCAGGATGCAAACCAAATGAGTGATCGTGATTTGATTAAACTGATTTTTGAGCCTGGTTTTTCCACCATGGATCATGTCACCGCTATTTCGGGAAGAGGTGTGGGAATGGATGTAGTAAAGAAAGCGCTTGATTCTATTGGTGGTACAATTCAGGTGGACTCGATGATTGGTGAAGGCTCGATACTTACATTAAGCCTGCCTTCGTCAATGGCTGTTAAATCAACCTTGTTATTCGACTTAGGCAATCAGACGTATGCTATCCCCTTAAGCTATACCGAATCGGTAATCTCAATTTATAAATCAGACATTCACAAAGCTGCTAACGGGCTTATTACCGTACACTTGGGCAACACTATTCATATTGTTTTCCTGTCCGACTTCTTTGCGCAAAGCCAGGGTAAGCTTAAGGAAAAGTATGCCTCGTTCGATCAACTCCATCCCGAGCAGAAGCTTGAGATTGTAGTGGTCTCTTTCAATGGAGCCCGGATTGGTTTTATTGTTGATAAACTCTTGCAACAAAAGGAAATTGTGGAGAAGCCATTATGTAAACCATTCGACTCCATTTCGTATTTGAGTGGTGTCACCATTTTGGGTAATGGCAATGTTTGCCTGGCTCTTAGTATTCCCGGAATACTCAATTCTTTATTAAGCAATGAAGCTGGTAAAACTATTAACGCATAGCGAATGGTAAACGGCAGTAACGGCACTGTAGGTATAGCATTGGAAAAAGCGTTTGATTCAGGCTTCTCCAACGCAACGCAATCATTCTCTTTGTTGGCAAAGAGCAAAGTGTCTTATAATAACTTTCATCATGGCTACCATGACTTTAATAAACCCAGTTTGGGTGAAAATTATCAACGCTACAACAGCACATCCAGAATTTTGATTACAACTGAAGTTTTTGGAGACGTTACCGGCAAAAGCTATCTCTACTTATCCGAAAAAGATTATGAGCTTCTCACGCGTTCCATTCCGGACCGTGTATCGAACTTAAAGGAAGAATTTGCTAAAGAGGTTGATAATATTTTGTCTGCCGCGGTTATCACGAAACTATCCAATCAGCTCAATAAGAAAATGTTTGGCGATGTGCCGGTGCTGGTAGGTAAAATAACCTCCCGGTTGGAGGATACCATTTATGATGACTTTGCGGAGCAAGCGAGTGGTGTTTATGTCAATTCCATTTTCTTCTCCTTTGAAAGTCATTCCGATGTAACTCCTCTTTTCGTTTGGGTATTTGATAAAAGCCTGACTGACCTGCCTAAAGAAAATACCGTCATTTAGCAATGTTTATGAAGCGAGCATTGATTTGGTGGGTTGGAATAGTAGTTGCACTTTCTAGTATAGTGTTCCAGATTTGGTGGCAAGGATCAGTAACGATTTTATCCTTTTTGCTTTTTGGCAACTTTGCCATCTGGATAATAACCGTTGTCTTCAGAAGAGAATTTCTGAAGGAAGTGTTATCGCAAGCCGGGAGACGTGATGCTCAACCGAATGAATCTGGTGTACTTGAATCAGTGAAAAGTTTATCGGCATTTCAAAATGAAATTAATCTGTTCATATCAAGCATAAAGCAAATCGGTGAGGAGGATTTTGGCAACACACTTAGCGATTTAAAAAATGAAGGCATCAAGGTTTCATTGCTGGACACACACGCCAAAATAGTTGAGTTTCGGAAAACTGAATCGGAAAGTAACTGGATAACACATGGCATTGCCGCCATTGCCGACTTAAAGCATAAGAATAACAACATTGAAGAATATTCATTTCAGATTATATCAAATATTGCCAAGTACCTGAAAGCAAACCAAGGTGGCTTCTTCATTTTGAGAGAGGAGAACGGGCAGGATTATTTTGAATTGACGGCCTGTTACGCCTATGGCAAAAAGAAATTTATTGAGAAGCGCATCCATCCAGGAGAGGGGTTGATAGGGGAGGCTTACTATGAGAAAGATGCCATCTATCTCACCGAAGTGCCCGAAGACTATGTGAAAATTACCTCCGGTCTGGGCGAAGCATTACCACGTTGTATATGTGTAGTGCCACTTCTTTCAGAAGGCAACATTTATGGGGCCATTGAGATTGCATCATTTGAAAAACTACAGCCTCACGAAATTGAATACCTCCGCAAACTTGGTGAAACTGTTGGCTATAACCTTCACGCCATTGAAGGCAATGCGAGGACGGAACGACTGTTATTAGAGTCGCAGCAGATGGCCCATGAAGTGAAGTCGCAGGAAGTGGAACTGAGGCAGAACATGGAAGAACTAAATGCGACACAAGAGCAAATGCGGAGGAAACAAACAGAAATTGACTCAGTACTTGCCTCACTTTCCGTGATGGAGTTAGATACGGTTGGTACCATCCTCTCAGCCAATTCAGTTTTTACCGGAATTACCGGATACGAGGATCACAACCTTATTCAGAAACCCTACCAAAAGCTGATACCCGAGCAAGGCAATGATCGCATGCAGTTTGATATGATGTGGAGCAGCATACTATCGGGCAGAACGTTTTCTGGAGAGTTTAAAATTCGAAATCAGGAAGGAGCAGACATGTGGATGCTCGGAAACTTCACACCCTTGCTTGATGGCTCCGGCAAACCATACAAAATTATGTTGGTGTCACTTTTCAATACACAAGAGAAGGAAAAATTGTCTGAGTTACAAGAATTGGTGTCGGCATTTAAGCTGTCTTTTCCGATTGCAGAAATTAATCCTGACTTAACCTTTAAGACGGCCAACGATCTGTTTCTTTCGGAATTAGGAATTAAGAAAATGGAGCTGAAAAAGCTTCTGATGAAGGATGCGCTCTATAATGGATCCTATCAGAAGCTGCAAAATTATTTTAGCAGCAAAAACAGTGCAGCCGATACATTGGAATTGAGCTTATGCCATAAGAATGGCGCTGTAAAACAGTTTAGCGCCACGCTGCTAAAAGTGAACGCTAACAACCGGTTGAAAAAAGGTTTGTTGATTTTAAGAAATCCTATTTGATATATGGAACCTGAGTCAATTTCGGAAATAATTACTATTAGCGATGAGGAGTTGAAATCTCTTACGGATGCTATTCATCAACGGCATGGCATTGATTTTAGTTGCTATGAGCCGAAGTCTCTAAAACGGAGAGTAGTTAGAGTGCTCCATATTTTTAAGCTGAATGCTGTTCATGAGTTGTGGATAAGGATTCTTAAGGATCGTGAGTTTATCTATCCCTTCATGGACGAAATCAGCGTGGGGTTAACGTCTATGTTTCGCGATCCGGTGCTTTGGAAAAAATTGCGATATATGTTAGGTACCCACTTTGCAAGCAATCAGGAATTAAACCTATGGCATGCGGGCTGTTCAACTGGTGAAGAGGTTTACACGATGGGTATTGTGCTTCGCGAATCCGGTTTTAAAAAGCCTGTTCACGCATTGGCAACGGATATTAGCAACCAAGCAATGGCCACAGCAAAAAGTGGTGAATACCATTTGTTGAAGCTGGATGAATACGACAAGAATTACCGGCAGTTTAACCCGGTTGCATCGTTAGTCAAATACTACAATAAATACGGTGTTAACGGCACAATGGATACAAGCCTGATTAAGCACGCAGGTTTTGAACATCACAATTTAATCACGGGTTCTTTTACGCGAAAGTTCGACATCATTTTTTGCCGAAACGTGATGATTTACTTCGACAATGATGCCAAGAGAAAACTGTTTGACAAGTTTTACGCATCGTTAAATCCAGACGGGCTTTTTATCATTGGGTTTTATGATGCTGTGCTTCCATTAGTAGATGCATCAAAGTTTAAAGTACTGGACATGGACGCCAAAATTTTTCAAAAAGTGTAAAAAATTGGATATGACTATTATAAACGTAAGTGAACTAACAGGCGGAACGAACGAGAAGAAAAACATCCATTTTGCTTTCAAAGAAATTTAGATTGAAAGATTTTGTTTGGCTGACAATTTTAGGGTTGTACTTTGGTTTATAATAGCCTTACAGCCTTACTTCTATTTACAATTCCCAAATAAGCCTGGTGACATATAAAAATGAGTGCCATTTCTAAGACGTTTGTTATAGTTGAAGATAATCTGATAGGCCAAATGATTGCACAAAAACTGATTGAACGGGTACTTACGGATCGATAATTACGGTCATCTATGGAAAATTGAAAAAGCATTCCGGGTAGCCAAAACCGATCTCAAAGTCAGGCCCATCTATCACTTTGCCAAGCGAAGAATCGAAGCTCACCTCTGCATTGCTTTCGTGGCCTATAAAGTTTACAAAGAACTGGAACGACAACTCAAAATAGACAAGGCACCCTTTAGTCCTGAAAAGGCCATAGAGATAGCGAAGACCATATATATACGGTATCAAAGCCATCAAACCAAAGACAAAAGAGCTCCTTGAAAAAACCTTAGTACTCAATGAAGAACAGCGCACTCTAATCCGATTATTTGATCTCTGAAAATGGGTGTCCCTGTGACGAAGTCAGGTGAAATTGATAAACCCAGATTATGCATTAGAGAAATAGAATGCTCGATCTTTTTGCCTGACGATATCAAATAAACCGTCTAACCATTTTTGTTTTTCACCTATTGCAGATATGTTAAGGATAGTTTTTCCAGCATGTTTTGTTATCCAA
>JANMRZ010000049.1:0-62811 GCA_031388805.1 Chryseolinea sp.
CCGCTTTTAGTGCCTGCGAAACAAATTCTCTACGAGTCGTTTTCATATTTTAAGTATTGATTTTTGGAGGAAATGTGCAATAGTCAAGTCAATTATTATGCCGTAACGCACACATTTTTGACAGACTATTTATATATGTAAAGTTTCAAATTCCAGTACGAATTAAATGTAGACAAAAATTTTTAGCTTGCAGTACACCATTCTTTTAACGGTATGAAGACCATTCTTTACGATGAAATACCATCGCTTAACCTGGCTGATTTTTACAAAGGAGATGCCAGCCAAAAGCAAAAATTTGTGGACACCCTTGGGGTGGCCTATACCAATATTGGTTTTGCTGCCATTCGCAATCACTTTTTAACAGATGATTTGCAGAACCGATTATACACTGCCATTAAAAGTTATTTTGCTCTTCCTGATGATGTGAAGAAAAAATATGAACGGACTGATTTGGCTGGCCAGCGCGGGCATACCGGTAAAGGGAAGGAGCATGCCAAGGGAAGAAATACCGGTGACTTAAAAGAATTCTATCACGTAGGGCAAGAGCTTTCGCCCGCTGAATTAAAAAAGGAAGATTATCCTGAAAACATCTGGCCAACCGAAGTTCCTGATTTCAAACCCGTTGCCACGGAAGTTTATCGTGCTTTGGAAAAAACAGGATTGTACATGCTTCGTGCCATAGCACTGTACCTAGAGCTTGATGAATATTACTTTGATGATAAAATTAAAAACGGCAATAGCATATTAAGACCGATTCACTACTTCCCGATTGAATCTCCCGACTCCGTTCCTGCCGATGCAGTGCGAGCAGCTGAGCATGGCGATATTAATCTAATTACATTATTAATGGGTGCAAGTGCAGATGGTTTACAAGTATTGCGCAGAGATGGAAAGTGGATTCCAATAACAGCATTGCCCGATCAATTGGTGGTCAACGTTGGTGACATGTTAGAGCGCTTCACCAATAAAAAACTAAAATCAACGATTCATCGTGTT
This sequence comes from Chryseolinea sp., assembly GCA_031388805.1. Lineage (GTDB taxonomy): Bacteria > Bacteroidota > Bacteroidia > Cytophagales > Cyclobacteriaceae > Chryseolinea. The sequence goes on from JANMRZ010000049.1 coordinate 997, forward strand.
GTCAATCCACCTCGACACTTAATGAACACACCGCGTTATTCTGTTCCCTTCTTTATGCATCCCCGATCAGAAATGAGTCTTGCAGCGTTGCCAGGATGTGTTGATGTGGAAAATCCAAAACATTGGGATGACATTACCGCTGGAGAATTTCTTGATCAACGTTTGCGCGAAATCGGACTAAAAAAATAAAGCAAACCAACGGTGATAGAACAGGTTCGCTTTTATATTTTTCTTCGCGATGTGTTATTACTATCGCTTACCACGTTTGGTGGACCACAAGCACACTTAGCGCACTTTCAAAAAGTGTTGGTGAGCAAGCGCAAGTACCTTTCAGATGATGACCTTATGGAAATAAATTCCTTATGTCAGATCCTTCCAGGACCAACATCTACACAAACGCTTACCGCAATCGGTTTTAAAATAGGTGGGCCGAATCTTGCCTATCTTACCTTATTAGTGTGGGTACTTCCGGCAGTTATTATCATGACGTTAGCTGCTATTATGATGTCAAGTATTGAACAAAATAATGTGTCGCTGGAATTTGCAAGGTTCATTCAACCTATGGCCGTAGGTTTTGTGAGCTATGGAGCGTATAGTATAAGCCTTAAAACCATTTCAACAAAGACGGGAATTGCCCTGATGATTTTTGCTGGAACTGTTTCCTATTTCTTTCAAACACCCTTTATATTTCCTGTTATCTTATTGGGTTCTGGATTGATCACTGCACTGAAATATAAAGAACAACCAAAGGAAGAGAATAAAAAACTCATTGTGCCCTGGTCTAATTTTTTATTGTGGGCCGGTGTTTTAATTTTCGCTGCTGTGTTAGGGGGTGTTACAAAAGCTCTGCCTGTAAAAGTATTTGAGAATTTTTATCGTAATGGTAGCCTCGTTTTTGGAGGAGGTCAGGTATTGGCACCCTTGCTGTATACAGAATTTGTAGAGGCATCTGAGAATGATGATCGCATCACAAGAGTAACAGAATTAAAAACGAAGATTAAAAAGAAGTTTGGTCCTAAACTTTATCACTCCCCAATTTCAAATGATGAATTTCTAACGGGTTACGCAGTGGCACAAGCCCTCCCAGGTCCTGTATTTTCTTTCAGTTCTTACATTGGCGCATTGTCTATGCGCGACTATGGTAAAGGAGGCGCAATTATTGGAGGATTGATGGCAGCGGCAGGTATTTTTCTTCCCGGCACGTTTCTGATATTTTTTGTGATTCGTTTCTGGGAAAGTTTAAAAAAGTATCGGGCCGTTCGTGCATCGTTAGAAGGTATTACTGCAGCCAGTGCAGGCTTGGTTGCAGCATCGGCTGTTATTTTATTTCAACCACTGGACAACACGTTAATTAATTTTGCAGTAACCATAATTACTTTCTGCTTGCTTGCGTTCACCCGATTACCATCACCCTTTATTATTATAGGAGGATTGGCACTCGGCTTTCTAATTCACTAATCGATAGGTTGAATTATTCATGCGCTAACGAAACATCGGATGCACGATTTGAACTTGGAACCATGAACTTGTAGTGCGGAACTCGAACTTTGAACTTAAAAATTTAAAACCCGACCTCATGCAATCAAAAGCCAAAACACCAAATGAATATCTTAATGAGCTTGACGAAGACAGAAGAAAAGCTGTAAGTGAATTGAGAAAAGTTACCAAGAAAAATATCCCGAAAGGTTTTTCAGAAGTGATGAGCTAAAGCATGCTCGGTTATGTTGTTCCGCATTCATTTTACCCGGATGGATATCATTGTGATCCGAAGTTGCCATTAAATTCTTTTACACGGTTATAGTCAATTCCGAAATGCGATTGATCGTAAATTGATTTTCCTTTTTTGATGATCAGCACTTGAGGTGACTCATGTTCCACATCAAATTTTTGCGCAACAGCATTTGAAATTTCCCTAAACGAAAGCAGATCAAGGTAATACGGTTTTAATTTTGTCATCTCCTCTTCATTCCAGTTCCGCTCCAGCCGATCGAGCGTCATTCTGCTGGTAGAGCAGGCGGTGCTATGTTTAAAGATGAGTATGTTTTGTTCGGCTGACTCTTCTACGATTTTTTCAATCTGATTCAACTCACGCAATGCTATCCACTTCATATAATATATTAATCATACCACAAACCATCTTCACGTTTATCATACCTCGGGCGCTTGCCTTTGTCTTTCAGGTTGTCAGGTTGTGTGTCTTGTTTCTTAAATAATTTTGCCCACCATAATTTTACATTGGTGAGCAAGTCTCTTTCACTGTCCACATTATTCTTATTGGTTTTTACGAACGTAGCATCTGGATGCAAGTGCCTGTTTTTTTCAAACAGGTGAAATTTTTGCATCTTAATATTTCCCTGATAATCAGTTGCACGACCAAATGCTTTCCCCGGCTCGCGCGTCCTCTGTGCTTCGTCAGCGCTGCTTGGATTGTGAATATATTTCCAGGTTCGTTTTACACCACTCGCATATTCGCTAGCTTTCACAGAAGATTTGGATGGCTTAATGCCCGGCATGCTACCTTCTGCAGCGTGTGGTTTTTTACCATACTCACGCTGCTTCACTTTTACCTGAAGGCCATCAACAGCATAAGTAGTTTTATGAGGATGTTTTTTCTTCAGAGCCGCATCTGCTGCATTTGGATTCTTTACATAATTTTTTCTGAACTTTCTAAGTTTGATGAAACCGGTAAACTCTTCGCCCTGATCTTGTAGTGTAGGATTTTGTTCGAACAGTTTTGCATTTCCCTGAAAAGTGCCCGCTCGTCTTGCTTCTGGAGGTGGAGTGCGGACAGGTATAGGTTTTTCTTTATTGTTCCATAATCTTCCGCTCACACTTCCGCCACCCTTCACTGGCTTCTTTGCTTTTTTATAACCTGTAAATCCTTCTCCTTGATCATTGAATCCAGGATTAGATTTTCCAAGCAACTTCAATGAACCCTGATACTTCCCGACACGCGCTGCACTGGGCTTAGGTGTGCGAACAGGTATAGCAGAGGATCTGTTATTCCATAATTTTCCACTCACGCTTCCACCACCTTTCACGGGCCTGCTTGCTTTTTTATAACCTGTAAATCCTTCACCTTGATCATTAAATCCAGGATTAGACCTTCCAAGCAATTTCATTGAACCTTGATACTTTCCAGCACGAGCAGATTTTTTATTTGGTGTGCGAACAGGTATAGCAGAGGATCTGTTATTCCATAATTTTCCACTCACGCTTCCACCACCTTTCACGGGTCTGCTTGCTTTTTTATAACCTGTAAAACCTTCCCCTTGATTGTTGTATCCGGGCGTGGATCGTCCCAGCACTTTCAATGAACCCTGATACTTTCCGGCACGAGCAGATTTTTTATTTGGTGTGCGAACAGGCAAAGCAGATAGTCTGTTATTCCATAATCTTCCGCTCACGCTCCCCCCGCCTTTCCCAGGTCTTCTTGCTTTTTTGTAACCTGCAAAACCTTCTCCTTGATTATTATAACCAGGATCAGACTTTCCAAAAATCTTTATCGAACCCTGATATGTTCCAGCGCGAGCTGCACCAGCCCCTGGAGTTCGAGCAGGTAGTGGACGCTTACCCGTTCGTGACTCACCTGAACGTGTTGCCGATCGATAGCCAGAGCTTGGTGGCATCGAACCACGATAACGCCTGTCTTTACCTTGTGATCTGCGATTTTTGTTTGGGAAAATGGGAAGACCTTCTACACGAGGCTTACTCGAATAATTTTTTCCTCTTATTTTATTGCCGGAGATATTTCCTTTCCAAGCGCGTTCACTTCTTCGTGTTGCAGATTGATGGGTGCCGGACGCTCTGCCTTGATAAACTTTATCTCCAACCCGCTTGCGACCGTAATAGGGCTTGAAAGTAGGTGTGGAAAATTTCGGTTTTGGTGTTTCAAAATTTTTGGTTCGTAGCCTTCTGCCCGTAATATCTTTTATGTGCGCTTTTTCTTTTTTGGGTTTTGGCCTGGCGAAGTTCGCATAGACATTGATACTTTTTCGGGCAATAAATGCGCGTGAAGCCGACCGCGGTGTTACAACTTGTTTTTTGCCACCTGAAGATGAACCTGAATTACCACGCTGCATTCGATTAAGGCGCGCTAATTTAGATCGATTGGAAACAACTTTCCGTTCTCTGTCTTTTGACTTTCGTGAGGGGTTATTTACATAACGTCCATATTGAGGGTAAACCTTTCTTGCCTTATCACCAGCTCTTGGCGCTCTGATTTTTCTTCCGGTAATGTCTCCCTTCCAGGCTTTTTGTTTATCACTTTTTGAAGAGTAATTAACCGATCTGCCTCTTTGCGGGTAAACCTTTCTTGGTTTGCTTGAAGGCATTCTCCGGGCACTATTGGCAGGAGATGGTCTACCTTGTACACGCTTGTAGGTGCCACCACCACCTGATTTTTGCTTTTTCTTCTTCGGAAGAATCCGGAAACGGTTTTCGCGTTTGGGCGAACTTCCTCTCTTTACTTCAGCTCCTTTTGTGTTTTGGGCATAACTGACTTCGTTCACCAATAGAAAAAGCGCGGCCAAGCCAAGCAATTTCCAGGCTTTAAAAAAATAAGGAGCGGTATTTTCCTTCGATGCCTTCAAAAAAATGGTACTGAATAGGCTAAGGTAGCTAAAATTTAATCAATTGCTCAAGCGATGCTTTAAGTCGCACTTTGGGCAGGAAGTTTTGCTCCAATGTAGGGGCGAAAGGAATGGCGGAATCCAGACTGGCAACCCTTAAAACAGGAGCATCCAGCTGTTGAAAACAATGCTCATTGATCCAGGCGCTGATCTCGGCACCAATACCTCCGGTGAGGGTATCTTCATGGAGAATCAATACACGGTTTGTTTTCTTCACAGTTTCAGCCACAGCTTCTTTATCCCACGGAAGTAAAGTGCGTAGGTCAAGAATATCTGCTTTTACATCTCCAAGTTCTTGCATGACTTCGCTTGCCCAATGTACCCCCATTCCATACGTAATGATGGAAAGATCATCGCCTTCCGAAACCAGTTTTGCTTTACCGATTTCAACAGTGTAATAATCATCAGGAATCATTGCCTTGATGGAACGATATAAAACTTTGTGTTCGAAATACATTACCGGGTTTGGATCTTCAATGGATGCATTCAACAAACCTTTCGCATCGTATGGATTGGATGGATAAACAATTTTTAATCCCGGTGTGTGGAAGAACCATGCTTCATTGCTTTGTGAATGAAATGGTCCTGCAGCAGTACCGGCACCTGTTGGCATGCGCACCACAACATCAGCTTTTTGTCCCCAGCGCCAATGTGCCTTAGCAAGATTATTTATAATTTGATTGAAGCCTTCGGTAACAAAATCAGCGAACTGCATTTCTACCATGGCCTTCATGCCTTTAATGGAGAGACCCAGACCGGCACCAACAATGGCAGATTCACAAATGGGGGTATTACGTACCCTGCCTTTTCCAAATTTTTCCACAAAACCATCAGTGATTTTGAATACGCCACCATACTCGGCAATATCTTGTCCCATCAACACAAGATTATCATAACGTTCCATGCTTTGACGCAAGCCATCGCTAATCGCATCAATAAATCTTTTCTCTGATTCTTTTTCACTGGACGGAGAAACAACAGTTTGCACGAATGGAGAAACCATGTCATTTATCTCTGTTTCTGTATCCGCTGTTGGATGGGTTTCTTCAAAAGCAGTGGCTAAACCATTTTCAATTTCTTTCTTGATGTTTTTGCGAACCTCATCGATATCTTTTTCATCCACAACGCCTTCGCTGATCAAAAATTTCTCATAATTCTCAACCGGATCTTTCTGTGCCCACATATCCATTAACTCTTTTGGCACATACTTCGTACCCGATGCTTCTTCATGCCCCCGCATGCGGAAGGTTAAACATTCGAGCAAAACAGGTTTTGGATTTTCTCGCATGCGTTCTGCGATGGAACGTACAGCATCATATACTTCAAGAATATTATTGCCATCGACCTGTACACCCTCTATACCATAACCGATGGCTTTGTCTATAAATTGTTTGCAACGAAATTGTTCATTGCTCGGAGTAGACAAACCATAACCGTTGTTTTCAATAATGAAGATCACCGGCAGATCCCAAACTGCGGCTACATTTATCGCTTCGTGAAAATCACCTTCACTCGTTCCGCCATCGCCATTAAAAACAGCTGTTACTTTTTTCTCACCTTTTAATTTGCTTGCTAACGCAATTCCATCGGCCACACCATTCTGCGGACCGAGGTGAGAAATCATTCCTACAATGTGGTGTTCATTGGTTCCAAAATGGAAAGAGCGGTCTCGCCCTTTTGTATACCCCATCATTGTTCCTTGCCATTGTGCAAAGAGACGATCGAAAGGTATGTCGCGCCCGGTAAATACACCAAGGTTGCGGTGCATCGGTAATATGTATTCGTCTTTTTCTAATGCTTGTGTAACACCAACCGCAATGGCCTCTTGTCCGATACCGCTAAACCATTTACTGATTTTATTTTGACGGAGAAGAATGAGCATCTTCTCTTCAATCATGCGCGGAAGAAGAAGGGACTTATACAGATTTTTTAATACTTCGTCTGAATGCTGTTTTCGGTTGAATATCATACGTTGGTAAAATGGACGCAAAGTTAATGTAGTTTTCGAGCCACATTGTGTTTTTACAAACCTTTGAAAAGGGGTAAAAGAGGTTTTACCATTTCTTTAAGATGGGTCTAAAGGAAGGTATAAAACGAACTTAAACTCGGATTTGACTCCGACCAGATCACGACTAGGTTACGATAGGGTCGAGTTAGGGTCGAGATGAGATCGAGACTGGATCGGCACGGGGTCGAGAGTGGAGGAAGAGTGGAGAGAGACTGGACAATGAGTGGAGGATGAACGGATTCTGACGCTTCACAAACTGGAGATGCAACTGAGACGATGGGCTCATCCATTACTTAATATACAAAAGTATTATAGTTTTTGAGCCCGTCCGCATTTTTCTAAACTTTGAAATCAACTAAAAAAGGTTTAACATTCTTTAAAAAATAGTGCAGCCATGCGCTTCGTATTCTTTGCCTTTGTTTTGTTTAATACTGTAATGCTTCAGGCACAAGAGTATCGGTTTGGACTTTACCGGGTTGAACAGGGTTTGCCAAGTGATGTGATAAAGGCTGTATCCCAGGATTCCCTTGGGTTTTTATGGATTGCCACGGACGAAGGACTTGTAAAATATGATGGCCTTCATTTCACTACCTATAAAGGAGCATTGCGAAGCCAGTATGCAAAAAACTTTTTGCGTACACGCGATGGACGTTTATTCATGGCGGGTGATCTCGATTTAATCGAAATTCAAAATCAAATTGATACGGTTATTTTTAAAACGATACTTCGTGGTGCTCGCTCGATTACCGACTCAACGATATCCTATCCAAAATCAATTTATGAAGATCATGCCGGAAACATTTGGTTGGATGAACCTCATGCCGTAGTTCGGTTTGATGGAAAATCGATAAAGCGATTTGATTTTGGAATTGAAAATCGATCACCTGTTTTTATCCGTGCGTTTAGTTTTATTGAGGATGCTCAAGGCACCTTGTTTGTAATTTCATTTGCCGGAAAAGTTTTCAGGTTTGATGAAGCAACAGATCAATTTGTATTGCTATCGAAAAATCTTCCGCGCAATTGTAGCCATGCATTATTTCGTGAAGGAACATTATGGATTGCGGGTGGCGATGGTTTGTATCAGGCCGATGTTATAAATAAAGAGTTTGTAAATGTGAAGAGAATACGGGCAGTCGACAATGCTTCATACTTGCTGTTTACTCCAGACTCTGCCTTATGGCTCAGTACCTACAATGAAGATTTACACCGTTTGGAGAAAAGTGGATCAACATGGAAGGACATCATCCTTAACTACTCGTTTAATGGGACCAACTCTGCTTACACCAGCGCAGAGGGTGATGTATGGGCAGCCACCGATAAAGGAATGGTATTGATTCAAAAAAATTTGTTTGTATCGGCCGATGATTTTTCATGGGCCAAGTTTATCCAGGCCATTGCCGAAGACAAACAAAATCACGCGATGTACTATTGTAACAAGGAAACGCTCGTAAAGATTTCACCAAAGGCTTCTGGCGAATGGGATCGAAGAATTCTTTATTTCAATCATGAAGAATATTTTCAGAGCATGCAGGCCTCGAAAAATGGTCTTTGGGTTTCGAATGTTTCATCCATCATGCTTTTTAAAGATGAGAAAATTGCCAGACGATGGGATTTTTCGAAGGAAGGAGAATTTGTGCACGACATTTATCTCGATTCGCATGAAAATCTTTGGGGTGCACAAGCAGGTAATTCAAATGTTTTAATGATTACCGAATCGTTGGAAGTGAAGCGATTTAAAATGCCCACCAGCCATCAAAATGTAATTAACGTTATACGCGAAGGGAAGCGGGGTATGTATGCTGCGGCAAGTGGAACTGATCGCTATTTATTTTTTAAAGATCACAAGACAAACGATTTTGTTAACATTAGTTTACCCGTGGATTTTCCTGTGCAAGGCGATTTTAATATTCTTGATATGGTTGCGTTGGGCGATGATATGTGGCTGGCATCCACTGAAGGCCTTTTAAAATTTGATCACCAAAAAATTGAACGTATTGATTTAGGAGAAGTGTTCACTCATCTTGGGGTTAGCTCAATTGAATTACTGGATGAAGAGAATATTTTATTTTCTAATTCACACGGACTCTTCCGCTATAATGTAAAATCAAAAGAGTTCTGGCTGTATGATGAAAACTCTGGCCTACCTTCCAATACGATAACTGCCCGTGGTATTTTTGTTGATCATCAAAAACACATCTGGCTAGGAACTTCATTTGGCATAGCAAAAGAAGTCGAGCATATTATTCATGATAAGTCAACGGCTCAACCCTACTGCATAGAAGCGCAGGTAAACGGAAACCGAGTGCGATATATGAATGGAGTGCATGCCGCATATGGTTCCTTTCTTAATTTTCAATTCTCTGCCATTACCTTTCCGGAAAACAAAATCCATTTGCAATGGCGCATGGATGACAATGATTCAACCTGGCATACCTTAGAAAACAATCAACTCAGTTTTACGAATCTCACTTCAGGCAATCATCAGATTTTTGTTCGGGCAAAAAAAAATACCGGCCTTGGATGGAGTGATACTACGTTGCTCAATATTATTATCGGGCAACCCTATTGGCAACAACCTTCCTTTATTTTTTTGGTTATCATGCTTGTTCTTATGATTGCTTGGTTATCGTATAGTATTACATCACGCATGCTCAATAAACGAAGAGATTATCTTCAACGCCTGATCGATGAACGAACAAAAGATTTGCAACAGGCCAATGATGAATTAACACAACGCAACAACGAGCTCGACCGGTTTGTTTATAGTGCATCGCATGATTTGAGTGCTCCATTAAAATCAGTGCTGGGACTGATTGCCGTATCGAGAATGGAACGTCCTGGGGATCAACAATCACAGTACCTCAACATGATGGAGCGCAGTGTGCTTAAGCTTGAAGAGTTTATTCGCGATGTCGTGAGTTATTCGCGCAATACACGAATGGAAGTGAAGTATGAGTCTATTGATTTTTGCTCATTTATAAAGAGCCAGCTAAATGATCATCAATATGCGCCCAACTTTTCGAAAATAAAATTTGAGATTGAAGACAAAACAAAGCAACCCTTTATAACCGATGCGATGCGACTAAAAATTGTATTGAACAACCTGGTATCAAATGCAATTAAATTTCATCAGTATAATGAACAGAAAATTCCATTTGTCAAAATCAGCCTTGACCGGCAGAGTCAGGATTTTATTGTTTCAATTGAAGATAATGGCAGAGGTATTGGAGCTTCCCATCTCGATCACATCTTCGACATGTTTTATCGGGCCACCGATCAGGCGCAAGGCTCTGGTCTTGGACTCTATATATTGAAAGAGACAGTCTTGAAAATGAAGGGCACAGTCAACGTACAATCTGCTATTGATCAAGGCACCACGTTTACAATTACCTTACCTGTACCAACACATCTTGCATAACAACCACAATCTTTTCTAACAAAATCCAAAAAGTCACTTACTTTTGAAGTCCTATGATCGACTTCAGTGAATTTAAATTAGAAAACGGCTTGCATGTAATTGTGCACGAAGATCCCACCGTGCAAATTGCCGTAATGAATATTTTATACGATGTTGGCTCGCGCGATGAAAGCGAAGAAAAAACAGGCTTTGCCCACCTCTTTGAACATTTAATGTTCGGGGGTTCAATCAATGTTCCTAATTATGATGAGCCATTGCAAATGGTAGGTGGCGAAAACAACGCGTTTACCAATACAGACATTACCAATTATTACCTCACCGTTCCCGCTGCCAACATTGAAACCGGTTTTTGGTTGGAGAGCGATCGGATGTTGAGTTTATCGTTTGATCCCAATGTATTGGAAGTGCAGCGCAAAGTTGTGATTGAAGAATTTAAACAGCGTTACCTTAATCAGCCGTATGGAGATGTGTGGTTGAAACTTCGGCCACTTGCCTATAATGTTCACCCGTACAAATGGGCAACTATTGGTAAAGAAATCAGTCACATTGAAAATGCTACCATGGCTGATGTGAAGAGTTTTTTCTTTGAACATTATACACCAAACAATGCAGTGTTAGTTGTGGCTGGGAATGTAACACATGCTCAGGTAAAAATTCTTTCAGAGAAATGGTTCGGGCCAATACCTTCCGGAAAAAAATTGCAGCGCAAACTTCCAGTTGAACCCAATCAGCACGAAAAGAAATTTCTGGAAGTGAAAGCAAAGGTTCCGGCCGATGCATTTTATAAGTCATGGCACATGCCCGGTCGTTTCCATGAAGACTATTATGCCATTGATTTAATGAGTGATATGTTGAGCCGCGGTCAGTCCAGCAGGTTGTATCAGCAGTTAGTGAAGGAACAGGAATTGTTTACGTCTATATCATCGTTTGTGATGGGTACCCTTGATCCCGGTTTATTTGTCATCAGCGGTCGGGTGAAGGAAGGCGTTGACCTAAAGAAAGCAGAAGAAGCAGTGAATGAAATTCTGAGTGCGATTATTTCAAAAGGTGTTGATGAAGAGGAATTGCAGAAAGTAAAAAACCAGGCAGAGTCCAGCATGGAGTTTGAAAAAGTAGAAGTGATTAACCGCGCGATGAATCTTGCTTTTTCTTCCTTATCAGGAAATGCGAATTGGGTAAACGAAGAAGGGGATAAAATTAATAGTGTAACAATACATGACATTAAACGTGTAGCGAGTAACATTTTGAAGGAAGAGAATTCGAGTGTAATGTATTATGTGTCTAGCAATTAATAATTCCTAGATAACGCCAACAACTGAAGAATGAAAATACGAGTAGGCATGGGTTTCGATGTGCACGAATTGGAGGAAGGAAGAAATTTCTATCTCGGGGGAATTCAATTAACGGAAGCAATCAAAGGTGCCGTGGGCCATTCAGATGCAGATGTTTTGATTCATGCACTTTGTGATGCACTGCTCGGTGCTGCAAACTTGCGCGACATCGGTTTTCATTTTGCTAACACCGACAATCGCTGGAAAGGCATGGACAGCAAATTCTTTTTGAAAGAAGTTACTCGTATGGTGGAGGAGAAAGGATGGAAGATTGGCAATGTAGATTGTACCATCTGTTTGGAGAAACCGAAAGTGAATCCGCACATTAATGCAATGAAGCGCGTACTTGCTCCATTGATGAACATTGATGAAGATGATGTTTCGATCAAAGCCACAACCAACGAAAAGCTTGGTTATGTTGGTCGTGAAGAAGGTGTTTGTGCTTATGCTGTGGCGTTGATACAAAGGAATTAAAATGAGTAAATTTGAAAAAATATTGACTAAACTTTTAAGAGGCACTTCCGATGCTAATTTTGATTTTCACGAACTCGTAGGTCTTTTAGAACGTTTAGGATTTCAGATGCGAATAAAGGGAAGTCATCATATTTTGTTTAAAGACGACATATTGGAGATTATTAACATTCAGGAAAAATCAGGAAAGGCTAAACCATATCAAGTAAAACAGATCCGAAACATTATTCTGAAGTATAAATTAAACTTAGAAGAGAAATGAAAGCCAATCATAAGTACGAAATCATAATTTATTGGAGTAAGGATGACAAAGCGTTTATAGCAGAAGTTCCTGAATTACCAGGTTGTTTGGCTGATGGACAATCGTATCAGGAGGCTCTATCAAATGTTGAATCAATCATTATGGATTGGATTGAAACAGCAGAATCACTTGGGCGCACGATTCCAGAACCAAAGGGTAAGTTGATGTATGCTTAATGTCTTCTGTTAAAATCATCACCACATCCGATGGTTCTCATTCGTTGTTCAATGAAGAACTCAACGAAACCTACCACTCTGTTCATGGTGCTATTCAGGAATCCCTACACGTTTTTATTAAGAGTGGACTTACCTATTTTATTGAAAAATTTAATCCAAAGAGCATCTCCATTTTAGAAATAGGTTTTGGCACGGGCTTAAATGCCCTACTCACAGTTAAAGCTGCACAGCAATCATCTTCATCATTTCAATACAAAACGCTCGAAGCTTATCCGCTGGAGAAAGAAGTTTGGGCACAATTAAATTATGCTGATACACTTAATTTAAAAGAGAATTTTGATTCACTTCATCGCGTTTCGTGGGAAGAGCAACACGCCATCCTTCCGAACTTTCAATTTCAAAAACATCACATCAAACTTCAGGAGGTAACACTCAATCCTTCATCTTTCAATATTATTTTCTTCGATGCTTTTGCGCCAAACAAACAACCTGAACTTTGGGAAACCGATACATTAAAAAAAGTTACCGATGCGCTTTGTGTGAACGGTGTATTCGTTACCTATTGTGCTAAAGGTCAACTCAAGCGCGACTTGAAAAGCCTTGGTCTTGAGGTTCAAACCATTCCCGGTCCACCTGGGAAAAAAGAAATGGTGAGAGCGATAAAATTATCTTTTGATCACCCGAACAACGAATAACGATCAACTAACAACTGTTCTAAGCCTCAATCGTTTTCGCTTCATTTTCAAATTTTAAAAATTGAAGACTCTGCAAACGTTATCGTCTTGCATATTTTAAAGCCTTCTGAATTATTTCTAAAAATATTCGAAATATTCTGGGTATGTAGGTGTTTCTCGAAATTTTATACCGTTTGTTTGGTATCTTCGAAAATTAATTTGGTCAATAAAATGGCCAAATCGAGACAACCACCACGCTGAAATGAAAGAGATGGAAGAAATACAAACAACGAACCAGGGTTTATACACACCCGAATTGGAGCACGATGCCTGCGGCACAGGGTTTATTGCCAACATCAACGGCACAAAAACAAATCAAGTGCTTCGCGATGCACTCTCGATGTTGGAAAACATGGAACACAGAGGAGGTTGCGGAAGCAGTCCGAAGACAGGGGATGGTGCCGGTATCCTCCTTCAAATTCCACATGAATTTTTTGCAGAAGAAAGTTCTCGCCTTGGCTTTGAACTTCCTGCACCGGGTAAGTATGGCGTTGGTATGGTGTTCTTTCCTCGCGACAAGAAAGTTTTAAAAGCATGTAAGGATGTCCTGATAAAAAATATTAAGGAGATTGGATTTGAATTAATCGGTTTTCGCAGCGTACCTGTTGATCATAGCGTTCCAGGCCCCGGTGCGGAAGAGGTAGAGCCAGTTATTGAACAAGTATTTGTAAAAGTTAAAGACGATGCATTTGAAATTGAAGCCATCGAACGCAAACTATTCCTGCTTCGTAACTACACGTCTCACTCTATAGCCCGCGATGTAAAAGGTAACAATAAAGAGTTTTACATTACCAGCTTCTCTTCGCGAACCATTATTTACAAAGGACAATTACGCACTGAACAAGTGCGCAGGTATTTCTTTGATCTTCAGGATCCAAGAGTCAGAACAGCACTGGCTTTAATTCACTCTCGCTTTTCTACAAACACTTTTCCGAACTGGAGATTGGCTCAACCTTTCCGCTTTATTGCGCACAATGGTGAGATCAATACCATCCGCGGAAACGTAAATAAAATGAAATCAAAAGAGGCATTGTTTAAATCAACATTGTTCTCTGATGATGAAATAAAAAAATTATTGCCCATCACCAGTCCGGATGGTTCTGACTCAGCCAACCTTGATGCATTGGTAGAGATGTTGGTATTGTCAGGCAGACCAATTCAACACGTTATGATGATGTTGGTGCCGGAAGCGTGGCAGGATAACAAATTGATGGATCCACATCGTAAAGCATTTTACAAATATCATGCTTCAATGATGGAGCCTTGGGATGGACCAGCGGCTTTGGTTTTCACAGATGGTATTCGCATTGGTGCAACATTAGATCGTAATGGTCTTCGTCCTCTTCGTTATTGCATCACAAGATCAGGGAGAGTGGTAATGGCATCAGAAGCCGGAGCATTGCCTGTTGATCCAAAAGATATTTTAGAGAAAGGTCGCATCACACCAGGAAAAATGATGTTGGTGGATCTTGATCAAGGGAAGGTATTAGACGATGAAAAAGTAAAGCGTGCCATCTATGAAGGTAAACCTTACTACAATTGGATTATTCAAAATCGTTTGAAGTTGCGCCTTGAGCCTGAGCAAGATTGGCAAGAAGATGATTACGATGATAAGACCTTAGTAAAACGACAGCAGGTTTATGGATACTCTTCGGAGGACGTAAAGATGTTATTGACACCAATGGCTGAGAAAGGCTATGAAGCAATTGGTTCGATGGGAGATGACACACCGATTGCTGTGTTATCAAAAGAAAGCAGACACATTTCGAATTATTTCAAACAACATTTCGCACAGGTAAGTAATCCCCCTATCGATCCGATTCGTGAGCGATTGGTAATGTCACTCTTCACACGTATTGGTGTGAGCTTAAACGTACTGGAGGAAACACCTGAGCACACTAACCAAATTCATATATCACAGCCGGTATTGCTTAGCTCTGATGTTGAAAAATTAAAGCACTTACCCGAACATGGTTTTGAATACGCCATCATTCGTTCGGTATTCTTAGCCGATGGAAAACCAGGAAGATTGGAAGAAAGTATCAATCGCATTTGTCAGGAAGCTGAGAAAGCAGTTCGTGCCGGAAAGAAAATCATCGTTATATCAGATAAAAAAATCAGTGAAGAGTATGCACCGATTCCATCGATGCTTGCTACAGGCGCTGTACATCACTATTTAGTTGAAAAGAGAATTCGTACACAGGCTGGATTGTTAGTAGAAGCCGGAGATGTTTGGGAAGTTCATCACTTTGCCACCATTATCGGGTATGGTGCGAGTGCCGTAAATCCTTATTTAGCACTTGAAACAATTCACAACCTCAATAAGGAAGGTGCATTCCACAAGCCTCTTACAGATGATGAAGCGTTCGCGAATTATCAAAAAGCAATTGGCAACGGATTGCTGAAGGTAATGTCAAAGATGGGTATTAGTACGCTTCAGTCATATCAGTCTGCACAGATTTTTGAAGCGCTTGGTTTAAGCAGTGAAGTAGTTGATCGTTGCTTCCGCGGAACAATCAGCAGAATCGAAGGATTATCATTTGATGATTTGGCGCAAGAAGTTTTAGTGCGTCACGATCTTGCTCATAAAAAAGAAAGCAAAGAGCTTCAGGTTGGTGGAATTTACCAGTGGAAGAGAAGAGGAGAGAAGCACATGTTTAGTCCCGAGACTATTCACTTGCTCCAATACTCAACGAAATCAAACAACTTCAGTCTCTATAAAAAATACACACAGCGCATCAATGATCAAGCGAAAGAATCATTGACCATTCGCGGATTGTTAGAATTCAAAAAGAGGAGTGCCGTTCCGATTGAAGAAGTAGAACCTGTTGAAGAAATCTTCAAGCGTTTTGCAACAGGAGCCATGTCATTCGGATCCATTTCACACGAAGCGCACAGTACATTGGCCATTGCCATGAATCGCATCGGAGGGAAGAGT
Organism: Chryseolinea sp.; assembly: GCA_031388805.1. Classification (GTDB taxonomy): domain Bacteria; phylum Bacteroidota; class Bacteroidia; order Cytophagales; family Cyclobacteriaceae; genus Chryseolinea. The sequence continues at coordinate 17,005 of JANMRZ010000049.1, forward strand.
AACAGTGGTGAAGGAGGAGAAGATGAAATTCGCTTTGATAAAAAAGAAAATGGAGATTGGGAACGTTCAGCGATTAAGCAAGTAGCATCCGGAAGATTTGGTGTTACCAGTTATTATCTCGCAAACGCGGATGAATTGCAAATTAAAATGGCCCAAGGTGCTAAACCTGGAGAAGGTGGACAGTTACCAGGTGATAAAGTAGATGATTGGATTGGGCGCGTGCGTCACGCAACGCCAGGTGTAGGATTAATTTCACCCCCACCTCATCATGATATTTATTCGATTGAAGATTTAGCACAACTTATTTTTGATTTGAAGAATGCAAACCGAGCTGCTCGCATCAATGTGAAGTTGGTTTCACAAGCAGGTGTAGGTACAGTAGCAGCAGGTGTAGCAAAAGCAAAAGCAGATGCCATTCTGATTTCTGGTGCTGATGGAGGAACAGGTGCATCACCTCTTAGTTCATTGCGTCATGCTGGTTTACCTTGGGAACTGGGTTTGGCAGAGGCGCATCAGACATTGGTAAAAAATAATTTAAGAAGCCGGGTTACGCTTCAAACTGACGGACAGATCAGAACGGGTCGTGATATTGCGATCGCTACGTTGTTAGGAGCTGAAGAATGGGGAGTTGCAACGGCCGCCCTTGTAGTAGAAGGATGCATCATGATGCGCAAATGTCATTTGAATACTTGTCCTGTGGGAATAGCAACACAGGATTCTGAATTGCGCAAGTTGTTTACAGGTGATCCAAATAACGTTGTGAATTTCTTCACCTTCCTTGCAAACGATCTTCGCGAGGTAATGGCAGAATTAGGATTCCGTACTGTGAATGAAATGGTAGGTCGCGCAGACGTATTGCGTGTTCGTCAGGATATTGATCATTGGAAAGTGAAGAAGCTTGATCTTTCACCAATCCTGCATTTCGAACCGGTTCGCGAACACATCGGACTCTACAAACAAATCGAACAAGATTTCGAATTAGAGAAAGTACTCGATTGGAAATTAGTAGAAGCAGCGAGACCTGCATTGGATGAATGCGAACCTGTAACGGCGAAATTTATTATTCGCAACACCGATCGTTCAACAGGTGCATTGCTTTCGAATGAGATTTCGAAAAAATATAAAGCAGCTGGCTTGCCTGAAGACACCATTCATTTTCAATTCAAAGGTTCGGCAGGTCAAAGCTTTGCAGCATTCGTTGCTCCAGGTGTAACCTTCGAACTGGAGGGTGAAGCCAACGATTATTTTTGCAAAGGATTATCAGGAGGTAAATTGATTGTGTATCCTGATAAGGAATCAACCTTCAAACCAGAAGACAATATCATTATCGGTAACGTAGCATTCTACGGGGCAACTTCAGGCGAAGCTTTTATTCGCGGACAAGCAGGAGAACGTTTCTGCGTTCGTAACTCAGGTGTGAAAGCGGTTGTAGAAGGCGTTGGTGATCACGCTTGCGAATACATGACCGGTGGACGCGTTGTGATCTTAGGTAAGACTGGAAGAAACTTTGCAGCCGGGATGAGTGGTGGTATCGCCTATGTATTCGATCCGGAACATGCACTCGAAAAACTGTGTAATAAAGACATGGTGGAGCTTGAGTCTATGGAAGATGAAGACAAGGTTGAAGTAAAGACCATGATTGAAAAACATTTCAAATATACAGGCAGCGATCCGGCAGAGTGGGTGCTTGAGAATTGGGAAATAGCCGTTGATCTTTTTGTGAAAGTAATGCCGAAGGATTACAAGGCAGTACTCGCAAAAAAGAAAGTGCGCACAGCACAACCCGCGCTTGCAAAAGCGGTAACAAAATAAATAGAACAGATTCAGACGACAACCAGAAAAGAAATAGAGCATGGGACAAGTAGATGGATTCATGAAGTTCAATCGCGAGATGCCAAAGAGCCGCGATCCAAAAGAACGTCTTAAAGATTATAAGGAGGTTTATACTCCAATGGATAAAGAGAAACTAAACAATCAGGCAGCGCGCTGTATGGATTGTGGTGTTCCGTTCTGTCATAACGGTTGTCCGCTTGGTAATAACATTCCTGATTTTAATGATGCTGTATATCAAGGTAAGTGGGAAGAAGCCATTAACATTTTAAGCAGCACGAATAATTTTCCGGAATTTACTGGAAGAATTTGTCCTGCACCTTGTGAAGCGAGCTGTGTGTTGGGTATCAACAACAAACCTGTTACGATAGAGTACATCGAAAAAACAATTGCAGAACACGCCTACGAGAAAGGATATATCAAGGCAACGCCTCCCAAAAACAGAACTGGTAAGCGCGTTGCTGTTGTAGGCTCTGGACCTTCAGGGTTAGCAGCAGCAGCTCAACTTAATAAAGCAGGACATTGGGTAACGGTTTTTGAACGCAGTGATAGAATCGGTGGATTATTGCGTTACGGTATTCCTGATTTTAAATTAGAGAAGAAAGTACTCGACCGTAGAATCCGGTTGATGGAACAAGAAGGTATTATCTTCAGAACAAACTCACACATCGGTGTAAACGTAAGCGCAAAACATTTACGTGATGAGTTTGATGCCGTGGTAATGTGCGGTGGTGCTTCTGCTCCTCGCGATCTTCCTATTCCCGGTAGACAATTCAAAGGCGTTCATTTTGCAATGGAATTTTTAACGCAACAAAATAAACGTGGTGCTGGCGATCGGATTTTCTCAGGAGAGATTTTAGCAACCAGCAAAAATGTATTGGTCATTGGTGGAGGCGATACGGGATCGGATTGTGTGGGGACATCTAATCGTCATGAAGCAAAGTCAGTTACACAAATTGAATTGCTAGGCAAACCGCCGTTAACACGAGCTGAAAATAACCCATGGCCCCTTTGGCCAATGATACTGAATACATCTTCATCTCACGAAGAAGGTGTTAACCGCGACTGGGCGATTCTTACCAAAGAATTTGTAGGGGATAACACAGGTCGTCTTACTGGATTAAAATCAGTTAACATAAAATGGGGCGTGAATGATCAAGGTAAGATGGGCTTTGAAGAAATTGCCGGCACAGAACGCATCATACCATGTGAACTTGCCTTACTGGCCATCGGATTTGTTGGTGCTGAGAAGGGTGGATTCGTAGGTGAACTTGGTGTTGAACTTGATGAACGTGGAAATATCAAAACTGAAAATTACATGACAGCTCAGGAAGGTATTTTTGCGGCAGGTGACGTCCGCAGAGGACAATCATTGGTTGTATGGGCAATCTCTGAAGGTCGTGAAGCCGCAAGAGCTGTAGATATATGGCTTATGGGTACCTCTTCACTTGAAGCAAAAGACGAATCGTTTGTTCACATTGAACAGGAAGCATGATAAATAAAGTTTCGGTAAGAAAAGACCTCTCGAATTCGGGAGGTCTTTTTATTTGTTCTAGAAATTAAAGACAATGGATTGTTTCAGCTCATCATTTAAGCTTAATGCAACCGGGCAAGTCAATGCAGCCCGTTTCAGTTTTTCTTTTTGAATATCAGTGGCCACTAAATTCTCATGGGTGAACGTAATTTGAACTTCCGCTATTTTTCTTGGATTGGAAGCCATCACTTTCACAATCTCTGCTTTCAAGCCCGCCAGCTCAATTTGTTCCCGTTCAGCCAGAATTCCCATCAGGGTCATCATGCAGCTATTTAATGAGGCACAGGTGAGGTCAGTAGGGCTAAAAGCTTCACCACGACCATTATTGTCAGGCGGGGCGTCTGTAATAATCTTATTTCCAGATTTGAGGTGAAGCACTTCTGTGCGTAAACCACCGAGATATAAAGCTTTCATTGAAACCATTTGTCAATAACTTTGGGTTTTATATTTGCGTTAGGTAAATTAAAATCTAAATTTATTCCAAAGAATTCAGTCATCTCATTTCCATTGAAAAAGATTTCAATTTTCATTTTTGCGTTTTCAGCCTTGTCTTTTGGGGTGTTTGCCCAAACACAAGACAGCTATGAGTATCAGTCAGAATTTACCTGGGGGATAACTAAAAATACGGCAAGCGGATTAATTGGCGGTTTTACCTTTAAGAAGGCAAAAAAACTGAATGATCGAATGTTGGTGACGTATGGACTTGAAATTGTAAACGTAAAGCATCCCCAAGAAGTCCGTACCACTTCAGTTCAAACGGGGAACTTCTATATTTTCGGAAAAAGTAATTACCTCTACGCGTTCCGTTTGCAATACGGACGCGATGTTATACTCTTTAAAAAGGCACCTCAACAAGGTGTGGAAATAAAAGGAGTCTTTGCTGTCGGTCCTTCATTTGGTTTGCAAGCTCCTTACTATGTAGAGTATTCGGGCGATAACGGAGCTTTTAATAGCCAAACAGCGCAATACAATGCCAGCATACCTGCTCAACAAATTTTGGGTACTGGAAGATTGTTTGAAGGTCTGGGTGAGTCTAAAATAAAAGTCGGAGGAAACTTTAAAGCTGCATTGAATTTTGAACTAGGAACCGTAAAGAGCCAGGTTACAGGTTTCGAGGCAGGATTTCTTGTCGATGCTTACACATCAAAAATTGAGCAGATGCCATCGGCAAAAAAATATTCTGTGTACCCCACGCTGTTCATCACACTGTTTTATGGCAATAGAAAATAAGGGATTGGAATTTTAGTTCCTACATCAAGCTTCGAGTTCAAAGGAGGAGATCAATACAATTCTTGAAGTGTAATGAAATTAGCTGATTCTTATTGATTTCAATTCTAAATCAATTCTTTTAATGCAATTTCAAAAGAGGCTTGTGCAATGCCCGTTTTCTGTGGGTTTGCTTTGTGCGTTTTGACCATCGCGTTGCGAATGATTTTCGAGATGTCATGAAAGATAGCAGCATCGTCCATACTCACTTCACTTTCCATAAAGTAGGCAAATACGCGGGCCATTCCACAGTTAGCGATGAAGTCTGGAATGACAGAGAACTTTTCATCTGCATATAAACCAGTGGCGCCAAAAAATATTTCAGGATCAGCAAACGGCACATTCGCTCCGCATGAAAAGACTTCAAGCTTCGATGCCATCATGCGATCAACCTGATCTTTGGTAATTAAGCGCGATGCAGCGGCAGGTATAAAAATTTCAAATTCAAGATCCCAGACTTTTTTGTTTACCTCCTCAAATGAAAGCATGGTATCAGCCACCAGTTTATTTCCTTTTCGGTTTACTACGAGCTGTCTTACTTCATCCAGAGAAAATCCGGATTGATTGATGAGTCCGCCTTCGTGACTCACGATCCCTACGATCTTTACACCAGATTGTGCGAGGTAAAAACCAGCGGCAGCACCAACATTTCCCCAACCTTGAATGACGGCACGTTTATCTTTCAGATCACCACCCCATAATTCATAGTAATGTTTTACTGCTTGCGCTACACCATATCCTGTACACATATCAGCTACAGTGTATTTCATTTTTAGTGATGGCACGAACTGTTCATCTTCAATCAATTTTACAACACCTTGCCTTAGCTGACCAATACGATTTACTTTCTGTGGTTCAGTGGGTTTGTAATGGCCAGTGAATACACCTTCCTGCGGATGCCAGATACCTACATCTTCTGTAATGGGAATCACTTCATGAATTTCATCTACATTCAAATCGCCACCCGTTCCATAATAATATTTTAGCAACGGCATTACGGCAGCGTACCATCGTTGCAATACATCGTGTTTACGAGGATCGTTTGGATCGAAATTAATACCTGACTTTGCACCACCAATAGGTGGACCAGACACTGTAAATTTCACTTCCATGGTTTTAGCAAGTGACTCCACCTCACGCTTGTCGAGACCTTTGCGCATGCGTGTGCCTCCGCCAGCGGCACCTCCGCGTAGAGAATTAATTACAACCCAGCCTTCGGCTTCTGTTTCACTGTCTTTCCATTCAAATACAATTTCAGGACGTTTATTTTCAAATTTTTGTAGGAGTGCTCGCATGGGCCAAAGGTAAAACGAGAATTATTATTTTTAGAATCCGATTAATGCACCACCACTATTATCACGTGAAGCGTGCGTTACACTTTTTAAGCAATTCACTTCATCGCGCACACGCAATACTCCTAGAAAAGCGAAGACAATTGCTTCTTTAAATTTCACTACTTCATCTTCGGGCATAATCAGGGTGGCATTGTCGGCACAATGATCTAATAAACGCGCCATCAGAAAAGAATTAAATACACCACCACCCGTGCATAACACAAGCGGATTTTTTTTAGAACCACAAGCAAACGCAATTTCAATTGCTGCTGACTCTACCAATGTTCTGAGCTTATCCTGTAAAGAAGATTTTGACCGATCGAGGATGGGAATAATTTTCTTTTCAAAAATTTCGCGCCCCAGGGAAGGTCTTTCTTTTCGAAGATTAACGTAGACTTTATTCAATGCAGTCAACATCTTTTGGTCGATTTTTCCACTTGCAGCGCGTGAACCTCCTGCATCAAATTCCTTCTTTACATCAGCCATTAAATAATTTAGCCCCATGTTGCAGAAACAAATATCATAGGCAATACGCTTGCCTTTTAGATCAAGGGAGAGATTGGCAATACCTCCCAGATTCAAACAGATATCATATTCGGAAAATAGGAAAGCATCACCAGCGGGAACGAGTGGGGCACCCTCACCTCCGAGTATAACGTCCAGGTTTCTGAAATTATAAATCACCGGAAGGTTGGTTAGAGCATGAATGGCCATACCGTTTCCGGCCTGAAATGTTAAACCTTTTTTAGGTTGATGGAAAACGGTGTGCCCGTGTGATGAAATAAAATCGACCGAACTGATTCTGTTTTTTGAAATAAAGCGAGCAGATAGTTCTCCCAAATATTGTCCGTACGCTGTATCCAAAATCAATACTGATTCGGCTGAAAGCGTATGGGCTTCTGCCAATTTCTTTTTCCAGACGGGTAGATATTTTAGGGTCTCTGCGTGATCGATAGTATAAGTCCAGCCAATCTCATTTTTCTGAAAAGTGCAGCATGCCAAGTCAACACCATCCAGCGAGGTGCCCGACATGATGCCAATAACTTTATATTTCTCTTTTGAATCCATACTTTTAAACTTAATTGATAAAAAGCGATAGATGAATTTGGTTGTTGATTACGGAAACTCTTCCGCCAAGGTAGGAATTTTTGATCACCACAAATTGGTGCGCAAAGAAGTGTTCACAGAACAAGGTGCGTTGGAAAATTTTCTGGAAAACTTTTCTGCCGATTGCATCATCATTAGTTCAGTGACAACTGAAGCAACGCTTATTTCTTCGTGGGCTAAGCAGGTGAGCGAAAAATACATCCTCAACTATGAACTTCCATTGCCCATCAAAAATGGATACGCTACACCCAAAACTTTAGGTGTGGATCGGATTGCAGGAGTATGCGGAGCCCGGCAGCTTTTTCCAGAACGGCATTGCCTGGTGATTGATTCAGGCACTTGCATTACCTATGATTTCATAGATCGTGATGGAGTTTTTTTGGGAGGAGGTATTTCGCCAGGGTTGTCTATGCGCTTCGAGGCTGTTCATACTTTTACTGCCAGGCTTCCGTTAGTGCAGATGATTGAATCGGCAGCTCTTATTGGTAACAGCACCGAAACTTGTATTCAAAGTGGTGTTTTGAATGGAGTGATTGAAGAATTGAATGGAATAATAAGCCGGTATCAAGAGAAATTTGAAGGTTTGCAGGTGATTTTATGCGGAGGTGACTCTCGTTTTTTTGAAAACAAACTGAAAGCGTCCATATTTGCGCTCCCTGAATTAGTACTAAGCGGTTTAAACAGCATTTTAATTTATAATGTCAGTAGGTAAGAAGGTTATTTTGGTTTTGGCTGTTGTAGTCGCTTCGGCAAATGCATGGGGTCAATCAGCGAGTTCACCCATGTCCAGCTTTGGTATAGGAGAACCATACGGCAATGCATTAACCCACAACCAGGGAATGGGTGGAATAGGCGTAAGCCAGCCCCAATACTGGTTTGCCAATAATCAGAATCCCGCCTTGTTGGTATTCAACCATTACACTGTTTTTGAAGCCGGAATTTATGGTGAACAACGCACTATAAAAGGAGATACACTTTCAGAAAAGAACTATGGCGGTACATTAAATTATCTCATCACCGTATTTCCGGTTAAAGTAAACCGCTGGACCACATCATTCGGATTAATGCCGTTCACCAATGTTGATTATGGTTTTTCATTTTCTGATGACGTAAGAGAACGAGACTCAGGAACTGAAATCGACACAGTTTCTCAAAATGTTATTAATACAGGACAAGGTGGTTTGGCTCAATTCTATTGGTCAAATGGTGTCCGGATTACTCCTGATATAAGTGTTGGACTTAAAGCTGCTTATGTATTTGGCTCAGTAGATTATATTTATGCAAACACAGTACTAAATACAGGACAACCTATTCCATACATTGTTACGACTCAGGAAAAAACGACTGTGAAGGACTTTAATTTTGGATTAGGCTTTTCATTCAGCAAGGATTCATTATTCAAGAAAAAGGATTATCGTCTTAGCTTTGGTGCGGTCTATAATTTTGGTGCAGACTTAAATGCCAAAAAAGTAGCTAATTTTTTTAGCATGACATCCTCCGGTGATACTGTGGAATTTCAAAATTTATCAACCATAAGAGGGAGTGTTAATGTTCCTTCTGCTATTACTTTAGGTGCTTCTGTAAGCAAAGGTCTTAGCTGGTCGGTTGGTACTGAGTTTATGTATCAGGATTGGTCCAGCTTTGAAAGTGTTAACCAAGATAATGAGCGAGGTCGTGGTAAACAGTATAAGGCTTCGCTGGGCGGTGAATTTACACCGGATGCTCAAGCACTGGAGAGTTTCTTAAAACGAATTACTTATCGCATTGGAGGAAGTATAGAACAATATCCTTTTTTAGTGAATGGCAATAAGTTAAATGATCTTGGCATTAATTTTGGTCTTTCCTTACCCGCAGGTCGTTCCAGTTTAGACATCGCTTTTAAAGTAGGAAAACGAGGAGATAAAAAGTCAAATCTTTTGGAAGAGAGTTACTTCAAAATTTATTTCGGAATAACCTTCAACGATCAGTGGTTTATAAAAAGGAAGTTCGATTGATAGGTCGCGTTTTATCATCATCATTTTCTGGCCTTGCGTAAAAGCGTCTCATCAATAAAAGAGCTTAATACGAATTGATATTTATAAAAGGTCAGGTTCATCTGTTACATTTTTTATTTTAATAAAATGCTACGATTACTTGTTTGCATATTGCTTGTCGTTGCGGGTTGTAATACATCCGAAATAAAAGAACCACAGGAGTACGCTGGTCCATTGCAGGAAGCCGAAAATGTTGAAATGTTCTATTCAGAAAACGAGCAAGTGAAGGTTAAAATGAAAGCCGATCTTCTCTATGAATTTCAAAATGGCGACCGCGAATTTCCCAAAGGAGTGTATATAGAATTTTATAATGAGTTTGGAAGACTGGAATCAACCCTGCGCGCCAATCATGCTTTTTACTTTAAGAGTGAAGCTCAATGGCGAGGCCGAGGAGACGTAGAAGTGAAAAACGTTGAAAAAAATGAACAGCTAAACACCGAAGAGCTTTTTTGGAAGCCTGCCAAGAAAGACATATTCACAGATAAATTCGTCACCATCCGTCAACAAGGGGATGTAATTTATGGAACAGGCCTTACTGCAAAACAAGATCTTTCAGACTACACCATAGGTACAGCTGGTGGTGTTAAGGGAGTTCACGGTGAATTTGATGTGAAAGAATAATATTTAGAGTCCACGGTCGACAGTCGACCGTGAACTTGGACTTTAAACTTGGAACTCAAACCAGGAACCCGAAACTATTTCAATGAAGCTCTCTGAAGTTATAATCCTCTCTCTTGCCTTTGTGTTTTTTATTATAGGGGTACACCAAACCATGATGCTTGGCTTTGGCAGCGCGTATTGGGCTGTTATGCTATCTTCTGTTTTGTTTTTTGTGTTTGTTTGGAGGAGAAAGAAATAGCTCGATTCATAACTTTTTGGCTCCTTACGGAGGATAGAACAACACACTCAAAACCCTGAAATTCACTCTGTTCAATGGGTTGATTTCAATTTTTTCAGTGATCACCCCGTTTTTTGGGGTTGATATTTTTCTAATAGAGATAACGGGTTAAATTTGCGGCTCTTTAAAAATTAAAATATGGCATTTATTGGAAATTTACGCAACAAAATGGGCGCCTGGGTGGTGGTTTTTGTGTTTGTTGCGATAGCAGCTTTTACATTAGGTGATCTCTTTAGCGGTAACTCTTCCATTTTAAACTGGGGTAAAAATTCAGTTGGCGAAATAGCAGGTAAAGAAATTACCTACGAAGAATTTCAGTCCGTTCTTCAAGAGCGTGAAAATAATTACATCCTCAATTTTGGTCGCGAGCCAGGTGACAGAGAAATGACAGGTCTTCGTCAACAGACATGGGATTTGTTGATCGCACGGCATGCCATCGAATCACAATATGAGCAAGTGGGAGTTGAAGTGAACGATGATGAAGTGGTGGACATGATCACTGGAAAAAACATTGATCCAAATGTGATGCAGGCTTTCACCAATCAGGAGACGGGTCAGTTCGATCGTTCCATGCTAGGTAATTATATCAATCAAATTAAAGCAATGCCCGTAACATCGGAGCAACGCATTCGCTGGGAGCTTTTCCAAAAAGATTTAAAGCCAGGCCGTGCCCGTATTAAATACGAGAACCTGCTTATTAAAACAAACTATGTAACAACAGCAGAAGCTGAACGTGAATATCACCTTCAAAGTGATGTGGCAGAGGTGAAATACGTTTACGTTCCATTTTACGCCATCAGTGATTCTGCTGCAACCGTGACGGACAACGACCTTCAGGATTATTACAATAAAAACAAAGAGAAGTTTAAAACCACCGAAACTCGCGACTTGAAATATGTAAGCATTCCGGTTGTAGCTTCTGCAGACGATTCACTTGTTGTGCTTGAAGATTTAAAAAAAGCAGTTGCTGAATTTAAGAGCGCTTCAGAGGATTCTATTTATGCGGCAACGAACACCGATAGTAAAAGTCAGGATGCCTATACAAAATATACAATAGCATCACTTCCTGCTTTTGTTAATCAGGATAGCTTAGTTCAAGGAAAAGTTTTCGGACCATTTCTGGATGGTGAAACATACAAGGTAGTGAAGGTGTCAAGCATTTTTAAGGACACTATTTTTAATGCACGCGCCAAACACATTTTAATTCGTTGGGCCGATACCAGTGATGCAGCCAAAAAAGAAGCCAAAACAAAAGCGCAGGATATTTTAAAAGAAATTAAAGGTGGCGCTGATTTCGGAGCGAAAGCCCGTGAGTTCGGTACCGATGGAACAGCCAGCCGTGGTGGCGATTTAGGTTGGTTCCCTACAGGAAAGATGGTAAAGTCATTTGACGCGGCTGTGTTTGCCGCTACAAAACCAGGTTTGATAAACGAATTAGTGGAAACTGACTTTGGTTATCATATTATTGAAGTAACGAATACTAAAAGTAATACGGCATATAAACTTGCAGTGGTAGAACGTGCTATAACACCAAGTGATGCAACAATCAACGAAGCCCTCCGCAAGGCAGAATCCTTCGTTGCAGACATCAATAATGTTTCTGATTTTGAAGAACATGCGAAACAATCTGGTCTTACCGTATTGGATGGAAAGAATGTGAGTGGTTCCGATCGCAGCATCGGTACATTAACGGATGCACGCAATATTGTACAGTGGTTATTTCGCGATGCTTCTACCGGGAAATTGTCACAAGTATTCGAATTTCAAGATCAAAATGTCATAGCGATTATGACAGGTGAAATTGCAGAAGGTTACAAGCCACTGGATGCAGTAAAAACTGAAATTACTCCGGCGGTCCGCAATCAGGTAAAGGGTAAACTTATTATTGAAAAATTATCAACAGCTACAGGTACATTGGATGAAGTGGCTAAATCTTTCGGTGCCGATGCAAATGTGTATTCCAGCAGCGACTTGAAAATGAGCAGCAATTCAATGCCAACCGTTGGATTTGATCCACAAGCAGTTGGTTTGGCTTTCTCGTTGGAAAGTGGAAAGCGTTCCAAGCCAGTTGCAGGCGAAAATGGAGTAGTGATGTTGGAGTTGCAAAATAAAACCATTGCACCATCTGTTCAGGATTATGCAGTGTACAAAGATCAACTCCAGCAAAACATTGCGACACGCAGCGGTTTCAATATTGCAGAAGCAATAAAGCTGAACTCAAATATTGTTGATCAGCGCTATAAATTCTTTTAGGTAGATAATACCTCAGTTTAAAAACGCTCCCGATAGCTATCGGGAGCGTTTTTATTTACATCTAATTCAGGTAAAGAAACTCCCCCCTTTATTTTACTTTTCTGAAAATCCTGTGAATTTTGAATATGGAAATGGATAGTCAATGGAAAGATTCTTTTCGCGAAAAACTCGACCAGCATTACTCCTGGCCATCGCTTTACATCTTTAAGTTCATTGTGCCTTCGGGGAAAGAGGAGGAAGTGAAAAATCTTTTCCCAAAACATATTCCTACTGAAAAAAAATCAAAAAATGGAAATTACGTTAGTATCACTTTTCAAATGATGATGATTTCCAGTGATGCCGTAATTGAGGTATATGTACAAGCTTCAGTTGTGGAGGGTATCGTTGCGCTTTAAGGTAAGAGGGATATTCGTTTTGGTGTTTGAGTTTAAAGAGCGAAAGCGTGTAAACCTCCCCGGAAAATTGTAAATCGAATAGTCTTCGAAAAGAAAGTTAAATCAAACTCATTTTATTATGGACTGGAAAGAAGAGAACAATTCACTGGTAAAGACTTTTAAATTTAAAGACTTCACGGAAGCTTTTGGTTTTATGACCAAAGTGGCTCTTGTTGCCGAAAAGATGAACCATCACCCTACCTGGACGAACACGTGGAACACAGTTTCATTTCAACTCTCAACACATGATGCCGGAAATAAGGTAACAGATCTTGATCGAAAACTGGCAAAGTCCATTGATGCGTTGAGCGCTTAGAAATTTTATAATGACTGTATATACACCTGAGAAGCCGGCACTGTATATTATCCCAACACCCATTGGTAATTTGGGTGACATCACGTTGCGCGCCCTTGATATCTTAAAATCAGTCGATCTTATCCTTGCGGAAGATACTCGAACATCTGGTTTTTTGTTGAAGCATTATCAGATCACAAAGCCACTTCAGAGCTTTCATAATTTTAATGAACACAAAATCCTTTCGGGGTTAATTGAACGATTGGAGAAAGGTGAAACAATGGCACTTGTTTCGGATGCCGGTACGCCTGGAATTTCTGATCCGGGTTTCTTGATTATTCGCGCTTGCCTTCAGGCCAACTTGAAAGTGGATTGTTTACCAGGGGCGACAGCATTTGTACCAGCCCTTGTTAAATCCGGATTGCCGTGCGATCGATTTGTGTTCGAAGGATTTTTACCTCACAAAAAAGGGAGGCAGACAATGTTGAAAAAATTGGCAGAGGAAGAACGTACCATGATTTTTTACGAGTCACCCTATCGATTGATTAAATCATTGGAACAGTTCATTGAATATTTTGGAGCAGAGCGTAAAGCATCTGTTTCACGTGAGCTCACCAAGATGTTTGAAGAAACTGTCAATGGATCGCTGGAGGAAATCTTAAAACACTTTCAGGCAAAAGAAGTGAAGGGTGAGATTGTGATGGTAGTAAGCGGAAAGGATAATTAACAGCAGCCTCAATGACCATCAATCTATCCTACTAACCTTTCAAACCAAACGGTGAAAACAGACATACGTATACTTTGCTAAATTTTCTGAGTGAACCTTCGAGACCTTGTGTCTTAGTGGCTTGAATTCACTGCTCCTTTTGCCACCAAGACTCAAGGACACAAGGAAGTAACAAAGTCTCAGCAACATCAGTTATAAAATTAGAATAGTTGAAAAGAAGCATTGGGAAAACAGAGAATTAATATCCCGTACAGGTGCATAGGTTTCCACTCTGATCGTTATATTCACCATTGAAAAAAGCGAATCAAACAAAAACAAAAATGAATTTACAAGCCATCGAGAAAAGTGTGATTGATATTTGCGAAGAGGTAAGTGCATTCATTCGTAAAGAAGGCGCCAGTTTCGATTTGTCAAATATTGAGGAGAAAGACGGGTTCAACAATTTAGTGTCGTACGTTGATAAAGAAGCAGAGCGAAGATTGGTCGAAGTGTTGCATAAAACTCTTCCAGAAGCCGGATTCATTACTGAAGAAGGAACAGTAGAACAATCTACTAATAAAGAATTTAATTGGATTATCGATCCGCTTGATGGCACCACAAACTTTCTTCACGGACTACCTATTTTTGCCATTAGCATTGGATTGACAAAGGGCGACAAAACAATTTTAGGGGTTGTATATCACATCATGCGACAGGAGTGTTTTCATGCTATTGAAGGTGGCCCGGCGTATTGCAACGATAAAGTGATTCACGTATCACCGATCCCAACATTAAATGCAAGTCTGTTAGCAACGGGTTTCCCATATTATCATTCTGAAAAACAAGATGACTATCTCGATATCATTAAGCAATTCTTAGAAAAGTCACACGGCATTCGTAGATTAGGAAGTGCAGCTATTGATCTGGCATATGTAGCCTGTGGACGATTGGAAGGATTTTTTGAATACAATCTTAATCCGTGGGATGTAGCGGCTGGCGCGTTTATTGTTCAGCAAGCCGGAGGAAAGGTAACAGACTTTTCAGGTGGTGATACTTTTTTGTTTGGAAGAGAGCTGTGTGCCGCAAATTCGAACATGCACGGTGAGATGTTATCGATAATAAAAGAGAAGTGGGGATATTAAAGCATGAAGTTCTTTAGTCTAATAATTTCCAGAATAAATCAATTCAATAATTTCCAAAGTTAAATAACCTAAACCTCGTTACATGAAAAAAAACGACCACGTTTTGAAGAGTATCCGTCAAGGATCATTAATCGTTCTTTTGTTCATCACTCAGTTTGTCTGGGCACAAACTAAACCAGAAGACAAACTCCCCATTGATCCCAATGTAAAAATTGGCAAACTCTCCAACGGACTTACCTATTATATCCGTAAGAACGTAAAGCCCGAGAAGAAAGTAGAACTTCGATTGGTAGTGAACACAGGATCTGTCTTAGAAGATACAGATCAGCAAGGTCTTGCTCACTTTACAGAGCACATGGCGTTTAACGGAACTAAAAATTTTAAGAAGAATGAACTCGTTGATTTTCTTCAAACCATTGGTGTAGAGTTTGGTGCTGACTTAAATGCATACACCAGTTTTGATGAAACCGTTTACATTCTACCCATTCCAACCGAGAAGCCTGAAAATGTTGAGAAAGGTTTTTTAGTATTAGAAGATTGGGCCAGTACAGTAACCTTCGAGAACGAAGAGATTGATAAAGAACGTGGTGTGGTGTTAGAAGAAATGCGCTTAGGTAAAGGAGCACAAGATCGAATGAACAAAGTAATCCTCCCCAAACTTCTTGCGGGCTCTACCTATGCCGAGCGTTTGCCTATTGGTAAAGAAGACATCCTGAAGAATTTTAAGTACGATGTAATTAAAAGATTCTATCGCGATTGGTATCGCCCGGATTTAATGGCAGTTATTGTTGTAGGTGACATTGAAGTTGCAGCAGCAGAGAAGATGGTGAAAAGCCATTTTGAAAAATTAAAAAATCCTTCAAAACCAAGACCACGTGTTTCAGGCCCTATCCCTCCAAGAAAAATTACGGAGGCCGCAGTCGTAACAGATAAAGAAGCAACCAATACTGTTCTTCAGATTTATTATTCAACCAAACAATCAAAAGATGAAGTAACGGTTGGAGATTATCGTCATTCCATTGTTAAAAACATTTTTCAAACGATGTTAGGTCAGCGCATGCAAGAGTTAACGCAATCGGCCAATCCTCCATTTGTTTTTGGAGGAAGTAACTTGGGCGGTTTTTTACGTGGGCATGAAACGTTCTCTTCATTTGCCTTGATTAGCAAAGCAGGAGTTGAGCCAGCGGTAAATGCGATCATTCAAGAGAATGAGCGTGCGCGTAAATATGGTTTCACTGCCAATGAGTTGGATCGCACAAAAAAGAATTTGGTAAAGAATATGGAGCGCGCTTTCAGCGAACGCGACAAAACAGAATCTGAAAATTATGCTGCTGAATATATTCGTAACTTTTTACAGAAAGAACCAATTCCGGGAATTGAGAACGAATTTGCTTACTACAAACAATATGTAGAGGGTATTACATTAGAAGAGGTAAATAAATTTGCATCCACTGCAATACCTACATCAGAAAATAAATTGGTTGCACTTACTGCTCCCGAGAAAACGGATTTTGAATTACCAACAAATGAAAAATTGCTATCAATGGTTGACGCTGCAGCTAAGGTAGAGATAAAGCCATATGAAGAAAAAGCAGTTGCCGCTAGCCTTATTGCAGAGCCACCAGCACCTGGTCGCATTATGTTCCAAAAGGAAAATAAGGAAGCAGGATATTTTGAACTGACTTTGAATAATGGTGTGAAGGTAATTTTAAAGACAACTGATTTTAAAAATGATCAAGTCGTGATGAGTGCTTTTCGTTTTGGTGGCCAGTTTTTATATGATACTAAAGATCGTTACAATGCAGAATACGCTGCTTCTGTAGTGGGTCAAATGGGTGTTGGAGAATTTTCGCCAACAGATCTTAAAAAGGTATTAGCAGGTAAATCAGTAAATGTATCTCCACGCATCAGCACAACTTCGGAAGGATTGAGTGGTTCCTGTAGTTCTACTGATGTAGAAGCGTTGATGCAATTGATTAACCTCTACTTTACAAAACCACGTAAAGATGATGAGATCTTCACATCGTTTGTTACCAAGCAGCAAGCCATGTATCAAAACATGATGTCGGAGCCTCGCATGGTTTTTCAGGATACATTATTACGCACGGTTTATAAAGGCAATCCACGTGGACCACGCGTCCCAAGTGCTGCTGACTTTACAAAGATTAGTGAACAACGAGCATTGGAAATTTATAAAGAACGTTTTGCGAACGCGAACGGGTATACATTCGTGATTGTAGGTGCATTTGATATTAATAAAATCAAACCGCTTATCGCTACCTACATTGCCAGCTTACCTACAAATAAAGAAGTCACTTCCACCTTCAAAGATATTGGCATGCGTCCAGTGCGTGGTGTGGTTAAAAAGGAAGTTCGCAAAGGTGCTGAACCAAAGAGTTTCATTGCTATGCAGTTTACGGGAGAAACAAAATATTCAGATGATGAAAACCTGAAGCTTCAGGCACTGATTGAATTGTTGAATATAAAACTCATTGAAACATTGCGTGAAGAGCTGAGTGGTATTTACGGTGGTGGTATGTATGGATCGATGAATAGAATTCCGTATGAAAGCTATTCCATTGGTGTTTCCTTGCCATGCGGTCCTGAGAATGTTGACAAATTAATCGCGGCAACATTTGAAGAATTAAACAAAGTAAAAACAAAAGGACCGTTAGACGCTGACTTAGCGAAGGTAAAAGAAACATGGAAAAAACAATATCAGGAAAATATGAAGGACAATGCGTTCTGGTTACGTCAGCTTCAACAAAGTGTTGAGAATGGAAGTAATGCTGCCGAAATATTTAACTACGAAAAGAAGGTAGATGCTTTAACCGTTGCTGATTTAAAAGCAGTAGCAAATAAATACCTGGATATGAAAAACTATGTGCAGGTAGTATTGTATCCTGAAAAATAATCCGAATAATAATTAATACAAAGTCCCTGAATTTGAAAACGTATTTCTAATTCAGGGACTTTTTATTTGTCATATCAATAACTTAATTGCTTGGAATAAACTTCGGTGCTTTTCTGTGCTTAGTGCCTTGCTCATAGGCAAAAGCAATCTCAATGAGTAATGGCTCACTCCATGCTGTGCTAAAAAACGAAACACCAACAGGAAGTTCATCAATAAAACCCATGGGTACAGTAATGTTAGGATATCCGGAAATGGCAGCTAAGGATGAACTGCCTCCCATAAAATGATCACCATTGATAAGATCTGTCTTCCAGGCTGGTGAGCCAGTGGGCGCCATCAAGGCATCGAGATTGTTTTCTTTCAAAAGTTTGTCGATACCATTTTCACGAGTGCCCCGGAGCATGGTGGTTAATGCATCTTTATACTCTTTTGATTGTAAGTCACCTTTTCCTTCGGCCATTTCTAATAGTTGTTGATCGAAGTAACGAAGCTCAACCGAATCCTTTTTATTAAAATCAATCAACTCCTTTAAATTTTTTACAGGTGCATTGCCACCAAGACTTGAAAAATATTTTGTGAGTCCATCTTTAAATTCATAAAGCAATACCTGAAACGATGCTTCATTAATCGTTCGATCCATTGAGAAATCTAACGCAATGACTTCAGCACCCTGGCTTTTTAGATAGGCAACAGTTTGCATCATTAGTGTATCAACCCGAGCATGAAAACCCATTTGTTTTTTAAGCAAACCAATACGTTTACCACGAAGGCCATCACGTTTAAGAAACTGAGTATAGTCAGTGTACGATTTTCTTGACACCTCAAGTGTTTTATAGTCTGTAGAATCAATACTTGCCAGTACCCCTAAACTAATGGCAACGTCCTCAACACTGCGCCCCATCGGGCCGGGTGTATCTTGTGAAAACGAAATGGGTATTATGCCCATGCGACTGAGCAAACCAACAGTAGGTTTTAGTCCCACGATGCCGTTGTTATTAGAAGGACAAACAATCGACCCATTGGTTTCCGTACCTATAGCGAATGCACAAAGATTAGCAGCTACCACCACTCCTGATCCGGAGCTTGATCCGCACGGATTACGATCGAGTACATATGGATTTTTGGTTTGACCACCCACACCACTCCATCCACTTGAGGACATGTCTGCTCTGAAGTTAGCCCATTCACTTAAGTTTGCTTTGGCAATAATGATTGCTCCGGCCGCTTTTAATTGTTTCGCTATTTCGCTATCGCGCGGTGGATATGAGTTTCGTAATACAATTGCGCCAGCCGTTGTCGGCATGTCATGTGTATCAATGTTATCTTTTAAAATAACGGGAATGCCGTGAAGCGGACCACGACTTTTTCCTGAAGCCAGCTCCTTGTCTAATTCTTTTGCAATGTTAATTGCTTCCGGATTTATGAAAAGGATTGAGTTTAGCCCAGCTCCCTTTTTATCTATTTCATCGATGCGAGTTAAGTAATCTTTCACCACCTGCTCAATTGTAAACTGGCCGGTCTTAATTCCCTGCTGAAGTTCTTGAATGGTAATTTCTTCTAGATAATCAGGATCAGGCTTTACAGATTCTTTCGTTTGTTGACAAGAATTAAGAGAAATGAGGGTTAAACTCAAGAAGAACAGTGTAGAGATATTGATCTTTTTCATATGAGTTAAAAGTAAAATAGAAATGAAAGTTATGAAATGTCCTTAACTTAATGGCATGTCAATAATGGTTGCACACTTCTGACAATTACAAAATCAATTTGCTTACTTTAGTTTCTAAATAAATTATGAAGATGAAGAACACATTAATATTCATTACGCTTCTTAGTTTGGTAATAACCGGATGCAAAAAATCAGAGCAACAAACAGAACAAGCTGTTGCACAAATGAAACCTGTTCGTGAAGTTTGGACAAAAGAGCAAGCAAACGAATGGTATAAAGACAAAGGCTGGCTACGTGGAAGCGATTTTATTCCAAGCTCTGCAATCAATCAACTTGAAATGTGGCAAGCTGAAACATTTGATACCACTACAATCAATCGCGAATTGAGTTGGGCAGAATCAATAGGTCTAAATTCCATGCGTGTGTATTTACATCATTTAGCCTGGCAAATTGATTCGACAGGTTTTAAGAATCGTGTCGATCAATATTTGTCTATCGCGGATAAGCATCACATCTCCACTCTTTTTGTTTTGTTTGATGATTGCTGGGTGCCTACCTATCAGGCAGGTAAGCAGCCGGATCCAAAGCCGGGCATTCACAATTCAGGTTGGGTACGTGACCCGGGTGATAAAATTCATCAAGACTCAACATTAGTAATTGTGTTGGAACGTTACCTAAAAGATGTGCTCACTCATTTTGCTAATGACAAGCGAATAGTATTGTGGGATTTATATAATGAGCCTGGCAATTCCGGATATGGAAATAAATCAATGCCGTTGTTAAAAAACGCATTTCAATGGGCACGCGAGGCTAATCCATCACAACCATTATCAGCTGGAGTTTGGAGCAAAGACTTGGTTGACTTGAATAATTTTCAACTGGCAAATTCAGATGTAACAACCTACCATAACTATTCGGATGAAATAGAACATAAAAAATGGATTGATAGTTTAAGAAGTTATGGCCGCCCTTTGATTTGTACGGAATACATGGCGCGCACACGTAGCAGTCGTTTTGAAAACATTATGCCGATGTTGAAAGCAGAAAATATTGGTGCTTATAACTGGGGATTAGTAGCGGGAAAAACAAACACCATGTATGCATGGGATACTCCGATGCCTGATGGAAAGGAGCCGAAAATTTGGTTTCATGATATATTCAGAAAAGATGGAACGGTCTACAGCAAAGAAGAAGTGAAGTTGATTAAGGAGTTAACCAGTAAATAACTTCTTAATTTTCTATTTACGCATCTATCTGGTAACGTTCACAACTAGTCTCTGATACCGTTTTAAGGATGGTTTTCCTTTATCCGTAACCTCAAGAATGATATGAATGTTGTCGCCAGTTTGAGAGTCGGGAGGAATAATAAAGGAAGTATTTTTACTATTCACCTCTTTGATGATTACCTTACCTGAATAAGAATCGGCTTCATCGTAATGCCACCAGCGATAATCAAGTTCATTTCCATCCGGATCTTTTGCGGATCCTTTTAACTGCACGGTTGTACCAGGCTTGGCAGATAAAGTTGAAGGTATTTCTAACGTAACAATAGGTGGATGATTGGCTTCTTTAAAATCCATCACACACCAGTCTGCGCGTGCAGCAAAATCATTTTGTAATGCAATTATCCATCGCGTTTGAGGATAGGTCAAATCCATTTGCTCAGTGAATGGATTAAAATCTGCAACTTCATCCCCGTCTTCCCAGCGATGGGGATTTACTTTTGATTGCTTCAACCTACCTCCCCAACCCCCGACCTGGGGATTTTCAAGATTGCCTAGTCCAACATCTATCAGGTGAAGAAAGGCAGGAGAATCTCCTTCTGAAATAAAATCATACTGATTAAAATTCCCCCATTGAAATTTTTTGATTTTAGTAAGATCGCCATGAATGTGCTCATCATCGCCAACCTGTTTCTGACCATCTCCATAACTATAATACATTGCAGTAAGTGGGCCGTGGTTATGGATAATATTCTCACTCATAAATTTACCTTCAAGCACATAGTGAAGTTTTTCAGGGATTGCTTTTTTCCAGGGATATGCAAGGCACCAAAACTGACTACTGTTATAATACACTTTAATGCTTGGCCAGTTTACAGAGATATACTTTCGATACGTGGCATCCTGATCGAGGATAGCATAGAGGATCGTTTTTTCAGAAACTCTTTTTTGAATAACAGACCATTCTGTCTTGTTTTTGTAATCATCTTCAATTGATTTTAATGCACGCGCAATTGTATTGGTTCCTCCCCAAACCTGAAGGTAAATTGGATTTGGGTTATTGTCGAGGAGTTTTTGTTTTATGAAATCAGAACCCTCTGTATTCTTTTCCATTTCACCTTCAAAATCAACGTTGCCTACTTTAATACTATTTCGCAATTCGGATGCCGTTGGAAAGCCGCTGGCATGCGTGTGAAGTTTTGGGTAGACTTTTTCGTAAGCATCTATTAAGTCTTGCATCCAATGTGTACCGGGCCAACACAGATCTGTTTTTTCTCCATAAATTTTCTTAGTCATCTCCATTTCGGAGATAATTTTTTTTCCGGTTCCATCGCCTTTATAGTGCCACATCGAGCTACTGTATACTAAACCTTCCAGATGAAATTCGTTAGCATACAGCAGCATCCTGATAAAAGAATCTACGTCATCAATCTCTCCATCTGTTGTAACGATTGTTCTGGGTCGGTCGGCAATAGGTTGAGAAAGACCTGTTGTACCAAAGCAAAGCAAGGTAAGTGTTACTGCAAAAGATATTTTGATTTTGTTCATAACGAGAACAGCATTGACGTGTTATATAATTAATTAAGATTGAGAATGTTATTCCTTCTTCCCTTCAAAACTGAATCCCATAGCATCCATTTTTAGAGTCACTACTTTTTGAGCATCATCACGGATGAAGAAGATCATAGCTTTGCCGCTTGCATCATATTTGTCCGGCGTATCGGTTGGCATAATTTCACCTACTTGCCCTCCTGCGTCCATCATCAGCTTACCTTCTTTAACGCTAACTTCAATGAATGGGAAGGGTAGACCTGTCATGATGTATTTTCCGGAGTAGTCATTCAAATTTGCTTTTGATTCGATGATTGCTGCTGACTGTGCATTTGCCGGGGCATCGGTTTTGAATTCAACATTCGTTACTACCATTAGCGATTGACCAGCCTCTGCTTTTGGATTTTGGAATACCAGGAAAATATCATGAAAGCCTTCTGTGGGTTGAACCTTTAGCGTAGAAGGTTTTGCATTAAAGCCTGCACCCGGAACATCTCCTATAAAGTCAGTCTCACCAATGACTTGACCTGTGGGTGTATCGATTCTCAATTCAATTTTTCCACCGGCAGCATTTAACTGTGCTTTAGGGGCCATGGCCATTAATTCTAATTGTGTGATGCCGGTCAGATCAATTTGTTTCAAGCTCATGTAGCTTCCCGATTTTGATGGTATGCCCAGATCATTTCCGCCAAATGACATTTTGGTTACGAGTGAGAGTTCATCAAATTTATGAGGATTAACTTTAGGATTACGAAGTGTGAACATTTCTTCTGAACTAAGAGGAGGTAATCCATTGGCTCCGTTGTCGCGATAAGAAGCTCTTAGAATATAAACTCCCTGACCTTTGTCACCTGGTTTTAGTTTGGTTGTATATGTTCCTTTGATCGGCAACGATTTTACTTTTGCTTTTTCATTGGCAAGACTTAGAATGTATTTCACCATTTCAGAAGCATCGGCAGCTGAAAGTTGAGGATGGCCCGCCATCGGTACTTCGCCCCAAACACCACTTCCACCTGAAATTATTTTCTTCGTTAATAACTCTACAGCTGAAGCTTTGCCTTTATATTTCTGCGATACATCTGTATAAGTCGGACCGATTGATTTTTTATCAACACTGTGACAGGCTTTACAATCGCTGGCCGCAATGAGCTTCATGCCTTTCGCAAAACTGGCAGATGCATCAGCCGAACGATGCCCTTGCGCAATTTCAATTTTATCATATCCTTCAGCGAGATAATCAATGTTAACAGATACTTGTTCGGGTTTAATTTTACCATTCGCTAAACTACCATCTTCCTTGTCGTTTACGTTTACTTCATAGTTGAAAGTTCTGTCAGGAAAATAGAATGATTTATTGCTCTTGCCCATATCAAAGACGAGTGTAGGGGGTTCATTACCTGCCGTCAGTTCTAATGATTGACTGGATACTCCTCCTTTACCATCACTCACGGTCAATGTCGCTTTGTAAACATCGGCCTTCGCGAAGGTTATTTTAGCATCAGGCGTATTGATGATTTTATTGAAACCAGTTTTGGATGTTACGGTCCAGGTATATTTTAATGGATCACCATCAACATCCTTTGTTCCTTTTGATGAAAGGTTAACCGTGAATGGAATTGCACCACCCATCTTATCCGCTTCAACCTGGATAAATGGTTTTCTGTTTCCTCCATTATATTCAATTCGAATTAATCGCGCATCATCATTTGCAGAGAACCATCCGGAACCATATTCCAACATGTATAAATCTCCATTCGCTGCAAATTCCATATCCATCGGATTGCTGAATCGATAGCTTGGCATGAATTGTTCCATCGAAGAATAATTTCCATCCTTATCCATTGTTACAGCCATAATCCATCCGCGCATCCATTCGTAGGTCAATAATTTTCCATCATAATATTTCGGAAAGGCACGTGGTGCTGTTTTAAAATCGTCGCTGTAGAAAACCGGACCAGCCATAGCATTACGTCCGCCAGTACCAACAAGCGGAAACTCTTTTGATTCTCCATACGGATACCAGATGAATGCTTTTTGCGCTGGAGGCAATTCTTTCAGTCCTGTATTGAAAGGGGATGTGTTAGTCGGTTTTTCTGCATCCCACTTCTCACCAGACTGATTTGCTGTGAAATCAAATTTAGTATACGCTTTGTTGTCGCCTACAAAATGTGGCCATCCAAAATTTCCAGCCTTGCGTGCTTGGCCAACTTCATCATGCCCTGCAGGGCCGCGATTTGGATCTGGTGCATTGGCATCAGGTCCTACTTCTCCCCAATATAGAAATCCTGTTTTCTTATCGATCGAAATTCTGTAGGGATTACGATGCCCCATAGTGTAAATCTCAGGTCTTGTATTCGGTGTTCCTTTTGCAAATAAATTTCCATCAGGGATTGAGTAAGTACCGTTCGGTAATGGTTTGATGCGAATAATTTTTCCGCGTAAATCATTTGTGTTGGCAGAAGATTTCTGAGCATCCCACGGACTGCGATCAGCACGTTCATCACTTGGACTGTACCCATTTGATCCGTGGGGGTTCGTGTTGTCACCTGTTGAAAGATATAAATTTCCACTCCTGTCAAATGCGATTGATCCACCAGTATGACAGCATTGCTCACGTTGTGTTGGTATTTCCAACAGTACTTTTTTGGAAGCTAAGTTTAGTACATTACCCACGAGCTCATAGCGTGCAAGAATATTTTTTGCTGCTTCTCCGGCAGGAGAGTAATACAGATAGATCCAATGATTGATTGCGAAGCTGGGATCTTTGTTCAACCCTAATAATCCATCTTCAGCCTCTGTGATTTTTCCTTCTTTGTCTTTGTATTTTGTACTAACCGGAATGGTGGCAATGGTAGTTAGTTTTTTGGTTGCGATATTATAAAGTCTCACTGCACCATGTCGTTCAATAAATAAAATACGACCGTCACCCAACACGCTCAATTCAATGGGTTCATTGAGTTTCTCTTTCAAAATCACTTTCGAAAAGCGATTCTCTTCAGGGCGAGCTTTAGAATAATCTAATGCAACAGGTGTTTCACCGCCCATAGCATAATTTAATCCTGCCCAAACATGATTTAAGAAAAGAGGTTCAGAGAATGTTTCATCCGTATGACCCATTGCTGTATAAAAAGAACGCCCGCCATCAAACTCATGATACCAGCTCATCGGATGATCATCACCATTGTTTCCACCTTGATATGATTTTTCATCAATCTTTACCAATACATTGATTGTCGGATCAATTTGTTTGAAGCTGTAAAATTCATCCGCACGTTCAAATTCATCGGGCATACCTTGAGTGCCCCAATGATTTTTTTGTACGACATAAAATTTTCCTTTCTGCACATTGCTGGGTGTTGAAGGATGGTCCAGAAAAAATGCACCCGCCAGGTGACCATACCATGGCCAGTTGTACTCACAATCAGTGGCCGCGTGAATGCCTACATAACCACCACCCGCTTGAATGTAGCGCTCAAATTCAACTTGCTGTTCAGCATTCAATACATCGCCTGTTGTGTTTAGAAAAACAACAGCACGGTATTTTTTCAGATTAGCAGTTGTAAATTGTGTTGCGTCTTCAGTCATGTCGGCAATGAAGCCTTTTTCCTTTGCCATTTTTTCAAAGGCCAGTTTTCCAGGTTCAATGGAAGCATGTCGATATCCTTCAGTCTTACTGAATACTAAAATACGAGACAATTCATCGACTGGCGTTCGATAGGTAAAGGCCAGCGCGACCAGCACGATGACGAATCCAGACAGGACTTTCATGGGAGATATCAATTGTTTCATACGTATTATGGGTGATGGTTAGTAATTCAATTTGAAATTTACAAATGACTTGGGTTTGGAGTACTGGTAAGGCACAAATACTGCTTCACCAATATTAGTAGTTTTTAATGTGTAAGTATTACACATTAATGCAAATTCGTTGAAATATTTAAGGACATCTCTGAAATCCCCAATTACCCTTCTCCAACCCGAGCTACTGCCAGGGCACATTTTTTGGTAAGTTTTGCTCCAGAGGAGCAAAACTTGTGTTCTAAACAGTAGCCAATCGGAGAAGGAAAAGGGTCAATAAAAAAATAGTTTTTAGCAATGCGCATAATCCAATATTTTCAACTCCTCTAATTATTCAAAGAAAGCATAATTGAGGGTTGTTTCTGATTTCGAATCAGCGCAATAGAGTTCAACGAATTCAAATGTGTATTTTCCACGCATGGAAATAAGGATGATGTCCGCTGGTGTAACAATGCTGTGAAAATATTTCAAATTAATGCACCTTTGATAGGCATCGATCAACTCAAAGATGTTAGTTTACTAACCAGAAAACGCATGAAACAAAAATCTGATTTTACACTTCGCTCTGTTTCCCGATACATCGGTGCAATAGCAATTTTAGTATGCTCATTTGTGGCTGCTAAAGCCAATTACATTCATCCGGAAAATGAAGATGCAACTTCGCTTGAAGGTCGTTGGGATATTACCATTACAATGGCAGGCAAGGAACTTCCTTCATGGTTAGAGGTTCAACATTCAGGAGTGCAAACGCTGGTTGGCAGGTTTGTATGGGCAAATGGAAGTGCACGCCCCATTTCAAAAGTTAATTTCAAAGACGGAAAATTCAGTTTTACTATTCCGCCTCAATGGGAAAAGGAAACAAAGGATTTAGAATTTGAAGGTACACTCACAGCAACAGGCTTAACCGGAACCGTTATTTATGTTGATGGAAAGAAATACAACTGGACTGGTGTTCGCGCTCCATCACTTAAAAGAACTGGTGAGCCTGTATATGGTGAGCCCATTACATTATTTAATGGTGTTGATATGAAAGGCTGGCGCGCGATGGGAGAGAATCAATGGAAGGTGCAGGATGGAATTTTGAAAAGCGAAAAGTCAGGATCGAATCTTGTTTCTGAAATGAAATTCACGGATTTTAAATTGCACATTGA
This sequence comes from Chryseolinea sp., assembly GCA_031388805.1. GTDB lineage: Bacteria > Bacteroidota > Bacteroidia > Cytophagales > Cyclobacteriaceae > Chryseolinea. The sequence goes on from JANMRZ010000049.1 coordinate 44,140, forward strand.
ATTCCGCTATCAGAAAGGTAGCAACAGTGGCGTTTACCTTCGCGGACGTTATGAAGTTCAAATTGAAGATAACAAAGGGCACGAGCCATGGGTTGGATACTTAGGTGCAGTCTATGGATTTCTTACACCAAGCGAGATGGTGGCAAGAGATCCGGGAGAATGGCAATCGTACGATATTACATTAAGAGGTAGAATGGTTACTGTGGTAGGTAATAATATTCCAATCATTGTTAACCAGGAGATACCTGGAATAACCGGAGGTGCGATTGATAGTAAAGAAGGTGAGCCTGGTCCGCTTATGATGCAAGGCGATCATGGCCCAATTGAATACAGAAATATTATCATCACTCCGATAAAGTAGAGATCGATTAATTCAACATGAAGAAACCTCAACGTATTACTGCGTTGAGGTTTTTTTATTGTAGAAAAACTGAATGCATTCTCCCGCAGATTACGCAGATTGAATCCCCGCAGATTGCGCTGATCGTTGTGCATTTTAATTTGTGACTTTTTAAGTACATATGACAGTGTTGCGATAACGGGTGTCGTTACGGCATTTCAATCTGCGAAATCTGCGTGCCTCTTAATCAGCGTAATCTGCGGGAAAATGGATTTGAACTCCTGGCAATAATGAAATAAAAAAAGCGCCAGGCCCCGATCATTGTCGTAGATGCCTGACGCAAAGTCATATCGACCCATTTTCTTAAAAGAATTAAGTATTGAAAAATGTTAGCTCATCCGCTGTGCGGATCGTCCTTTCAGTGTCCTGGACACCGAAGAGACCTGCATTCTATTACGAATGTTCCTGCATCTCTTTATTTTTAAAGTTTGCAATTAAAATATATCTACAATGCGCATACCCCTTGCTTCATTGGAGGGATAGTAAGCGGTTCCATGTTTTTTGAAGAACAAAATACCCAGCGCCTGAATCACCGAAACATTTTCAGGCATGGCATCTACTGCGAGTGATGTTTCCAGTGTGAGCGTAGCGAGCGCTCCTTTCAATGGAAAATACTCAGAGAAGGTGGTTTTACTCTTTGTATCCAGCAACACGTTCTCCACTTCATAACGCTTGGCTTCAGCGTTGTAGATCACATCAGAAAGTATTCCGACATGCTGCACGATCTGAAAATGAGTGGCCTGGCCGGGTGCATATACCATATGATTTTGAAGTTCGGGAAGTACAAGCGTGGCCGTTTTGCGGTCAGCGCTGTGACTCGTATCGGGCATTGACGTGAATAACGATTTCAACGGAGTTTCAGCGTTCAACTCCAGGGTTCTCAACTCATTCCGGTGTTGCGAGATCAGCATATTGCGCTGCCCCAGTACACTGGCCTCGTCTACCACCATGATACTGCGAAATACTTTGGCGGCTCTTCCGCGGAGCCGGTTATCGCGCAGGTTTTTTACAGGAGCAAACGTAAGCGAGAAGGAACCTGAGGCCAGGGCAAGCCCGGCAAATTCGCTCATGTTCTCACGCACCCTTTCGAATTTCGGATCCTTGAGTATCCGTTCACGGCTCGGACCACTGGCTTTACGGGCCACATACTTACCTTCCTTTTGGTAAAATGAAATTCCATCCATCTTACCCTTGAATTTGATCAACGACATTTGATTTGACATAATAGATAATTTTTAAGTTTAACAATTTATTTAACGACCAAGAGTCCGTTTTGCTTCTGCCTCGCTAGCACCGGCTTTCTGCTTTCACTGCTCTTGATGTTTCAAAAGTATATGAGCACTTCGCAACCAGTGTGCGTAGTAAAAAACCTTCTCAATTATTTTTAAAATAATGTTGTTCCCTGTTTTTGGCTGTTGTCCGCTGTGAATAGCAGTATATAGCGGTCTCACAGCAGATTAGCAGCAGACATACAGCAGTGAAACAGGGAGGAAACACGGGTAAAGCAGGGAACACGCTCGGGCAAAGAAACCTCCATGGCAACGCTATTGCGAAGTGCCGTAAAAAAAAATGCAATACTGTCATTGCCTTATTTCGTTATCTTCGTTAGCGTTGTGTCCTAAACCATTAGCCATTAAAATCCAAATTGCATGTCTGCCGGAAAAAATCCTTACCAACGTTATTATATTCTGAATGCCTGTTTCACCAACCGCCAGAAACCGGAATGGACAAAAGAGGAATTGATACGCAAGCTTAACGAAAACGATTTTGCAGTTTCGGCCCGTACGATAGACAACGACTTGAGTGCGATGCGCGATGACAAACGGCTTGGTTTTTTTGCTCCGATTAAATTCTGCAGGAAGGCCTACGCCTATCACTATACAGACCCGGAGTATTCTATTGACAAGCTTCCGCTTACCTCCGATGAGATCGAGGCATTTGAATTGATCGTTGAATCCTTTAAGCGCTTTCGCGGTGCGCAAGTGTTCAAAAACGTTGCCGGTATTTTTGATAAGCTTGACAAAGTAGTGAAGCAGCAGGCGAAGCCAAAGAAGGGTGAGGTAACGTATTCGGTAGTAGATTTTGAAAAAGTTCCGAACTCCAAAGGCATCGAGCATTTCGATAAGCTTCATAGCGCCATCATCAAGCAGCAGCCTCTCCTGGTTGCGTATAAAAGATTCGACCAGCCCGTGCGCGACCACGTCTTCCATCCGTATTTACTGAAGGAATATAAATTCAGGTGGTATGTATTGGGCTATAGCGAGCCCAGCAGAAAAAAAATCATCCTGGCGCTGGACCGCATCGAAAATCTGACCATCAAGAAAATTCCGTTTAAACCCTACACGGGCATTGACGTGCAAAAATATTTCGATCACACCATAGGCGTTACGGTTAATGCAGACGGTGTGAAGGAAGTGCAACTTTGGTGTTCTGTATCTCAGGGCCATTACTTCAAAACGCAGCCCCTGCACGAAACGCAGCAGATCCTATCCGATGATGCCACCGGGCTTGTGCTGAGTCTGCAGCTTGTAATTAACTACGAGCTGCTGCAAACCTTGCTCGCGTTTGGTGCAGAAGTAAAGGTGTTGAAACCCGCGTCTTTGCAGCAGCAGGTAAAAGATATGATTGTGAGGGGTATGAAACTGTATGAATTAAATCCTTCTTAGCACCCATGCCGAACTAGTACGCGTTTGCGAGGAAGACCGCGTTTGCGAACTCCTGCCTGGCGGCAGACAGGGAAGCGTGGGATGTGTGATGGAGTGAAGCAATCCCCATCCTATGAAATGCGTACAAACGAGACAGTATTACACCAAACTTAAACCATACCAAGCGTTGCCTATTGGAACATACAGATTACTTTTTTACATTGAAAAAGATTCCTTGACCCACCTGATCCACTCGATCGCCAGCCCACCCGGAATCTTTAAGATTTCTAAATACTCAATCACTATTAATGATAGATGAGAATTATCTCGTGGAATTGCTTCGAACGACTACTGGTGGATATTTGCATCACCGTGAAGGGCAGGAACTAGAATTCAAGGAACAATTTAACTTAGCTGGATTAGCGGACTATTTTCGAGATTTCTCGGCTTTTGCTAATAATAAAGGAGGCTATTTAATTTTTGGTGTCACTGATACTCCGAGAAAGCTCAGTGGCCTTTCGGATGCCGCACTTGAACAGTTTAATAAAATTGACCCCGAAAAGATCACCGGATTTTTACTAGAAATATTTTCTGCAAGTATTTCTTGGGAGCAAATTAACTTCGAATTCAAAGGAAAAATATTCGGTGTCTTTCGCGTATATCCCGCGGTTTTGAAACCAGTCATTGCAAAAAAGGATGAGGGCAAAGATCAAATCATTAAGAATGGAGAAATCTATTATCGTTACGGTGGTCGTACCCAAAAAATCCAATTTGCTGAACTAGAGAATATTATCATCAGCCGTATTAATCACAACAACAGCCAATGGGTAGATTTAATGTCAAAAATTGGAAAGGCAGGACCAAACAATGCGGCAATCTTGGACACTGAAAAATCGATAATTGAAAAAGGTGATGCAAAGATTCTGGTAGTTGATGAAGAATTGGCTAGTAAGCTAAAATTTATAAAAGAGGGAGAATTCGTAGAAAAGAAAGGTGCGGCTACACTAAAACTAGTTGGCGATGTTGTGCCTATTGACAAAGTGGAAGTGATTAAAAAGGTCAAGGAGAATCTTATAAAAGACTATCCACTTACAGCTATGGAATTAATCCATGAGGTAAAGAAACAATTACCTGACTGTAAACAGGGTGAAATATTTAATGCCATATCCGAAAACGATATAAAAAATAATTCTGATTACTCTGCATACAACTTTAGAAGTAAAAAGCATGAAGACGTATTCAAAGCTACAAGTAAACTTCCATCGGGTACACCGAGCATATACAAAACTAAAGCTGTTGAATTTATTGCACAGATTTTGAAGAATGAAAAAGCTTAGCAGTCATAAAATAAAATAATTAAATTATACCAATGTCAGAGCAGAAATTCTTTGAACAACAAACCGCTTCTTCAAAAATTAAGGCGAGTATTGTCTCGGAATATTTTCCAAGCTATTGCAAGATTATTGTTACCAAACATAAGCCGAAAGCCATACGATACATTGACCTATTTGCAGGTCCTGGATTCTATGAAGATGGCAATGCATCAACTCCAATCCTTGTCGCAAAACATTGCAGGGCAGATAGCTTTCTGAAGCAGAATGTGAAGATGATATTCAACGACAACGAACATTCGTCAACATTGGAAGAGAATTTTTGCAGAGAGTTTCCTAATGGAACTTTTACTTTAAAGCCGCATTTTGGAAAAAGTACCGTAGGGGAAAATGCTCAGATTACAGAATTCCTTAGTGCCAATACACATGAAGGAAAACTTAATCAATTTCCTTCCCTTTTATTTATCGATCCTTTCGGTTATAAAGGAATAGAAACGAAAGTTCTCGTTAGCTTCTTAAGAAATTGGGGAAACGAAATATTTCTTTTTGTAAATACAAAGAGAATTCATCCCGCCCTTGAGAATGAAAAATTTGAAGGCTTGATGGATGATCTATTCCCAACAACGTTGCAAAAAATAAAGCACGATAGAAGATTTAAATCCACTGTTTCGGAGCGACTTGCCTTAATCATTGAATCACTAGGTAGTGAATACAAGAATCTACTTGGAACTGATGAATTGTATTATACTGCATTCAAGTTTCAAGAAGAGGATAGTGATGGTACAAGTCATTATATTCTCCACATAACTAAAGGCTCAAGAGGATATGATTTGATAAAAACAACATATAATGATTTCGCAAATGTTGGAACTGTGTTTGATGGTGTAAACACATATACGTTTGATGCGAAAAAATTTGAAACTCCTGTGAATGAACTTTTCGACCTAAATTCTATAAATATTGATAAATTGAAGGATGAGGTTTATTCAAAGTTTAGCGGAAAAAGTCTTTCAGCGAATGACTTATTTGAAGCCCACCACAAAGGTGGCCTTTATAGTAGGAGCCATTACACTGAAGCATTGCGCAGACTAGTTGGGGAGAAAAAACTTACATCAAGTTTTATAGATAACAAGACACACAAGGTAACCGTATTAATATCTAAGGATTGTTTATTAACTTTTAACTAATGGCTAATTCATCTATCGAATGGACTGAAATGACCTGGAATCCCACAACAGGTTGTACCAAAATCTCAGCAGGTTGTAAGTTTTGTTATGCTGAAGTCATGACGCGTAGGCTTAAAGGAATGGGGCAAGAAAAATATAGGTACGGTTTTAAAATTGTCAAGCCTCATAGAGAATCCTTAAAGGTTCCATATACTTGGAAGGGGTCAAAGGTTGTTTTTGTAAACTCTATGAGCGACCTATTTCATACAGCTATTCCATTGTCATTTATTAAGGAGGTCTTTGAGGTAATGAATGACAATCCCCAACATGTTTTTCAAGTACTGACTAAAAGAGCAGATCGACTCTTAGAGGTTCACAAGGAATTGAAATGGACTCATAATATCTGGATGGGTGTATCAGTAGAGGATGAAAAAGTAAAGGATAGGATTGGTTTCCTCAGAAAAACAAAAGCAAAAGTAAAATTTCTATCACTAGAGCCCTTAATTGGACCGCTAACCAACTTAAATCTTAAAAAAATCGATTGGGTGATAGTAGGAGGTGAAAGTGGCCATAAACCACGACCTATGGATGCAGATTGGGTTCTTGATATTCAGGAGCAATGTAAAACTTCAGACGTACCCTTTTTCTTTAAACAATGGGGCGGAAGAAACAAAAAAGCTTCTGGTAGAACTTTGAATGGCAAAACTTATGACGAGATGCCAGAGTATTAGATATGTTTTTTAGTGTTTGGTTAATTTGAAATTAAACTCTTACTGGCACGAAAATTATTTCTGAGCGTTCATTAAAATCTAGGATAAATATTGATTGAACGTTTCTTTCAATGACACATTGGTTTTCACGGAACATCAGAGCGGGATAGAGATTAAATTGGAAAAATCAATAGTAGAATCACCTCACGGATATCTTCCTATTCTTGCCCGAAAGTTGGAGGCTGTTTAAAAACATCTCTGGTTGAAGTGGTCTATTGGAAATGATTTGGTAGTCATATACTCAACAAGATATATTTTGTATGGCAGAAATGTGTAAGAAGCTCGCAGTAGATTTCAAGCAATTTTGTCGGTATTTTAGAGCTTTAACCGTACTTGACACACTTTTCTTGTAAATGGCAATTGATACCAACTCGCTTTATGTCTATCGAATAATTTCAATCCAGAACCTGAAGGATGACTTAATCAATGGACTTTTCTGCAAGAATAAAGCACCTGCGAATGCAAACAGGGTAGTGATCGGCAATACAGAAATAATTACGGAAAGGGACAAACAAGAAGTTGCCTGTTTCCCTGAAACATTTGTAAACGACTACGTACCATTTTATTTCTCGACCAGAACACCTATGCTGCTTAATATTAAGACCGGCAGAGGAGTACCAAAGCGGCCCCAATCTGAGATTGTATACTTATGCTTTAAGCTATCCGAACTGGCGACAGATAAATTTCAATGGTGTTTTACAAATGGAAATGCTGCTAAAAAGATCAGTAAGTTTTATAATGACTTAGCTGAACTCAATCAGATTGATTGGAGATCAATAAAAAGTAATGATTTTGCGGCAAATAATACAGATGGAGACGAAGATAGGGTACGTAAAAAGCATGCTGAGTTTCTTGTTAAAGGTAAAGTACCTATTAAGAAATTGTCGCATATTGCTGTTTTAAACAGTATCGTTAAGACGCAAGTGGAAACTATTCTTGCTGGAAATAACTTAGCTTTTAAAGTGGTTGTTGAACCTAAATTCTATTTCTAATGAAATACATCACAGGTAATCTCTTGGCTGCGCCCGCTCAAGCCCTCGTGAATACAGTTAATACTGTTGGTGTTATGGGCAAAGGGATCGCCCTGCAGTTCAAAGAACGTTTCCCAATCAATTTCAAAGTTTATGAGAAGGCTTGTAAGACCGGTGAAGTGAAAGTTGGAGAGATGCTTGTTGTAAGGGAGAATACTTTGGAAGGGGAAAAAATTATTATCAATTTTCCGACTAAGACACAGTGGTTTAAAAAATCACAATACAGTTATATTGAAGAAGGCCTTAAAGATTTGGTAAGAGTAATCAAGGAATACAATATTTCAAGCATTGCTATTCCTCCGCTCGGTTGTGGTAACGGTGGACTGAAGTGGGACAAGGTTAAATCAATGATGAACGCTCACTTATCGGCTCTTGATAATGTTGATGTACTTGTTTACGAACCTAATGAAGCAGTAAAAGAAATACTCCAAAAAGAGCAGATTAAGAAAGACGTTAAGCTAACTCCGGGAAGAGCAATGATTCTCGCAGCACTATTCAAGTATGAACGCTTTGGGGAAACTGCGAGCGTATTTGCAGCTAATAAGCTTGCGTATTTCCTTCAAGAGAGCGGAGAAAACCTAAAATTAGATTTCAAGCAATATGCATACGGACCATACGCACAGGCTATGGATAAAGTATTGTACGCAATGAATGGCAAATTTCTAAAGGGAATTGAGCAAATGACGGCAAATCCTTTTGAGCCAATTGAATTGAATTATGAAAGACGAGAAGAAGTGATGAAATATGTGAAGAACGAGCTTTCAGCTGAACAAATGGAACGCTTGACTAATCTATTTAAAGCGATTGAAGGCTTTGAGTCTACTTTGTCTTTAGAAATACTTTCTTCTACTCATTTCACGCTTAAAAAAAATCCTCAACTTCCCAAAGAAGCTCTTATTGAAAAAGTTCAGTGGAATGAACGTAAGCAGAGGTTGATTACACCTGAGTATGTAGATCTTGCGTATCAGCATCTAAAGCAACATGGTCGACAGTTTCATCTTGCATAATGTATTTCTTTCTCCGCAGAGTCTCCCGCCTCGGACTCTCACGGCTCTTGACGGATTACCCCACATAGTCTCCATAAACTCATTCAAGTTTTCAAACTTGATGGATTACTGTTTGCGAATTTCATAAGATATCAGAATGTTTGAACAAGATCAGAGCCGCAGAGGTCGGTGGCTTTGATGTTGATCATCTAATCTTTACTCAATGCCAATTTGCTAGTCCTTCCGTTGCAGATGTGAGTGCCTAGGCATATCTTAGAGGTAAACAATAAGAGATATAGGCGATATTGCGTATAAATAATTGTTGGCGTTCATTTTAGCTATGAAAAGACTTCATATAATAATACTATTGACGTTGACATCATGCACAGTTGAGCAGGTGTCTTCTACTGAGAGAGGAGTAGTTTTATATGACAAACAGAATAGTTCAAGTCATAAGGAAATCTTAGGACCGGGGACGCATTATATTCCTATTTATGACGACGTAGTGAAGGTTGATATTCTGCCAAAGACCTACGTTGACGAATTTGACTGCTTAACCAAAGATGAAAAACCAATCAGGATTAAAACAAGTATGATGTGTTTTCCAATTCCAGATCAAGTAGACAGCCTGTTTGAAATGTATCGAGATAAGTATTACGAGATTCTTATAATTCCCGAGTTGAGGGCAGCGGTTAGAAATTCTGTATCCCAATATGACTCGTCTGCACTTACAGCCAATAAAGAAATAATCGCTGACTGGTTGAGTTCTAATTTGCAGAAAACTTATAACGATCGACACGCTGCAATGAATGATTTTAAAATAGAGTGGCTGAACTAAAACGACCGCCAACACGATGTATACTCACCCTCTTGCGCCAGTCTTCCACCATGCTTTGAGCGGTGGCGAGACTGGTGTTCATAAACTCATTCAAGTTTTCAAACTTTACGGATTACTATTTACGAATTTCATACGATATCATTATGTCTGAACTAGATCAGAGCCGCAGAGGCCGGTGACTTTGATCTTGATCATCTCACTCTTTACTCAATGCCAATTTGCTAGTCCTTGCGTTGCAGATGTGCATACCTAGGCATATATTTAGAGGTATAAAATAAAGAGATGCAGGCAATTGCTTGTATACAATTGTTGGCAGCAATTTCTCTCATGGCCTATTTATGAATCCAAATGCACGAAGACAAATTAAGGACGTCCAATTCAGAGCGGAACGCCTGATAAATGGAAACCCGACAATCGAGGAAATTGAGGAATTTGATCAATACAACGAAGAGCTTAAAAGATATTTGATCAGCAACTTGAGAGAATCTGAATTAGTTGAACGCGTTAAACAAATTCCGAAGGTACAGGAAGAATCTGACAGCCACGTTGCAACGAGAGGATTGCTTTCTGTCTTTTTTGCAATGTTTGCGTCAGGACTAGTAACATATTTTCAAGAAAGGCATCGTGTTGAAAATTCTAAAGACTCCATTCGGGAAGCTAGAGGAGCATATGCAAGTATCGAATTTTTTACTCGAAACACGGACTAATAAAAATAAAAAATGTAAAGCGACCGTTGACTAATTAAAAAATCAATCCTTTATGAAAATAATCCTGGTGACTCTGACTATTGTTTTAGGACTTCTTAATCTTAGCAAAGCACAAACAAAGACAGATGAACCTTCAAAAGTACCAGTATGGACTGAAGAAGATAGAAAATATCTATTAGACAATCTAATTCGCTCGAAAGAGGAAATTATAGCAGAAACGAAAAACTTAACGAAAGAGCAATGGAATTTTAAAGAAAGTCCAGACCGGTGGAGTATCAACCAGATTGTTGAGCACATCTGCCTTTGGGAGTTAATTCAGATGAATGAAATTTCTGTTGCCCTGAGAATGGGACCAATGCCAGACTTTCCACAGCATCTCCCCGACAGTATTTTTATAAATAAGGATGTAAACAGATTAAAAAAGAACATTACAACAGATTATACAAAACCTTTCACGTATGGCGTTCCTCTTGGAAACAATGAAGGCAAGAATAATATTATTTGGTACACCACCATGCGAGACGAATCAATTGATTATTTGAAGAAGACAACTGATAATATGAGAATACATTATATCTGTTTTGGCCCAAATATCCATCAAAGGTATATGATGTTTTTCCAACATTCATTTCGGCATCTTGGCCAGATACGTGAAGTAAAAGCACATACGAAGTATCCGAAATAGTTTACAACCATACGCTGTCGCCAGGTCAGAGAAGATGATAGTGCGTTGAAAGTAAAGACGTAGCGTCCCCCCGAGGCGGGAGACACTGCTATGACAAAAAGTAACCATCTACACCATTGTCTACAACTTTAGAAGATTGCTATCCCCCAAATCATTTGACAACATGAAAGAAAGAATAATAGGTTTTACTGGAAGTTCGCTTAAAAGTGAGACCGCTTAAACTTTAATTATGAGGATTTTAGTTTTTATACAGTCTCTAACTTTCGCGCGAGATGGGGTTCAAACCATTCTTTATTTTTTATTCTCAATTAAAAGGTAGACAGCTGATAATCCATTTATCTTCATTTTAATCCCTTGCTTAGTATCCTTTGTCCAAGCAGGTATTTCTTTAAAGCTTTCAGAAGGCCCTCCCTTTGAATATTTAGAATTTGATACTCCATTTATAGTGATTTTTTCCGACCAGATATTACCATCTTCATATTTTGATAATTCATACCAGTAATAATTATCACCAATTTTATAATTCGGAATATCAATTTGGAACGACTGCTCAGCGGCAGATTTATTAATAATTACCATTCCTATTTCACCACTTTCATACGATGAGGCGAAACACAATAGATTATCGTTATCAGGAACAATTTGTTTTTTAATCATCTTGTCGCCTATAATCTTGTTCAGGTAAGACAAATGATAGAAGGATGGATATGGTTCTGAATTTGTCAGTAAAGAGTCGTGATGACTGAAAATACCAAAGTCTCCTTTATCTCCTCTCCAATAATCTTTCAGGCAAAAATAGCTGGATGCACCAAAACCAATTTCCTGCATTTTACAAGAAGCAGCCACTGCTTGTAAGCCTCCAACCTGACTCGTTTGATGAGGCGCTTTTATATTCCATTCTGTTAATGCCAACGGAATATGTTTGACTTTAGCCTTATCAAGTTTTCCAAATATAAATTCCTGTAGTTCTTTTGGAACCTTGAAACTATTGATGATTTCATTAGGTGTTTTCTCATCATTTAGAAAGTATGAATGCACGGTGATAAAATCTGCATAATTTTCACCATTACTTTTTCTTAATTCCGGGGCTAATAGATCATTCCAGTTCTTTGTAACATTCTTGCCACTACCATCCCATACATTATCATCATCGGCAAAGACTGCCCCTATAAATATTTCTACTCCAATCTCTTTTGCAGCAGCACGCATGGAGTCAGCAAAAACCCTAAAATGTTTTCCATAAAGTTTACCATTGATATACTCGGGCTGACCATCTTTATTTAATGTAGTATCAATTTTAAATCCGCCTTCCCAACAAGCATAAGTTTCATTCCCTACCTCCCAATATTTTGTTCTTCCTTTATCAAACCTAACCCAGTCTGCTGCGAGTGATGCAGCCTTGGCCACAGGATTAGCACTTTTACCATATCGCGCATAAGCATAATTAACAGTAATGAATCCTTCTGATTTTACTGAGTCAAGAAATGCATAATATCTGGCCGTATTCATTTTCCAGTCAATGTCTTCAGTGCCATCTGAAAAGCCAGTCCACTCACCATTAAACGTTAATGATTTCGATGGTAAATCTGTTGGCAGTCCGTTAAAGAAATATGCATTACTGGCGTCACCACCAGGAAACCTTATGATACTTGGATTCAAAGCAGAAACCAATTTCAAAAATTTCTTGTCGGCTAAATAATTACCCGTATAGGTTGTTGCATTGATGCCCGAGATATATCTGGAAACCTTATTTAGCTTAACATCATTATAAACAGTAATTACTGAACCAACTTTCTTAGGGGCCTTGTCTTTACTTGCAATCGCTTGTGGTTTCTTAAATGTTTTAGCTTCCCAGCCGTTTACGAATAATCCATGATTCGGAACCTTGTCCTGTCCATTTGTATTTTCAGATATAATCAGCGCTAGGAAGAAAGAAAGTATTGTATTTATTCCAAAATAATTTGATTTCATATTCAGCATGAGATACATTATCAGCGGGTTGATGGCAATGAGTACTTAATGGAAATCGCTAATTTGGCAAAACTGGTTCAATGATCAAAGGCTTGTATGAAATTTAAATTAATTATCATGTTCTCTATACTGCTACCTGCAGGATGCAAGAACAGTAGTAATGAGGTCAGCTTTACACATTTTAAATATCGTCTTGGTGAGAGTATATCAACTTTTGAAGAAATGGTATTCTGCACCGAAAAAAGGATAGCAACATTCTGTCGCAGCTGGGTCTCCCACATCGGTGACGTTGCGCAAGACTGTTCCTAATCTATTTTTCTGGAATCAACATGGTTGAACCAATTTATCAGAGAGGATAGTGCGTTGAAAGTAAAGACGCAGCGTCCCCGAGGCGTGAGACAGTGCTATGACAAAGTTTTCAAACTTGGTGGATTACTATTTACGAATTTCATAAGATATCAGAATGTTTGATCGGAATTAATTGCCGGGGCTCAGTTTAAGTTTGTAGTTTAGTTTTTAAACTACGTTTGATTATTCGGCACAGTTTTGGTTTTCAAAGGCGAGCAACCTCACATACATAACATGAAATACATTTTAACAATTTTAATTTTGACTATAGTGACCGTTCTTAATGGCCAGCCAATGTGTAAAATTGATACACGATATAGAATGCTGGGCAATAGACACTTCACTTCTTACGACACACTCAGATTTAACAGTTCAGCCAGGTCAAAATATTTATATGGTAATGATTTTGACGCAAGCATTTTCGTAAAAGAATATGTTTGGGCAACGGCTCATTACGGAGGCGTAACAATACAAAGCAGCGTACCAAAAGGTGGCCCATACACTGATCCTTATGGAAAAAACGTTGGACAAGACATATTCTGGTACCGTGTGGTAAATGAAACGGATGCTCCGTTAGAACTAACCATTAGTTTTGATGCCTTCTCAATGCTCCCTTCGCCCGAGTCCTTCTTAAAATTATTTCTGCCTCCCGATACGATGACACTTACCAAAACCGCATTGTATAACTATGGCTTAGATTCAAAATCTTTTTTAGATACTAACTATCATTCACCGACCATGTTGCAAAGAACGATTAATCCTCAAGAGGAGTATCTTTTCTACATCGGAATGCTCTCTCATCTGGAAATACCACTACCCCGTCAGGCGAGGGTTGCCACGCGAACAGAACTTGTTTTAAAAGGACAAGATCTTTTTTATAGAATTATCGGCACAGAACTGCAGCTTGATGCATTAATTCCCTGCGGACGTATTGTTGTTAAAAAATGAGTTAGTATTCATCCGTACCAAAATTCAATTTTGGTGTAGAACAGTCAACACAGAAAGATGTGATGGACAGAGATTCTCGTCCGACAGGTTTTTCCTTTTGGGCTTATCGTAGGAACGTCACGACAGGAAAAGCGATTGCTATTATCTCACTCTTTAATCCTATGCCAATTTGTTAACCCTTCAGTTGCAGATGTGAATACCTACGCATATCTTAGAGGGATACAATAAGGAGATATAGGCAATATTGTTTATATACAATTGTTGGCGGCTATTTTGAAAAGACCATACTGACAAAAAATATTACAAACAAAATAATGAAAATGAAAGAAAAAAGACTATCAGAATTAACGGACCAAGAATTGTTACAAGAAGCAAAAAAAAAGTGAAATCAACTTCCATAACGAATGCTGTATTAATTGGATTTCTGATAGGCATTGTATTTTACAGCATTATGAAAAACAGCTTAGGATTTTTTACACTAATCCCTTTGTTTTTTGCATATAAAATGATTAATAATTCAAAGTATAATAATAAAGAATTAGAAAATCTTTTAAAAGAACGAAAATTGAAATGAACAATGATTCAAAATTGCATTTGCAATACCCCACGCTAGCGTCAGTCTTCCAGCAAGGGTTTGAGCGGTGGCAAGACTTAAAAAGAGTTCACTTCTATTTTTTATTCACCACCTTTTTCAAATCCAAATCATGAAAATCAAAACTGAAATCAATATTCGGTGAGATGCCTTTCATGCGGATGCTGTTAGCATTACCTTCTTCATCGAGTACGAATGTTGCAAAAGCATCACAATTCATATCCTGGTAATCCCATTTAATGGCAAAGGTATTGGCTTTGTAAAAAAACATTTTGCCATTAAGCTTTGGCGAACGCATAGAGGTAAACCACAACTGATTTTCTTTCAATGTAATCTTCACATCACCAAACCAGTTATCGTGATAATTGCCCGTGAATTTTTCCAGCTTCAGTTTTTCAGTTGAAGCATTCTTCACTGTGTTCCAAACTGCTGTGGTAACAGAATCACCTTCACTATTCCTTTCCTGAATGTTCTTTGCCATCTGACTTATGTGATCCGCTTTCTTCTTTCCTAAATACGAATCAACAATGGATCGCGAAATAGTTTGAAAACTATATCCACCCGGATCAGTATTGGTCAACACTACTACACCCAGATTTAATTCAGGAAACAAAGTAGTTTTAGAAAGCATACCGGGCAATCCTCCTGTGTGACTAATCATAATATTACCATTCAGATCTTGAATTCCCCACCCCAAACCATAGGCCGCGAAGTGTACTTTATTTTGAGGATTGGGCTTGACATTAAACCCGATAAAGGTATGCGGTCTCCACATTTCATTGTGATGTTCCAATGAGATGAGTTGCATGTTTAAAGACTCGCCATATTTCCCATCATTCAAATGCATGAGCATCCACTTACTCAAATCATTTACGCTGGAATAAATTCCTCCTGCTGCGCCTAATGATGCGTCATTCTTTGTGTAGGTTTCCAACTGTTTTAATTTTCCATCCACAACCGAATGTGGCATTGCTGTATTTTTTTTGTCTTTCAGCATTTGATATACACCTGCTGATCGATTCATGCCTAATGGTTTCATAATTCTTTTCTCTACAAATTCACTCCAGCTCATGCCACTAACCCGGGAGACTACTTCACCCGCTACAACATAAAGTAAATTATCGTAATCGTATTTTGTTCGGAACGCGGAAACTGGTTTTTGATATTGAAAACTTTTGAGAACATCTTTCACTGTGAAGTCGCTGCCATCGGGAAAAAACATGAGATCACCTGCACCAAGACCGAGACCACTTCTATGTGTCAATAAATCCTGAATATTGAAATTGGCAGTCACGTATGGATCATACATTTTGAATTCAGGAATATGATCCACTACCTTATCCTGCCAGGAGAGTTTTCCTTCATCCACCAAAATAGCAAGAGCAGTTGTCGTAAATGCTTTACTGTTTGAAGCAATGGCAAAGAGCGTATTCTCATCAACCTTTTCATTTCCTTTAATGGATGCTACACCATATCCCTTGGCGTGAATTACTTTACCGTCCTTTACAACAGCAACGGCAATACCGGCCAGCGGCATAACCTCCATTGTTTTATTTACCAGCGAGTCGATCTGCTTTGAACTTAATACTTGTGCATTCGCGCTATTGAGGTATACAATGAGAACAACGATCCATAGTCTCCTGACAAGTGCCGTAAGTTTGATCATAATGATACTTTTTTTGGATAGACGTTTGAGGTAAAATATTGTTACGGAGGTGTGATTAACCATGGGCTAGTCTAATATAAAGATGTTGCTTAATAATCCCAAATATCAAAATGAATATTACCTGGACTGCAAGTCAATTAAGGATGCAACAGAGTTTTTAAGAATGAGGTGGGTACAAAAAAAGCGAGGCAATACGGATTGCCTCGCTTTAACTAAAATTCTTACACAATACTAAACTGTAATTTGGTTCTTGGGAGAGAGCAACGACTTATAATAATCGCGATAAGCCCAGAACAGGTAAGTATGTACGATTATAATGACAATACCCATTATGGTACTATCCGGTACCAAGAAAACGTGGAATAATAAAATGTTGATGCTAATGGGAGCGAGGATTACAAGTGCCAAGGGAACAAAGAATCCAATCAGCAACAGCGCACCAAAGACAACTTCAAGGCCTTTCAACATCGGAAAGAAATAACCGGATTGAAATAAACCTCCGGTAAAAGCATCGGCCACACCACCCGAAGAAGGAGGTGTCGGAATAAAGTGAAAGAAAAAGTTAAGACCAAATACAAAGTAGATCAGTCCGAGTACAATGCGTGCTGTTATTGCAGAGATTGATTTAATTTTTGTTGACATGTAATTTATGATTTATGGTATTAAATAATTAAGCGGTAATCAATTCATCCCGGAACACAGGATAGTCAGTGTACCCTTTTGCGTCAGGTGTGTACAAAGTGCTGGCGTCAAGTTTACTGTTAAGAGGAAGATTTTTTTGAAGACGTTCAACCAGATCAGGATTTGTAATGAATGGTTTTCCGAAGGCAACTAAATCTGCAAAGCCAGAAGTTAAATCTTCTTCAGCGCGGTCTATTGTATACCCTCCTGAAAGGATCAATGTATTTTTAAACTTTTCACGAATGGTTTTCTTAATGGAAAGCGGAACTTCTGGGGCACCATCTGCACTGTGATCCACAATGTGGATGTAAGCAATACCAATCTTATTTAATTCTTCTGCGAGGTAAGTGTATGTGGCTTCTATCTCTGGATAGTGTGGCATTTCGTTGAACACACCAAATGGTGAAAGACGAATACCTACTTTATCTTTTCCAATGGCTTCGCTTGCTTCTTTCGCAACCTCTAATACAAAGCGACTTCTGTTTTCAATATTTCCACCAAATGTGTCGGTGCGTTTGTTTGAATGAGGTGATAAGAATTGTTCTAATAAATATCCATTCGCCGAATGAAGTTCAATACCATCGAAGCCTGCTTCAATTGCGTTGCGTGCTGCCTGAACATATTCATTCTTAGTTTCTGCTAAATGCTCAGCACTTAATGCGTGTGGCACAGGATGATCTTTCATTCCTTCTTTGTCGGTCCACATTTGTCCTGTTGCAACAACAGCGGAAGGTGCAACGATGCGCGCGCCTTCTGGCAAATTTAATGCATGACCTATACGGCCTGTGTGCATGAGCTGAGCGAAAATTTTTCCACCGGCTTCATGAACAGCAGTCGTTACCAGTTTCCAGGCATTGACTTGTTCCTTAGAAAATAATCCGGGGATGCGGGCATACCCTAATCCGTTTGGAGAAGGAGAGACACCTTCTGTAATAATGAGTCCAGCAGAGGCGCGTTGTGCATAGTAAGCTGCAATGAGTTCATTTGGCAGATTATTAATCGCGCGACTACGGGTCATCGGGGCCATTGCCAAACGGTTCGAAAGTGTTGTGTTTCCTAATGTGTAGGTGGTAAAGGAGGTGTTTGTCTTGTTACTCATGGTTTGAATTGATTAAATTATATATTTAAATGTTTCGATGTATTAGATTTAAAAAAAAGCCCGATCTGAGGGCGTGACTGTTTAAATGCTTTTCGAATTCAATTAGTTCATTGATACATTCAAATTCTTCGATATATTTTTATAAAAAAAAAGCACTAAGCGAATTTCAATTGAGTAATGGTAGTGGTATACTCCTTCAAAAGCTTTTCATTCAGATTGTATTTGTGGTTTCTACCTTCTTTTTCAGCTTCAATCAGTCCAGCTTCCAGCAATACTTTGATATGATGACTGACAGAAGGTTGCGCCAAAGGACTTTCTTCCTGGATATCGGCACATTGTCCGCATCCTCCCTTTTTCGAGATGTGTTGAAGGATCTTCAGGCGATGTGCATCCCCCAGAGCCTTTGAAATCTTTTCTATTTGTTTTGTACTGAGTGCCATTCGTATCGAATGATGTAAATATATCAATCTGCTCTAAGTACGCAAAGCCAATCGAAAAGGTTCAATCCTGAATTATTGGAGTGTGGTATGGGATGCAAAATTAGGCATCTCAATTTTCATTACTGTGCCGGAGCCGTATTGTGAAACGAGACTAATCGTACCACGAAGTTTCTCAACCGTTTCTTTTACGATATAAAGTCCGAGTCCGGCACCTTCGCTCAACTCTGTACCCCTGAAAAACATATCGAAAATTTTTGGTAAGAGCTCTTGCGCAATACCAATGCCGTTATCCTGAAATTGAAGGCACACACGTTTAGCATCTATCAAAATTGAAATTTTTAAGAATGATTCTTCTTTCTGAGGATCAC
>JANMRZ010000077.1:0-15830 GCA_031388805.1 Chryseolinea sp.
ATTCGCTTTTACATTCAGATTATATTTCTGCAGTTTTTCAATCTCTGCCTTGAAGACGATCGGATCCAGCACCACACCGTTTCCAATAATGTTCTTGGTCGTTGCTCTAAAAATTCCAGAAGGTATTTGATGAAGTACATGCTTGATGCCATCAAACTCTAACGTGTGCCCTGCATTTGGTCCGCCTTGAAATCGGGCTACGACATCATACTTCGGTGCAAGCACGTCCACAATTTTACCTTTGCCTTCATCACCCCACTGAAGACCCAACAATACATCTACCTTCGACATTCTGATTTTTATTTAACTATTAAAGAACTTCTCCTTCTGACTGAATGATCTGAAAAATAGCATTCAGTTTTGTAATCACTAAAAGTTTCTGAACACTTTCTGATGGCCTCATTAAATACACATCACCTCCTTTATTTCTAAACTTGGTGAGAATAGTGATCAACACACCAATACCACTACTATTGATGTAGCGCAATGCGGATATGTCGATGACGCATTTCAACACTTTATCCTGAATGGCATTGTTTGCAATTTCCAAAACTGAAGAGCCTGTATCTTCGCCGATCAAATCGCCTGACAATTTCAGGACAAGCGTATTCCCTTTTATTTCATGATTAAAAACCATATCAAAATTAGTTAGAGGATTTTTTGTTTTCGCAATTCTGCTTTGTGCAAGACGCATACAAAATCAGCGAATGATGGACGACATTGAAGTGAAGAATTTCCTCGACCGTATTCTGAATGTTTTGAATACGCGGATCACAAAACTCTACTACTTTATGGCATTCGGTGCAAATAAGATGATCGTGCTGTTTGTATCCAAATGATTTCTCGTATTGCGCCAGGTTTTTACCGAATTGATGCTTGCTCACCAAATCACACTCCACCAACAAATCCAGTGTATTGTAAACCGTTGCCCGGCTAACGCGGTAATTTTTGTTTTTCATGCTGATATAGAGCGATTCTACATCAAAATGACCATCGCGTGAATAAATTTCTTCGAGAATGGCATAACGCTCCGGGGTTTTACGAAGCTCCTTATTCTCCAGGTAGGCTGTGAATATCTTCTTTACTTCCTCGTAAATTTTTGGATTGAGTACCATAATTTTTTGCGGTGGCAAAGATAATCAGTCTGGACGATTTACAAGACAGTTAAGAGTAGATGGCAGTCATGCCTTAAGATTGCCGCATTGGAAATCAAAGCGCATTCCCACTATCCCAAATAAACTTCTGTTTGGCCAGGTATAGAGGAACTAGCAAGGAACTAAGAAGGATCTAAGAAGGATCTAGCAATCACGAAAATTTGGCTTCGATAGCAACAGCTCAGATTTTTATTTGGCAGATAAATAGTCGTGGTCTTTTAACCGCGAACCTACTGGCAGACAGATGGTCGGTAATTTTATTCCTTTGAGTCGAAACGGCTTACTTTTACCACTCCTTCTACAATCCTAAGCTTCTCTATTAATTGTTCTAAATGCCGAGTATCGTTTACATAGACCATGATTTCTCCTTCAAAAATGCCGGAATCAGTGTGAATGGACATAGAGCTCATGTTCACCTTTAATTCGTCCGAAATAATTTTGGTGACGTCATTTATAAGTCCCACACGATCCGTTCCCCTGATTTTCAATCCAGTAAGGAATGCAACTTCGTGTTGCGAAGTCCATTTTGCCTTAACGACTCTATTTCCATGGTGAGATAGTAATTCTGGTGCATTTGTACAGTTTGTACGGTGAATTTTAATGCCTTCGCTAACCGTTACAAATCCAAACACATCATCTCCAGGAATTGGTGTACAGCACTTCGCGAGTTTATAATCCACCACATCCATATCTTCACCAATCAGCAAGATATCATCGTAACGGCCTTTTACCTTCGTGATTTCCTGTTCAACAGTTTTTGCATCGGCTACAGAAAAATTAGGCCTGGTTCGTAGTGCAAATGTCGGCTTGTTTTCAACAAACTTCTTTATATCAGCAGAAGTGATGAAACCTCTACCTACTCTATAATAAAGTTCAAAATTGGCGGGGACTTTAAAGTACTCGCGCATCTGCTCCAAAAACTGTTGACTGGGTTCTTCCTTTAACTGTCGGAGTTTTCGAAGCAATATTTCCTTTCCATCATCAGACGATATTCTTTTATCCTCTTTTAACTGATCCTTGATTCTAGCTTTTGCTTTCGAGGAGATTACAAACCGAAGCCAATCTTCATGGGGTTTTTGTTTGGCCGAGGTGAGTATTTCGATCTGATCGCCATTTTTAAGCACATAATTAATTGGCACCAACTTATTGTTGACTTTAGCGCCAATGCATTTTGACCCAACCTGAGTATGTATTTCAAAAGCAAAATCCAAAGCGGTTGCACCGTTAGGAAGCGTTTTTAATTCTCCTTTCGGTGTAAAGGCAAAAACTTCTTCACTGAAAAGATTACCCCGAAAGTCGTCTACGAAATCAAGTGCAGAGTGATTGTTTTGTTCCAGCAAATCTCGGACACGCGCCAACCACTTTTCAAGATTTGATTCTGCTGTTGTATTGCTGTCTTTATATTTCCAGTGCGCAGCATAACCCTTCTCAGCAATTTCATCCATACGCTTGCTACGAATCTGTACCTCAACCCATTGACCGTTCTTAGCCATAACGGTTGTATGAAGTGATTCATATCCATTCGACTTGGGGGTACTGATCCAATCGCGAAGACGATCAGGATTTGGGGTGTAGTAATCTGTTACTATAGAGTACACTTGCCAGCAAAGTGCTTTCTCGTGATCTAATGATGTATCGAGAATAATGCGGATGGCAAACAAATCGTATACCTCTTCAAAAGGAATATTCTGCTTGTGCATTTTATTCCAAATGGAGTAAATGGATTTAGGTCTTCCCTTTATTTCATATTCAATTTTAAGTTTATCCAGTTCATCGCCAATGGGCACCATAAACTGCTTGATAAACTTGGCTCGTGCAGTTCTTGTGGCATCAATGTTTCGGGCAATGGAATTATAAACATCCTTGTCTGTAAAGCGTAAGTAAAGATCTTCAAGCTCTGTTTTAATCGCATTTAGTCCAAGGCGATGCGCGAGTGGCGCGTAGAGATAAATTGTTTCGTTGGCTACCTTAAGCTGCTTGTTGCGTGGCATGCTATCAAGCGTACGCATATTATGCAATCGATCGGCCAGCTTGATGAGAATTACGCGTACATCTTCTGAAAGCGTAAAAAGCATCTTTCGAAAATTCTCAGCTTGCTGTGATGTTCCATATTCAAAAACACCACGGATCTTCGTAAGTCCGTCAATAATCTTGGTGATCTTCTTGCCGAAGGTTCGCTCGATGTCCGCTAGCTCAATGTCGGTATCCTCCACTACATCATGCATTAAAGCAGCAATGATGGAAGTGGTACCTAATCCAATTTCTTCAACGCAAATTTCAGCTACAGTGAGGGGATGAAAAATAAACGGCTCACCCGATTTTCTGCGCATGTCTTTATGCGCCTCCAGTGAAATCGTAAATGCTCTTTTGATGAGTTTAGCGTCACCATCGTTCAGGATGGGTTTGGCCTTACGTAGCAGCCTTCTATATCGATTAATTATCTCCTTCTTCTCCAGTTCAGCGTCTATTACCATTATCGATTACTTATTTTCCTTGTTTATCTTCTTCCTTTTCAACTTCTCTGCTGATTATCAGCGCATAACATGAGTTTTTTTGTAATACCTCTCCAAACTATTCTTTATTTGTGAATATTCAATAAATTTGCGCCTCCTTTTGCGGATGTGGCGTAATTGGTAGCCGTGCCAGACTTAGGATCTGGTGCCGAAAGGCGTGGGGGTTCGAGTCCCTTCATCCGCACCATCGAACCCTCGATGCTCGTCATTAAAACGGGTATTGAGGGTTTTAATTTATCTGGTAGAACAACAAACGTTTTAAGCTTTGGAAATAACACTTGACAAAAAGAACACCACGGAAGGTACAATTAAAATTAATTTAACCGAAGGTGATTATCAACCTCATGTTGAAGAAAAACTAAAAGATTACGCGCGCAAAGCCAGCATAAAAGGTTTTCGTCAGGGGAAGGTTCCAAGTGGTGTGATCAAGAAAATGTTTGGCAAGTCTGTTCTTGTGGAAGAGATCAACAACTTGCTTTCTCAAAAAGTATCAGACTATATTAAAGAGAACAACCTGAAGATTTTGGGTGATCCTATTCCTAACCAGGCAATTGCGCAAAACATTGATTGGGACACACAAAAAGATTTTTCTTTTGAATACTTAATCGGAATGGTAGACGAATTTACCTACGAACTTTCTTCAAAGGTGAAAGTAAAATCATACCCAATCGAAGTAGACACGAAGACAATTGATGAGACGGTTGCTGATTTAAAGAAACGTTTCGGAAAAGTTACCTATCCAGAAACCAGCGAAGATGAAGACAATCTCTTCGGTGAACTTCGCTCGAAAGAAGGTGATTTCAAACGCGAACATGCTTTTGTTGAAGTAGAGAAAATTGAAAAGAAAGAGCAGAAGAAATTCATTGGCTTGAAGAAAGATGACGAAGTAGAATTCGACATCACGAAAATATTTGCTGATAAAAACCTTACTGAGCAACTTCTTGGCATGTCGTCAGAAGAAGCACAAGGTATTAAAGGTCAGTACATTCTGAAGATCAGTACCATTAGCCGTCCTGAGCCATCAGAGCTTAATCAAGAATTATTCGATCGCGTGTTTGGTAAGGATGCTGTTACAACAGAAGCCGAATTTATCACGAAGATCAAAGAAACGATTGGCGAAAACTACAAGCGTGAGTCGGATCATTTCTTTGAACATCATATTGAAGATTATTTCGTTGAGAATACAAAAATCAATCTACCTGAAGGCTTCTTGAAAACCTGGTTGAAATCAACGGGTAAAGGAGAAATTACGGATGCTGTTCTTGAGAAAGAATTTGATCTTTATAAAAGAGGATTGAAATGGGATTTGGTGAAGAACAAAATTGCTGAAGACAATAAAATCGCAGTGGATGCTGATGAAGTAAGAGCGAAAGCAAAAGAGCAAATCGTTGCACAGTTTGGTGGTCAGGCATTTGCAGATCAAATCGCCGAAAGACTAGATGGTATTGCCGACAATTACTTACAAAACGAAAATGGTCAAAACTTTATGCGCCTTTACAATCAATTGCGCACAGAGAAAATCTTGAAATACATCCGCGAGAAAATTAGCGTGGATGAAAAGAAAGTGACTGTAGATGAGTTTAAGAAGATTGTAGAAGAGCACAGACATTAAAAGTCCACAGACCACTGTCGACAGTCGGCTGTTGTCCTGGGACATCATCACAATAAGTTTTAAATTAATTCGTCAATGGTTTTAGTTCCGAAAGTTATCGGAGCTAAAACCATTTTCGTTTTTAGTTGGTTTAAACCGAAAGGATTGGAATTATGAAGCGGGATCGCTAGAATTACCTTAATTTCAATCAAACTGTACACGTAATCACCTTAAATAAAATATGAACAACAACAACGAATTCAGAAAGTATGCCGTGCATCACTTGGGTATGAGCGGCAATACCATCGACAGTTATGCCCAACGCATTGATAACATGACCCAATATGTTATTGAAGAACGCCCGGGAAATTTCCGCGCCATCGATGTATTTACCCGCCTTATTTCAGATCGTATTATTTTTCTTGGAATGGGTATTGATGATCAGATCGCCAATTTGATTACCGCTCAATTGTTATTCCTTGAGTCTTCCGATCCAAAGAAAGATATCATCATGTACATCAATAGTCCAGGTGGTTCAGTATATGCCGGCCTGGGTATCTATGATACAATGAACTACGTAAACCCTGATGTGGCTACGATATGTACCGGTTTAGCCGCATCTATGGGTGCTGTGCTTCTTACCGCGGGGGCTGCTAAGAAACGCTCAAGCTTACCCCATTCACGTGTAATGATTCACCAACCTATGAGTGGTATGCAAGGTCAGGCTTCCGATATGGAAATATCTTTGCGCCAGACTTTGGAGGTTAAAAAAGACCTTTACAACATCCTTTCCAGCCACAGCGGCCAGCCATACGAGAAAATAGAGAAAGATTCTGATCGCGATTACTGGATGCGTGCATCTGAAGCCAAGGAATATGGCCTAATTGATGAAGTTTTAGAACGTAAGAAAACGAAGTAATGTGCTAATTATCAATGCGTCAATGTGCCAATTAAATGATACCTTTGTCATTCATGTGGCATATCCAAATCGGCACATTGATCCATTGATAATTGACTAATTAAGTTATGGCTGAAGTTACCTGTTCTTTCTGCGGCAGAAGTAAAAAAGATGTAGACCTGATGATTTCCGGTATACATGCTCACATTTGTGATAAGTGTGTTACTCAGGCCAACCAAATATTAGGTGAGGAAAAGAAAAGTAAAACAGAAGCTGGTATTTCGCCAAGCTTTAAATTGATCAAGCCACGCGAGATCAAGAAGTTTTTAGATGAATACGTTATCGGTCAGGACGAAGCCAAGAAAATTATGGCCGTTGCTGTTTACAATCACTTTAAACGATTGACACAACGTAAACTTGATAATGATGTAATGATTGAAAAATCAAACATCATCATGGTGGGTGAAACCGGAACGGGTAAAACGTATCTCGCTAAAACATTAGCCAAACTTCTTCAGGTTCCTTTTTGTATTGCCGATGCAACTGTATTGACAGAGGCCGGGTATGTAGGAGAAGATGTTGAAAGTATTTTAACACGTCTTCTGCAAGCCGCTGATTACAATGTGGAGGCTGCTGAAAGGGGTATCGTTTACATTGATGAAATTGATAAGATCGCTCGTAAGTCGGATAACCCTTCTATCACCCGCGATGTGAGTGGTGAGGGTGTTCAACAAGCATTATTGAAATTATTAGAAGGTACCGCAGTTAACGTTCCGCCTCAAGGTGGACGTAAACATCCTGATCAGAAGATGATCACGGTGAACACTGAAAATATCCTATTCATCTGCGGTGGAGCTTTTGAAGGCATCACACGCTTTATTGCAAACAGACTAAACACGCGTCCATTAGGATTTAGTGCCGGACACGATGGACTTCATCCCGGTGCTATCGATAAAGATAATTTATTGCAGTTCGTAACATCTCAAGACTTAAAGAGCTTCGGATTGATTCCTGAATTAATCGGACGACTGCCTGTTGTTTCATTTTTAAATCCACTTGATCGCGAGGCTCTTCGCAAGATTCTTACTGAACCAAAGAATGCTTTGGTAAAGCAGTACAAAAAACTTTTCGATATGGAGGATATCGAACTGGAATTCAAAGAAGGTGCTATTGATTTTATTGTTGAAAAAGCAATGGAGTTTAAACTGGGTGCCCGCGGTTTACGCAGCATTTGTGAGCCCATTATTAACGATGCCATGTTCGAACTGCCTTCCGAAAAAACAAAAGACAAATTGGTTATCAATCGCGCTTACGCGGAAGAGAAATTCAACAAGTCGCAGTACAGCAAGTTGAAAGTAGCATAATCGAATTACGATTTACTTTTCATTTCGAAGATATCCAACCATAAGTTTGGCTGCATTTTCTGAAGCTGATCCTGTATCCAGAATCTTAATGAGATTGTCGTAAGAATCTAAAATACCTTGTCGATAGGTTTGATTCTCTAACAATGATTTAAGTTCTGCGGATACATCTTCTTCATTCGCGTCTTGCTGAATCATTTCTTTCACAACCTGCTTTCCAATAATTAAATTAACAAGAGAGATATAAGGTACCTTAATCATCATCTTAATAATCCAGAATGAAATATAGCTTGTCTTATACACAACAACCTGAGGCACGCGAAATAAGGCGGTTTCTAATGTAGCGGTTCCCGAAGTAACAATGGCGGCATGCGAATTCACCAAGAGATTATAAGTGTCTTCAATTACAAATTTCACGTTTGGTAAATTTCTCAATTCACCATACATGGCCTGATCAAGATTATTTACTGAAGCTACTGCAAATCGATATTGTGGAAACTTCCGTACTACCTTTGCCATCAAGGGTATGATTGTTTTTAATTCTTGTTTGCGACTACCCGGTAGTAATGCTACTATCTTGACTTCGTTCTCTAATTCATGACTCGCTAAGAATTGCTCATCTTCCTGGTGTGCCTTTACTGCATCCAATACAGGATTACCTACATACTCCGCTTCCCAATTAAATTTTTTAAAAAACTCTCTTTCAAAAGGCAGAATAACAAATAGTCTTTCTACATATGGCTTTAACCACAGCGCACGGTTTTGATACCATGCCCAGTATTTTGGTGGTATATAATAGAATATTCTAAACCCAGTCTTCTTGCCAAATTTCGCGATCTGCAAATTAAATCCACCGTAATCAATCAATATGATTACGTCAGGCTTATGCTGAAGAATATCTGCTTTACAAAGACGGATATATCTCTTGATCTTGGTTGCATTGGTCACTATTTCTATCAAGCCCATGAACGCCATCTCCCGGTAGTGAACAGCAAGTGTAACACCAGCCTGCTCCATATACTCACCTCCAAAGCCACGAAATTCAGCCGATGGATCACGTTCTTTAATCGACTTCACAAGATTACTCCCATGTAAGTCTCCCGATCGTTCACCTGCTATGATGTAATACCGCATGCTTAAAATTACGAGTTACGAGTCAGGGAAGTACGATTTTACACGACTATTCTCCAAAGTACTCCACGTAGTTACGTGGTGTTTCATAAAGACGGATGCAATGAAGCTTGCCTCGTGAAGTAATAGATGGTAAATGTTGATTTAATATTCTCCAGATTTCCACAATCAGGTTTTCACAACTGGCTAGTTTACCTTGCATGAAATCAACATCAAGGTTGATGTTTTTGTGATCGAGTTTCTCAATCACTTCACTTCTTATTAATGTACTTAGTTTTTTTAAGTCAACAACAAAACCTGTTTCCGGATCAGGGGTACCCTTCACTGTAACAATTAGATCAAAATTATGCCCATGCCAATTGTCGTTTGCACAAGGCCCAAAGACTTCTACGTTCTTTTCTACAGACCACGCTGGATTGAAGAGCTTGTGAGCTGCGTTGAAGTGTTCTTTGCGGGAGATGTAGATCATGATTTCATGAATTCAGGCACGAATATAATATCTAAATAACCTCATTAGAGAGGAAGAAACTGCAAACTTCCGTTGGGTAACTCCAATTACCAACTCCTAAAATTTCAAATCACTTAATTAAGGGTGTATAATAACAAAAAGCCGTCTCAGGATTTTGAGACGGCTTTCACTGTTAACTCCTTATAGCAGATTATTACTGCTTAACGAGTCTGTAATGCCAATGCGTGGTACCAGAATCGAATACAAGGCTAAACACAATTTCTCCAGTGCATTGTTTGTATACTCCAGAGGCTCCAGTTATTGGTTTGCCTCCGGTTTCCTGCTCAGGAAATGTGACAGTACCAGCCTCTCCATTGAATACGATGTATGGATCCAATCCACTGTCATAAAAATTATCAAGGAAAAACTTATTTGGATTCTCTGAATCCTGAACCAGAGTTAAATCGTAAGGACCGTATGTGCTCGATCCGTAATCCTCAACAGCATCATACGTACCTGCCCAATCTGCAACAGTAAAAGCACAAGCGTCTGAAACGTTTAATATCACTTCATTTGATTCCGAAGCTATAAATTCAGCTACATCAGACGTTCCACCACTAACCGGCTTGGGGTTAGAAGAAGACCAATCAAAACTATAGTGATTAGCAGTCGTTAAGTACTCATCTTGTGAAATCCATTCAGTAGCAGGATTGAAAACCTTTACCTGGTACTTTTGTCCAACTGTTAATGAAGGATAATCAACAAACGTTGCTCCATTGTCAGTAGAAAACTTCGTCACCAAAGCAAACTTATCAAACTGCAATGATGTATTAGCCACGACAACAACAGAAGAGTAACCCTTTATTTCCTTGTCATCTTCTTTACATGAGCTAATCAAAAAAGACGATACAGCCAATGCAATGAATAATCTAAATATTTTATTTCGCATATTCTTTACTTAAGATTTTTAAACATTATTGTTTCGTGTATTTGTCTATACAGTATCTATAGGCTGAACCATTAAACACAGTATAGGTTACAGTATAAATTGGATGATCTGCATCTGTATTATCTACCACAATAACGGGCGCTACCACGATCGTGATACCATTATCTGTAAATGCTCCTTTCAATTCGTCTGGTGCAATTTCTGCACTGAAAGCAGACAACACACCACCACTATTTTTGAACGAGATAAGGTAGTTCGGTTGAACATAATAACCTGTCGGTACTTTAATTGACGTTCCGTTTACAGGAGCAAACGTAATGGTCTCACCTGTAAATGAACCACCTCCAAGACCACACTGGGAAGGTCCATTCTGGCAATTATATCTTTCGAAATCCCATGTGTATAAACCCGCTATCGGGTTACCAATAACGTGGAAGTAAACAAATCCGTAATTAGAGCTTGTCAGAAGATTTGAACCGTTTGTTGCTGTAACCGGAAGCATGTAATTCTTTGTTGGATCTATTTTCGATGGAAAGAATCTAACTTTGAATTCTGCATATGTTTCACCGGCTTTGATTACTGCAGTCTGTTCACCTACAAAGTCAAATAATGAGTCAGGCATCATTTCGTAAACAATTGAATCACCGTAATAGTAATCATCCAGGGCATCCGTAGGGGTTGCCAGCGTTACTGTAACATCGTGATCCAATGCCTCTACACCCTGTAAAGTCACAGCAAAACTTGCCGTATCTACTAAATCGGTAGGAGGATATGTAAGCGCTTGGCTTCCGAAATACCTCAAACCAGAATTTACTAAGTTGCCACCAGTAGTGTTGTACGACATTTGAATGATCGCACTGCTTGCACCTGGAGGCGTATTCATTGGGTCTCCATCCAAACACGATGTTAAGGCATAGAGACCGAAGAAAAAGGTTAAAATCTTTATTGTTAATTTGAATTTCATATTCATCAAATTTATTTAGCCCAGAAAATAGTTGAATTGAACGAAGTGACACCCTGAGGTACGTTCGCAGGATTAAATTGGGTCTCTGAAGTAGGGTAAAGTATGCGTGTTGGCAATTTATCCGGTCTGGTACTCTGAGAAGCAATTGAAGCAAAAGTTGTCGTTGCAGCTGTTCCTGTAATGGTTGGATATCCTGTTCTGCGATACTCATTCCATCCCTCATGGCTGTTCACCATGTTGAGGGCAATATACTTTTGTGTTATGATAGCTTCAATTTGATCCGCTTGAGAAAGCGCTAAATTAAACTGCACTAACTTGGTATTATTAGCAGCTATATAATCAGCAGCATCACCAACATAATCACCACTATGGGTTCCATCAGGCAACAGATAGAGGTATTGGAAGGAAGCTTCAATCCCTGCCTCAAACAAAACTTGTGCAGGGCTTGCAACGGGTGTTGAAATACCCACCACCGCTGCTTCCGCCTGAAGGAAATAACTTTCAGCAGCCGTAAACATTGGGTAACCTGCATCCGGTCCTTTCAGAACTCCTGATGCATCTCCAGCGGCTGTTCCACTTCTTTCAGAACCAGGGTACCAAAAACTTCCATCCGGGCTTTTTGGAATTCCTGTGCTTTCGAATCCTAGCTGATTCGTTCCTGTTGCTGGGAATTGGTAATACATAGCAGCTCCTCTTCCTGGATCATCTAATTTAGTACCATCATAAAACGTCATGATAAACGTTGTTGGAATCCAGGCTTTGTTACCTGCACTTCCTGTGTAAGCAAATCCCCAGGTATTCCAGGCAGGATTTTGTCTGTTGTTATCTCTAAGATATCCCGGATTAATCAAAGCGTCTTCTGTAAGGAATCCTAAATTATCAAAGCTGGTATTCGCGAAGGTAGCTTTACCCTTGCCTCTAACCATCAATCTCAATTTAATTGTATTCGCAAGTTTCACCCATGAGTCCATGTCGCCTTCAAAAAGGACATCAAAGTTTTTGATATCATTCTTTGTTGCCAATCCATTTCCAGTATTGATCTCAGCAATTGCTTCATCTAATTCAGCAGCCAGGCTGGCATAGATTGCTGCAGCGTCATCATACGTTGGAGTAAGGAAATCAGAGCCTTGCAATGCTTCCGTATAAGGAACGTCATCATAAGCATCTACCAATAATTGAAAATCATACACTCTCATGATTCGAGCCGCTGCGCGGAAGTAAATGTTAGCCTCATCATCAGCAGTCTGATTAATGATATACTGGTAGTCTTCCATATTATCATATACCACTCCCCAATTACCTGAATAATTATTAGGTGTGTATGCGTATGATACAGTCTCGTTAAAACCACCATAACCTCCAGCATTAGCAGCATAGCCGCCAATCTGTGATCCATAGCTATTATATACGTTCAACACAACAGCTGTAGCCGTTAAAGCCTGAGGCAAAACCAACTCTGCTTTTACAGAAGTTGCTTTATTGGGATTCGTATTGATATCTAAATAGTCATTGCAGGAAGAACCAAACACTGCGATGGCCAAACAGATGAGTATAGAAATTCTTTTCATGTTCTTAAAATTTAGTTTTTCTCAATGAGAAATAATTTAGTGATTAAAACCTCAATGATAAAGTTCCACCAAAATTACGTGAAGGAGGCGTCTGACCAATGTCATTCAAACCTACTCCGTTTGATTCTGCTCCACCACTGCTATACTCAGGATCTGTATAGTAATTATCCTTCGCCATCCACAGGAACAAATTGC
Source organism: Chryseolinea sp. (assembly GCA_031388805.1). Taxonomy (GTDB): domain Bacteria; phylum Bacteroidota; class Bacteroidia; order Cytophagales; family Cyclobacteriaceae; genus Chryseolinea. Next base: position 12,773 of record JANMRZ010000077.1, read on the forward strand.
GTCCCTGGATACTTAACTGGGCACCTTTCAAAATCTTTGTCTTGGACACAATAGAAGTTGGTATATCCCATGAAAGTGCTATTTCTCTCATCTTTATGAAATTACCTGAGGTTACATAATTGGATGTTGTGTTACGGTTAATACCATCTGACCAGAATCCATTATTACCGTTTCCGTTGGCAATGGTTACTGTTGTATTCTCTACGTATGTAGCTCCATCATCGCCTAAGTAAACTGAATTCGGAAATACGAAACTTCTGCGATCATATTGTGCAGTTCTGTAACCCGTACCTGACCAATCCATTTCAGGGCCCATTCCATTGAACACTTTATAACCTCCTCTGTATTCAAACAAGATTGAGAAACGCAAGCTCTTCCACTGAACCACAGCATTTGCTCCAATTCTATCTTTAGGAGTAGCATTTCCCAAGATAACATTCCCACTGGTTGGTGTTGGCTGTCCTGTTACTTTATCTACAATAACACGACCCTGAGGATCTCTGTTGTAATCCAAGCCCATAATCACGGGGAATGACTGACCAGCTACTGCTGCAGAAACTGCATTGCCGGAAGTACCTAAACTAAGTAGTGGCAGAAGCTCTGATATGGAATTCACTTTGTTCTCAAGATACGTGTAGTTCCCTCCTACCATTACAGTCCAATCCTCTGTCTTTATAGGTGTTACACTTAATGTAAACTCAAGACCACTCGCTTGTGTCTCTCCAACATTGGTAAGCAACTTCTGGAAACCTGTAGTCGATGAAACATCTGTTGTAATAGTTTGATTATCTGTTCTGGTATGGAAGTAGGTTACGGTAGTAGAAATCTGGTCTTTCCATAAGTTAAGATCGAAACCGAATTCGTAGCCGTGCGTTAATTCTGGCTTCAAGCTTTTATTCACCAGCTTGCCATCTACAGAATATCCCGCTAAAGCACCATACGGGAATCCGTTGTTGTTACTGCTAAAGGTTGGCAATAAATAATACGCACCAAAATCAGAGAACGAGCCAGGAAATCCTGTTAATCCTCCCAAGTTTACTAAACCTGTTTTCGAAACACCACCTCTTACTTTAAGGTAGCTAATGAATGGATTATCTTTTATTGCAGGTATTGCCTCACTAGCAAGGAAAGACGCTTCCGCTGACGGATAGAAGAAAGATCGGTTGTCTTCAGCTAATCTAGAATCCCAGTCATTACGAGCAGTTCCTGTTACAAATAAATAATCTTTATAACCTAAGGTCAATTTACCGTAAACCCCAATCAAGCGTTGCTTATAATCAGCTTGTGCATAACCGGGGTTTCCTGTTCCGTTGCTCAGGTTATATAAACCATCAACAACCAATCCTGAAATTGCAGTACTCTGGTAGCGACCGTTGTTCTCAACAAGCTGACTTCCGGCAACAACATTAAGATTAATATCACCGAAGTTTTTGTTGTATTGAACTATTAAATCAGTAACCAATTGATTTGATATGTTAGCGGTTTCTCCAACATATGCAGGGATATCCGTTTTTGAACTCTGGTCTGTAGCCTTAGCATAATCGGTATACTTGAAGCCTTCGCCTGATGTCTTTTGGCTAAAATTTCTGCTTGAAATACCTTCGCGGGCAATGATGTCCAAACCTTCTATTGGAGAGAATTTAAGCTCTAAATTACCTGTCAGATAGGCATTCTTCTCAATACTTCTGTTTGCATCAGCTGTGAAGTAAGGGTTTAAATACCATGGATTATAAAAACCATTTGGATTAGCAAACTTGTTATTTCTCCAGTCTTTAAACTCAGTAATGTCTACATTAGAAGGCATGTTCAACATGTTGGTGTAAATAGAACCTGTTGCCGTGGTGATGTCATATTTGTTTGGAGCATACGAAGTGGCATACGTAACCATTATTTTCTCTCCAATTTTACGTGTTCCATTAATTCTCAAATTTCCGCGCGTGAACTTATCCCCTGGCGTTGTTCCTGTTACGGTTACATACTGGCCAGAAATAAAGAAAGTTGACTTTTCGTCACCTGATGAAAGTGAAAAATCGGTTTGGTTAGTAACACCTAATTGCCAAAAATCATCATGACCTGGCTTGTAGGTATAAGGCGTATAAAGCTGGGTTCCATCTTCAAGTTTTGGTCCAAGAGGTCTGAGTGAGCCATCAAATGGTGCACCATAAGATTGGTTTTCTAGATAATTGAAAGCTCCATAACCTGCAGGATCTGTTCCGTATGCTGAACCTCCGGAACCAAATTTCTTCTGGATCTTAGGGAAGAAAGCAACTTGCTGTATTTGAACGTTCTGTGAAATAGAAATATCGGTCTTACCGCTCTTACCTTTCTTTGTGGTAACGAGAATCGCTCCGTTAGATGCTTGCGATCCGTAAAGCGCTGCTGCTCCTGCACCCTGCAAGATGTTGATGGATTCAACATCGTTCATGTTCATGTTACTCAATACAGAGTTTGGAACGATAACGTTATCCAAAACAACCAAGGCCTGATTATTACCAGTCATTGAACGCTGACCGCGCAAGATCAGACGATATTCAGGGTTTACCCCACTACTTGTAGCGTTAATCTGGAAACCCGCTACCTTACCTTGAAGACCACCGGCTAAGTTTACTGATTTTCCTGCAGTTAGAAATTCAGGCGTTACGATAGTATTAGCCGAGCCCAATTCTCTTACTCTTGATTGCAAACCTCCGGCAGCAGTTACTACTACTTCACTGAGCTGAGTTACATCTAATGCCAATGAGACGTCAATAACTGATCTCTCACCAATCTCAATTTCTCTAGACTGCAATCCAATGAAAGAAAACACTAACATCCCACCTGTGGAAGGAACAGAAATGCTATAGTTACCATCACTATTCGTAACTGTTCCATTTGTTGTACCTTTCAATACAATGTTTACTCCAGGAAGTCCAGAGCCATCTCCGGCATCTGTCACCCGGCCCGTGACCGTCCTCTCCTGTGCCCACAACTCACTGCGCGTGAGCATGCACACCGCTGATAAGCATACTAGTAGAAATCTCTTCATACTTAAAATTAAGGATAATGAGTTAATTATATA
>JANMRZ010000101.1:0-2439 GCA_031388805.1 Chryseolinea sp.
AATAAAATGGCACGATATACCGGCCCCAAAGTCAGAATTTCAAGAAGGTTTAATGAGCCCGTAATGGGCGACAGCAAGGTTCTTGCAAAGAAAAACTATGCACCTGGTCAACATGGCCGCGGCAAAAAGCGTAAGCAATCAGAATACGCTATTCAGCTTGCTGAAAAGCAAAAGGCAAAGTACATCTACGGTTTGTTAGAAAGACAATTCGCGAAATTGTTTGACAGCGCTACCCGTAAAAAAGGTGTTACTGGTGAAGTGTTGTTACAACTTCTTGAATCCAGATTAGACAATACAGTTTACAGATTGGGTGTTGCACCTACTCGTAGATCTGCACGTCAGTTGGTATCGCACAAGCATATTTTAGTAAATGGTGATGTTGTTAACATTCCATCGTACTCACTTAAGGCGGGTGATGTAGTTGAAGTACGTGAGCGTTCTAAATCATTGGAAGTAATCACTGAAAGTCTTTCAGCACAAGGCGCGAAGAAATATAACTGGTTAGAGTGGAGCCAGGCAGAAATGGTAGGTAAGTTAGTTAATATCCCCATTCGCGCAGACATCCCAGAGAACATCAATGAGCAACTAATCGTTGAATTGTACTCGAAGTAATTTTAACATTAACAGTTAATCAATATTACTATGTCAATATTTGCATTTCAAATGCCGGATAAGGTAGCGATGGAAAAGTCTGATGACTTCCACGGCCTGTTCACTTTTAAGCCTTTGGAAAAAGGATATGGCGTTACAATTGGTAATGCGTTAAGAAGAATTTTATTATCATCATTGGAAGGATATGCCATCACCGGTATTAAAGTTCCAGGTGTGCTTCATGAGTTTTCAACGATTGAAGGTGTTGTAGAAGATGTAGCTGAAATTATCCTGAACTTGAAAATGGTTCGCTTTAAGAAAGTTACAGACACATTCGACAGCAAGATCACCGTTAACATTAAGAAGCAAAAGCAATTGAAGGCTGGCGATATCGCTAAGTTTACAAGTGCATTTGAAATTCTTAATCCTGAGCACGTAATCTGTAACCTTGACGAATCAGCTCATTTCGAGATTGAGTTGAACATCGAAAAAGGAAGAGGTTATTTGCCAGCAGAAGAAAATAAGCCAACGGAGCAAGTGTTTGGATTTATTCCAATTGATGCAATTTTCACACCGATCAAGAATGTGAAATACAGCGTTGAGAACACTCGCGTTGAGCAAAAGACTGACTACGAAAAGTTAGTTATTGATATCGAAACAGACGGATCAATCCATCCTGAGAAGGCTTTGGAAGGAGCTGCACATATCCTGATCAAACACTTCGCATTATTCTCTGACAAGTCAATTGAACTTGAAACAGGTAAGGATAAAGAAGTTGAGCAGGTTGACGAAGAGATGTTGCACATGCGCAAGTTGTTGAAGACTGCGTTGCATGATTTAGATCTTTCGGTGCGTGCTTACAATTGCTTGAAAGCTGCGGATGTTAAATCACTTGGTGATTTAGTTCAACTTGAAATTTCTGACATGATGAAGTTCAGAAACTTCGGTAAGAAATCATTGGCTGAGTTAGAGCAATTGGTTGCTGAGAAGAGCCTTACATTCGGAATGGATTTGGCGAAGTATAAACTTGATGAAGACTAGGAATCATGAGACACGGTGATAAAATAAATAATTTAAGCAGAACAGCGTCACACAGAAGTGCGTTGCTATCGAACATGGCTTCTTCCCTTATTTTGAATAAGCGGATTACTACTACTGTAGCAAAAGCGAAAGCGCTGCGTAAGTATGTGGAGCCTCTGATTACAAAGGCGAAGAGCGATACAACTCATTCTAGAAGAACAGTGTTTTCCTACCTTCAGAACAAGGAGTCTATCAAGACTTTGTTTGGTGAAGTAGCCTCTAAAGTTGCTGATCGCAAAGGTGGTTACACCCGCATCATTAAATTGGCTGATACTCGCTTAGGCGACAACGCTGAGATGTGCTTGATGGAATTAGTTGACTTCAACACACTTTACAGCAAGGAAGCTGAAGTGAAGAAAGCAAAAACGCGCAGAAGCCGTGGTGGAAAGAAAGCAGAAGGAACTGAAGCAGCAGCGGAAGAAGCTCCTGTAGCAGAGAAAGCTGAAAAGAAGACTAAGAAGGCAGCGCCTAAAAAGGACAAAGAATAGTGATTGAATTAACATTATATGGAAAGGGATTGAGCGAAAGTTCAATCCCTTTTTTTATGAGTCAATATCAATCGTTACCGGAAAAACCTCAACAAAGGGGTACGATCACACCAAATCCTGATGTATTTTTGTGAACCTTATGCAGAAAAAAGCTTATCTCCTCCTTGAAGACGGCCTTCTTATCGAAGGTATTGCCATTGGAAAAATAGGTACCTCGGGTGGTGAAATTTGTTTCAACACCGGGATGACGGGTTATCAGGAAATTTACACTGACCCTTCC
>JANMRZ010000112.1:0-94322 GCA_031388805.1 Chryseolinea sp.
GGTCAGAAATTAGAGATCATTGGTCTGGACGAATCTCCATCCAAGACCTTTGTTTGGATACCTTCTATTAAAGCAGTTGTAGGTGGTATCAATGTTTTTGGAACTACTTTTCATCTTTGGATGGCAGACGCACAAACCACCGAAGCTCGTAAACAATGGGTTGGTGTTTTAGATAAAATCGAATCGCTGCAACCAACTATTGTAATTCCTGCTCATGCTAAATCTGAATCAGCATTTGATCTGACAGCAGTAAAGCACACAAAAAATTATATCCAATTCTATGAAGAAGCATTGAAGACCAACAAGACTTCAGAAACCTTGATTGCTGCGCTTAAAGCAAAATACCCTACACTGACTTTTGATATTGCTTTGCAGATAGGTGCAAAAGTGAATACAGGAGAAATGAAATGGTAAAATTATCAGCAATCTTCAGCTTGGCAATGCTTATTGCATTGGCAAGCTGTTCATTTAATAAAAACAAAATGACAAATCTTGAGATTATTAAAAGCACGTACGAAGGAAAAACTTCGGAAGAGAACGGCAGAAATCTGGCTAAGTATGTAGCGGAAGATATTTCATGGACAGAAGCCAAAGGCTTTCCTTATGCCGGAACATACATTGGTTTAGAAAATGTAACTAAGAATGTATTTTATCGACTAGGCAGTGAATGGATAGACTATAAGTTTACTCCCGAAGACTATGTGGCCAGTGATGATAAAGTGGTAGCCTACGGCACGTATACAGGAACATACAAGGCAACCGGTAAATCGTTTACGGCAAGAGTAGCGCACGTTTGGAAATTAAAAGAACAAAAAATTGTAGGCTTTGAACAGTTTGTCGATAGCCAACCTGTCAATAACTCAATGAAAGAATGAACCAGTTCAAACAGTTCACAGATAAGAAGTTTGCTATTTTATCTTTCTCATCTTCCGTTCTTCGTGACGGTCAATACAGGAAATAACCAATTAGCCAGTTGTTATCATTGGCACATTGGTTTTCTATAATCAATCTCAGCACTCTCCTTCGCGTTAAATTCCATTGATATTTGTCAATGGAATTTAATATCATTTACCAACTCTCACACGGTATACATACCTGCAATTTTTAAAAGCCTATGGTTAGTCAATGGCAAATGGACAATACATGAACTATTTTTTGTCGCTAGTACAGGAATTGAAACCCGCATAGGTTGCCTGTCAAACGTGATCTATCCTAAATTTCTAATTCCTTAGTCATTGCTTTTATAAATCCCGCCTTATCTTTTTTCACTTCTTTCAACATTGCCTTTCTGTCATCCGGTATAGTGAAATATTTCTCGGCCCATAAATTTATTTCAATCATTATAGGAAGTAAGTCGATGCCTTTTTTAGTGAGTCTATATAACACTTTGGCTTTACTATCGGGGTGTTCCAACTTTGTAATGACCTTATTTTCTTCCAACGCCAGCAACCGGGAAGCTAAAATATTGGTGGCTATTCCTTCCGGTGACTTTAAGAAATCACCGTAAGTACACTCTTTTGCGAACATCAGGTCTCTTACAATCAAGAGTGTCCACTTGTCTCCCCAAACATCCAGGGAACAGCTAACAGGGCAATTTGACCTCTTTTTGGACTTATTCATAAAAATATTTTTAAAAACCACTTGCATTATGCAAGTTAATATTACATTTGCACTTGCATAATGCAAGTAAAATTACAAAACAACAGAATATGAAACAAACAATTTTAGTAACGGGAGCATCTTCGGGCTTTGGTTTGTTAGTCGCCAGCGAGCTACATAGAAAGGGTTACAATGTCATTGGCACGAGCCGTAACCCCGAAAAGTATGCGTCAAAGTTGCCCTTCAAAATGATCGCGTTAGACCTTGATTCAGAACAATCAATAAATACTTTTTCAGAAAAAATTTTCAAAGAAATAGGTCAGTTGGATATTCTTATCAACAATGCTGGCTTTTTAGTTTCTGGTATTGCCGAAGAAACGCCCATTGAGTTAGGCAAGCAACAATTGGAAACTAACTTTTGGGGAACTGTCAAGGTAACTAACGCTGTCTTACCATATTTTAGAAAACAAAAATTTGGTAAAATAATAACTGTAGGTTCAATTGTTGGCCTAGTATCATTCCCCAATGCCGCATACTACGCAGCTTCCAAACACGCATTAGAAGGGTATTTCAAATCATTACGTTATGAATTGAATGAGTTTAATATTAGAATCTCTATGATTGAACCTGCTGCTTTTAAAACAAATATTTTAGATAACTCATCATCAACCTTAACGAAAATTGAAGATTACAATACGTTAAGGGGCAAGATTGAAAAATTCACTAACGACTTAGTAGAACAAGCCGAAGATCCTGCAATAGTTGTAGGGAAAGTACTTAAAGTAGTTCAAACTGATAAGCCCAAATTCAGGAACATTGTTGGTAGGGGCACCTCTGCCTTGATCAATCTGCAACACTTTGCTTATGGGGTTTTGGAAAAAAGTGTTCTTAAAAAATTAAACAACTTCTAAAATGAAAATGTATTCAATAGCAGTGTTGCTAGTGATAAGTTTTAGTAGCACTGTGTATTCACAAACAAACAATCAAAGTAATTCAATTATGAAAACAACAAATGTACAAAGCGGTAACTACACTTATGCTACAGTTCCCACTAAGTTTGTGGACGCTCGTGGAATAAAATTCGCATACCGTTCTTATGGTAAAGAAGGTGATATACCTGTTATCTACTTTAACCACTTAACTGCAAACCTTGATAATTGCGATCCAAGAATTATGGATTCAATTGCAGCACACCGTCATATTATTTCCTTTGACTACAGGGGCGTTGGTGCAACTACAGGCGAGCAGGGAACAAGTATTCCTGATATGGCAAAAGATGCCGTTGCATTTATCCATGCGTTGGGGTACAAGCAAGTGGATATAGTGGCTTTTTCCATGGGGGGATTTATTACTCAGGAATTACTTTTAATAGAACCACAGTTGGCCCGTAAAATAATACTTGCAGGCACAGGCCCAAGAGGTGGAGAGGGGGTTAGCAAAGTTGTTGGTTTAACGTATAAGGATGTTCTCAAAGGCATCTTCACATTCAGAGACCCCAAGTTTTATTTATTCTTTACACAAAATAAAGTGGGTAAAGAAGCAGCTCGTGATTTTCTGAAAAGATTAAAAGAAAGAACAGAAAACCGTGACAAGAAAGTAAAACTAAGTGTGTTGAAAAAGCAACTTAAAGCCATTGCTGATTGGGGGCATGATAAACCTGCCGATTTGAGCGTTTTCAAACATCCGGTGTTAGTAGCCAATGGTGATAATGATAGAATGGTGCCAACACCTAATTCTTATGATTTGGCAAAGCGTTTTACAAATTCTGAAATTGTAATTTATCCAAATTCAGGGCATGGTGGGATATTTCAATACCACGAAACATTTCTTAAAAAAGCAGTACCATTCTTAACTAAGTAATTTGAAAATGAAAAGAATATCATTAATCATAACACTTAGCATAGCCTCATTCTTTGGTGCTCATGCTCAAAATTCAAAACCTGTAAAGGTTAAAACGAATGTGAAATCGGAGAGGCATTTATCCTCATCAATATTGTTATGGATGCGAACAGATAAACCACGCCAGGCAGGAATGGAGAGATGGAAAGGACCACATGCACAAATTATAGCGGCAAACAAAGGGCTTTTGGAATATCGTCAAATACATTTTTCAGAAAACAACACTGGACTTTGGCAACCAATCAATAGTGTGGAAACTACGATACCTTCCAATCGTAAACTTGATGGTGTAGCTGATGTTTCTCTAAAAAATCTATTTTCAATATTCAGAGGTAAGAAACAAAATAAGCTTGCCTATGCCGATGAAGTAAATTTGTTTAAACGTACTATACTTTATGCCGCCTTTCCAAAAAATTCACGATGGTATGAAGTAGCCCAACCTAATGCTACGATTGGAGCAAGTTCAATGGTCTTTTTTAGAAAAAAGGAAGGTGTGAGTGAAAAGGATTTTCAAAAATTTATCAATGAAGAACTTACACCTGCTCTTGCAAATACAGGTATGCTTAAAGAACTGAGAAACAAAGTATATAATCCATCGAAGCAAAAACAGTGGAACACTCCGAATGTAGAGCATGACAATGATAAGAGCGTTCAATTTCAAGCATCATTGATGCTTGGCTTTGCAGACAAAAACGAAATGGACAAATTCTTTAATGGAGATAAAATAAAAAACATCTCCGACAGGATTTCGGTCTTCTGTTCCGCAGTGCATGCTTATGAAATTTATGAAACACTGACGTTCGTAAAAGAGGGCAAAAAACTTTAACACACCAAAATATTATATTCTCAAGTGTTCAAAAATAGATTGGAGAAATATATCAATTAACTAACCAATGTCTTTCACTTAAAAAATAACAATAAATGAAGGCCTTTATAGTCAAACGCTATGGTAAGAAAGAAAAATTACACCTTACCGAAATAGCAGAACCGGTCGCAAAGGAAACTGATGTACTGGTTCAGGTTCACGCAGCAGGTGTAAACCTCCTGGATTCCAAAATCAGAGACGGAGAGTTTAAGTTAATTCTACCTTATAAACCGCCATTTACTTTGGGGCATGATGTCGCGGGAGTTGTAAGAAAAGTAGGTTCACGAGTTAGCAAATTCAAAGTTGGCGATGAGGTTTATGCGAGACCAGCAGACCATCGAATTGGTACTTTTGCTGAATTCATTTCTGTGAATGAAAATGATGTAGCTCTTAAGCCTAAAAACCTTTCCATGGAAGAAGCCGCATCTATACCATTGGTTGGTTTAACAGCCTGGCAGGCACTTGTTGAAAAAGCGAATCTAAAAAAAGGACAAAAGGTTTTCATTCAAGCAGGTTCGGGTGGTGTCGGAACATTTGCAATTCAACTGGCAAAACATTTGAGAGCAACCGTAGCAACAACAACCAGTGCTACCAACATTGACTTGGTGAAAAGTCTCGGTGCCGATGTTGTGATTGATTATAAAAAGGATGACTTCGAAACCATGCTGCACGATTATGATGTGGTTTTGAATAGTCAAGACCAAAAGACGCTCGAAAAATCTCTACGCGTGCTAAAACCTGGTGGAAAACTCATTTCTATCTCCGGGCCACCTGATCCGGAATTTGCAGAAGAAATCGGATTGCCCTGGTATGTAAAATTTATAATTAAACTTTTAAGCTCTGGAGTAAGAAGAAAAGCAAAACGTCTTAACGTAAGGTTTTCATTTCTTTTTATGAGAGCTCAAGGTGATCAATTAAGCCAGATCACTTCGCTTATCGATTCGGGTGTTATTCGACCAGTGATGGACAAAGTATTTCCCTTCGAAGCAACCAACGAAGCTTTGGCTTATGTAGAAAGCGGACGCGCAAAAGGAAAGGTCGTTGTTAAAGTAAGAAACTAAATTCTTCCAAGCTTGGCTCTTTATTTTTGTTAGGTGTGAAGCTGGAATCCCGTGGGAATTTAGGATTTCAATTACCGCATCGCAGACTATTGTAAGAAAGCCAACCAGGAAATCGTCTGACTTGTTCAGTGGTTTAAACGGAAATATGACAATCACCTTTGAGGTCTTTCTTCAGAACGCCAACTTTTTTCCAATGCTCATCTTCTTTATCCGCTTTGTGTCAAGGATAATCCATAACACGATATTAGGTAGATTAACTTTTTTTGACCACCTGGTAACTCTCAGGTGAGTTAAACTTGCTTTTTCCATTATATTTCGAATACTAAATATCCTTTATATGAACCTTGGGAAATATCTGCTTCTTTTCTGCATTCTTTTTTTCAATTCAGAACTTTATAGTCAGGATACCACACAGTGGACAGGCATCATGGTGGGTAATAAGGCAGGCTTCTTAAAAAAATGGAAAACTCCAGATGGATATTCACATGAGTGGTTTCAATACAATGACCGTGGTCGTGGCGACAGCACCGTTGCACACTATAAGGAAAACGAAAGAGGTTTCATTATAACGCTCGATGCCCGGGGTAAAGATTATTTTAAGAAACCGGTCTTTGAAAAATTCAGCATTGAAAATGGTATTGCGCATTGGGAAAACAATGCAGAAAAAGGAGAGATAAAACTTACAGGCGATGCAGCCTATGTTCCCTTAAAGATCAGTTCCGGAAGTACCTACAAGAATTTCTTCAATGCTCCTGACTCTTCCATCAGCCTTTTACCCAATGGAAAGCAGAAGATTAAAATCCTGAGATCTGTAAAGCTGCCCGATAGCAAGACAATACGTTTGTATCAGTTATCCGGAACAGGCCTAACGCCGAGTTATGGCTGGATGGACGAAGAGTTTGAAAGCTTCGGTTTTGTAAGCGAATGGTTTTCACTAATTAAAAAAGGATATGAAAACGAAATTGAAAATCTGTTAACAATTCAGAAAGAATATGAGCAGGCTTACTATAAAGTTCTCAAAACCAAAAACACGAGTACACATACTAAAATTGCCATTATCAATGCTACTGTATTTGATCCTGTAAAAGGCACTGCCATTCCGGACCAGACGATCCTTATTGAGAATGGTATCATCAAAGAAGTAAGCAATAAAAAATATAAACTTTCAGGTGACTATAAAGTAGTGGATGCCACGCAAAAATTTGTGATGGCGGGTTTGTGGGATATGCATGTACACTTTCAGGGAGGATCGGATGGATTACTTCATGTTGCGTGTGGTGTTACGAATGTAAGGGATATGGGAAATTCGACTGCTCTTCTGGAAGCAAAGAAAGAAGTGGATGAAGGAAATGTAATCGGACCACGCGTACAAATAATGAGTGGATTCATTGATGGGGCTGGTCCTTTCGCTGGTCCGATTGGAGAACGAATTAATTCGGTTGAAGAAGGGAAAACAGCAGTGAAGAAATATGCCGATTTGGGATATCAACAAATAAAACTGTATAGCTCACTAAAGCCGGAGTGGGTAAAACCAATTGCAGATGAAGCGAAGAAGTATAAGCTGCGTGTAAGTGGTCACATTCCGGCACACATGCTTGCCAGGGAAGCAATCGATGCAGGGTATGATGAGATTCAGCATATGAACATGATCTTTCTTAATTTTTACGGAAAGGAATTAGATACAAGAACTCCCGCACGTTTTACAGCGGTTGCCCAGAAAGCTGCATTCTTTGACTTCAATAATCCGGAGTACAAAAAATTTCTTCAGCAACTCAAACAAAAGAAAATAGTAATCGACCCTACCGTGAGCATATTTGAAAACATGTTCATGCAGGAGGAAGGAAAACCAAACGCCTCTATGGCCATGGTAATAGAACGGCTTCCGCTTGAACTTCAGCGATCATTAAAATCAGGTGGCGGAATAGGAGTGCCTAACGGATTAGAAGAGACCTACAAAAAGTCTTTTGATAACATGCTAAAAATGGTGAAAGCTCTTTACGATAATGGGATTACACTTGTTGCCGGAACAGATGATTTCGTGGGATTCACTCTTCATCGCGAATTAGAAAATTATGTTCGAGCAGGCATACCACCTGCAGCAGTATTAAAAATTGCTACACTTCAAGCGGCACAGGTCTCGAACAAAGCGGCTCAGTTCGGCAGTATCGAAAAGGATAAAGTGGCTGATATTATTTTGTTGGATGGAAATCCTTTACAGAACATCAGTAACATTAGAAAAGTAAATACTGTTATTAAGGATAATGCTATCTACCAGGTGAGTGAACTATTCAAAGCGCTATCGATAAAACCTTAAGCAGTTTGCATATATTGAATTAAGGAGGCTACACTCAAAATCATTCAACTCTTTTTGGTACGGGCGACACAATTTCTTTAGGATCATTGATACAGTCCCATAATATTTCCGGCCGGATCATTAAAGTGAACAATCACTTCTCCTGAATTCATTTTCATAGAGAATACAATCTTGCCTCCGTTATCAGTCACTAATTTCTTTGTTGCCTCGGCATCATCTACCATAATGGAATGATAATGCCCGCTTCAGTCATTGGCTTTTTGTTCAGCACCCACATGCCACTTACTTCACCCACACCGTCATCAAATGACACGTGACCGTCACCTTGCTTTCTTAATTTCCAGCCAAATGATTTGCTGTAAAAAGCAGCCGAGGTTTCAACGTCTGTTGCGGGAATCTCGAGGTAGCAGATTTTACCGTTACCCCTGGTAGGTTGTTTATCTTCCATATAAAGTGAGGTTTTGATTAATAGCCAGACTTGAAATTAAGAGAATGCGATGGAATAAAAGTCCAATGACATCCTGATGGACGTCTTTTATATTAATAGACTCTGGTTTTGAACTAAATTTACTTCCTTAACTTCTTCGTGTTTGAACGTATTTCTTGAGCAGCTTTCTCTTGTCCTTACTTTTGCAGGTATTGCGCAAGGGTTCTTCGTTGTCTTACTCCTTAATAATAGAGGGGTGAGAAAAAGTCGTGCGAATATCTTTCTATCCATTTTACTGATTTCGCTTTCCTTTAGCACTGCTCATATCCTTTTTGCAGGAGCCGTTATTGATCATCTTTCTGTCAAGGTGTATACGCTTGGAGATCCTACATTTTTTTTAATTGCTCCATTGCTTTGGCTTTATACAAAGGAATTAATCGGAGAGCGAGTAGCGTTATCAAGGAATATCATCCTTCATTTTTTTCCATTTCTGCTGATTATCGTTTTGTCTCTGACACTACGCTCTGTTGATCCGGATTTTGCATTCATGCAATTTCTGGAGCATCACCAAAAACTCATTAACGTGGTCTTCTGGATGATTGTAGTTATTCAATTTTCCTCTTATCAGTTTTTTATACGAAAGAAATGGATTGCATACCAGGAATTCCTCAAACAAGAAGTTTCAAATAAAGAAGGAGTGGATATATCATGGGTGAGATTCTTCATAATTGTCTTTCTGTTGATTAATGTATTTTTTCTATTCAGCCTTTTTGCTGTCATTCATCTCCATGATGGTCCATGGCTACCCAGAACAACAGCGTTGATTTTTTCAATATCAGTATTCGCTCTGGGCTATAAAGGATTATTGCAAAAACAACTTTTTCAAAAAGATGAGCCGATAAAATCGGAGGATAGAATTCCAACATCATTGGATGCGGTGGTAAGTAAGCCCGATCCTGAACTCGTAAATCGATTGTTGAATTACATGCAAGAGAAGAAGCCTTACCTTGATGCTGAATTAACACTAAGCAGCCTCGCAAAAGATTTGAATATCAGTCGCAGTCAGTTGTCTATATTAATTAATGTGGGAATGGGCGATAATTTTTACGACTTCATCAACAAATATAGAGTGGAAGAAGTAAAGAGATTAATGACTGACCCGCACGTGAAGAATTATAATGTATTAGGTATTGCTCTTGAGGCGGGCTTTAAATCCAAATCAACTTTCAATCTCATCTTCAAACGTTTTACTGGATTAACGCCAACGGAGTATCGTAAAAATCTTTCGAGTTAATATTGATATACCAAACCCGAAGGGTTGAAATGATTATAGAATATAATAGGTTCACAGTGTTGGAACTCCGAAGGAGTGGCATAATTTCACCCCTTTGGGGTTTATGAAAAGCTAATTCACAATGCTATAGTAATACCATCCCTTCGGGATTTTAACATAGAAGTAGAACACGTTTCACTAAATCATATTTACATTATGTTACATCAGGAAAACAATAACCCAACTTTTTTCGCACCTCATCTTGCCATTAAAATTGTGAAACCTGCCATGGAGTTTTATCAAAAAGCATTTGATGCCAAAGAGTTGCGAAGGTTTAGTAATTCAGATGGCAGTGTTCATGTGGCCGAAATGGAAATTAATGGTGCCCTGTTTCACTTGCATGAAGAGTCTTTACATAATAATCAGGTAAGTCCAGAGACGGCTCGTGTTACAACTATGTTAATTGGTTTATTCACTCCTGATCCTGACAAATTATTTCAGCAAGCCGTTGCTTTGGGCGCTCGCATAGTAAGTCCCATTCAGGATTTTGATTATGGATACAGACAAGGCGTTGTTGAAGATCCGTTCGGTCACCACTGGCTGATACAGAAAAAGATTTGATCAAAGACGTCCAACAGGATTTCGGTAGACGATTCTGTATTGCAAGTTCATTAGTGTTGCATCAAAAACAACACTATGAATCACGAGCAAAATAAAAACCTCATCGAGCTGAGTCATGTAACGAAATCATTTCCGTTGGCTTCCGGAACATTTCAGGCGTTGAATAATATCAGTATTCGTATCCCAAAAGGCCAGCTGATTGCCATTACTGGAAAATCAGGAAGTGGAAAATCAACGTTGCTCAACATCATTGCTGGAATTGATAAACCTACCGAAGGAAGTGTTTCAATTAATGGAGTTTATGTTGAGAAGCTTTCTGAAAGTGCATTAGCTACATGGCGCGGAAAAAATATTGGCGTTGTGTTTCAGTTTTTTCAATTGCTACCGACACTTACCATTCTTGAGAACGTGATGCTCCCAATGGATTTCTGCAACAGTTATCCAAAGAGAGAAAGAAGAGAACGCGCATTAGGATTGCTAGAACAAGTTGATATTAAAGAGCAAGCCGATAAACTTCCATCCACTTTATCGGGAGGACAACAACAGCGTGCAGCCATTGCAAGAGCACTTGCGAATGATCCACCGGTGATCATTGCTGATGAACCAACAGGTAATTTAGATTCTCAAACGGCTACTTCTATTTTTGAATTGTTTGCTGCGCTAACACGATCAGGCAAGACTGTAATTATCGTCACGCATGAAAAAGACTTCTCATCCTACTTTGAAAATGTAATCGCTATCGCGGATGGTGTAATTGTAAACGAATTCGTACCGGCTTAAAAATACAACGATGCAAACAAGATACTTCAAGGTCATTCGTGATCTTACATCCGATTATTCGAAAAACTTTATGCTCGTACTGACGATTGGTATTGGCGTTTTTGGAATTGGCTCTATCCTCGGTGGTTACAGCGTAATCAAACGCGAGATGACCGACAATTACATGGGCACTGTACCCGCATCTGCCACTATTGAAATAGAGGGAAACATTTCAAAAGAACTTGTGGATAGTGTAAAACAATTTCCGGGAATAGCAGAGGTCGAGCGACATGCAACATTGGTTGCGCGAATGAAGGTAGGAGAGAAGTGGTATCCTTTATTACTCTTTGTTATTGATGACTTCAAAGACAAACGAACAAATAAAATGTATCACATTTCAGGAACATCACAACCAGAAACAGGAATGATGCTCGTGGAGCAAACAGCATTCGTAGTGATGCAGGCGAAAGAAGGTGATGAGATTGTAATCAAAACACCGAATGGCAATCCACAGAAAATAAAGTTAGCAGGAGCCGTACACGATCCCGGACTTGCGCCAGCATGGCAAGAGCAAGCCGGATATGGATACATTAATCTCTCAACATTACACTTGCTTGGAGAAATGCAAGGCTTTAATCAGTTACGCATCTTAGTAAGTGAACAATCTAATTCCAAACAACACATCACTGAAAAAGCACGAGCGATTGCTGAACATCTGAAAAAATCCGGCTATGATGTTCAAGAGATTCAAGTTCCACCGCCAGGTAAGCATCCGCATCAAGGTCAGATGAGTGCGGTGATGTCAATTTTTATTGTGTTTAGTTTTCTTATTCTTATTCTCGGCTCAATTCTGGTGGCGACTTCCATGGCTACATTAATGGTAAAACAAATTCGCCAGATCGGTGTGATGAAAACAATTGGTGCAACATCATCTCAGATTACCTGTTTGTATTTCGTCATGATCACGCTGCTTTGCTTAGCAGCATTGGTTATCGCGATACCACTCAGTATGCTGGCTGCCTCTGGATTTTATCATCAGATTGCCACGCTGCTGAATATTGAAATCAGAAATAATGCAATACCTTATTGGGTTCCGTTAGTACAAATGGGTTCAGGTATCATTATTCCAATGATCGCTGCTGCATTTCCGGTTATTCGGGGAAGTCGTATCTCCGTTCGTAATGCGCTCGATAATCACGGTGTGAATCAACTGAACATGAATAAGAATTCATGGTTGCTGAAACTTTCTCAATTGGATTTCTTCAGTGAAATATTTCGGCTTTCAATCCGAAATGTATTTCGTCAACGTTCACGCCTCATCATGACACTCGGCTTACTCGCTGCTGGTGGCGCAATGTTCATGACGGCATTGAATGTATCAGAAGCATGGAATGAAAATCTGAAACGAATTTATTCTCAGCGATTTTATGATCTTGAAATAAAACTGAACAATTCAATTGATGCCGATTCTATTCTCGAAAAGATAAAAAACATTGCAGGTGTTCGAGTTGCAGAGGGTTGGGATCATTCACCGACTTCAGTGAGCAAAGAAAATTCAATTGAAGTCACTTCTACTTATCCTGATAAAGGACATGGAAGTTTTGCGATGTTGGCACTTCCAGTACCTACTCAATTGCTGAAGCCAACCGTTGTTGAAGGACAATGGCTTAACAATCCTTTAGCAAATGATGTGGTGCTGAACCAATCATCCAGAGGTTTATTAAAGATTGGAGACCAAGTTTTACTTTCCATTGATGGCAAACCAAGTCAATGGAAAGTGATTGGATTTACGGAAGATGTTGGATCACATGCAACCGCATATGTATCACTTGATGTATTTTCAAACGCAGCGAATACATCCGGGAAAGTGAAGATGTTGCGCGTGTCGTATACTGACCGATCAAAAGAAAATGCGATGAAGAAGAATCGTGAAATAGAAGCATTACTGGAAAAGGAAAATATTTCGGTTAGCGCAACTATTCCGGTCTGGTTGTTACACAATGCCATCGCTGCCCACATGAAGGTGTTGATCAACTCACTTATGACAATGGCGATCTTAATGGGACTCGTTGGCACGTTAGGATTAATGTCAACGATGAGCATGAATATTTTGGAACGCACGCGTGAGATGGGTGTAATGCGCGCCATTGGTGCAACACCAAAGAAGATCAGAAACCTTGTTGTATGGGAAGGATTGTTGATTGGAGCACTGAGTATTTTCATTGCCATCATACTCTCGGTCATTCTCTCTACTTACATGGGTAGACTCATTGGCAACATGGCATTCCGCACGCCTCTTTCATTAACCATTTCTACTCTCGCGCTTGGTGTTTGGATTCTCATTATTGTAATTGGCTCCTATGCCGCGACACTTTATCCGGCACGAAGAGCTAACAAAATCACAACGCGTGAAGCACTTGCTTATGAATGACAAAATTGAGCATCCCTGTCTTTGTTGAATCTTCTCTACATAATGAGAGAATTATAGTCACCAGCGGTCGTTTCAGTGCTATGCAGTTTACGCTATTACCAGTAGAAAGTATTGTTTCCCTGGGGCATGAATATGGCATATCCTTAAGTCGGGCAAGTGCCCACGATGTGGAATGCAATTAGTTAAAAATAAATAGTGTGTAATTATTAAGCATGAATAGAAATTGTTTTTTAAAATGAAAAAAGTATCAACATTATTCTTGCCTATGGTCATTATAGTAATGGCTACTTTTACCAATCCGCTGTTTGCTCAGAACGATTATAAGTATTCCTATCTTAATGCAGCAGGCGAAGTTCTGGATTCCGTTGGAACGAAATTGGGAGGGATCACACCTGAAGGGATCATTTATAATTTTAAAGGTGAGAAAGTAGCATCCATTCAGGAGCAGGAGCTTCTTGACAATAAAGGACGCTTACTGGGTAAGATTGGTAATAAGGGAACATTTTATGATGCGAAGGGCGCAGTTGTATTTACAATCGAACCCAATAGTAAAGGAGAAAAATGCAAGGTGTTTGATCCAAAAGGTAAAGTAATGGCTACTGTTCACGAAGGTTTTAAAAACCAAACATGTGCTATTTATTGCCTTTCTAAGAAGATGACTAAACACTAGAGGGTGGAAAAGGTTAATGGATTGAATGTTTTGCAGATGAAGAATGTTTTTATTTCAAATTAGTTAGCTCATGCATATGGAGTCATGAGATCTGTCGTTCCTTGGTTACCTTGCCCCCATATCGGCAACGCGTTATAGTTTCATGTTAGCGGTAATGGCGTGTATAAAACAGAAATGGTTTGAGGTATTAGGTAGTGTTAAACTCCGACACATGTGACCTTATCATCGCAATCATTTCAGATCGCTTTCTTATACGTTATCTTTGATTGTAAATTGCGTTCTCGCATCGTGATAAAAATGCTGAGATCTTTCTCCTTATTTCTTTTTGACTGGTAATGATGAAAAACAAACAAAGGTCTATCATTTGGCACATCCTTGGCTGTGTGGTTTTTCTATTACTCCCCACCATACTTTCTCCTCATCCACCGGAAGAAATCGAATTCCTTACTTCGCTCCCAACCATCAGAGACTTCCTGGCCAACGGGTTTATGCTCATGTTTTTCTACGCAAATTATTACGTGTTAATTCCTTCCCTTTATTTTAAAAGAAGATACATTGTCTATGCACTTTGTATTCTTACATTCCTCCTGGCTATGGCTGTTTTTCCTTCCCTTTTGACTGGCCGAAATCCATTTGAATCAGCACCCTTGTTGGCTAAGCCTCCCATTAGTATTAGCGACTCTAAATGGATGCCTCCATTACCAGAAGGTTCAACATTGGTACAGGAGATCAAGCATCATATATATCTTTTTGCGGCTGTAGTGCTTTTTTCTGTGTTGCTAAAAGTGAGAATACGATTGCTTGAGACCGAGCAAGCAAAACACAAAGCCGAAGTTGTTTCACTGAAAGACCAGATCAATCCCCACTTTCTTTTCAATACACTGAATGGACTCTATGCACTGGCCGTTCGCGACAAGTCTACAGCAACTGCCACTGGCATTCTGAAACTTTCTGGTCTGATGCGCTACGTAGTTACGGAAACAGGAAATGGATTTGTTTCGATGGAAAAAGAAATAGCGTACATTAACGACTACATTGAATTGCAAAAATTACGACTGGATAAACGTATTCAGCTATCGTATAAAGTATTTGGTTCCATTGAAAATCAGCAGATCGCCCCACTTATGCTTATACCTTTTATAGAAAATGCTTTTAAACATGGTGTGAATCCGGATGAAGATTCCAATATTAATATCATGTTTGAAGTAACTACTAGTGAGATCAAGCTTGTCGTTGAAAATAATAAGGTCAGGGTAGCACTCAGTCCACATGAGAAAAGTGGTAAAGGCATAGAAAACACAAAATCGAGATTAAAGTTATTGTACCCGTCCCGGCACTTCTTAATTTTAAGTGAAGATGAAAAACATTTTCGGGTACAACTGACTATCCAATTATCATGATCAGAGCAATTGCAATAGATGATGAGCCACTTCCGCTGGAAATACTGGAAGGTTATTGCAGGGAAGTTGATTTCTTAAAACTCGAAAAGTTTTTTACACAAACCGGGGAGGCAAAAAAATACCTGCAAGAGTACCCGGTTGACCTACTCTTCCTCGACATACACATGCCTTCTATTTCTGGGATAGATTTTTACAAAGAACTGGAGCAAAGCACGATGGTGATTTTTACAACAGCACATAGTCAATATGCGCTGGATGGTTTTAATCTAAATGCAGTGGATTACTTATTGAAACCTTATTCATTGGAGCGATTCATGGTTGCTGTTAACAAGGCCAATGATTTTTATACTTTCCTTCACAACAAAACTCAAAAGTCCAATCATGTTTTTATCCGCTCCGAGTACAGTTTGGTAAAAATTCCAGTGGACGATATACTTTATATTGAAGGACTTGCCGATTACCTGAAAATACATCTACCGGAAGGTAAGCCCGTAATTACCCGAATGACGATGAAATCGATACTGGAAAAACTTCCTGCCGATTTCATTCGTGTGCACCGTTCTTTTATTATTCCCATGAACCGCATTGAAAGTGTGCGGAACAAAACCATTTCTCTTTCGGGTATTCAAATACCGATCGGCTCCAGTTACCTGGAAAATTTCGAAAAATCTTTCAAAGCCTGATTTCTGAATATCACTCTTCGCAGAAAACTCACTGTTCATCGCAAATTAGCCCGTGTCTACCATTTTGTCCACCTCCCGATAGCAAGAATGAATTGCATGTTTGCCTCCTTTGTACGGGCAAAACGATTAGATCATCTATTGTGATGATTGATTTTAATTCTTCGCAGAAAACAAGTTGTTTATCGCAAAGGCGCTGCCATGAAATACGATTCGGGTTACTAATGCGTTTTTCACTTAATAAACCAAAAACAAAAAAACTATGTGTGTTCCAGAAATGAAAATGGATGTAAAATTACGGAGTTTGATTATGGCACTTCTTGTAACATGTGTCTCTTGCAGTGGTGATGAGGACGTAACAGGAACGACCACCAATGATGATGGAAATCCAGACCCTATTGAAGTAACCAGTTGTTCTTCAACTTCCGGAATCGACAAGATCATCTGTCTTGCCGATGCTTTTAAAGCACAGTTGAGTTCTTCAGAACTGTCAACTGTTCAGAGAAGTTACTCTACAACAGAAGCAAAGAAATGGTCTAATTTTCCTGAAGCGATCTATGGCCAAAGAATAGGTTTGGATTTTGGTTCTATGACCACAACTCAAATACAATATGCAAAAGCCTTGCTGAAAGAAGTTGCAGGTAGCGATGACACCGAAGGCTGGAATGAACTCCAGGAATTATTAAATGCAGATGAATACTTAGGTGATAACGGAGGAGGTACAGACTACGGAGCTGCTCATTATTACATAGCCCTTTTGGGCACACCCGCTACAACCGGTACGTTTGAAATTCAATTTGGCGGCCATCACCTTGCATTTGCCAATACCTATACCGATGGTGTTTTGGCCGGTGCTACACCATCCTTCCGGGGCGTTGAACCATTCGCAGCTTTTACCTGGAATGGCGCGAGCAATCAACCCATCGTGCAGGAGAAGGATGCACTTGCAGCTATGTTAGCAGGACTTTCATCCACCGAACTTGCTTCTGCTAAACTAAGTTCTACTTTCAGTGATTTAGTGGCTGGCCCACAGAAAGACAGCAATTTTCCGTCTACGGCTTCGGGCATTCCATGCAGCAGCCTTACTTCTTCACAAAAAACGCTTGTGTTAAATGCCATTAAAACATACGTGGAAGATGTAGCAGACGCGGATGACATTATCACAAAATACACCAATGAATTGGATGATACCTATATCGCGTATTCAGGAACGACCACCGTCACCACAAAAAATGATTATGTGCGTATAGATGGGCCGTCAGTGTGGATTGAGTATTCCTGTCAAAGCGGAATAGTATTATCCGGAACTCACCCGCATTCTGTATGGCGAGATAAATCAACAGACTATGGAGGAAACTAATTAGTGATTGAAGAGCGTAAAATAAATTTAGGAACTAATCTTTTGTAAAAATGAAAAACACCCAAAAAACAAGTAGGGCACTATTATCACTATCAGCTATGCTACTGTTTGTAGTAGCAATAGTATTTACCGCGTGTAAAGATGATGAAGTAAATTCGAGTGAGGCAACGGTAACAGCCTTAACCTGTAGCTCGGCTACATTCTCGGCTACGGCCACCAGCGGAAGTAGTTATTCTGGCACTGCAACCATTCCCTATACCGGTGGTAATGGAAATACTTATGCAGCAGGTTCGGCTATTTCATCAACAGGTGTAACCGGGCTTTCAGCAACGCTGGCTTCGGGCACATTAGCAAGTGGCGCAGGTAACATAACATTCAGTATCTCCGGCACACCGGCATCATCAGGTACTGCATCTTTTGCTATTTCATTTGGTGGGCAATCGTGTAGCGTATCACTAACGGTTGCTTCTGCAAGCACTACCGTATCAACACTAACGTGTAGCTCTGCCACATTCTCTGCTACAGCTACCAGTGGAAGTAGTTATTCAGGTACTGCCACTATTCCTTATACCGGTGGTAATGGTACTTCTTATTCGGCAGGTTCTGCTATTTCATCAACGGGTGTAACCGGGCTTTCAGCAACGCTTGCTTCGGGCACATTAGCAAGTGGCGCAGGTAACGTAACATTCAATATCTCTGGTACACCTGCATCATCTGGTACTGCATCTTTTGCTATTTCATTTGGTGGGCAATCTTGTACTTTAAGTTTAACGGTTAGCGCTTCTTCTTCAACAGCAGATTGTAGTACACTATCGGGTGTGGAGAAAATTGTTTGTCTTGCTGATGCATTTAAAGCTACCCTTAGCTCATCTCAGGTTTCTACGGTTCAATTATCCTATACATTTTCCAACATCAAAACATGGTCGAACTTACCGGCTGCTATGTCGGCACGTTTAGGTATTAAGTTGGGATCTTTGAGCTCAACTCAATTGGCTGCGGCAAACGCAATAATTCAGGAAATAAGTGGAACGACTGCAAATGAAGGCTGGGATGAAGTTGAACAATTGTTGTTGGCGGATGACTATCTCCTGGCCAACGGAGGAGGCAGTACCTATGGTGCTGGTAATTATTACCTCGCTTTCTTCGGAACACCAGCGACCACAGGTACTTTTGAGATAATGATGACCGGGCATCATAAGACAGTTGCTAATACTTACAAGAACAATGCGATGATTGGGGCTACACCACACTTCGCAGCCATTGAACCTGTATCATTTACAACGAGTGGAGTAACCTATGCTCCCATTAGCCAGGAACGTGACGCATTTGTTGCCTTGCTGGCAGCGTTGAGTGATACAGAAAAGGCCACAGCAAAATCAAGCTCAACCTTTTCAGATATATTGCTTCCACCAGGAAAAGAGTGGCAGTTCCCTACAACCTATTCAGGTTTGCAGTGTAGTGGATTGACTTCAAACCAAAAAGCGTTGGTGCTGGAAGTGATCAAGACATACGTTAATGATGTTGATGACACGAATGCTGCAACTATTCTGGCTACCTACACGGCAGAATTAGACAACACATACATTACGTACAGTGGAACAACTGCAGTGAATACAAAAAATGATTACTTCAGAATAGATGGCCCGCATGTATGGATAGAATTTAGTGTTCCAAACGGAGTCATCTTGAGCGGAGTACATTTTCACTCAATCTGGAGAGATCGCGTAACGGACTATGGCGGAACAAAGAATTAAGATTTGGATGTGGGGTTGGAAGAGGTTGCTGCTCCTGTTTGTCATGGCTATCGGCTATTGGCAAGCAGGGGCACACCCCATGCCGAGTTCAGTAGTAAATCTTTCCATCCTTGATAAGTCTATCAAAGGGGAAGCTAAAATACCGCTCGCTGAATTGGAGAGTGCTGTTGGTAACCAATCGTTCGATAACATCAACAGCGTTTTTTTTAAGGAGTATTTTGCCAGTCATATTATCGCTCTTTCTGATCAAAACAATTGGGATACAGAAATTGAAAATCTGGAAATTATAACGGATCATGACCCAATTGTTGGGGACTATCAGGAAGTGATAGTGCATTTTAAATTAACACCAAGAGATACACGCCACTTGCGGCATTTTACATTTCAGTATGATGCTGTGGTTCATCAAGTCATTACTCATAAAATAGTAGTATTTGTTAAATTCGATTGGAGCAATGGCATACAGGAAGAATCCGAAACTCAGCCTATCGGTATTATTGAGTTAAACGTTCCTACCGGAAAGATAAATTCCCTTCGGATTGATTTAGAAGAAGGAAGCTGGTGGAAAGGACTAGATGGGATGTTTCAATTCGGCATGCAGCACATTCGGGAAGGTCTTGATCATATCCTATTTCTGCTAACACTTTTACTGGTCGCGCCACTAACAATCGCTGACAATAAATGGTCGAAATACCAAGGCTTCAAATACACTTTGTCAAGGTTCTTAAAAATAAGTTTGTCGTTTACTGTTGGGCATTCCGTTACTCTTTTGGCAGGAAGTTTCAACCTGTTTAGTTTTCAGGTACAGTACATCGAAGTATTAATCGCCATTTCCATACTCATTTCCGCTGTCAATTGTATCAAGCCAATTTTCTTTAAAAGAGAGATCATATTGGCCGGTGTCTTCGGACTGATACATGGGCTGGCATTTTCAATTTCGCTATCGCATCTCGACCTGGGGATTGGCGGAAAACTGATTAGTATCCTGGGATTTAACTTGGGAATAGAAGTTATGCAATTGATCATTATGGCTTGCTTCTTCCCCGTGCTTTTGGCCAGCAAATGGAAATTCTATTCTGTATTGAGAATTATATTTGCTGTAGGCACGATGGTAATCTCCCTGGCTTGGATTGCAGAACGGATCAGTAATCATGGTAATTTTATTACCCATTATGTTAATACCTTGTTTTGAAAACTGGGAAATCGCCTTTAAGATTTTGAAGAGCCTATTACACATGTGTATCAAACATGATACTCGATTATAGATTCCATTGATGGTTTTCAATTTGCAACAAGATCAATGCTATTAATGGAAACTATAAAAAGACGCCTTTTGAAAGATAAAAAGTTAAAAGCGATTTCCCTGGTTTTGAAAAATATCAAAGCCAGGAGTTAGATTTCTTTGTGACAATAGAGTGCTTTGTAGTTTGTAATCATAATGCCCTTCCATTTTTGGGACAATGCTAAAGTATAAAAGTCGATAACCCATCCATAGTGTTTGGCCGAGCTAAGTATAAACGATCATTCTTCGTGGAAAAGAGTCCATCTGTCGCAAAGTAACCATCGTCTACCATTTTGTTCATGTACATATATCAAAAAAGAATTAGGTTTTTGCCTTCTTTGTGCGGGCAAACGAATTGATCAGCTATACTGATGAATGATTTTATTCTTCGCAGGAAACAAGTTGTTTATCGCAAAGTTAAAAACTCAAATCAGGATTTGGCTTACCAACACGTTTGATCAGTAATACATCACCACATCTTAAACCTGATAAAAAAATGAAGCTTATGAATTCGCGCATGTCGGCATGGACGATCTTTTCTTTAAGTACTATGGCATTGATTGCCATTAGTATATTTTTAGTTGCCTGCAATGATGATGAGGAAACAACACCATCTCCTACCATCACAAGTTTTACACCAGCCAGCGGAGTAGTCGGCACAACGGTAATCATTACAGGTACTAATTTCAGTACTACTGCTGCAAGCAACACGGTAACATTTAACGGCACTGCTGCGACCCTGACTGCCGCTATCGCTACTCAGCTTACCGTAACCGTTCCTACAGGAGCTACTACCGGAAAAATTGCAGTAACAGTAAATAGTAGTAGCACTACAGCTACTTCTACCAGTGACTTTACAGTTACTACCACGACTTCAGATTGCAGTTCGGTGACTGGTGTAGAAAAAATTGTTTGTCTGGCAAACAATTTCCTGGCTACTTTAACCAGTACACAAAAATCTTCGGTAGTTGTTACATTGAATCTGACAAACGCAAAAAGATGGTCGAACCTGCCTTGCGCCCTGCAATGCAGGAACGGATTGCTCTTTAGTACTCTCACCACTGCACAGCAGACGGCTGCTCTTGCGCTGATACAAGCAGCATCAGGCACGGCAACTAACAATGGATATGAAGAATTTCAAACCGTTCGCGCGGCAGACGATTATTTAGGAACCATGCAATCTGGCTATAGTGCCGGAAACTATGTGGTTGCCTTCCTTGGAACACCAAGCACAACTGGTAAGTGGATGTTGCAATTTGGGGGGCACCATTACGCTCAAAATATTACCTACGATAACGGGCAAGTCACCAGTATAACACCTATGCATGAGGCAGTGGAGCCAAACGGTTCGTTTACTGTCAACAGCACCACCTATAGCGCTCCGCTGAGCAGTGAACTTACTGCAGTGCGTGAGATGCTCGCATCGTTTAGTTCGAGCGAACTGTCATCGGCAAAGCTTTCTTCTACTTTCTCAGATTGCTTGATGGTTCCTGGTTCAACAACCAATACATTCCCTTCTACAAAGCAGGGCATTCAGGTAGGAACGCTTAGTTCTTCCGCACAAGCTAAGGTGTTAGCTGTAATTGCCGAATGGGTAAACGATGTTGACCCAACTACAGCGGCCAGTTATTTAACAACATACCAGAATGAGTTAGCCAGCACGTATGTAACCTATACAAGCAATACAAACGGCACATCGGGAAATGCAAGTTCTTTCTTCACTGCTAACTCCGACTACGTACGAGTTGACGGCCCCAGTGTGTGGATTGAATTCGTTTGTCAGAGTGGAGTGGTTGTTTCCGGGCAAATACATTATCATACTGTTTTCCGCGATCATGTTCGTGATTACATTGGCTTATAATCATAAAGTTTAAACACGTAGTATGCAAAGTTTTTTTGTGAAAGACTGTCCCATCATTATGGGACGGTTTTTTTTCTTAAGTATTTTCTTATTGGCAATGGAGGTGATGCCTTTGAACTTGCACGCCCACCCATCACCAAACTCTCTTGTTTTTTTAGACGTCAGCCCTCGCAAAGTTTTTATTGAAATTCAACTGCCATTGCCGGAACTGGAATTGTCATTTGGAAATGACATCTCTAAAAAACCGGAGACGTTGATTGAGCGAAATGGATCCCGGCTAAGAGAATATCTGCAAGCTCACATACATGCTTATGCTACTCAAGGACATCCGTGGCTTGTCGAAATTATTGACATGAGAATGAATAAAAGTAAATATCCAAATACTGATGTTCTCTATTGGGAAGTAATTGCTCGTGTTACCCTCACGCCTCAGCCAGGTGAAGATACTCGAAAATTTATGTTGGACTATGATGTTATCATGCATCAGGTGATAAATCATGCGGCTCTTGTTTCAATACGCAGCGATTGGGAAACCGGCAGCATTGAAAATCATTCATCTGATGCAGCCGCAATCGGATGGGATATAAAAGACAATGTCATTTATCCGTTGGAAATTAAATTGGAAAAAGGAAGTTCGTGGCGTGGATTCAAAAGTTTAGTTAGTCTCGGCATGAAACACATTGCCGAAGGAACTGATCATTTGCTTTTCCTACTCGCGCTGTTGTTGTCAGCTCCGTTGGTAGTATCCGGAAAAACATGGGGTGCGTTCGGAGGTGTTCGTTACAGCATCGTACGCCTTTTTAAGATGGTGTCGGCTTTCACGTTCGGTCATTCACTTACTTTACTTATTGGAGCGTTGGGATGGTTTCGTTTGTCGGGCCAGCCGGTGGAGATCATGATTGCCTTTTCGATTTTAGTTTCCGCCATCCATGCCTTACGTCCTATTTTTCCCGGACGCGAGACTTACGTTGCTGCGGGATTTGGTTTGATCCATGGGCTGGCTTTCGCGGATACATTGGCGGCCTTGAATCTTGCCCCCGGGCAAATGGCGTTAAGTATTCTCGGTTTCAATATCGGAATTGAATTGATGCAGCTTTTTGTTATTGCCCTCATTGTTCCGTGGTTGATTTTATTAAGTCGTTCAGGCAGTTACAACATTGTGAGAATAGGGGGAGCTATCTTCGCTGGTATTGCCGCATTGGCATGGATGACTGAACGAATTGTTGAACGGACTAATCCAATAACCATACTCGTGGAAGGATTGGTTCAATATTCTCCATGGGTAATTCTTTCATTAGCAGCAGCCTCATTGCTTTCCATGATTCATTTAAGGATGAAAACAAGCAAACAGCACTAGTGAAAAATTTTCTTAAAACAGGTGCGGCATGGAGTAGCGACAGTGGGGAGGGCCGCCCTATTTTTAACAAATTCTAATTGCGATTTCTGTGAAAAGAGTGAAGTATATCCTTTTTATTATCGGACTTCTGATAGCGGCTTATTCGGCATCTGGTCATGGGAGTATGATCAGAGGCAATGTATCAGATTCTTTATCGAATGAAGTTCTGACGGGTGCAACTTTAGTATTAAATGATACGCAGGAAATATCCTCAACAGATCAGCTTGGAAATTTTAAGTTTGACAATCTGGAAGGTGGTACGTATCGATTGAAAGTAACTTTCATAGGGTATAAGCCCTGTTTCACTACCGTTATTGTTTCGGGCAATGAAATCAAAACGATTAGCATCAAGCTGTCTCCATCAAGCTTAAAACTGGAA
Source organism: Chryseolinea sp. (assembly GCA_031388805.1). GTDB lineage: Bacteria > Bacteroidota > Bacteroidia > Cytophagales > Cyclobacteriaceae > Chryseolinea. The sequence goes on from JANMRZ010000112.1 coordinate 24,032, forward strand.
GAGATAACCGTTACCACTTCGCATACCACTGAGCAAGCAATGACCACGATCAATAAAATTGATGTTGCCTTGCGCCCGTTAAAATCATCTCAGGATATTCTACGAATGATTCCAGGTGTAGTAACGGCACAACATGCGGGCGGTGGAAAAGCAGAGCAAATTTTTCTTCGTGGATTCGATGCGGATCACGGAACTGATATTGCACTAACTGTTGACGGAATGCCGGTGAATATGGTATCGCACGCACACGGACAAGGATATGCAGATCTGCATTTTGTTACGCCTGAGATAATTGATTACCTGGATTTTAATAAAGGCCCTTACTATAGCAAAGTTGGAGATTTTAATACAGCGGGGTATGCTAATTTTCACACGAAAAATTCATTGGATCAAAGCAGTGTAAAATTTGAAGCAGGAAAATTTGACACCTACCGCACGGTGGCATTGCTCGATTTGCTGGGAGATAATTCAAAAAATCAAAATGCGTATGTGTCTGCGGAGTATTATTATTCCAATGGTCCATTTGAAAGTCCGCAGAATTTTAACAGGCTTAATCTTTTTGGAAAATTCAACGGACGCATTGACGATGATAAAATAGTAAGCATTAGTGTTTCTACTTTTAAAAGTGAATGGGATGCTTCAGGACAATTACCCGAACGTGCTATATCCAGTGGATTGGTCGACCGCTTTGGCGCAATTGATAATACAGAGGGAGGTATTACCGGAAGAAGCAATGTAAATTTAGCGTTGACCAAAGTGTATGATGACGGATCCAGTTTTAGAAATCAGGTTTACTTTTCCAATTACAATTTTGAGTTATATTCCAACTTCACCTATTTCCTTCATGATTCGATCAATGGAGATGAGATTAAACAAAAAGAAAAAAGAAATATTTACGGATATTCAGGTACATATCAGAAGGAGATAGGTATAGGCAATAAAAGCATTCGCACAGAAGCAGGAGTGGGAATCCGGTATGATGATATTTCTAATATTGAGTTGTCGCATGTAAAGGCACGGTATACTTTTATTAATCCTGTGGCATTAGGAGATGTTGATCAAATTAATGCAAGTGTGTATGCAGATGCTACGATGAATCTTACACAACGATTGAGCATCAATGCAGGAGTCAGGCTTGATGCATTTTCATTTCAATATTCCAATAAACTGGATAGTCTTTATTCCAGGCAATCATCGGCAAAAAGTACGGTGAGTCCGAAATTGAATCTCTATTATAATATCAACCCTGATTTTCAAATCTATTTGAAAAACGGAATTGGCTTTCATTCCAATGATGCGCGTGTTGTTGTAACGCAACAAGTTCAGAATACATTGCCAAAGGCGTATGGAACAGACTTGGGTCTTTTTGTTAAACCGTTCAAAAAATTATTTGTGAATGTTGCGCTGTGGCAGATTCAATTGCAGCAGGAGTTTGTCTATGTAGGAGATGAAGCGGTAATAGAGGCCAGTGGAAAAACGCAGCGCTACGGAGTAGATATTTCACTTCGATACCAGGTACTTCCCTGGTTGTTTGCTGACTTTGATGGAAATTATTCTCATGGCCGTTCAATTGATGATTTGGAAGGACAGAATTATATTCCGTTAGCACCAACCATTACAAGTATCGGAGGTCTTACGGCTTCTTTCGAGCAAGGGTTAAAAGCAAGTCTTCGATATCGGTATGTTTCGGATAGACCTGCAAATGAAGACAATTCTGTTTCTGCGCAAGGTTATTTTTTGCTTGAGGGAGCGATTACCTATACCAAACAAAAATTCCAGTTAAGTCTGAATGCCACGAACATATTAAATCAAAATTGGAACGAAGCACAATTTGATACGGAGACACGATTGAAAGGAGAACAAACAGGAATATCCGAATTATGTTTTACCCCGGGTGAACCCATTCTTGTTAAAGCCGGGATTTCATTTTTCTTTTAGCATTACCGTTCGCTCTTAAAATATTTTAATTCCATTCCTCTAGCAGGGGGCGCTTGTTTTTAAATTTCTTAACTGCAAAAATCCCATCGTAGTCTGCCCTGACTACGATGGGAATAAATTTTACATTAATAATTATACTTGCTTCGATGATATCATCTAGCAAATATATTTTTTGAATTATTCTACTCGTCCCATCAACTGCAGCAAGGCAATTCGTGCAGATAGGTAATCGTATACGGCTTCCAGGTAATTCGATTGTGAGGCCGTCAATGCTAGCTCAGCATCACTCAGTTCAAGACGTGAGGCAATACCCTTGGTGTACCGATATTGAATAATGCTGTAGCTCAGTTCGGCTGTCTCCTTTACGGATGCAGTGGTTTGCAAACGTGCAATGGACTCGTGCCCATCGGCGACTACCTGGTGAACGACTGCTCTTAATTGTTCGTGAGCGTTTTCCAAACGCAAGGTTGATTGCTCATGTGTGATGCCTGCCTGCTTTACCTTTGCCTGATTACTAAAACCAGTAAACAACGGAACAGAAACTTGCAACCCTACAAAAGAGGAAGCAGGATAATAAGCACTTCCATAATCAAACTGGTTGGTTTGCGATTGTACCTGGTACTGACCTATCGCAGAAACTACTGGTAATCGTGCCGCATTAACCTGACCAATTTGTTGCTTGCTGATCTGTTGCTGGAGAGAAAGTAATTTATACTCCGCGTTGTTTTCTTTTGCTGCATTATATACTTCTTCTTCCTGCGGAATAGTGCCGGGATCCGGAAGCATCAGTGAATCGGTTAATATGACATCATGGAGTGAATCAATACCGATTAATGTTTTCAACCGCAGCTTGCCGGTTTCAATAGCATATGACAATTTCATGAGATCAGGCTCCAGGTTCTTCACCGAGGTGTAGGCTCGTAATGTATCCACACGAAGTCCCTTTCCCTGAATCAACAACACCCTTGAATCTTTTAACACCCGTTGATTGCGATTGATACTTTCACGCTGCAGCTTAATGCGTTCGTTCAATACCAATAGTTGCAAATACGTTTGTTTCACCGATGCCAGAATACTGACTTGCTTTCCACTTAACATAACCTTGCTCTCTTGCTCCTGCAGACGAACGCGTTGCAGTGATGGAAATGCCTGAGGATTATACAACGGTTGTATAGCTGATATGGAACTAACAAACTGATCTTCTCCTCCAAAGCGACCGTAGGGTATTTTGCCATCCGTGGTAGCATCACCAAAACCAAAAAAAGGTGTGAGCTGGAAATAGTGATATGCGGCAGCACTCGCTTGTACAGAAGGAAGAAACAAACTGCGAGCAATTACTTTTTGCTGCAACGACTTCTCAATTTCCTTCTGACTTATTTTTAATTCCGGATTGTTTTCATTGGCTAGTTGAACCGCTTCCTGTAGTGATAGCGACCTCGATTGTGCACCGGCAGTGTTCGCTGATAAAATCAATAAGGCGACTGCAGCGATATATCGATAGTGAATAAATAATTTCATGTTTTAATAATTAAGGTTAAGCGATAACAGCGTGTTCTTTTACAGCTTCTATCACTGGCTCTTCCACCTTGCGTGAGTAAGGACGGGAGAAGTACGAGTACACTGATGGGATAACATAGAGTGTTAATATTCCGGCAAACACTAGTCCACCTACAACGGCAATGCCCAGTGACGTACGACTGCCTGATGAAGTTCCTAATGATAATGCAATGGGGAGCGTTCCGAAGATCATGGCGAGTGTTGTCATGAGTATGGGGCGGAAACGTGAAGCCGCCGCGGATAACACTGCATCTTTCACAGACATGCCTTCTTCTTTACGCTGATTAGCAAATTCAACGATGAGGATACCATTTTTCGTGATCAGTCCGATCAGCATGATGATACCAATTTCACTAAACACATTGATCGACTGATTCGTGATCCACAGACTTAACAATGCACCCGTAAGCGCCATCGGCACGGTAAGAAGAATAATGAATGGATCAATCAAACTTTCAAACTGTGCAGCCAGTACCAGGTAGATGAGAATGATGGCAAAGATGAAAGCAAAGACGAGACTCGAACTGCTTTCAGCATAATCGCGACTTTGTCCCGCCAGCGTGGTACGGAATCCATCGGGTAATGTATTTTTCGCGATACCATCCATTTCTTTAATGGCTTCACCAAGACTAACACCAGGAGCCGGAGTAGCGGAGATGGTGGCACTGTAAGATTGATTGTAGCGATAAATAGCTGGAGGGCTTACACTCTCTTCCATCTTCACCAAATTATCCAGCGAAATCATTTCGCCATTGCCTGCTTTTAAAAATAGAGAACGGATATCGGAAGGTGTAGAACGTTCTTTCCTGTCCAGCTGACCAATGACTTCGTATTGACGATCGTTATAAATAAAATATCCGTAGCGTCTCCCGGTTAATGCCAGTTGAAGTGTTCTTCCTATTTCTTGCGTAGAGATTCCGGATTGCGCTGCACGTTGACGGTCAATGGTAATGCCAATCTCCGGACGGTTGATTTTAAAATCAGGATCCTGAAAACTTAATTTCTTGCTTTGATAAACATTGCCCATCAGACCCGGCATAACATCGGTGAGTGATTTCAGATCCGGAGCCTGCACTACATATTGTAAGGGCTGTGAACTGGAGAATCCTCCAATGGTTGGTATTTGTATCGGGATACAGATAACATTTCTAAATTGTCCAGAAGCGGCGACCAGTTTTTCATAGATCTGTTGTTGTGAAAGGCCACTCTTCCGGTCTTGCGGATCTTTTAAAAATATCCATTGAAATCCGCCATTAACGGGTTGTACTAACGTACCCACTGATGCTGCAATACCTGCATAGGTACGATTCTCATTTAAATCAGGAATAGAATCAGAAATGTATTTATTGATCTCTTTCATGGTTGCTTCCATACTTTCGTACGATGTTCCTTCGGGAGCAATGACTGCAAGTCCAATCATGGAACGGTCTTCAAGAGGCGCGAGCTCTGAAGGAAGAGAAGGTGCAAGGACCCAGGCTACACCAAATGAAGCGATCAACAACACAAACCCCAGCCATCTTATTTTAAAGAATAAGTGAAGTGTTCTTTCATAGCCTCTGTTGAGTGCTTCAAACCAAGGTTCTGTTTTACGATACAGCCATCCGTGTGAAGCGTTGGCTTTCAGTAGATATGCACTCATCATCGGTGACAAAGTCAATGCGACAAATGCGGATATCAATACAGATCCTGCCACTACAATAGCAAATTCTTTGAACAAGCGACCGGTAATACCTCCGAGGAAAAGTATCGGCAAGAAAACAGCTGCGAGTGTTACGGTGGTGGAAACTACAGCAAAGTAAATTTCATCGGAACCTTTACGGGCAGCTTGTATCGGGCTCATGCCCTGTTCAATCTTGCTATAAATATTTTCCAGCACAACAATCGCATCATCCACTACCAGGCCAATCGCCAACACCAACCCCAGCAACGTTAACACATTGATAGAGAAGTCTGCTATGTACATTATAAAGAAAGCCGAGATGATGGAAACCGGAATGGCTACCAATGGAATGATGGTACTTCTCCAGTCGCGGAGGAAAATGAAAATGATCAGCGCCACTAATCCAAAAGCAAGGAATAAAGTCTCTTCAACTTCGGATAATGAATTTCGTACCGGCACAGTAAAATCTTTCCCTAAGGAGATGATGTACTCTTTTGGTGCCGTCTTTACAATATCCGCAAAACGCGTTTTAAATTCTTCTACGATGGCCAGTGAGTTAGCACCACGTTGTGGCTGCACACCGGTACCCACACCATAACGGGTCGTATTACCTTCTCCCACAATCATAGCTGTGCGCTCATTCTGAGAGGACATGATTGCGGTGCCGATATCTTTGAAGTGAACGATGGCTTGATCTTTTTGAAAAATGATCATGTTGTTAAAATCCTCTTCGGTAACAAGCCGACCTTCAGTCCGTAAAGTCACTTCTGTATTTTCGCCTTCTATTCGTCCGCTGGGTAAGTCTACGTTCTCACGTTGCAATGCACTCTGAACATCGGATGGAGTAAGCCCATATGAGGCAAGCTTTAGAGGATCCATGCGCAATCGCATGGCGCGTTTTCTTCCTGCATAGGTGTCTACCAAACGCACTCCTGGAATAGACTGAAGTCTTTCTTTGATGTTAATGTTAACGAAGTCGGTAATGTCTTCCAGACTTCTGGTGTCACTTTGAACTGTGAGAAAAACCAGGAAGTCCGCGGGTCCCGCCTTCTCTACAATTGTTGGTTCGATATCCGATGGCAATTGCTGACGTGACTTTGAAACTTTGTCACGCACATCATTGGCCGCTGCTTCGAGGTCGGCATCCAGGTTAAACTCTACGGTAATAATACTCACTTGTTCACGCGATACGGAAGATACTGCCCGTATTCCATTGGCTTCTGCGATGGCTTCCTCTAAAGGTTTTGTTACCTGTGAGGCAATAATATCAGCACTTGCTCCAGGGTATACGGTTGTAACCATTACAATTGGTGAATCAGTTACCGGGTATTCGCGTGTTCCTAAAAATGTATAGCCGACAATACCAAAGAGAATTAACAATACTGACATCACTCCGGCTAATACCGGTCGTGATATACTTATTTGTGAAATTGCACTCATGAAATAAATAGATTAAGAATATAAAAATGGAAAAGGCTGAACTTATTTAATGGTGACAAACTGAACAGCAGAACCGGGCATTAATCTCAACAGGTTACTGGTCACTACGGTGTCACCTGCGTTTAATCCGCTGGTAATTTCAACAGATCCTTCACTGCGTTGACCAATTTCTACGGGCACGATTGCTGCCACATTTTTATGCGAAACAAAAACGGTATACCCATTGGAAGAGGGGATCAAAGCTTGTGAGGTAACAGCCAGTGCTTCACCAGATGTATTGAGTGATAGATTTATTCGGGCGCTCTGGCCAGGCAATAGTTTACCGTGGGGATTAGCCGTGGCGGCTCTTACTAAAAGTGTGCGTGTATTTTCATTGAGACTCGCAGCTTTCGCTACCACTTTGGCAGCGTATTGTTTTTGATCGGAAGCCAGGGTAAAGTGTTGCTCACTCCCCAGTTGAATTACATTTGCATATTTTTCAGGTATCGAAAACTCTACTTTCACTACACTGTTATCTTCAATATCCGCCAGTAAAGTATTCACGGACACAACAGCTCCCTGGTGTACATTGATCATACCGATCTGGCCATCAAAAGGTGCCGTAATCCGGGTCTTGTTAATCATGACTTCTACTTCCAGAATTTGTGCCTGCAATACTTTTAAATTGGTGGACGCTTCATCGTAATCCTGCTGGGCAATAGCATCATGCGCGATCAGATCTTTGAGCCGTTCCTCATTGAGTTGTGCCAACTTCTCTTGTTGACGAAACCTTTGCAATTGTGCTTGCAGATCAGCATCGTCTAACTGAAATAGGAGGGCTCCTTGTTTTACTTTAGTGCCTTCTTTTACATTAACGCGCACGACTCTGCGTGTAAGCTCGCTGACGAGGTCAACCTGCTGATTTGCTATTAAAGTTCCTGTTACTTCCAGTTCATCGCTTACAATGCCTTGTTTTACCACAAGCCCATCCACGGGTACTCCCGGAACAGGAGTGGCTTTTGTTTCTTTATTATTACTCAGATCGCCTGCTTTGGATGCACAGGCTGCGATGATGACGGTCAGAAGAAGATAACCAGTGATTTGCCGGATCATGCGCTGCAAACGACTGGTATTCGGGTTTTTGATTCTCATTTTCATTTATTGATATATTTAAGTTTATCGATATGTTTGCAGATAACGAAACCCAAATGATTAGGTTCATTATTTATCGATTTATTTAAGTTTTTCGATAAATGAAATAAAAGATTATTCTCTTTTTAACTCTTCCAGGAACTGGATGTATTCGTCAAGAAGTTGCTTATTGAGCTTGTATTTCACATTGCGACCTTCTTTTTCTGATGTAATAAGGTCGGTATCGGTAAGCATTTTGAGGTGATGGGCGATGGAAGGTTGTGCCAGGTCAATGATCTGATTCAGATCCACGCAGTATAAGCAATCCTTTTGTTTTTTGATTTCCTTTAAAATCAAGAGCCGGTTGGGATCGGCCAATGCCTTTGATATTTTTTCCGCCTTCTTCGCATTCATACCCATAACCTTGGTGGTTTACGCAAAGCTAACAATCTATTTGTTGAAATAATTCTGGATAGCGAAAGCATCACCCGCCAGCGTCTGAGAGAAGTGAAACTAATTTAATGAATGAATACTACGGAAGGGTATAAAAGAAAAGAGCCTGCACTATACAGGCTCTTGAATCAAATTCATGGACAGCGTAGAAATAAAGTGGAGTTTTCGATTCAGTATGTATACCTGCTTTGATTCTCCTGAGCTTCTCGCAATATCTTTTCCGATAGATACATTAGTGATATTTAATTATTCCGAACATATAGCGTTACACGTAACAGCATGGTCTTTGCAAATGCATAGGACAGGCCCTTGTCGATATAGGATTTATCGGGTGTTGTAATAAAGAAGGACGCAGAATTGGGAACTTTGTAACCCCATGATCCGGAATACTGGAGATCACCCGGCAGAATAAGTGCAACATGCTTAACCATTTCCCCACTGGGCTTATACACGGCAATAACGGCTTTGTTTTCATTTGCAAAACGTTGCGCACTTTCTAAAACCTTTTGGTCAAAAGCCATACCCAATACAGACCATTGACCACCTTTCATATTTACCAAACCCGGACTTTGCTTCGATGAAGCTTCCATATTTAGCGCGTCCAGGTTGTATACATCGGCCAGTGATTTTTCAATAAAAGAAGCGCATACTGTCTTGTCGCTTTCTGTGGTGGAGCACTTTAAAAATTGTTCCAGGGTTAACGTTAAATCTTCTTTCCAGTTCTTATTTAAGGATTGTCCGTGCGACATGGAAAAGGCAAACATCATAACGAACACGGTGTAAAATCGTGTCCATTTAATTTTGCTTTGAAGCATTTCTACTCGATTCTCGCATGAAAAGCCATTGTGAAGGGTAAGAGGTGTTTTTGTGTTCATGGGGTTATGTGTTTTTGTTTGATGATTCAAAGGTTCGGTTTTGCGGCATCAAATACATCAGCTTGACACTGATTTTTAAAAATCAGAATTTCCCTTACCCTTTTTTTTGATGAAAAAGAGACCTCAATCTTTTTATGTTAGGAACATCATTTTTACACATATATTAATAAATTTGCTCACGACTCCTTATACAATTAAAAAGATCCATAGCGAAGTTGCTGGAGGTCCGTTTTAGCAGCAACGGACTTTACGGTAACTCAATAGTAAAATTATCGTCACGCTATAAGCCCTCAAAAAGAATTCAATTTGCTCCCTTCATTCCCATTTGAGTTGTGAACGTTCATAACTCGAATGGGATAAAGTGATGGATACGGATCATCCGTATTTGTACTTACCGCGATAATCATTTTGCTTCGCTAAAGTCTGTTTCACCAGTGGTTCGATGTTAATTATTTTCGAACCTACAGATTGTTGTGTAACAGTATTTTTTTTCAAACACATGCTGGAAGAATTCGGGTATCCTGTTGAGTCTTCTCTACACTCCGGGTGTATAATGCCAACTTCTGTTTAACACAATCCTTTCGATACAGGCTGTTTTCAATACTATTGGCTATTTAAAGCCTTGCCTCTTCGGGCACGAAAATGGTGTATTCTCTTGAAAGTAGTATGTCAATATACTATACCGATAATTCAATAACATGAAAAACATAGATAACGAAGAACTCAAAATTTCAGCAGGTAGTATGCTCAATCAGAAAACGAATGAGGATTTTAATAAGCAAAAGCCAAATCCTCAAGATCCTGATTTTAAAACACTCACTACATACACCTGTTCCATGCATCCTACAGTAAAGATGGGAAGGCCAGGCACATGCCCACGATGCGGAATGGAGTTGATTGAGAATAAATAGTAGCAAAAACAAAATGTACTTTATTCAAACGATAAAGTAAGTTCAATCATTTCGAAAGGTTCTTTGAATAAGGAATGTTGTCTATTTTTTTTAAGAAATAACATCAGCGAAAACGCTGACAAAAATCATATTGCCACTTATTAAACATCACTAAGTCTGAATATTCCATTAATCATATTTATATAAATTTTAACCCTCAATACAATGAAAACAAAATTCAGTATAATCTTAATGTTCATGATGTTTGCCTTTACACTTGTTCAATCTCAGGAGATGCCCCCAAAACACAGAGGGATGCATCCTACTCTAAAAGCAGATGGTAAGGTATATGACGAAAGTGGTAAGCAACTGGGTTACATTACACCAGATGGCAAAGTGTGTGATGTTACCGGAAAAGTGATTGGTATCATTGCTGAAACCGGTGATGTATCAACCGCGAATGGAAAAGGAATTGTTGGAGTAGTTCAAAAAGATGGAAGCTTTAAATCAAAACACGGCCATGTTGTTACTACAGGAGGTGATGGCGCCATTATGGTTGCCGGCAAAATGGTTGGCCATGTGGATGAGGGTTACAAGATAAAATCACATGCCTGTGCCGTCCATTGTTTTTTCAGCGAAGAAAATAAACAGGCCAAAGAAATCGATAGTCAGGTTGAATAACGTGCGGCATGAGGATCAGAAAAGTATTGAGATAGCATTTTTCTTTCTAGCCCTTTATCATCAAAACAGAGCCATCGACTTCCGATGACTCTGTTTTGATTTTATCTGTTTATAACAAGGTGAGTAAAAGCAATTACCTGGACTTAATATTTATACTTACTTCGGTTCTCTTGCGCTTCGCGCGACATTCTTCCTGATTTTTTATTGAATCGCTTTTTGTCTTCGGCATTCATCTCGAATCGCCTCTGCTCTTTTATTAGTTTCAAATAGCTTTCATAAACCTGGTCTTCCAGTTCGCCTGAATGCACAGCACCAATCACTGCGCATCCTGCTTCGTGCAAATGCCGGCAATCAGAGAACTTACAATGTACCGCGAACTTTTGAATTGCGGGAAACAGATCATTACTGTCGTGTCCCTCTTCATAGGTAAGACCGAATTCACGCATGCCGGGTGTGTCAATTAATAAACTTCCATTGGGCAACTGAAAGAGATCACGTGAAGTAGTAGTGTGTTTTCCTTTGCTGTTAAACTCACTTGTACTCTTTACCTCTTGCACGTTTGTACTCATCAATGCATTCAACAGCGAACTTTTACCTACTCCGGACGAACCAATGAGAATGTACGTCTTGTATTTTTCCAGCACGTTGTTGCGAATTTCATCTAATCCAACACCAGTGTAGGTGCTACAAAAGTAAACTTCACAATCGCGCTGAAGCTTCGCTACTTCAGAAGAATAGAGCGTCCAATCCTCTACAAGATCTACTTTATTCAACACCACAATTGGTTTGATGTTGCACGCAGCAAGTTGAACAAGGTAACGTTCCAGTCGCATAATGTTGAAGTCGCGATCAAGACCTTGCACGATCAGTGCGCCATCTACATTGGTGGCGAGGATTTGCTTTTCCATTTTCGCTCCCGGGTTTTTACGCGACAGTTCATTTTTGCGTGGTAAGACATCGATGATGTAACCGAGTGTATCATAATCTTTCAGCGTTACCCAGTCGCCTAGTTTGGGAAGTTCTTCTGTTTTGGCTCCATGTAAAAGTCTTCCGGAAAGCTCAGCTTCCTTTTCACCGTTGGTGGTGATGACATAATATTTAAATCCCAGTATAGAAGTAATGCGTCCGATGATTAAATCGTTTTGTATTTGTTCTGACTGAAAGAATGTGCTCCAGCCATAATGATCCAGTGATATCATTTTGTTGAAATGTTAGTAAGAGAACGATTGCCATTTCGTGAATAGCAAAATTCTCATCGTGTATTAAAATACGATTAAAGGAGAAAAAGAATTACAGACAGGAATTCAATCGAAGGGTCCGTAATTATGCGGCCGCAATATCCGGCAGGGGGCGATATATAGAATGAATGTTTTTCATACTGAAGCAAAGGTAATGAAAAGTTTAGAATAATATTCTCGATGGGTTATGGGATAAAACGGTAGTAAATATTCAGGCTTCACCTGATTATTACTTCATGTTTTAATCAATATAATCTGATATGGATGAGGAAAAAGAATATTGCATGATATTCCTACTATAATCATTGCCCTGAATACCAAAATTCATGGGAACCTTGTAGATATTTATACACACTATGGCATCTGCTGCCCCATTTCAAATTTCAGTCGCTATCAATAATTGAGTCCGCTTTGATTATTAAGTCTACATAATGCCCGGAAAGCGACAGATAAGATTTCAATAAGGTCAGCTTCACAATAGCAAAGCAAGTGGCATTCCCTTTGTAATTAAAATAGCATGCTAGCGGATGGCAATTGCTAAAAGAGCCAGATTTTTCGACTCCAATTTCCGCTACTCGATCCGTTATTTGCCAAACAGAATGCCACATAACCCTATGTCTGGAGTTTGTAGATTATATCAAAATATTATACATCGTTAAATGAAGCAAGCTATTACTCTCGACTCCTATGTTCAACTCCACGTCCTACTGGCAGATGACGATAAAGATGATCGCTTCTTTTTTAATAAAGCATTAGAGACTATTCCTATTTTAACTAACCTGACAATAGTTGAGGATGGTGAACAACTCATGACCTACTTGATTGAAAATTCTGAAAAGCTTCCCGATGTGCTTTTCCTTGATCTTAATATGCCCCGGAAAAATGGTTTGGAGTGCTTGTCAGAGATTAAGCATGATCAAAAACTGAAGAAACTTCCCGTAATTATATACTCCACTTCAGGATACTTCGATGTGACTGAGGATCTATTTAACAAAGGAGCCCATTATTATTTTAGCAAAACAGACGTGGATGGAACGAAGGTAATTCTTCATCATATCTTGAATCTAATACTGGAAAGTAGCTTCTCCAGGCCGACCAGTGAGCAATTTATTCTCTTACCATAGCAAATTTTCAAACAACAAGAATAAAAAATAGTCTGTATGACAAAAGGTAACAAAACGATGGCCGACTTTAAATTTCCTAAATCCCCAACCGGAATTGAGGGCCTGGACGTAATTACAAACGGGGGCATACCTAAAAACCGCCCTACCCTTTTGTTGGGAAACACAGGCTGTGGAAAAACAATTATGGCGATGGAATTCCTGATCAATGGAATCGTTACGTTCAATGAGCCCGCAGTATTTATGGCGTTTGAAGAGCAAACGGATGAATTGGTATTGAATGTAAAATCACTAGGCTTTGATCTGGCTAAACATGTTGCGAACAACAAAATATATCTGGAGCATGTAAAGATTAGTAAGAACGAGATGGTGGATACGGGTAAGTATGACATTGAGGGCTTATTTGTAAGACTTGGAAGGGCAATTGACAAAGTAAAGGCAAAGCGTGTGGTGCTGGATTCACTGGATACACTTTTTTATTCCCTCGATTACCAAACATTACGCATGGAATTTAAGCGCCTTCTTTCATGGCTAAAAGAAAGGAAAGTCACTGCTATCATTACTGCAGAGATTGGCGATTCTTTTCTTACCCGACACGGACTTGAAGAATATGTTGTTGATTGTGTAATAGCATTGGATAATAGAGTAACCAATCAGATTTCCACGAGGCGATTAAGGATCATAAAATACCGCGGTTCACTACACGGTAATAATGAGTATCCGTTTCTGGTTGACGAAAAAGGAATAACAGTCTTACCTGTTATTCCGGAAGCCTTTGATCAAAAATCAAATACGAAAAGGATTTCATCGGGTATTGAGAACTTAGATGAAATGTTAGGTAAAAAAGGGTTTTATGCAGGAAGCAGTATTCTTATTTCAGGAACAGCCGGTACCGGGAAAACGAGTGTAGCCGCCTCGTTTGCCTATAGTGTCTGTAAAGCTAAAAAGACGTGCCTTTTTGCGGCCTTTGAAGAAGCGCCAAACCAGATCATTCGGAATATGCGATCTATAGGAATCAACCTGGATCCGTTGGTTAAATCAGGAATACTTACTTTTTATTATTCACGACCAACGTTACAGAATCTTGAACTTCATTTTATCGCTATTAGAAAGATCATTGATAAGATAAAGCCTACTGTAGTTGTCCTTGATCCGATTACAAATTTAATGACGGAAGGCCCGAACAGTGATATACGATCCATGCTCACACGGTTTGTGGATTTTTTAAAAACTCAGCAAATAACGGTAATGTTTACTGCCGCCATAACCGTTGGGTCAATAGAGCGCAATCCGAGTGACGAAGGAATTTCGTCCATGGTTGATACGTGGATGATGGTGCAGGATATAGAAGTAGATGCCCAACGTACCCGAAGTCTGTGCGTGATGAAATCCAGGGGTATGGTCCATTCGACAGATGTCAGGAGGTTCAAAATTTCGAATAAAGGAATTGCGTTACTTCCCATCATGATCGACACTGAAGAACCTAGGTCCGTTTCCAAAAGAAGCACCAGAGAGCATGAAAACTTATCTACTTCAAAGGAATCTATTGGACTGAAAGAGACTGCTCGATAGCATGAAGGCGCTGGACCTCCAAGACCTATTACTTTGTTTGAATATTTTAACTTGAAAACAAGCGAAAATTGATGTCAACAAAATCAGTATCAAAGTTGAAAGCTAAAAGAGCACTTAATGGCAAGAGGGAAAAGTATATCCTTAAACTATTCGTGGCCGGTATTTCACCCAATTCCATTCGGGCAATTGAAAATATCAATGTGATCTGTGAGGAACACCTGAAAGGAAAATACGAATTAGAGGTAATAGATATCTACCAGCAACCCTCCCTGGCCCTTAAGGAAGAAATAATTACTATACCGGTATTGATAAAGAAATTTCCATTACCTGAAGCAAGGTTAATCGGAGATTTATCTGACGCTAAAATAGTTCTGAAAGAACTTCGGCTGGGTTAATTCGCACTCCAATGAATCGCGAAAACTACCCGAAAGAACTTTTAAAAGAGATTGGAAGACTGAACAAGGAAACCGTTGATCTTAAGCAACAACTACATAAGGCTACCAATTCAATCAATGAAATTAAGGCCAGAAACATTGATGCGCTGGTTATTGCCAATAACAAAGATCTAAAAGTTTATGCGGAACAATCGGCAGACAAGACATACCGGGTTCTGATTGAGAAAATGAATGAAGGAGCCGTTATGCTCAATGCAGGTGGAACAATTCTGTACTGCAATTCCTATTTTGCATCTATGGTTAGCGTTCCCTTGCAAAAATTAATAGGAACAAAATTCAAAGTCTTTATTGATGAGGTTTCAAATGAGTTGTTGGCAAAGTTGATGAATCAAAGAGGTGACGGATCGCTCAAGAAAGAAGTATTGATTCATGCTGATAATAAGAAGGTCATGCCGGTTCTGATGTCTGTCAATACGTTGTCCCTCAATAACAACACTGCCTTAAGTATCATTCTTACCGATCTTACCATACAAAATAGAAATCAAGAGGAATTAAGGCTTAGGTCTGAACAACTGGCAAAACAAAATATTGAGCTCGAAAATGCAAATAAGGAATTGACCATGTTTACGTTCATATCAAGTCACGATTTGCAGGAACCTCTAAGGAAGATTCAAACCTTTGTATCTCTTCTATTCAAACAAGAGGAAAGTAGATTGTCAGATAAAGGCAAGGAGTACTTCAATAGATTGAGCGAAACGGCCGGGAGGATGCGAGCCCTCATTGGAGATTTGCTCACTTACTCTAGTACGAAGAGTAGTGAACGTAAATTTGAAAAAATAGACTTGAATATCCTGGTTGCTGAAGTAGTAAAGGATTGTGAAGAGATTATGCAGGAAAAGAAAGCTACGGTTGAAGCTGGCAATCTTGGTGAAGCCAACATCATTCAACTCCAATTTCGCCAACTCATTTACAATCTCATCTGGAACTCGCTAAAATTCTCAGAGTCAGAAAGAGCACCACGGATAAAAATTAAGAACGAAATCGAAAAGCGAAGTAAACTGAAGGGTGGCAAAGGGTCACCAAAAGTTGACTACCATCACCTTACGTATTCCGACAATGGGATTGGCTTTGAGCCTCAATTTAATGAACGTGTTTTTGAAGTATTCCAGCGCCTTCACAGCAAGGAAAAATATCAAGGTACAGGAATGGGTCTCGCCATTTGTAAAAGAATTGTTGAAAATCACAATGGAACAATTACCGCTTCAGGTAAATTAAATAAGGGAGTAAGGTTTGATATTTATATTCCGGTTTCGTAAAAATATTCAACCCATGAATTCGCCAAATATTTCCATGGTGGCCGGTGTTAGGGGGAGAACTTCGAACCTTGAACTTCGAACCTTGAACTTTAAACCTTGAACTTTAAACCTCGAACCGTATCATGCCGCGAGCAAACTATGCTGTCGCATAACACCAGCTGCATCCGTTATCATCACCATCACTCCCGCATTCAGTTGGGATGGATGAAGCCAGAAGAACGATTCGCCTTTCGGAAGCGTTCGTGTTTCTTTCTCGCCTGAACCGTTATTTACAACAATGTCTACTTGTGCTAAATCAAAGCCTTTCTTTTCGATAAAGAATGTCGTTTTATCTGCATATTGATTCACTTGCATTACTTTGGCACTTCGCATGTAATCGGCAATGGCGGCAGTATAAGCATTCGGTAGTTTTAGTTTACGTGCTTTCTTTTGATAATACGCTTTCTGATCAGGGTCCAGTAGTATAGTCTTAGCCCACTGCGATGCTTTCCTGAAACGATCGCGGTTTTCCTTCTGCTGATTACTCTCTGTGCTTGGCTTTGGTGGACGATTGCACATAACGGTTTTACCCCGCACTTGCTTGAATACGATCGACTTGCCGAACATTCCGCTGATGCCTTCTATTATTGCATTGTTCTTGATAATGGCCATAATTATTTCGTTTTTTTTAAGTGAAATTAGGCATCATGCTCAGTGCCAGCAATTATAAAGCTCAGAATTGCAATCCATTTAAGCCGCTTGCAACCAACATTGCGAATTTTTCAACACGGTATTTACCTCCATTGAATTCTGTCTAATGCCAACGAGTATATAGGGTACTAGTTGCCGGTTGCCAGTTACCGGGAACCGGTAACTGGCAACCGGCAACAGATGGTGATGAATATTAAGGACTAAACCTGGGGCAGTAGCAACCTACTAGCAAGGTAGTAGCAAGAACGAGTGGAAGACAAATGGACAACAAGTGGGAAAAGAGTGGAAAATCGCTTAGAAAAGGGGAGTTGAGAATAACGAACAACGGGCATCTGGATGGCCATGCGCTTTCGTTTCCGAAGATACATATTTTTATTGCTGATAATGAGAGGCCGTTAAACTTTATCTGCGTGGTACGACCGGGTGCACTATGGAAGATTCTGCTGAGAGGAGCTCGAACCTTATTGTGTTTCGAATAAGCGCATGGAGGGAACTTTCGCGCCAGCAATGGTTGCAATTAAAAGATGAAATAGTAAAGATCAAATTAATTAATAATGTTGAAATGAATAGAGTGGATTATTGTGAACTATTAAAGGCTCTTGATATAGTTATTGCATACTAGTTTTCCTTTCTTCTTAATAAATCAGATAAAATTATGAAAATATTGTGATTGGGATTATAATCCCGATCAGTGTCGCCAGCCTCTGGGACACCGATCCATGCACATACTTCACAATTCAATCACTCTAATTTAAAATTCTCATTCGCTACTCATCCTTCAAACATTCCGTAGGGTTTACAAGCGATGCTTTGATAGCCTGACTTCCCACCGTCATCAAAGCAATTAGAATTGCCAGCACGCCTGCGCCAATGAAAAACCAGATCTCAAGATTAATCGCGTAAGCAAAATTATGAAGCCATTCACCTGTTAAGTAATAACTGACTGGAAGTGCAATAAGAATGGAAATGAAAACCAGTTTAAGAAAATCAATGGATAGGAGATACATGATCGCTGCAGGTGTTGCACCCAACACTTTTCTGATTCCGATTTCTTTTATTCTTCTTTCAGCCGTGAAGGCAGCAAGTCCAAATAAGCCGAGGCATGAAACCATGATGGTAAGAATGGCAAACCAAAAAGAAAGGGAAGCCACACGTTTCTCTGATGCGTATTGTGATTGATACGCATGATCAAGAAAAGCATAATCGAATGCAAAGCCAGGATTGAATTGCTTATAGAGTGTTTGTAGATTTTGGATTGTTTCTTCTTCTCTGCCTTGTTCAATCTTTATGAAGATATTAAGAAGTTGTCTTGTCTCTAAAATAAATGCAAGCGGTGTGATTTCTTCATGGAGTGATCGGTAGTGGAAGTTTTCAGTTACGCCAATAATTTCAACCTTCTTTCCGGCAAACTCCATTTGCTTACCTATTGGATCTTTCATTCCCATTTTATCTACAGCCGCGCGGTTTAAAATAATTCTGCCTACATCGTTGAAGGACGAAGCAAAAGCTCTTCCTTCTTTCATTGGAATGCCTAATGTTTCAATCATCCCATAATCAACCATTAAGTTGTGGAAAGAAACTTTCCTGTCTTCGAAATTAACTATTACTGGGTTGCCAAAACTACTGGCAACATTTCCAACCATGGCCGATGCATTTTTCACTCCGGGAATTGTTCGTACTGCATCAAGAAAGGCGTTATGGTTTTCGGAAACTTTTCCTTCAATTTCAAAGTAAAGTATGTTATTCTTATCGTATCCAAGATTTCTGTTCTGCACAAAAGACATCTGTTGGTAAATTACCATTACGGAAACAATAAAGATGATCGATACAGCAAACTGGAATATCACCAAACCTTTTCTTGCAAAGAGTTCACCTATAGAGGTATTCAATTTTCCTCTGAGCACAACGGAAGGATTGAATCCCGAAAGGTATAATGCCGGATAACTTCCTGCCACGATTCCAGTGGCAAGTGTAATTCCAAGAAATGCACAGATCGTTCTAACTGAAAAATTCAAATCAAGTTGTTTCCCGGTAATATCATTGAACGATGGGAGCAGAATAATGCCCAGGACAATGGCAATACCTAAAGAGAGAAAAGAAATAAAAATGGATTCTCCGAGATATTGTGCTGCTAGTGTTTTACGCCATGCGCCTAATGCTTTTTTGATTCCCACTTCTTTGATTCTCCGTGATGCTTTTGCGGTCGAGAGATTCATGAAATTAATACAGGCGATCAAGAGTATGATGAACCCGATAATTCCAAACAATTTTACATACTCAATACGGCTTCCTGTTTGAACACCATTTTCAAATTTTCCATATAAGTATTTATCGGAGTAGCGCGCGACAAAGTATTCACTTTGTTTTTTGCCTGTTCGTTCAGCCATGAAGCTACTCACTTTGTCGTTGAATCTTTTGATATCTGTCCCCGATTTTAAAGTGAGGAATGTAGAAGGACCTGACGCCATAAGATCGTCTTTAGCGAAATTCATAATCTGCCCCAGAAGCTCGATGTTGAGCAACAGATCAAATTGTTCAGATGAATTGGAAGGAATATTTTTAAAGATTCCCGAAACAACACTTTCCTTTTTTATGCCGGCGAGCTCCCAAAGAATTGTTTTTCCGCCTGCATTGGCAACAGAGCCAAAAAATTTTGTTGCGAGTGCTTCAGAAATAACAATGGCATTGATGTCTTTGAATATCTCTTCTTTGTTTCCATAGGAAAGGTTGAAAGAAAAGATCTTAAAAAAATCTTTTCCTACAAATTTCCCTTCATTCTTGACGCGCGAACCATCGTGTTCGATAATGAATTTAGGAAACCAGGCCATGGGTGTTACTGTAGCTGCAAACTCTACCTCAGGCATGGTCTCTGAAAGTACGTACGCCATACCCAGTGGTGTTGCTTCCTGTGTAATGATGCCGGTGCTGCTTATTTGATTTTCCATAACCTGGAAAAGCCTGTCTTCATGTTCAAGGAATTTATCGTAACTCAATTCATCATTGATCCAAAGGTAGATGAGTAGTGTGCAGGCAAGTCCGGTGGATAGACCAATCAGGTTAATCAAAAATGTAGACTTAAACCTGAGGAAGTTCCGATAAATTAGTTTGATGGAATGGTAGAACATCTTTCGTTTATATTTAGGTAAACGAATATATTTAATCTTTACTCAAAATGCCAAAGTAAGAACAGCGTGACCATCATTACTTTTGAAAAATCTGAATCATTATTAAACTGTTTATATGAGCGTTGAAATCATCGAATACCAAGATCACCACCAACCCATCTTCAAAGCACTGAATGCTGTGTGGTTGGAACACTATAATCTGATGGAACAGCATGACCATGAAATACTGAATAATCCGCGCGAGCTTATTTTAAAAAATGGTGGTGTTATTTACCTGGCGCAGCATCAAAATGAAATTGTAGGTTCGGCTGCCTTAATAAAAGAACATGATGGTATATATGAACTCGCCAAGATGACGGTTGCCGCATCGCATCAAAAAATGGGTATCAGTAAATTGTTGCTTGAGAAATGTCTTGAAAAGGCAAGGTCACTTCATGGTTCGCGCATTATATTATTCTCTAACCATCAATTAAAAACCGCACTTTCATTATATGAAAAGTATGGTTTTCAACATATAATGGTTGAAGATTCTCCTTTTGCAACGGCTGATGTGAAAATGGAATTGGTTCTTTAATTCATATTGATTTTGATACAATCGTTATACACGGTGAACGATTGTAATGGTAAGTTGTGGTGCTCAAATTGGATGAAATCGAATAGCACATCAATCCACTTTTAACGGTAATGGTTTTCCTGTATATTTTCAATAGCTAAGTTCAGATTCATTCTTAAAGACAGGCTCCCTTCAAGCCTCATAATCGGTTAATTAATAGTATGCAGGATAACGGTTTGGGCATTGATACAGAATTGTTTAAAAACAAAATAATTAATTTATATCAACGCTTTCATAACCATGTGGAAGGTAAGGGATTGGGATTGTATTTAATCAAAACACAGATGCTGGCATTGGGCGGGAAAATTGAATTGGAAAGTAAGGTGGATGAGGATACTGTTTTTAAAGTTTATTTTAAAAAATCGAGTCATTAATTTCTTTAAATTGTAAGAACAGGCGGTTGGCTTTCATTTAATTAAAGTTACGTTGTTATCACACAGCTTAACTGAAGTTTTGTTCAAATTTATTTGGAGGTTACCGCATCCATAAAAGCGGATTAATCGTTAGTTAAAACTTATTAAATTTAATGTGTCACGACTTAACGACCTTGCTTTGTCTGAATTCGATAACGATAAGCGATTAAATGATATTCTCGAAATGATCGGGAGAGTGGCAGCACTTGATTTTTCAAAGACGCTCCCCATCAGTGAAAAGAACGACATGATCGATGCTATCGGTTTGGGGTTGAATATGCTCAGTGAAGAACTCAACACCAACGTAGGAGAAAGATCAAAGCTTGATACTGTAAACAGCAAGCTTGAAAAGTTTGCCTACACCACGGCACATGATCTTCGTGCTCCTTTAAATTCCATTACCGGACTTGTTACACTTCTGGAGCTTACGTTGAACCCAGCCGAGGATAGTGAAGTGAATAAATACATTATGCAATTGAAGAAGACCACTGATCAAATGAAGAATCTGGTTCATGGTATTCTCGAATACTCTAAAACGGACACCGCTTCAATTGAAGAACAGGAAATTGATTTGAATGAAGTTATTGAAGAGATAATCGAAATCGATCAGCTTTTGGATAGTGCAGTGATAAAAATTGAAAGTGTACTTCCTGCAGTTGTTTTCAATCGAGCAGCCATGGATCAGGTAATCCGGAATTTGTTGAATAACGCGATTAAGTATTCCGATAAAAAAAAATGTGAGATTATTATTCGAACGAAAGAAGCGGATAAACATTTCCTCATTTGTATATCCGATAATGGCCCTGGCATTGCGCGAGAGTATCAGGAGAAAATTTTTGAGTTGTTTAACAAGGTAGAAAGCGAATCAAAAGTAGATAGCCACGGTATTGGACTGGCAACCGTAAAAAGTGTTTTAGAGTCTGTTGGAGAACGCATCTGGGTTGAGTCCACCGTAAACGAAGGCGCTACGTTTTGTTTTACGCTCAAGAAGGAACGGCAAGTGAAAGATGTACACACCTTATCCGGACTGAAAAAATAACACGCTATGTACAGCGAGACAACAAAAATCAAATTCACATTTGGCCCCGACAAGATTTTGTACACAGAATGTTCTCCCAATACGACTATGACATTGGAGGATGGCAAGGAGAGTACACGTATTTCTGGTGAAATGGTGAACTATGAACCTCGTCCGCTTCTGTGTGACCTTACCAATGTAGTGAGAATGACTCAGGATTGCCGAAAACATTTTGCGGGGGCAGAACATTCTGCAACCTTCAGCAAATGTGCTTTGATTGTAACCAGTCCAGTGAGCAAGTTAATCGGGAATTTTTTCCTGGGACTTAACAAACCTCTGAAACCCACACGACTTTTCAACAGCAAAGAAGAAGGACTAAAATGGCTGAGCGAATAATGATATTTTGAGAGTGAACACCAATCATCAAAGCAACTTCATATGCAACGGGACACCGAGAAAATAAAATTCACACTTCGTCCGGATAGTATTATGCAGATTGAATGTGTACCGAATACCATTATGACGCTGGAGGAAGGTAAGCTTAGCACAAAGATGTTGGGTGAAATGGTGAATCAGAATCCTCTGCCACTATTATGCGATCTGACCAATGTTGTTAAAATGGCACAAGAATGCCGGAATCATTTTGCCGGGCCAGAACACGCGAAGGTATTTACAAAGTGTGCTTTGGTTGTCACCAGTCCGATCAGTAAAATCATAGGCAATTTTTTCCTGGGTGCTAATAAGCCGTTACGTCCAACACGCCTGTTTACAAGTGTTGAAGAAGGATTGGTGTGGCTCAAGAAGTAGATAAGTTTGTCGCTTTAAATTCAGCAAAGTTGTTAAGTTATTGTTAATCGATTTCGAAATCCATTTTCATTCCCCGTTCATCAAAAATTGCTTACAAAGTCCGTATCCATTTCTTAAATTAATTGTTCTATTCAGGAAGTAGTTCGATCCGT
Source organism: Chryseolinea sp. (assembly GCA_031388805.1). Classification (GTDB taxonomy): domain Bacteria; phylum Bacteroidota; class Bacteroidia; order Cytophagales; family Cyclobacteriaceae; genus Chryseolinea. The sequence goes on from JANMRZ010000112.1 coordinate 47,096, forward strand.
CGGGAATAACGCATCAAAAAATGGCAACATACACTTTACAAATCAATGGCAAATCTCTCTCTGCCGATGTAGAATCCGATACTCCACTATTGTGGGTATTGCGTGATCATTTGGGATTAGTCGGTACAAAGTATGGATGTGGAATTGCACAATGTGGTGCATGTACCGTTCATTTAAATGGAAGCGCAGTGCGCTCGTGCTCAATACCGGTTTCGGCAATTGGTGTTGGAAAAATAACTACGATTGAAGGTCTCTCTGAAAAAGGAGATCATCCGGTGCAACAAGCGTGGAGTGAGGTGGATGTTCCGCAATGTGGTTATTGTCAGGCCGGGCAGATTATGTCGGCAGCAGCTTTGTTGACGAAAAATCCAAAACCAACGAAAGAACAAATCGACACAGCAATGAACGGTAATATTTGCCGGTGTGGTACCTATCATCGCATTCACGAAGCCATTACACTTGCTTCTTCCAAACATTAATCAATCACTGCCATGTCAACTTTATTCAAAACAAACAGACGCGATTTTCTGAAGATGGCTACAACAGCCACAGGTGGATTGATACTGGGATTTCATTGGAACAGTGCTGAAGCATCATCCATGAAAGTGTTAGATGCTGCTGTGCTTCCTGCTGGTGATATTAATTTCAATAGCTACTTATCCATTTCCTCGGATGATGTGATAACGATTTTTTCACCGAATCCCGAATTAGGTCAGAATATCAAAACATCTTTTCCCATGATCGTAGCTGAAGAACTGGATGCCGATTGGAAAAAAGTGAAAGTGATACAAGCTTCATTAGACACTAAAAAATATGAGCGTCAATTAACCGGTGGGAGCGGTGCGATTCCACATTCATGGGAACGCCTGCGTAAAGCAGGAGCTACTGCGAAGCAAATGTTAATTGAAGCAGCTGCGAAGAGATGGAATGTTTCTCCTGCTTCATTGAAAGCAGAGAACAGTGTTGTGATGGATGTTGCCGGTGGAAGGAAACTTACCTATGGTGAACTGGCAACGGAAGCGTCATCGATAACTATTCCAACAGATGTAAAACTTAAAGACAAAAAAGATTTTATACTGATTGGTACCGCTGTTCATAACGTGGACAATCTGGAAATGATTACCGGTAAGCCACTGTATGGTTTGGATTTCTATCGTGAAGGTATGTTGTTCGCGATGATTCAACGACCGCTTTCCTTTGGGATGAAAATCAAATCAGTTGATGCAACAGCAGCAAAAGCAATGAATGGAATTGTGGATGTTGTTACCTTTAAAAATAATGTGGCGGTTGTAGGTAAGTCGACCTGGCAAATCAACAAAGCGCGTAAACTATTAAAGATTGAATACGAGAAAGAAGGTAACATTGAAAGTACATCGGATCACGATCGGATTTTTAAAGAATTACTTGATAGTAAAGAAGCGACAGTAAGAAGAAAAGATGGTGATGTTGATGCAGCGTTCAAATCCGCAGCAAAAGTAATTACGCGCGAATATCAATGTCCATTTCTTTCACATAGTCCGATGGAGCCAATGAATTTCTTTGCGCATGTGCGTGAAGATGGAGTAGAGTTAGTCGGCCCTTCTCAAACACCTGACTTGGCACGCAACGAAATTGCAAAGTTATTGAATGTCGCCCCAGAGAATATCACGCTTGAACTTACTCGATTGGGTGGTGGCTTCGGCCGAAGATTAAAAACAGATTATGCATTGGAGGCTGCTGAACTTTCGAGTTTGATTAAAGCACCCGTAAAAGTAATCTGGACGCGTGAAGATGATATGAGCGGAGGAAGTTATCGGCCTGCAGTTCGGTATCGTTTTGAAGCAGCATTGGATGCTAACGGAAATATGATTGGATACAAATTGCGTGGAGTAGGAATTAATGTGGGTAATTCTACCCGCGAGGATAATTTTCCCTCTGGAGCAGTGGATAATCTTTTAATTGATTCCATCGAACACAAGTCACCGATTACAACCGGTGCGTGGCGCGCACCGATCACGAATTTTCTTGCCTATGCGGAGCAGGCATTTCTTGATGAAGTAGCGGTTGCAGCCAAGCAAGATCCTGTACAATTCCGATTAAATCTTTTAGAGCGAGCGAAGAAGACACCAGTGGGTGCAATTAAATATGACATCGATCGTATGAAAGGTGTAATTGAATTGGCTGCGGAAAAATCAGGATGGGGTAAAAAGAAAAATATACATCAAGGATTTTCAGTTTACTTTTCACATCGTTCGTATGTAGCGCAAGTCGCAGAGGTAACGATGAAAAATGGTAAACCCATGATTCAGAAAATTTATGCGGCTGCCGATTGTGGCATTGTCGTAAACTTAAGCGGGGCATATCAACAAGTGAAGGGTGGAATAGTAGATGGTATGGGGCACGCACTTTTTGGAAACCTGACTTTTAAAGACGGAGCTGTCGAACAAAGAAATTATAATAGTTATCGGTTGATCCGGATGAAAGAAGTTCCTGAGGTGGAAGTTCACTTTGTGAATAATGGAATTGATCCAACAGGTTTAGGTGAACCCGCGCTTCCACCAACAGGAGGTGCTATTGCAAATGCTATATTCAAAGCAACAGGTAAGCGGTTGTATAATCAGCCTTTTAATAAACAGGAGGAAATGCAAGGGGTTAATTTAGGAGAGAGAATGTAGGTTTGATTATTTCTATAGTGCATATTCATTCATGTAGGCTGATTTATTAGGTCGTATGTTTTGAGATGTAAGTTTTAATGAGTGACATAATATTTTTCTAGCAAGCTCGTAGAGGCATTCAGTATTTTGAATCTCTGCATGTAATGAAGAGTGCTTGCATCTATCCACTTTCAGAGCAGACGCGCGTGGTGTCAAGAGCATTTCATATTTAGATTGTAGGCGCGCGTACTAAAACAAGAATGGGGCAACTCGCTCGTGGCGAGTTGCCCCATTCTTGTTTTAGTAAATCCCTCACAGCAATCTTGCTACTAGCAAGATTGCTGTGAGGGATTCTTTTTGCGCGGCCTGCTTGTGAATTCTGTGATTCGATTTTTCACTCCGCGCATGGCACACTTTTATTCTGTTCAAAAAATCTTTTTTAATAAAGAATCTTAAGTAGCCATCTCTTCAACTTGTTTTTTTTGGGCGTAGCAAACTAAAATTTTACTCAAGTTTTTTTTTGCAAAAATCATACTTTAAATTACAACAAACCCTAACCCTAACTCTATGAAAACCTGCTTTGCAAGAACGCCTTCTTTACCGTTATTAACCAGCGTCATCCTACTGTTCTTCGCGCAGTTATCCATGGCACAACGGGCTGAGCCTGTAATTACCAACATAACCCACGGAGGCCGTGCGCTGGCAATTGCTACCCGGCATGATAATCCCGATCACTTGATAGTTGCTTCCGAAACCGGTGGCCTCTTTCGGTCGGCCGATGGTGGATCTAACTGGCGACAAGTGAGTGGTAATTTTACATATGAATTTTCTCATGTGGCTTTTGCTCCCTTTAATAATCAACTCGTTATCGCAACAGCGTACAAAGATTTTCGGAAAGTATCCGGTGGCGGTATCTGGCGCAGTACAAATAGCGGGGGTAGCTTTACAAAAGTAAGTACACCTTTGGAAGGATGCAGTAAACGAGAAGAAGCTTTCGCAGTTGCTTTTGAACCCAACTCCACACGCATCTGGACAGGTACTGCGTGCGGCTTGTTTTATAGTGACGATGAAGGATCGACCTGGACGGCTTTACCTGCCAGCGGCTCATATACAAGACAGCCCATTTATGCTGTTAAGGTTCCGGCACCGGGGAAATTAAGAATCATGACGGCTAATTCAGTGCTTATAAGTGAAGACCGTGGCATAACCTGGTTTACTTCCTCTGTAGGAGTGCCTACTACCATTGTTGATTACAATCAAAGTAAATCTTTTAATCAACTTGCTGTTTCTCCTCTTGATCCGAATCATATTTTTTGGGCAGTTGCCTTTAATGAAGAACGATACTTCAATGACCAGAATGGCGTTAGGCAAAGAATACTAGCTGCTATTACGGCCATCTTTCTCTCCACCGATAATGGTGTAAGTTGGAGGGAACTTCATCGCGAAGAACTCCCTCGCCACAATCGGCCAGTATCCGTAATACTCACAAGCGGTAACGGCACCTTGTATGAGTTGTACTTTAATAATGGCGTCGGCTCAAGCAAAGCTCTTATCGGTACCATTAATAACCAGTTGCAAGCCGGAGCTTGGCTTCCACTCGCCTCCATACCACATCTGGATAACATTGATGTTTCCTTTTTAGCGGATGGCCGCACGCTGAATATGCTTGCGGGTGATGGCGGCATTTATAAAACTACTAATAACGGCAGAACATTTACTCCGGCAGGGTTTCACCGTAATGGATATAATGCCTTGCAACTGTACCAGGTGGCTGGGCAATTAAAAAACGGAACTAACACATCAACACTCTATTTAGGCACACAGGATAACGGATTTTGGTCTTCTACCATTGCGAATGGTGTAAGTTCAACCTGGCCGGAAAGTCAGTCTTTATCAGGCGAAGGACGTTTCATTGAATTGCTTAGGCGCCACACCGGAGGATTGAATGCAGTTACCGGTACTTATTGCTGTAGTCGATTTATTGCAGATCCTCTATTCCAAAACTCAAGAACGTTTCCCGGTTGCCCCGGCGAAGCAGAAGCGCCCAAGTTGCTCGGTGTACCAGCGCACTATCTACAGCAGTCTACGTGGAGCATGGACTACGGTACACCTTACTTTTTTTCATTTGGCCTCGGATCATGGCAATCCAGGTTTAACATTAGCCGTGGTGAGTTGCCTTCAAGCTTTCCTCAAATAAGCGGAAGAAATAGTGCCGACCCTGTGGTATTTATCACGACACGATCGAACAATTCCAATATGCCCCATGAGGAATTGCAACGGATCACGGGAGTGATGAACCTCTCAAGCGGAACCCCCATCAAATCAACTATAGAAGGTTATGGAAAGATGGGAGCTTCCAACATCGGCTTCGCTTTTGAAAGACTCTTTGCAGTCAATCCAAAAGACCCTTATCACATTATCGTTCCTGATTTGGATAGTGGGAGGGTGCGCGTGACATATACCGGAGGCCGCACGTGGGAGTACGATGATGTGCTCACTAACTTGGTGACTGATAATGGCACGTTTATGTTTAATCAAAGCGATACCTTATTTATTTCCGCTATCAATTTCCACCCCGACAACACCAATACTATTCTTGTAGGTACGCGACAAAATGGTGCCTTCCTCACCAATGATCGTGGGACCACCTGGAAAAAGATTGAGAACAGTGAGAACATTCCCCTCATCACTTCATTTTATTTTGAATCAGAAGGAGCCGAGATCTCAAGCTATGGTCGCGGGTTGTGGCATATCCCCTCCATTGCAAAAGAATTACCTAAAGTCCACTATGAAAAGTATTTGCAGTGGCTGCCATATTTTTATCGTGGATGTTTCTTTCCATTGAATTCTATCATCCATCCGGAAGAATTAAATGCCGTAAGGCTTATGAGCGTAAATAAGGGATGCATCACAGGTTATGAAACCGATGAAGAAGGAAATCTGACTTCTATTTACATCGACAAAGGTGAAGTTACTGTTATGGACTTGGCGGGTATGCCTGATAAGAAGTTTGATATTCCCGTGAAGATCGGAAAAGGAAAAGTCACTGGCATAGACGAAGAGGCACAGCTAACAGCAAGAAAAAATAAATGGAATATTAAAGGACTCCTGATTGAAGGCAAAAAATTAAAAGGTCCCGTGTACTTTGGCAAAGATCTTAACGCTGAGCATTTGCCAAAGCCCCGGAAAGAAGGGCATTTCTTTGCACTCAACCTTCCCCCTACCGCTGATGGTTATCGCATTAGTTCCTTCACCGATGATGTGCAACTGCAAGGTTCAGGTTGGGATCCGTCCACGCCAATCCAGATACTGATGGATGGCCAAACCTGGCAAGATAAGGTCGAGCCCAAATTTGATTCAAACGGAAACTTGCAGATGTCTTTGTATTTGTCTCCATCCTTAGGCAAGCACACCCTGACACTATCACAAAAGACAACAACAGGTTTTCTTAGTGCCTCTACGGTCATCAATTATAACTTTGATGAAGAGTATGAAGAAAAATAAATATCCTAAATAATTCTCGGTTGATGAATACGTTGATTCGGTAATTTAGAGACATTACAGCCTCACTTTGACCGCATACAATTGGCGAGGGCGTATTCGGAATGGTATTTGGCTATTGTATTTCAATGTCAATATTTTTTTGAAGGAGGGAGCGTGGCTCTAAACTTGGGGTATAATCTGTAAGTAGAAGACAAGTTTGCTTACTCTGTTGTAGTTCCAGACTCAATATCCTCGTGGACACCATACAAATGTTAACTTCTATCTACTTTCGGAGTAAATGCACGACAGGTCAAAAGCATTCTATAGGTAAATGGAAGGCCTGCGTTAAAATGCAAGAAAGGGCAACTTGCTTCTGGCGAGTTGCCCTTTCTTGTGTCAGTAAATTCCTCACTGCAATCTTGCTACTAGCAAGATTGCAGTGAGGAATTCTTTTTGCGCGGCCTGCTTGTGAACTTCTGTGCTTCGATTTTCGCTCTGCGCAATGCACACTTTTTATTCTGTGTGGAGAGTCTTTTACAATAAAGAATCTTAACTCCGATGACGAGTTTTACTTATTCTGTCCTGGCACCGGATTCAATATTCTCCTGAACATCATACGAATGTTTACTTTCTTTTTGCTGATATTCTTTTGGTGACAATCCAAATTCAGTTTTGAAACACTTGGAAAAGTAGGATAAATTAGAGAAGCCTACTTCGTACATAATCTCAGAGATGTTACCTTCTTTATTTTTCAGCAGCAACGAAGCTTTTTTGATTCTATATTTTTTTATGATTTCGTTAGCCGATATGTGTGTTAAGGACTTAAGCTTGCGATAGAGATGTGTTGAACTCATTCCCATTTCTTCGCTCAACACTTCTACACTAAACTCATTATTGGAAATATTGGCTTCGATGGTGTTCATCACTTTCTTTAAAAACCGATCGTCTTCATTTTCTTTTCCTGATTCGGTTTGAGGTTGTGTGATGAGTTCGTGTTTAAAATATTGAGCAAGCTCTTCTTTTCTTTCCAGGAGATGGTCGATGTGTGCTTCCAGTAATTCTACTTCGAATGGTTTGGTGAGGTAGATATCTGCCCCCATTCGTATACCTTCAATCTTGTGTGTGGTAAGACTTTTGGCAGTTAGCAATATGATGGGTATGTGACTCGTCTTATTATCCTGTTTTACTTTTTTGCACAGTTCAAGTCCATCCATTACGGGCATCATAATGTCACTGATGATGATCTCAGGTAGCAGCATGTGTGCCTTGTGTAATCCATCTTCACCATTCTCTGCAGTTATAAAATTATATTTCTCTTTTAGGGAAAGGAGAATGAAGTCAATCATATCTACATTATCTTCTACCAAAAGGATCAATGGTTTTTTCGAACGTAAATTAAATTGATACTGTTGATCCGCACTTTCCGCTGGCTTTGTTGCAAGAATGTTTATTTCTTTTCCTTCCAGACTTTTATCAACTGGAAAATGTGCATCACCTAAGGGTAAGTAAATGTTAAAGTTACTGCCCATACCTTTGCTGCTGATCAATTTGATTTCACCGCGATGTAACTTGGTGTACTCAGCAACCAGTGTCAAACCAATTCCTGATCCATCTTCCATTATTTTTGCATCGGTTGATTGATAGAATTGTTCGAATATTTTTGTTTGCTCTTCTTGCGCGATGCCAATGCCTGAATCAATGACTGAAAGTCTAACAGCACCATTGTTAAAAGCTACTGTATTATCAAGGTCAATCGTAAATTCTATTTTCCCTTTTTTCGGAGTGAACTTAAAAGCATTTGAGAGGAGATTGAAAATAATAATCTCTACTTTTTCTTTGTCGGCCCAAACCTGGCACTCTTTGATTTTAGTTTTAAATGTAAAATCAATTTCGTTTCGCGCGGCACGGTCAGAAAAAAGACTAAACAAATCCTGACTGAAGGGTACAAGATCAAACCAGCTTATTTTAAGCGATTGATTTTCATGCTCCAGTTTTCTGAAATCCAAAACCTGATTGATAAGACGAAGCAAGCGCTGTGAGTTTTTCTCTGCTAAGGTTATCAGGCTTTTATTCTCCTCATTCAGATTTCCTTTTTTTAATATTTGCTGAAGGGGTGGAATAATCAAACTGATAGGTGTTCTTAATTCGTGTGATATGTTGGTGAAGAATTGTTGTTTGGTTTGTACAATTTCTTCTGCATGATCTTTTTGAAGAAGCGCAATTTTTAGTTCGTTCTTTAGTTTGATACGAATTACATAAATCCGAAGTGAAATGATAAGAGTGGCCAGCGCCAGGATAGCATACATAAAAATAAAAGCTGGACTTAAAAATAAAGGAGGCTTAACAATGATTTTCACAGAGGCTACCTTGTTGCTCCATACTCCGTAGTTATTCGTTCCCTTAACATAGAGTGTATAGCTTCCAGATGAAAGATTGGAATAGACAGCAAAGTTTTTCAACCCGGAAACATATTTCCAGTCGTCATCAAATCCTTCGAGCTTGTAGGCGTAAACATTAATGTCGGGTTGCCAATAATGGAGAGAAGAGAATTCAAAGGTTACGGAGCGTTGGGCATAATCTAATGTGAGATCTTTGGTAAACGATATGTCTTCTGTTAAAATCACTTGATCGTTTATCTCATGGTTAGGCAAAACGATTTTGTTGTTTAATTCCAGCGATGTGATGAGAACATCCGGCTGATAGTGATTTGGTTTAATATCAGTTTGAAAGGTTATGTAGCCGTTGTCACCACCGAATATTAATTCACCATCATTATTCTTCGCTGAACAATCGGTGTAAAATGTTTTCAGTGGCAAGTCTTTGTCCAGTGGAAATAGTTCAGTTGTATTCTCGCTGGGTGAAAATTTGAGAACAAATTTATCGGCAGCAGCCCAGATGTTTCCAAAATTATCGCTGATGATATTATTCAAGTCAATATCGTTACCGGTAACAATGGGATGAAAGATTGCGGAATCAATACCCGGTTTGTATTCAATAAGACCATTCAATGTACCTGTCCACAAACTTCCTTTTGTTGAATAATACGGACTATAAATGTCTTTGCCTTTAGCGATAGCATTGAAGGCTTGCACTTTTTTTGTTGCGTATGAGCTTAAATCGATCCGGTATAATTCATTTGCATGGACTCCCCATAGTGCATTTAGGGCATAGGTATTTTTCTCAGAAGCGAAATCGCCTACAAATTCAAATCGGATGTTGGTCAGATCATCAAATCCTGAAACCACTTTAAAGAGACCGCCTTCCCAGGCACTTACCCAAAATGATCCATCAGCTCCTTTAATAAATTTTGCAATGTAATTTGAAGTCAACTTGTTTTCAGTGTTAGCAGTGATGGCATGCATCACTTGCTTTTTTTCATCCCACACATTGATACCTCCGGCCGTTCCGATCCAGATTCTTTCCTGGTCATCTTCTTCGAGCGTAAACACATTATTGAGGAGTAACCGATCTGACGATGCTGATTCAATGTCAAATGTTTTTTGTGTATTCTTTTGCTGATCGATTCGAATCACACCATGAATGGTGGCAATCCATAAAATACCTTTCTTCGAAACGAGTATCGACTTCACCTGATTTCCTACAGTCTTATCGCCAATCTTATGGTTTACTTCGTGATAGGTAAACAGGTGATTGTATTTGTTAATGATGCTGAGCCCATTGGATGTTGCTACCCACACTACACCACCTTCATCTTCTGCAATTTGCCAGATTACATTGTTGGCAATCGAATAGGATACTTGGGGATTATGGAAATAAGCTGTTATCTTTTTTGTTTTTGGATCAAACAAATTCAAACCAAAGTCCGAACCTAGCCACAGATTTCCATCAGCATCTGTGTAAACATTCTTGATTACTTCATTGCTGAATTTTGTATTGTCACTTCTATAATGGGTGAAGGTGTGATTAGACGTGTTTAGTAAACATAAACCCGTTTCGGTTCCGATCCATAATAAGGAGTCGGCATGCGCAACAGGTTTAATATCGCATATTAAATTGTTCTTTAGTTCGGGTTTGTAGTTGCCTTTTAAATCAATAGTTTCAAATGTATCACTGGTACTATTTAGCTTGTTGAGTTTGTCGTATGTACCTACCCAAAGATTCCCATTAATATCCTGATGGATTGTCCGAATAGTGTTGTGGCTCAAGGCACTATTTTCAGTTGTGTAATATTTGAATGAATTATCGGATGCAGCGAATCGAATCAGCCCGTTTGATGTACCGATCCAGATATTTTTTTGCTTGTCTTTATAGAGTGTTCGAATGGCAATGTTCTCTTTTAGATTGATTCGTGTGATCTGAAAATTCCGAACATTGATTTTACACAATCCACGCCAGGTGCCGACCCAAACAAAATCATCGTCAACAAGCAACGAACTGATCTCATTCGCAGACAATGAATTTTCATCTTCTCCTCTTTTAAAAATTTTAAAGCCATTGCCATCATATCGCGCCAGACCGTTAGCGGTACCAACCCAAATAAAATGGTAACGATCTTGGGTAATTGCGCTGATGATATTAGAAGGTAATCCATCGCGAGTGGAAAGTGTGGAAAAGAAAAGAGATTGCCCTGATGCGGTAACCGAAACGATAACCAACACCACTATTAATCTGAACATCAATCGAAATCGCGATAGCATACTCTATTATATAGTCTGAAAGTAATGCTTTTAGTTTCAGATTAAGAAGACCACTTACATACCAGTAGAGCCATGGCAAACTTCGAATTGAGTTGACGATTTAAATTGAGAAAGCCCCGAATGAGAAAAATTTGTGGGTTTTAAGCAGCGTTTGTAAGTTCTTAAGCCTTAGGTAGGTTTTTTTTCTGTCAAAATCAGAAGGATTTATGTCGAGTTGATGTACGATTTTTTTCTTTTCCTGTACGATTTTTTGAGCCTTTCGCAATCGATTGAATGGAACTTGCAATCGATTTAAACTCAAAACTATGAATCGAAAACTACTAATTATGCTGGGGATGCTGTTTTCATGCACCCTCGTGGCTTTGGCGCAGACGCAGACTGTTCGAGGAAAAGTTACTTCAAGTGATGATGGCACTGCATTACCTGGTGTTAGCATTATAGAGAAGGGAACTTCCAAAGGAACAGTAACGGATTCGGAGGGAAATTTTTCCCTCGATGTAAATCCTAGTACGACTCTTGTCTTTTCATTTGTTGGGTACGCTTCGCAAGAGGTACAGGTAGCAAACCAAACCAATCTCAACATCATTTTGGCGACCGATATTTTTGCACTTAATGAAGTAGTCGTAGTTGGATATGGAGCGCAAGAGAAAAAAGATATAACTGGCTCCGTTACTTCGCTCACCGCGAAAGATTTGAACAAGGGCATTGTTTCATCACCGCAGGATATGTTGGTAGGAAAAATTGCCGGAGTACAGGTAACAACGAATGATGGTGCACCCGGAAGTGGCTCTACCATTCGGATACGAGGTAGCGGTTCGATTCAGGCGAACCAGGAACCTTTGATTGTGATTGATGGCTTCCCGGTTGATGCGAGCGCAATTGGAGGTGTTTCAAATCCACTATCAAGCATCAATCCAAATGATATTGAAAGTTATACTGTATTAAAAGATGCATCGGCTACTGCGATCTACGGACTTCGCGCTTCAAACGGTGTCATTATTATTACAACAAAAAAAGGTAAGGAAGGGAAGCCTCAAGTTGCCTACAACGGAAATTTTTCAATCAGCAATGCCATGAAGACGGTAGACGTTCTTAGTGGTGATGAGATGCGTGCAAGAGCAAACGATTTATTGGCGGAAGGAAAATTATCCGGACTTACGTCAGATGCAGTTGAACGACTTGGTGATGCGAATACAGATTGGCAAGATGAAATTTATCAGGCAGCGTTTACACAAGATCACAATGTGAGTGTGGCGGGAACATATAAGTCACTGCCGTATCGTGTGTCGTACGGATATACTGACCAGGATGGAATCCTAAAGACAACGAACTTTAAACGAAATTCATTAAACATCAATCTTACTCCTGAATTTTTTAATGGCGATTTAAAACTTACCGTTTCATTAAAAGGAAGCAATACAAAGCAAAATTTTGGAAACACCGGTGCAGTAGGTGCGGCAGTTGCTTTCGATCCAACACAACCCGTTCAAAATGGAAGCACACGGTGGGGTGGATATTTTGCTTGGGTTGGTCCGGCTTCAGCAACAACATTAGATCCGAATGGTGATCCGATTACAATAGCAACAAGCAACCCCGTTGCGATGCTGATGCAAACCGATAATACATCCAATGCCTATCGTGGTCTTGGCAATGTTCAGGTTGACTATCGCTTACGATTTTTCCCAGCCATTAAACTGACCATGAATGCAGGTCTGGATTATGCTACATCAAAAGGACATAACAATGCTTCGAATGATGCAGCCTTTACATATGTAAATGGAGGCGGACAAAAAATTGATTACACAGCAGAGAACAAATCAAAGCTGCTTGATTTGTATGCGAACTACAACAAACAAATTAAGGATCACACAGTAGACTTAACCCTTGGTTATTCCTATCAGAGTTTTGAGCGTGATGGTTCAAACTTTGGGCGCAATGGAGATGAAAGTGTTTTCACCGATTATCAAACCGATAGTGAAGGAAATGAAGTTCCGCGTCAATATATTCCCAATCCGAATGTACTGGTGTCATTTTTTGGACGCTTGAATTATTCTTACAAAGATAAGTACCTGGCAACGCTTTCGTTTCGCGATGATGCCTCTTCCCGTTTTTCAAAAGATAATAGGTGGGTAATATTTCCTGCTGTTGGTTTAGCATGGAGAGTAAATCAGGAATCGTTCATGCAAGACGCAAGTACTATTTCAGAGTTTAAGATTCGCGGTAGTTACGGTGTTACAGGTCAGCAGGATGTTTCCGGAAATAATCCGTATCCATATCTTTCTACCTATCAGTTAAGTTCTTCAACCTCTCAATATCAGTTTGGTAACGGTTTCTCGAACACGTATCGCCCTCAACCTTATGATGCAGACTTGAAGTGGGAAACAACAGCACAAACCGACATCGGTGTTGATCTTGGATTTTGGGATAACAGACTTACTGCAACTATTGATGTGTATCAGCGCAAGACCAGTGACTTGATCAATTCGATTCCCGTTGCTGCAGGAAGCAACTTCTCTAATTTCCTTATCACGAACGTAGGTAATCTTGATAACAAAGGTATCGAAGTTACCTTAGGCGTAACCGCTATCAAGCGTGATGACTTTGAGTGGAACATTGGTGCAAACTTTACGCACAATGAAAACAAAGTGACGAAGCTCCTTAAGACAGATGATCCATCGTATCAGGGTGTTGCAACAGGAGGTATCGGACTTCAGAAGAATATCCAGAACATACAGGTAGGTTATCCGATCAACAGCTTCTTTGTGTATCAACAAGTTTATAATGGTAATGTACCCATTGAAGGTTTATATGTTGACAGAAGTGGAAACGGAACAGATGTAACGGCAAGTGAAAATAACAAGTACCGTTTTGAAAGTCCGCAGGCTGATTTTTTAGTGGGTGTGAACTCACGCGTTACATATAAGAAATTTGATTTTTATTTTTCGGGTCGCTTGAGTGTAGGCAACTATGTTTACAACAATGTATTTACAGGAGCGAACTACTCTAACTTGTATTACTCAACGGGTTATTTCAATAACCTGCCTACTGCCATAAACGATACAGAGTTTTACAACCTTCAAAGTTTTTCCGATTACTATGTTCAGAATGCTTCCTTCTTCAAGATGGATAACATTAGCCTGGGATATAACATCGATCAGTTGTTTACTCAGAAGTTGAAAGCACGCATCAGCTTCACAGCTCAGAATGCTTTTTTTATTTCGAAATATGATGGCATCGATCCGGAAGTGAATGGTGGAATAGATAATAATCTGTATCCACGTGCACGCGTATTTATGCTAGGCATCAATCTTACCTATTAATCGATACACAGTATGAAAAATATATTCTTTAAATCTTTGCCAAGTGTGATGTTCGTCTTCGTGATGTTAACATCGTGCATTAGTGATCTGGACCCGCAGTCATTGGGTGCAAATTCAGTCACATCCGTTGATGCATATAAAACAGCCGCAGATTATAAATTAGGTCTTGCAAAATTATATTCGAGTTATGTTGTTGCCGGGCAGGTAGGCCCTGGTGAAGCTTCTGATATTTCAAATCTTGACGTTGGATTTGGAGTGTACCTGCGTGCTTACTGGAATTTGCAAGAGTTGCCAACCGATGAAGCCGTTTACACCTGGGCTGAAGATGGAGGTATTCGTCCGTTACATTGGCAAACATGGACTGCCACAAACTCTTTCATCTCTGCCATGTACACCCGAATGATGCTGACGATTTCATATTGTAATGAATTCATTCGCGCATCAGCTGGATCTATTAATGCTGATGTTAAAAAGTACAATGCTGAAGCACGTTTCCTTCGTGCGTTATCGTATTACCATGCACTTGATCTTTTCGGCTATCCTCCATTTGTAACCGAAGCGGATATTCCAGGATCTTTCTTTCCGAAGCAAACGAACCCAACGGATTTGTTCAACTACATCGAGTCAGAATTGATTGCGATTGAAAATGAATTGGGAGAGCCACGTTTTGAATATGGCCGTGCTGATAAAGGTGCATTGTGGATGTTGCAGGCAAAACTTTATTTGAATGCTGAAACATACATGAACACAACAAAATATACAGAGTCCATCACTGCATTAAATAAACTATTTGCATCCGGTCAATACTCACTGGCTACGAATTATCTGTTGAACTTCAGAGCCGATAACAATACCAGTCCTGAAATTATTTTCTCTTTCAATCATGATGCAAGGAATACTCAGACATACGGTGGAATGGGTTTTATTATTCATGGACAAATTGGTGGATCGATGAACGCTGCTGATTTTGGTGTGAATGGTGCGTGGTCACAAAATCGAGTTACTCCTGAGTTTGTTGGTAAGTTCCCCGATATATCGGGTGACTCAGACATCCGTGCGCAGTTCTACACCAGCGGACAAGAACTTGAGATTAATGATGTTGGCACATTCACCGATGGATACGCAATAACAAAATTCAAAAATAAAACATTGGCCGGAGGTGCTGCACCCAGCGGAGGTAATCCTGATTTTGTTGATACTGATTTTCCAATGTTCAGATTGGCGGATGCCTACCTTATGTATGCCGAAGCAGTGTTGCGTGGTGGAGCCGGTGGTTCAACTGCACAGGCTCTTGATTATGTAAATGATTTAAGAGAACGTGCACATGGAAATACTTCAGCAAACATAACCTTAGGAGCACTAACAACAGCCTTTATTCTAGATGAGAGAGGAAGAGAGTTGTATTGGGAATGCCATCGCAGAACCGATCTTGTTCGCTACGGATTACTCACCGGTGGTGATTACCTATGGAGCTGGAAAGGAAATACCAAGGAAGGTGTTGCTACTGACAGTTACAGAGATTGGTTCCCAATTCCTTCATCGGATTTAGCAGCCAATCCTACAATGAGGCAAGTGGTTGAAGAGTATAACTAATTAATGCTACAACAATGAAAAACAGAATAGTAGTAATCGGATTTTTATGTGCACTGTTTGGTTTGCTTTCATGTGAAGATGATTCGCTAAAAGTTCAACTCAACCAAAATATAAGTGCCAATGAGCTTAGCGATATGTCGAACTCAATCTATGCGCTTTCTCTTGAAGAAGCAGGAAATGATTTTGAGGCGTTCAGTTGGACTTCGCCAGATTTTGGATTTGATGCAGCCACAACCTATACAGTGCAAATTGCTAAGGCAGGAAATGATTTTGAATCAGCATTGACTTTAGTAACAGCAACCAACTTGTCTGCAGCAACAACAGTAGGTGCATTGAATAGTGCGTTGTTGAATCTCGGTTTAGATCCTGATGAAGAGGCAAGTGTAGAAGTTCGTGTTCGATCAATCATCAATAACAACGTCACCGCAGTTTATTCGAACACCATTGAATTTGGAGTGATACCGTATGCAACGGATTTTCCTCCCATCTATATGATTGGTGATGCTACCGGAGGTTGGGACTGGCCACTATCCGTGAAAATAAAAAGTATAGCACCGAGTGTATATCAAACTACTGCTGAGTTTACAAAGAATGGGAAGTTTCGTTTTTTCACTATTCAATCCTGGGATGATACGAATCAATATAACTGGTCAACATTTGAATCGGGTTCAATCGATTCTAATCTAACGAACAGTGGTGACAACGATGGTAATTTTATTTTTGGTGGGGAATCAGGCTGGTACACAATTACGATAGACCTGAAAAATAAAACACTCGTTATGGAAGCAACTGAGAAGCCTGAATTGTATATGATTGGTGATGCTGTTCAAGGTTGGGATTTAGCAAAAGCAGTAGAGATGACACGATTGGAAGATGGTGTATTTACAGCAACAACAACTTTTACGAAAGATAAAATATTCAGATTCTTCACCGCGCCCGATTGGGGTAAAGGAACAATTGGCTTTACCTATTTTAATGGAGGACAGGTTGATCCTATGTTTGTGAACATGGATGATGGTGATAAGAATTTTAAAGTCGTTGGCGAAACAGGTGAATACACCATTACAGTAGATTTAAATAATCTTACGGTTGTCATTGGACTAGGTACTCCAATTTACATGATTGGGGATGCAACGGGTGGCTGGGATTTGGCAAAAGCAGTAGAAGTGGCGAGTCTTGGTGGTGGCAAATACGAAGCAATCGCTACCTTTACAAAAGATGGAATCTTCCGATTCTTCAATACACCAGCATGGGATGCAAATCCTCAGTACAACTGGGCAACCTTCGATGGTGGATCGATAGATTCTAAACTTCAGAATCCTGCAGATACCGATGGTAATTTTAAATTTGTAGGAGATACTGGTTCCTATAAAATTTCGGTCGATGTACCAGGTAAGTCCATCGTAATGGTTTTGCAATAATGAAATAGCATAAACGAAGCTGATCGAGTGGATCAGCTTCTATTTCTTTTAACTAACGTATTTTTCAATTTGAAAACTGTGATAACAAGTCTATTCTTTTGGTTCATACTTTCTTTACTGTCTTGCGGCAGTGATGAACCCAATCCGATTGTGGAGCCTCCTGTAGAAGAGAACGATCTTTATTTCGGAGCCGATCTTTCATATGTCAACCAAATCCTGGATCATGAGGGTGTGTTCAAAGATCAGAATGTAGTAAAAGATCCGTATCTGATATTTAAAGAAAACGGTACCAATCTCGTTCGTCTACGTCTTTGGCATAATCCAACGTGGACAAAAGAAGTGTATGCTGGTGCAGGTACACAACTGTACAACGATTTAAAAGATGTAGAAAAATCCATTGTGTTAGCAAAGGCACAAGGAATGGAAGTGTTATTAGATTTTCATTATTCAGATGAATGGGCTGATCCAGCAAAGCAATACATCCCTGCTGCATGGAAAGAGATTAAAGATATTAATGTCTTGAAAGATTCAGTTTACAACTACACCTTCAAAACATTACAGTACCTGAATTCAAAGGGTCTTCTTCCTGAATTGGTTCAGATCGGCAATGAAACGAATTGTGGAATGTTATTTTCAGAACCACCCACAGGATTTCCTGCTTGTAATGTATGCGATGGATCATGGCAAAATATGGGGAAGGTATTGAATGCCGGCATAAAAGCAGTGCGCGATATAACGGCGACCACAACCATTAAAACAAAAATTCTTTTGCACGTTGCCGATCCTAAAAATGTTCAGTGGTGGTTTGATAATATAAAGAGTCAGGCATTGGTTACTGATTTTGATATGATTGGATTTTCATATTATCCACTGTGGCATACAACTGTTGGCGTGAATGATATTTCAACTTCTGTTTCTGGTTTTAAATCCAGGTATTCAAAAGATGTCATCATTTTGGAAACAGCGTATCCCTGGACAACTACTGGTAACGATAGTTATGGTAATCAATTTGGTGGGCAGACCCCAATCACAGGTTTTCCTTTTACGATTCAAGGTCAATATGATTTTTTGAAAAAATTAACGACAGAAGTAAAAGAGGGTGGAGGTGTAGGTGTGGTGTACTGGGAGCCAGCATGGATTACCTCTAACCTGAAAGACTTGTGGGGAACCGGATCAACCTGGGAGAACTGCACTTTCTTTGATTACAGTGGAAACAAAATCAAAGGAATGGAATACATGACGGCTGACTATTAATCCAGTTCTTAATGAGATTATAACATCATTCTAAAACTCTGTGATTCTCTGTGTGTATTTCCTCTGTGTTCTCGGTGGTGCAGCATTCAGTTTCACCACAGAGAACACAAAGAGGTTTGCACAGAGAAACACAGAGGAATAAAATCTAAAAGTTATTTTACATTCTCTCAAGATTTAATAGCAGGATTAATTAAGCTCTGTAATAACTCAAATCTAAATTTCAGTGAACAATCGTTCAATGCACTAATTATTTTGGAAAACCATGACTAAAAATATTTTCTTTCCGATTGTATTATTAATTGTTTGTGTCTTGTCCGCCACTGCGCAAAAGACTGCAGACGTATATGTAGATAAACATGGCGTGATGCGCTGGGGAAATTCGAGAGAGGAAGTGCATGGATTCGGGGTAAATTATACGGCTCCGTTTGCTCATGGCTATCGTTCAGCAAAAGCTCTCAACATTGATCTTGAAAAAGCAATTGATGATGATGTGTATCATTTTGCCCGTCTTGGTTTCGATGCCTTCAGAGTTCACGTGTGGGATACAGAGATTAGTGATTCAGTTGGTAATCTGATTGACAATGAGCATCTGCGACTTTTCGATTACATGGTAATGAAGATGAAAGAGCGTGGAATAAAAGTATTGCTCACACCGATCGCTTTTTGGGGAAATGGATATCCTGATCAGGATGAAAAGACGGCAGGTTTTTCTTTTAAATATGGAAAAGATGCTTGTCTTGTAAATGAAGATGCTATTAAGGCACAGGAGAATTATTTATTTCAGTTTTTAAATCATGTTAACTCTTACACCAAGGTAGCTTATAAAAGTGATCCGGATATTATTGCGTTTGAAATTAGCAATGAACCACATCACAAAGGTACACCAGCAGAAGTGACTACGTTTATTAATCGAATGGTGAAATCGATGAAGAAGACAGGTTGTAAGAAACCCATCTTTTACAATATCAGTCACAGCATACATTTGAGCAAAGCCTATTTTAATTCTAATATTAAAGGAGGAACATTTCAATGGTACCCAACCGGATTGGGAGCACAGCATGAGTTGCGTGGAAATTTTTTACCAAACGTAGATCAATACACAATCCCCTTTGCAGCAGATCCAAAATTTAAAGTATCTGCAAAAGTTGTTTATGAATTTGATGCTGCAGATATAGGAAGATCATACATCTATCCTGCAATGGCAAGAAGTTTCAGAGAAGCTGGAATACAATGGGCAACTCACTTTGCATACGATCCTACCTACATGGCGTACGCGA
Organism: Chryseolinea sp.; assembly: GCA_031388805.1. GTDB lineage: Bacteria > Bacteroidota > Bacteroidia > Cytophagales > Cyclobacteriaceae > Chryseolinea. Next base: position 66,735 of record JANMRZ010000112.1, read on the forward strand.
ATACAGAGTACAACACACACTATATGAATTTGGTCTATGCACCACAAAAAGCATTAAGCTTAAAATTGGCGTCAGAAGTTTTTCACAATGTTTCACTATATAAAAGTTATGGTCGCTATCCTGATAATGCTACGTTCGATTCCTTTCATGTGAGTTATGAAAATGATCTTGCGGAAATGGTTACGGATAAAAAATTCATATACACGAATAACACAACTACAAAACCTACAAAACCAGAAGCATTAGAATCAATAAGTGGTTTTGGCAATTCTTCCATCGTGACCTATGAAGGTAAGGGAGCCTATTTTTTAGATAAAGTTGAGCAAGGTGTTTGGCGATTGGAAGTTATGCCCGATGCCATTTGGGTTGATAATATTTTCGGACGAAATAATTTAAAGAAAGAAGTAGCCGTGATCAATTGGAGAATATGGCCAATCAAAATTTCACTTCCTGATTTGGGTAATCAGTTTAAGGTAATATCCCTTGATGGAAACTTCTCAGATTTTGAAAATTCAGAAAATTCTTTTCAGGTTCGCCCCGGTGTTTACTTATTGGTGAAGAATGGTGTAACTACTAAAGTGACAGGTAAGAATAAATTAGGAAATATAAGATTAGATGAATTTACTGCACCTAAAACATCAGTAGAAAAAACATATGTACTCCACACACCATTCACTGAGATCGCAGAGAATACAGATTTGAAAATCAAAGTATCAGTGATTACAAAAGAAATACCTGAATTAGTTCAGTTGCACATCAATTCAGCAAACGGAAATAAGCTAATTGAAATGAGCCGCATAGCAGCGTATGATTACGAAGCGACTATTCCATCAACAGAAATTCAACGAGGTTATGTAACCTACTCCATTCGTGTTAAGCAGGATGGAATAACGCAAGCATTTCCTTCAGGCTCAATAGGTCCAATTTCGAAGTGGGATACTCCGGATGATAAGTCCTATAAAATTGCTGTGGTTTCAAAAACGAATAGTTTGTATTTGTTCAATGCTATCACCGATGCAGATGAAGTATCGAAGGAATGGAGAAGAGGATCAAACCTTTTACCAGGAAACGAACCCAATACTGCATTAATGACAATGAAAATTCCAAGCCTTGGTAATGTAGATTCTGAAAATTTGAATGGTCAGAAAGTCGAGGACTATTCTTTGCGTTATAATTTTTCAAAGAAAATTAAAGGAAGAGCAAATGAATTTGAACACCTTACTAAACTAATTGTGAAGGCTTCCTTGTTAAATGCAAAGCCTTTTGCTATCCAGGTTGCACTGGTGACAAAGAATGGAAATGCGTATGGAGGACTCATTACAGTAAATGACTTAGCGGCTAAAGATTACACTTTGAATATTTCTGATTTAAGACCGGTGAAACTGGTAACACTACCAAGACCATACCCCAGTTTTTTAAATTATTATTTTGAAGGAACAACTTCAAACGAATCATTAAAACTAAATGACGTAGAGACGTTGCAAATTTCGGTTGGGCCAGGCATAGACACATCACACTTAAAAAACGAGTTTTCTTTTGGGTTAGAAAATGTTCGATTGGAGTAAGTTGTTTGAATTACTTGCATAAAACAAGAAGCCTCTGCATGCAGGGGCTTTTGTTTTTTATGTCGAGGTGACCGTAAAATTCGGAACCAGTTACATAATGATCTAAAACTACTTTATAATTCGATTTGCTATCCGAATCATCTGGTGAATTTTATCGTCCAGACGTTGGGCATGTGTTGACATATAATTAAGGTAGGTCTCCATTTCAGTATTGTCTTTTCGTAGGCGGGCAAGATTAATCAAACCTTGAATTGTTGCCAGCGGACCTCTTAGATTATGTGCCATCCAATATGTTAATTTGTCTAAGGCAGGAATTGCAGCATGCTCCAGGTGGTTTCGCGAGATTCTTACCCGCATAGCAATCGGTGATATACTATGTCTTGTATGACACTGGAAGCCACAAATTTCTACCTGAACATTCTCTTCATTATGACCCTTGAGCAAATACGTTTGCCATTCAAAAAAATTTCCTGCGATCTGGATCATGAAGGTTGACTTAAGATCATCTTTGTAGGATATGAAATTTATATTTTTATTTCTCAACGTTCCATAGCTATAGTTCAGTAATTCCTCAATATTTCTCCCAGCCAGTTTTATATAATAATTTCTGTCCAAAAAAATGTATTCCGGAAACATGTACGATAATTTTCTGTACTCTTCCTCAGTCTTTATAAAGCCCCGTTGTTCACAATTACTTTGCATGGCTAATCATTTCTGGTTTTAAAAAGTGTTCGCGCTCGTAAGATTTACGGATCCAAATTTTTTAAGATAAATTTGTTTTACCTAAGCGACCTTCATTCTCGCATGACCATTCCTTGGTCCTTTTTTAGCAGGACGGGAATCTTGTGCCCGGAGACCAAATCTTTTCGCCTGCCTTTCGAACATCAGAGAGGCAACGGTTTCATCTGTAAAGTGATAGAGCATCACTGAATACTTTACAATCTTTCCTTGTTCATTTTTTACAGGCGCAACGGTTGCCTCCGCCCAAAATGCTGAACCATCTTTCGCTTTGGTTTTTAACATGAAGCGAAGAGTTTTTCCTTGTCTTATTTTGTTCCATATGGTACAGCATAGTTCTTGAGACATATCCCGATGCCAAAGCGTATTATGCGGTTTGCCAATAAGGTCTTTTCGTTCGTATCCGGAAATTTTTGAAGGTGCTTCATCCACTTCCTTGATTATACCATCTGTATCCATTTCATATAGCATGGTAGTATCGGTAAAAGCGAGTTCACGTCCCCTGGCCTCTAACGCTTGATTTTTGTTTTGCGATTCGTGAATCCGTTGCCCCAACTCCCTTTGTGCGTTGATCAATGCGGTGACATTTTTGGCAAATATGGCAGCGCCACATATTTCCTGCTTATCATTGCGCAAAGGGCTATAGCTTAATATTACATGGGTATCCACACCCTGATATGTAAAGGCCTGGTTAAGCTCAAAGCTTTCACCGGCAAAAACACGTGCATAGATATCAATCTGAATTTTATGCTCATCCGTCTGCAATACCGAAATCATGTCCATGCCTTTTACAACCTCTACCTGACGGGCAGCAAACACGTTTACAAAATTCTTATTAAAACTAAGCAGCTTGTACTGACAGTCAATCGTCCAAATAGAATCGACTGATGCATTGATCAATTCATTGAGATCGCTTTCTTTCTGCTTTACCTCTTTGAGCATTCGCTGCATTTCTGAAACATCTTTGCTAAAAACAACAGTAGCAAAAATTTCTCCTTTGTCATTTATGATTGGTGCGTGATTGATCAGGGAATAAACATCCAAGCCTTGTTGGTTAAAATGTTCGGTCAGTTGAAAGCTCTCTCCATTGAATGCGCGGTCATAATTTGCTTTCTGTAACAAATATTTATCTCCTTCGAATATACTGAGTATTGGGAATCCTTTTGTGATTTGAAGACCTAACATCTTCATGCCATCGGCCATAGCTTTATTAAATGTAACGACCTTGTATTCCCGGTCCACCGTAAAAATGACATCGCTTGATATATTGATAATATCATCCAGGTATTTCTCTTTACTCTGCACCTCAAGAATGATTCGTTGCATCTCGTCTTGAGTTGCCGAAAGTTCTTCCATGTTCTGACGAAGTTCTTCTTCCTGCGCTTTGAGTTCTTCGTTGCGCTGCTGCGCTTCGTTAGCAAGGGTTTCCGCATTCTTTTGAGCTTTCATCATTTCACTGATGTCCTTTGCAAATACCGCGGCAGCAATCACTTCGCCATCGTTGTTGCGAATGGGTGTATATTGAATCAAGAAATACGAATCGAAGCCATGAGACTGATATCGTTCCGTGAGCTGAAATCCTTCACCACTTAGCGAGCGTTCATAGTGGGCTATATATTTCGGTCTATCCACTTCACTAAACAGTTTTAAAATATCAAATCCTTTCCCCACTTCAACCCCCATGGCCGCGTACGATTCAATCAGGGTTTTGTTGGCACTCACTACTTTGAATTGCTTGTCAACAACCAGGATAGAGTCTGATGATGAATTGATCAATTCATTCATGTAACGCTCTTGTCCCTGCACCTCTTTTAAAATGCGCTGCATTTCTTCCTGTGTGGCAGTAAGTTCCTCCATGTTTTGCCGAACTTCTTCTTCTTGCGCTCGCATCTGCTCGGCCTGTACCTGAGTTTCACGAAGCAGATCTCCTGTCCTTTGATTTACCTTAACAGAGGCAATGGTTGAAGCAATGCTCTCACCCAGTCGTTCTACAAACTGAATCTGATAAGAATGAATAATCTCAAAGGAAGCGATCTCTACAATGCCAAAAACTTTCTGGTCAAGTTTTAAGGGTACGAGCAATAGATTGCGTGGCAATGCTTCCCCTAACCCTGAAGTTATTTTGATGTAATCAGAAGGAATATTGGTCATGTAAACAGTTGACTTCTCGAAGACAGCCTGACCTGCAAGACCCTCACCTAGTTCAATGCGCTGGTTCAGATGTTTTTTTCTTCCGTACGCATAACAGGCTACCAGTTCTATAAATTCGTCTTTTACATTGTCGTTATTGATCAGGTAAAGCGCACCTTGATTAGCGTTCATATATTTTACAAGATTGCTGATAATGCTATCCGAGAGTTCGTGAAGATTGTTGTTTTTGGAACGCAATATCTCCACAAACTTGGCCAGCCCTTCCGTTACCCAGTTCCGTTGTTTTTCCTCTTGAGAAATTTTCTTCATTTGATCACGCATACTAATCAGTGAAGAAGCTAGTTCGTTTCCTACCACATTCTTGTCGGAAAGATGATAGGTGGCATCAAGATTTCCATGCTCGATCTCGTGGATGAATTGCCCGGCAGCCATCATCTGTGCTTTGCGAGCGGTTAACTCTTGGTTGATTTGATTTAGCAGGGCATAGCGTACCCATGTGTAGGATAATAGTTTCATACATATTTTGGGTTAAGTGATTTCGTGAGATGAATTTCAATCGAAATCGGATGCGGTAAAAGAAGTTATGAGTAAGTGGGTCAGGAATTGAGCATCCGGGATTTACTGGCACGTGGAGAGATGTAGAAATGCTTCACACTACTTTGAAATACTCATATTATAATGATGCAGGAAGTCAACTTTTTTTCGTTTTGAAACGTCCAATGAAACCTCATTCGTAAGTATGACATGGCCTCCATCTCCTTTTACATATTTTTTAATAGCGCCAATGTTAACGAGGTATGAATGATGTATTCGAAAGAAGTTATATTCGATTAGTAAATCTTCATACTCTTTTAGGGTTTTACTCGCCACATATTCTTTACCATCAGACGTATACAGAACCGTATAGTTGCTGGAAGCTTCACAGTATAAAATATTTTCAATACTGGTAAAAACAATACCGTGGGCGGTGGGCAATCCGATCTTTAATTTTTCCTTTGGGGCTGTCAGATTATCTCGTAAAATTTGCAGCCGCCCGGAAGTTCTACCTTCGCGTTTTTGTATAACCCTTTGCACGGCACTCTTAAGTTCTTCGATATCGATGGGTTTAAGGAGATAATCGATAGCCGAAAATTTGATTGCCTTAATTGCATAATCAGCGTAGGCCGTAATGAAAATCACTTCAAAATCAATCTGGTGGATCTTATTCAACAAATCAAAGCCAGTCTCCTGCTGCATCTCAATGTCGAGGAACACAATATCTGGCTTTGTGTTGTTGATGGCAGTAACAGCTTCGTCTACGGTAGCACATAAAGCTTCAACAGCAATGTTCTTCACAAAATCCTGAAGCACAATTTGCAGGTTTTCTCTGGATTTGGGCTCATCATCAACAATGATAGATTTGAGCATAGAGGTTTGTAATGGGAGTATTCTAAATTACAATTTACCAGCCGATTTTACTGTATGCGAAGCCATATTTTTACCCTGGTTCCGATTGGCTTTCCATCTTCAATGAGATCTTCTGTTTCAATCGCAAGATGGGGGTCAGAATTAATGATCTTTAATCTCTCTTCAGCCAAGGATACACCCAATGATTTGTGGTGCTCAAGATTTTTCTTCGCCTGTATTTGCGTGGCTGCTGTCCGGCCAATACCATCATCTTCTATTTCAAAAAGGATAAAATCATCAACACTCTTAAGGATGGATATTTTCAGATTGCCTTCTGATCTTTTATCAAATAATCCATGAAGAATTGCATTTTCAACGAACGGCTGAACTACTAACGCAGGTATCTCAATGTTGCCCATATTTAATTTCGGATCAATATTAAATACAACATTAAATTTCTTTTCGAATCGGATGAGCTCAAGATTGATATAATGTTTTAATAAGTCGAGTTCATCGGAAAGCTTGATCGTATTTTGTGCGGAGCTGGTTAATATGCCACGGATCAATTTTGAAAATGTAGACAGGTATTGTATCGCGTCCTGGCGTTCGTTTTTAGAAATAAAAAATTGTATTGAGTTAAGGGCATTAAAAATAAAATGAGGATTCATGGCAGAACGAAGTGCCGTGACCCTGGCCTCTCCTAATTTTTTTTCTACTTCGGCAAGTTGCTCAAGATTTTTGACCACTTCCTGGTGATGTGCAATACGTTCCGTAATATCGGTAGTAAACACAGTTACTCCAGTAACCACTCCGTTCTCCCGAATGGGGTTCAGTGACACTTCCGAATGACGATCAAAAGCTGAATAGTTTTGAAATACGGCCTCGCCCTGAAGCGCTCTTGAGTACATATCTTTCCAAAATGTTTCGGTTTCTGTATCCAGAATTTTATCCAGAATTTTTGTCTTAAGCGAATCGCCTACGTCCAGATTTTCTTTATAGTAATAACTTACGTACTGCTTGGTCGCTTCATTACAGGTGAGCAAAATATAATTCAGATCAATCGACCAAATCATCAACCGGGTATTATTTACGGTGGCATTAAGGTTAGCTTCACTTTGCCTCAACAGATTTTCAACTGCCTTTTGCCGGGTAACATCTCTCACAGAAGAGAGAATGTAGGGCTCATCATACAACTCAACTCTTGTCGCATTGATCACCACATAAATCACTTCACCATTCTTTTTGCGCCAGCGTGCCTCATACGATATGTTAGGATCCCTTCTGTAGATTTGATAATACTTATCTCTCTCTTCTGGGTCGACCCATAGATTAAGTTCTACAGTTGTCTTGCCCAGAGTTTCCTCTCGTGTAAACCCAAGCATGGTCTTTCCATTTTCATTTACGTCTACAATTATCTGATCCTGTTCTCGAATGATAGACATTAGATCAGGACTCAGGCTAAAGGCTTTACTAAATTTCTCTTCACTCAACTGTAGTTGTTCCTCTGTTTCTTTCCTGGCCGTGATGTCTTTTACCAGCGACAGTCGAAAGTATTCTTCTCCTACTTGTACCCGGAGCGAGCTCAACATAATGTAGATTAACTGCCCATCCTTTTTTCGCCACACAGTTTCACATGTTGCCTTGTGATGATTGGAATAGTCGGAAAAAAAATTGTTTAGTTCACCAGGGTTAACCCACAGGTTCAGCTCACGTGCAGTCTTTCCCACCATTTCATTCTCGGAATATCCGGACACAGCCACGGCTTTATTATTAACCTCTACAATCACGCCATCTGATTCGCGTGCGAGTGACATAAAATCCGGTGTAAACTTGAATAGAGTGAAAAACTTTTCTTCGCTTGCAAGCAATTGTTCCTGAGCTTCTTTAAACGCTGTAATATCTTGTACTACTCCCTGAATTTCCGTCACTTTATTTCCAACATACAACGGATACGCAACAAGCCGTATGTACTTTTTAATGCCCAGCGGTGTTGTGACAGACGAAACAATATCGAAGGGTGTTCCCTGGGTTCTGAGTTTGTCAACAGATATTAATATTTCAGATCCTTTCTGTGTTCCATACAATACCTTTAAAAAAAATTCCGGATCGGTTAGATCAAAGTCCGGGTCAAGACCATAAATAACAAAGAATTCCTCCGAACAGGAACATTTTCCAGTCTTTAAATTAAACTTCCAGCTTCCGGTCTTGGCAATTTGCTGGGACGTTTTAAGCATGATCTCGCGCTCGGAAAGCAGGTCCATACTTTTGCTGAGTTTTGCGTTTAGCGCTTCCAGATTTTCTTCATTCACTTTTAATTTTTGTTGATACTCAATCAACTCCTGACTTAACTGTTCCTGAACGAGCAGCGATTTTTGTAGCTGATCCGTTCTCTCATACGTGTCAGTAATATCATTCCATGCACCAATGCATCGTAAGGGTTTGCCATCAGCAGCGCGCTGAATCTTCACTTTGTCTCGGATAAAATAACATCTGTCTTTACCGTTAACCCGGTATTCGTGTTCAAAAGTTGTAACCGATTTGTCCTCAAGAGCACATCGGAAACTTGATACGACTTTTTCACGGTCTTCCTCATGGATAATGTTCATCCACGCTTCAATGGAAATATCTTTCTCAGGCAAATTGAATTTTGATATATTTTGAGGTGACGATCGCCAGTCACCCTTACCACTTTGTATATCGTACACCCACTGCAGTGGAGATGAAATCTCAAGCATAGCGGACAAAATATCCTGTGGGAATGATTGAGATTCGAATGGCCTGAATCTTTCCATGACCTACCTTAATTGTAATCTAAAATACAAAACAGTTCGCTGATCTGGATTTTTCAATTCGGATTTTAAAAGAGTATCACTTCCAAAATGGGATGTAATAAGAATAGCACGAACTTCCTTCAGGTTAACAAAAAGTCTTAAAATTTAATAATCTGAACGGTTTTCAGGTTAGTTCTTTCACAGACAATGCAAAATAGATCAGTCTCTGTATCCATTCGAAACAAGTTCAAATGCAATTCAATGATCAATAAAAAAGCGTGCAAGTTTTGAAAATCTGTAAATGCTCTTTCTTTGCGGGGTGAAATGATTTGAACATTCAATCACACTACCTTTGACGGGATGCAAGGCATTCCTTTACTTGTGAATTTACTTTTGTGATGATTGTGAGTAGAGTCGTGACGCAAGATTACTAGTGCTTCCAACGTAATAACAGTGCAACGATGCACTGTAGAAAATAATGTAAACATGATACATAACGAAGTGAATAAGAGATTATCTTCCTAAAACAATCTCTACAAGTCGAGGTGAGATGATTCGAACATCCGACCCCCACGTCCCTAACGTGGTGCGCTAACCGGGCTGCGCTACACCTCGATAAACTAAACCATCATTCTATTCAAGCATCAATTAATCTTGCAAATAGCAAGATTATACACTCAAATATTACGGGTTGCAATTATAATAATTATGATTTTAACCGACAAAGAAGGCTATTTCTTCTTCTTGTCCTTTTTCAGTGAAGTGAAAAACTTGGCCCAATTAAAAGGGTTAAGAAAAGGATTGGTAACAGGCTGGTAGCGGCTGGTAGCAGAACTTGCCCATTGATTTAGATAATAACGTTGGTTTTGATATCCATCCATCGGTGTAGACTTCATCATCAACGCAAGTAATTCTGCGTTTAAATTCTTTTTATCAATCTGCCCGTCTTCCAATGGAATATTAAGCGCTAAAACTGCTTGCTTAAAAACCTCTTCAGTTGGGAAAGGCATAATCACAACTTCTGGTAACATGGTTGTATCCTGAACAAGGGTAACAATAATGGTTTGATATTCAGTTGCGTTTTCAGGAACAACAAATTGTTGACGCACAAATCCTACAAAGCTGATTATGATTTCATCACCAACTAAAACCGGCATTGAGAAAAAACCTACGCTGTTTGTGGTTTGTCCGCGACCAGCTTTGGGAACATAAACGTGAACACCTGGTAATGTCATCACACTGTCTCTGTCATCCTGACCCAACACAACTCCGGATAATTGAATGACACGCTTTTGCTGAGCAAAAACAGTTTGTGTCATGGTAAAAACCGTAAAGGTTATTATAAAAAGGGCGATTAAATTGAAACGGCTCGACTTCACTTCCTTCATTTTATGTGACTTTCAAATATAGATATAAGCCCTACACCAGCCTAATTTATATACCTTTACCGGCAGAGCTATGATGGTACATGAGGCTTAAAAGTTTTAACCTTACGCTGGGATCCCAGATTTTTAAAGCATGTGCTGATGAATCGCGCCTGCGCATTTTGGGGCTGATTGTGATGAATGGCGAGATGTGCATTTCCGACCTCGAAAAAATACTGGATTTTACGCAGGCCAAAACTTCGCGGCACCTGATTTATCTCAAAAATTCGGGAATCCTGAGTTTCAGACGCTACAACAATTGGGTTTTCTACCAGGTAAAAGATGAAGCGGAGGACATTATTCGGCAGATTTTTCAGTTTATCCGTAAAGATCAGCAGCTTCAAAAGGATCAACAGGCGTATCAAACCTTGTTCACTAATCGGGAGTTAGCTGTAACAAATGTTCAGGTTCAGCAGTGGTTAAAGAAAGTGTAGAGTTTAAAGTTTCGAGTCTAATATCTAACGTCTAGTGTCTAAAGTCTAATCTCCAGAGTCTAATGTCTACTAAAAAATATTCTTGCATTTTCTTCGATCTCGATCACACCCTGTGGGATTATGAAACCAACTCAAAAGAAACACTTGAAGAGTTGTATGGCCAGTATAACCTTACTGAGAAAGGAGTGCATCACTTCAATGCATTTCATCAACGCTTTCAGGAGGTAAACGCTCAACTTTGGGTATTGTACGACACAGGAAAAATAGATAGTAGTGTAATTCGTAAGGAACGCTTCAAACAAATTCTGGAAGCATTCGATGCTTACGATGAAAAACTAAGTCACGATATTTCGCATGATTATTTGATGACGTGCCCGAAGAAAGGAAACTTAATGCCGGGAGCTATTAATGTATTGGAATATTTAAAAGATCGTTCGTACAACTTAAGTGTGATTACGAATGGCTTCGAAGAAATTCAAAATTTAAAGTTAACCTCCGGAAATCTCCACGGGTATTTCGATCACATTATCACTTCACAGAAAGCCGGACATCGAAAACCAGCTCCTGAAATTTTTGAATTTGCATTACAGGCATACAATGCTCAGAAACATGAATCGCTGATGATTGGCGATAATTTAATTACCGATATGGGTGGTGCGAAAAAAGCAGGTATTGATACGGTGTATTATAATCCCGACAGCGTTCCGCATAACGAGACCCTGCATCATGAAATTTCAAGGTTAGATGAGCTTCTGCAAATTCTGTGATTTCAATTACCTTTACGACCCAATCTTTTTAAAGCATTAACCTAAACTCATTATATTTTATGTCGAACGGATTTTATAATGTTCCTCTCCCGAAAAACGAAATTGTACTCAACTACGCACCAGGCAGTAAAGAACGCGCTGGATTAAAAAAAGCGCTTGAAGAAATGCGTGCGCAGGTTTTGGATATACCCATGTTTATTGGCGGTGATGAAGTACGCACAGGTAATACCAAACGTCTTTCGCCTCCGCATGATCATCAACATACCTTGGCAAACTTTCATGAAGGCGATGCATCACATGTTGAGCAAGCTATCAATGCAGCATTAGGCGCGAAAGAATTGTGGACCGGATTAAGTTGGGAAAATCGCGCGAGTATTTTTTTAAAGGCTGCCGATCTTCTAGCGGGTCCATACCGATATAAAATCAATGCGGCCACCATGTTAGGACAATCGAAAAGTCCATATCAGGCCGAGATTGATTCGGCATGTGAGTTGATTGACTTCTTGCGCTTCAATGTGTTTTTTATGTCGCAGATTTATCACGAACAACCGGAATCATCTCCTGGCGTTTGGAATCGAATTGAATACAGACCATTAGAAGGATTTACATTCGCACTTACCCCGTTCAACTTTACAGCGATTGCCGGAAACCTACCAACCAGTATGGCGATGATGGGTAATACCGTTGTGTGGAAACCAGCAAACACGCAAGTGTATTCAGCGTATGTGATCATGCAAGTATTAAAAGAAGCCGGTCTTCCGGATGGTGTAATAAATCTTGTTTATGTTGATGGACCAACTGCAGGTGATGTAATTTTTAATCATAGAGATTTTGCCGGTATCCATTTTACCGGAAGTACTGGAGTTTTTCAAGGCATGTGGAAAACGATTGGCGCAAATATTCAGAAGTATAGATCGTATCCGCGCATTGTTGGTGAAACCGGGGGTAAGGATTTTATCATGGTACACAAGAGTGCCGATGCCAAACAAGTTTCAACCGCCATGGCGCGCGGTGCATTTGAATATCAGGGACAAAAATGTTCTGCTGCATCGCGGTGCTACATTCCATCTAATTTATGGGATGATGTAAAAAAATATTTACTCGAAGATTTAAAGTCATTTAAGGTAGGGGGTACAGAAGATTTTGGAAACTTTATCAATGCCGTGATTGATGAGAAAGCTTTCAATTCGATTACCGGCTATATAGAAAAGGCAAGACAAAATCCATTGAACGAAATTATTGCAGGAGGGAAGTATAATAAATCGAAAGGTTATTTCATTGAACCGACCGTAATCGTTTCGAAAGATCCTTCATCACTCACCATGTGCGAAGAAATTTTTGGACCTGTACTTACAGTCTATGTTTATCACGCTGAAAATTTTGAACAAACTTTAGAACTGGTGGACAGCACATCACCCTATGCTCTTACAGGATCGATCATTGCAAAAGATCGATACGCTATTGAACTGGCAACAACCAAACTTCAGAACTCTGCTGGAAACTTCTACATCAATGATAAACCAACAGGTGCTGTAGTAGGACAACAACCCTTTGGTGGAGCAAGAGGATCCGGAACAAACGATAAAGCAGGAGCGAAAGTGAATCTACTTCGCTGGACTTCATTCCGTACCATTAAGGAAACATTTGTAACGCCTGTAGATTATCGTTATCCTTTTTTGGATAAAGAGTAATTTTGAAAATAATTAAAACAAAAAGCCTCCCGTTGATCAACGGGAGGCTTTTTGTTTCTAAACAGTTGCTTCTTTATACCAATTTATTTTGCGAGAGAAATACATCACCAAACCAACAATAAGGAATAGACCAATGCTTCCTAATAATAATGAGAAGTCTTGCTGGAGGATGATAACGTATATAAACGCGTAGAATATTACCAGTAGAATTGTGAATAGATACGAAAGCTTTCTCGTGCGAAGAAATGTAGTGGAATACAAACCAATCAGTGTGACAGTTGCGAGCGATGAAATAATATAGGAAATATTATAACCAAGGTGTTCAGAGAAGCTTAGCAAGAGTGAGTAGTAAATAATGAGTGCTGCTCCGATCAGGATATATTGAAATGGATGTATTCTAATCTTTTGTGTAATCTCAACCAGAAAGAGCGAAACAAAAGTTAGTAGTATAATCAACACAGCATATTTTGAAGTACGTGAGCTTTTTTGATATTGATCTACAGGAAGTAGCAACTTCATTCCAAATTCAGAACCGCTCAAGGTTTGTTCGTTACCTTTCCATTGTTGCGAAAACGGGCGATTGTAATGAAGTACTTTCCACGAGGCAGAAAATCCGGAATCTTTAATTTCGCTAGTGTCAGGAAGAAACTCTCCATCAAAACTAGGATTACTCCAGGTACTCGAAATTTTTACATTGGTAGTTTTACCAGCAGGTACAAAATCCAACTGCTTGCTTCCTTTCAGATTCAGTTTAATGGAAACGTCTTTCTTAAAGCTATCCTTGTTATCCCAGTTGAGTTTGGTCATAATTCCTTTGCTGGAATACGTTGAGCTTATTTCGTTGCTTAGATCCGCAACTACGGCTTCACTTTCATTATTGTAACTTTTGGAAGCGATTGCCAAATTATTAGAGGGTTCTGTGTTGAACGGTTTTCCGCCAACTAGAAAAGTAGGATTGTCACTAATGCCTCGCAGATCAGTGATACCGAAGATCATATAAGCATCTTTCCATTGTACCATTTCTTCAGGTATGGACAGTGCTTTAAAATCAGGTTGTTGAAAATCTGATTTTATCTGAAGACTTGATTCATATACAACCACATCAAAAATTCCGCGATGACGTATTTGTGGTTTCACATCTCCTTCAATTGAAAGATCTTCTGGTAGGAAAAATGCCTTTTCAATATGCTCGCGGATTTCTGTTCCATCTTTTCCGCGATCGATAATTTCCTGTTTGATGTATGGAATTACCAACACAGGACCGGTTAAGGTTTGACTGCCCGACCATTTGTCGGTTACTTCTTGCACGACTTCAGCGGATCGCTGTTGTCGCTCATCTATGAGACTCTGAATCCAGGAGGATGGAATGAGCAAGATCAGAATCAAAAATCCGATCGACATAAGTTTTACCATGATCGATTCCTGAATCCATTGATTGAGGCGTTCAAAGATGTTGAGCGGAGGTGTGGGTACGGTTTCCATAGATTTGAATGTTAATTTATTGTTGATTTAAGATTTGAGTAAATACGTGTTGTTTTTCCATTGCATTAGTTGAGTCTTCTCGATCCAGTTCAGTCTTGTTGTGATCTATTTTGGACAAAATAGATTCCAGAACAGGAAGCATATTATTGAGGTTGCGAGTCTTGATGATAAAATTCCAGAGCGGTTCAAATTTTTTCCAGCCTCCGCTATAGAGAAAATGTTTTAGCATGTGTTTGATTGAATCGTGCTTTATGCTGGCACTTGCAATGTTACTCCATGAGTAGAATTCTTTGTACGCCCAATGATACCCTTGCTCCAATTCATCAGCAGAAATGTTTTTTGTTTGATACACAACATGTCGTGTATCGTATAAATCCCAGTTGTTGGTGAGGATGCGACCTTGTTGTTTCATCTCTGCATAAAGCTGTGTTCCGGGATAAGGCGTTAGAATGTGATACGTGGAGGTTGTTATTGAATTTTCAACTCCCCATTCAACTGTGCGCTTGAATACATCTTTATTATCTTCATCCAGACCAAATACAAAACTGCCGTTGATCATGATTCCTAAGTCATGAAGTCTCTTCGTGGCTTTTTTATAATCCTTTAACAGATTTTGTTTTTTGTTGCTTTGCCTAAGATTTTCAGGAGAGAACGTTTCGAAGCCAACAAACAAACTTCGCAGTCCTGCGTCTGCGGCCTTTTCAATAAGATTACCTCGAAGAATGGCATCAACAGTAGAAGCTCCCTGGAATACGCGGTTCATCCCTTTCATACCTTCAAACAAAGCAGAACCAAATTTTACGTTACCCAGTAAGTGATCATCTAGAAAATAAAGGTGACGACCCGGTAGCCTTTCAATTTCAGCTAACGCATCATCCACAACTTGTGTGTAGAAAGATTTTCCACCTTCGAAGAATGCATCTTTATAACAGAAAGTGCAATGGTGAGGGCAACCTCGTGTTACGACAATTGAATTGGGTACCAGGTATAAATGTCTCTTGATAAGATCTCTTCGGATAGGAGGTATGCTTTCCGATGTTCTTACGGAGGACGAATATCTTTTCTTAGGCCTTCCTGCTTTAAAGTCTTTTAGAAATTGAGGAAAGGTTTCTTCTCCGGGGCCAAGAAAAATAGAATCGGCATGCTGCTCTGCTTCTGCTGGTAATGAGGTAACATGGAGTCCTCCAAGAATTACATAAGCACCTTGCTTTCGATAGTGATCAGCAAATGAATAGGCACGATAGGCATTTGTAATGTAAACCTGAATGATTACCAATTCAGGTGAATCGTTGAGGCTTATTGTTTCAACGTGTTGATCTTGTAAGTCAATCTCATCTTCAGGTGATAGGTAAGCGGCTAACGTTGCCAAACCAAGTGGAGGAAAGAGAGAATACTTTATCGGTCTCCAAAACGGACTTTCAGCTTCTGTTAATGCCGGGAGAATCATCTTTACTTTCATATCAACTATTTAAAAGTACTTTGAATTTAAAAGTATAAGGATAAAAAAATTATTTCTGCTGTTTTACCAAAGCCTCCAGTGCGTCCAAATGTTTTTTAAAGGAATTTATCCCTTTTGCTGTTGCTTTGTATTTTGTATTGGGCTTGCGGTCTACAAATGATTTGGTAATAGAGACGTATTTCTCTTTCTCCAATGCCTTCATGTGTGAGGCAAGATGCCCATCGGTTGAACCCAATAATTCTTTTAACGAATTGAAATCGTACGAATCATTTGTTACCAGCACCGACATGATTTGCAATCGGGCGCGGTGTTCTAAAACTCTATCCAGGTTTTCGAAAAGATTTTTCACCGGTCGTATTTATTGTGCATGATTGTTCCGTAGACAATATGCAAAATCCCAAAACCAATAACCCAAAAAATTAATCCGTAACCAGGAACCAGGGCAGACACTAAGCCTAATATTATTTCCGATATACCGAGGTATCGAATTTCATCAAACATATTGGCGCTACCTTGAATGAGTGCTAGTCCATAAAATACAAGACTGGCAGGAGCAGCAACTCCGAAATGCCCTGTATACAATAAGATTAAAATGAAAAGGCCACCTGTTATTAAGGGTATGGAAAGATTGATGAATAGTTTTTTGCTGGTAGCATTCCAAAGCTTCTCATTATACTTTTTGGCTTTGCGAGAGCTAAACCAGAAACCGGTTACGAGTGAAGCAATGAGTACAACAATGGCAATGAGTGTTAGTTGAGACAAAGTCTCGAAATCATTAATGGAATAAACACGCTGATTAAGAAGGGAGATAGGGTAATGAACTATGAAATAAGCTGCAACGGCTCCAAGAATTGCGTAAATACCTGCCAGTACGCCTGATATTCCACTGAGGGAGATGAACTTAACTGATCGCTCCATTATGGTGCGGATGGAAGCAAGGTCTTTTTCGTATTCCGGAATTTCTTTCATTTGAAAGTACTTTGTGTTACAAAGCTACTCAACGAAATATCATCTGCAAGAGTTTCCTAAAAAATGAAGTTGAGAAATGAGGGAAATGGAGATGCAGCGGTACTGAATCGTGAAACTCGCCTACTTTAACAGCTCAGCTATCATCCTGTTTATCTCTGTATTTTGATAGACACCTTTAAAATTTTCAGAACCGGGACCGTAGGAAAAAACTGGAACCATAACTGCCGTATGGTCATTTGTGCTAAAATTTCCATGAACGTATCCTTTGGAAATGTTTCCATCCAATAACGTTAATCCACCGGTTTCGTGGTCGGCTGTGATGATGAGCAGAGTTTCTCCATTCTGATCAATAAACTTCATGGCTTCACCTACTGCCTGATCAAAATCCAATACTTCGCGTACTACATATGCCATATCGTTATTATGTCCGCCATAATCTATTTGTGCTCCTTCTGCCATAATAAAAAACGGAGCTGGCTGTTTTTGAAATGTGGCGATGCTTTTTACCAATGATTTAGTAAGAAAGTCGGCCCGACCATCTTTTTTGGAGACTACGGCTGCATCATCCAGTATCACAAATTTCTTATTTTGAATAGTGTCAATGGAGCTGAACGAAGTGGAGACAGTATAACCCAATTGAGTAAGATTGGCTATTAAATTTTTTCCGTCTTTACGATTCTTAAAGGCATACGATCCACCTCCAATCAGAATATCGTTTCCGCTTGATATAAAGTCGTTTGCAATGGCTTCATTTAAACTTCGCTCAGGCTTATGTGCATAAAATGCCGCAGGTGTAGCATCGGTAATATCTCCGGCCGAAATGATAGCCGTTTTAAAACCTTTTTTTTTCAATTTCTCCGAGATGGTGAGCAATGGCTTACCTAATGAGTCTACTCCAATGTGACGATTTTTTGTTTTGCTACCTGTGGCCATTGCCGTAGCGCCTGCTGCCGAATCAGTAATGTAACTATCGGTGGAGGTAGTTACTGAAAAGCCAATGTCTTTCAAATTGAAAATATTAAGCTTACCCTGATTGGAAGTATACCCACTGTATAATTGAGTTAGTCCCATTCCATCGCCAATCATCAGTATAATATTTTTTGGAATAGATGACTTCGTATATGAATACTTAGGTTGGTAGACTGGATGAATGTTAGTGTTCTGAAAAGTATTTTTTGATTTACTTTTTATAAAGTCGGATAATCCTGATACATCATCTGTGCCGATTACATCTACCTTCAATTTCATCCACGTTAACCATGCATTGACAAAATCAGGTGCGCCCCAAAATCTTATCTTCTTGCCTTTGACATGTACTGCATCAATAAGTGTTGTGAGCTTTTCATGTTCAGATTGAGTAAGAACACCTTTACCATTCCATTGTGCAAGATCTTTAAAACTTGTGCTGATCATGCTAATGCGACTTAATTGATTCTCGGTGTACGCTATGCCAGGCCTTCCATCGAAATGTATAAAGTCTGGATAGTTGCTCCATTGAGAACGATCGGGCACATTTCCACTCACTGCAATTTGCAATGTTGAACACGAAAGTAATTTTGAATACTTCTTCAGTTGCTTCACTAATTCACTCAAAGTAGCAACACCATCTGTTTTCAAATCAATCATTAAGGTAAGTGATTTGGTATGGTTAGCATAAACAAATCCTTCGTGCTTTGTGATTTTTTGCAGAAGTGGTTTAAAGTAAAGTTCATCAAGTGTTTTGCCTTCTTCTATTTCCTCTTTTGTGTGAGCCACCATCAACTCGTTTTGTTGCAGAAAAACATCCGCTTCAATAAATCCCACTTGCTGATAGTATGCAGTATAAAATGGAATGGGGTGAACGTAATCGTTGTGCGCAAAAATGGATGACGAAGTATACTCTTGTGCAATTGACGTGATCAGAATAACAAAGGAAAATAGAAGTGATAGGGTGAACTTTAACATGGTGATGTGGTTTCAGGTATGAAGTTCGAGGTTTAAGATTTCAAGTTCAAAGTTACAGCTACTTTACGATTGAAGTTGTATAAAGAATACCTCCTTTGTGATCAATAACCTGAACAAGAATTTTATCAGGCATAGCTGAGAATAGCATAAAGCCATATTCAGAAATAGCAAACTTGCTTGCGGGCAGCATTCTAACCGGAGTACGTTCTGAGGCTGCACCCGAAATAAAATGATGTACGGTTTTTATTGGCCCGCTAATATGTTGAAGACTGTGTTCATGTCCTGCCAGGTATGCATCTACTTTATATTTTTCGAACAGAGGCTGAAGTGAGCTGCGGATGGATCGTGTGTCATGATTCTCTGTTCTGCTTCCCCCAGTGTACATGGGGTGGTGACCAACAACCAACTTCCACTTAATATTGGGCGAAGTATTAGCCAGTACTTTTTCTAACCAGACTTTTTGAGCGGTAGTGTCTTGTCCATGAACAGCATGACCTGTGCCCCTGTAGTAATTTTTGATCAGTGGAGTAGTATCAATAAAGGCAATGAGAACTTGTTGAGTTGTATCATCATTGAGAATGAATTTTTTTGAATAGTACCGCGCAGGCATTTGCCATCTGCGACTAATTTTTGAATACGCTACCTGTGCATCTGGGTTCGCTCCATAATCGTGATTACCTAATACGGGATGCCAATCCCATTGCAATGAGAATGCAGTGTAAATATCTTCATACGAATATTTCCAATGCGGATCGAACTCACTGATAACGCCTTTGGGATAAAAATTATCGCCAGTAGCAATAACAAAATCGACACTTGCTTCTGATGCCGTTTTACCCATTTGAGCTGCTACTTGTTTTTGGTGGTCTTCACCATTTCTTCCCCAATCACCCATTACAATAAAATTGAGAGCTTGCGGATTAACTTGAAGTTTGGCTGATTGATTTTTCTCCGTTTGCGCTTCGCTTACAAGAGCGCTGAGTGTTATCAGAAGTAAGAGAAATATTTTAGGTAGCGTAGTGTTCATGGTTGTGGTTTAAGAAAAGTCCACGATCCACAGTCGACTGTCCACGGTAATTGCTACCTGGACTGTGGACTGTCGACCGTGGACAGTGGGACTACTACATTAATATCCCTGATTTTGCACTAAAAATCCTTTTTGACTAGAGGCACCGTCAATTGCTTTCTGTGGAATTGGGAACAATCTTTTGTGAACATCATTATCGGTTTTATCTGTCCAGCTTCCCTCATATTTGCCAAACCGTATTTGATAGTTTCGTCTTAGACCTTCCCAGTAAAGTTCAAATCCCGATTCGCGAAACAATACATCGAGGTCAACAGAAGTCAACGCTTGCGGAGTCTGCGCGAGACGAGCATTCCTCGAAGTTCGTAAGGTATTTATATCCGCCAACGCTCCGGCGTTGTCTCCATTTCTAAGCTTCGCTTCAGCGCGCATCAAATAAATCTCTCCCAACCTAATCAAGACCAGATCAACACTGCTGTAGGAGCAACAGTTGGTGGCCGTGTGGCTGAACTGATATTTTGAAAATCTGTGACCTGTGTTGTGTAAACTACCTTCAGCGGTAAAATCTACCTGAAGTGAGTGGTCCACATACCGGAGATTTGCACCGCTGGTTCTTCTATTGATAACCGGATATATCCTGACCTTTCCATCATCGCATTTCATAATATTCCCTCCAGCATCTTTTCTAGGCCCCCAGATAATGCCGCGAAGTATTCCTCTATCGATTTCAAAATCAGTTGCATTTACGCAGTAATAGTGCTCTGAATCATTCGATGGAGTTACCCCGGTAAGATCTTTAAGTTCTTCGGGTATGATGGTGTTCTCTTTAAAAAAGCGAGCATCAGCCACTGCAGCATCTACGCTGCCATAGGCATCAACCCAAGTCTGAATAAAATCAGTAGTAGCAGCTGTGGCATCGGTTCCCCTGGTGCTTGGGAACTCCGGCCTTGGAACCTGATCGCCAGATATTGACCAATAGGCCCAACGGCTATGCTCGGTTTCCAGTAAACCTCTCTGGTCAAGCGCAAAAATGAGTTCAGAATTAGTATGGTTATCATCGCTGAACAAATCAAAGTATTCAGGTGACAGCGTGCGTGATCCCGAAATAATATCGCTTGTGTACGCTATAACTTTATCCATGTCCTCCTGCTTGAAGTCGGGTGTTCCATAAGGATCGCGATACACAGCAGCATTCAAGTACAACCGAGCCAGCAAAGCACGCACGGCATCGTTGTTAAGTCGGCCGGGGCCGTTGCTGCTACTGATAACATCAACGACAGACAAAAGTCTACCTTCAATGTAATCGATGGCTTCTTGTCCTCTTAGAATTTCGGATACCTGATCTGAACGATCTTTTTTGAACACAAGCCCCCAATTGTCAAGTGCCATCATGTTGAGATATGCATTCATAGCAATCATTTCATAAAGAGCATTTTGAGCTTCGGTATTACCTTTCTCTACTTCAGCTTTCAATCCTTCTTCAGCAGCTACCGCCCGGGCCAGGCATAATGTTATGTGCGTCCACGTGTCTCCAACCAACGCATTGCTGGGAGTCATAAGGTGTTGGTGAACCGCAATGAACTTTCCGCCATCGTACCAATCTGTGCCGCCCCTGTAAGGGAGGATGGCTTCATCGGAGGCAACCTCTTGCAGTCCGAAGTTAACAGTATGCAACCAAACCTGACGGAGCTTGCCATACACTGGCGCTATCGAGCCGCTGACAACTTCCGCCTGTCCGGTTCCTGTAAGAGACTCATCAAGAATTTCTTCTTCCAAAGCGGTACATCCGAATAATGCGAATAAGAATGTACTGAGTAGTAGTGTTTTATTTAATCTTATATTTTTCATTTGATTTCTATTTTGTTGTTACCAAGAGAACCATTCATTTCCCTCTAAAATGTTAGGTTAAGACTGATCAGGAATGTTTTTGCTTTTGGATACGTGAAATAGTCAATCCCAAAAGTTTGAATCCCGCCCATCGTTGATCCGGTATTGATTTCAGGATCAAACCCTGAATAATCCGTTACTATGAACAGGTTTTGGCCGGTTAGAGAAAAACGGGCATTTCGGAAAATATGGCTTAATCCAACTTTTTCTGAAGTCAGGTTGTAAGACAACGTTGCGTTGTTCAATCTCATGAAAGCCCCACTTTCCAAATAACGTGTGGATACTGTATTGGCGTTTGAAATGACCTCATTAGGATACTGTACAGCAAAATCAGTTGTGTTATTAGACTTGGTTAACTGTGCTTTTGTAAACAGACTCATGGCAGTATGATTGTAAATTTTGTTTCCGGCTACACCATTAAAATTAAGTCCCAAAGCAAAATTCTTGTAGTTAAAGTTTAGATGATACGCGTAGATGAACTTTGGAATGGCACTGCCAACCACGGTACGGTCATTGTCCAATGATGCCCCATCGGGAACAACGTCTTTGAACACGTTGAGTCCATCGGAGCCAATACCCTCAAATTGAAACATGTAGAATGCTCCAATGGGCTCATTATTAATGTAGCCATTAATAGTGGCACCGGTTTGACCAGAACCCTGTGCAGCACCAGTGGTCAGTACCGCATAGGGTGAATCTTTAACCTTGTTCTGAATGTAGGTAATGTTACCGCCTATGGTGTAAGTGAAGTTACCAGTTGTATTATCACTATACTCCAGCGCCAACTCGATACCATTATTGTGGATTTTCATGTTCTCGATGTTCGTCCAGTAGGTAGAAGTAGGCTGTACGGGATCAGATGGCGTAACTTCCAACAGTATATTGGATGACACCTTATTGAAATAATCTAAACTACCACTCAATCGACCGTCCAAGACCGAGAAATCAATACCCGCATCTATTTGTGTCGATACTTCCCATTGCAGATCAGGGTTGGCCAGGCGCGTATAGGCTATACCGTATGGGTAATCACCAATGGCAGTAGCATTCGGGTCTAATGGATATGTATTGTAGCTGTCATTACCGGTTATTAATCTGTTTTCAGTGTAGCTGGTTTTTGTGATTTTGGAGGGAATTTCCTGGTTACCCGTTTGACCCCAGCTTGCGCGTACCTTAAGGTTGTTAAAAAACGAGGTACTCATAAAATTCTCTCGGCTGATGTTCCATCCCAGGGCTACAGAAGGGAAATAGCCATACTTGTTATTCTCTCCAAACTTGGAGGACCCATCGGCACGAAGTGTTGCCGTAAACAAGTACCTGTCGTTGTAGGAATAATTTAGTCTTCCAAAAAATGATTGCAACTCGTTTTTAACAGCAGACGCATTCACGGAAGTTGGATAGGCCGTGGTGCTGGTTTGATCCTGATACTTAGGCTCAATATTGTTGTTAGCGAAGCCGCTATAGTTGAAGGTCCTGTTCTCTTCCAAAAAGCTCTGGTAAGAGTGTCCCGCCAATAGAATTGCATTGTGAACACCCTTGTGCCAATTATACGTAAGTGTGTTCTCCACCAGTTTATTTGTATTTGTGCTGATGGATGTTGACAGTGATCCGTTTGAAATATTCGATTCATTTATAACAGATGGAAATGGTTTGTACTGCTCATCTCTGTTTGTAGCGGAGTAGTCAACACCAAGATTCAACTTATACACAAGGCCGTCTACTATTTCTATTGATGGTGAAATGCCTGCGAGAATTCGGTTATTGATAGCCTCATCACTATAGATCTCATATCGCTTCAAAGGATTTAAAGCATTCGTAGTCAGCAGAGTTGGCTCACCATTGGTATAAGCCGGAATAGTTGGATTCATGTTAAGCATGTCACTCATGGTGGCGCCTATGTTCGGGCGCAAGTTTTCCATGTGAGAGGCCGTTAGATTGTAATCAACGTTCAGCCGTCCGTTGATTGCCTTTTGACTCATGTTCAACTTTCCGGAATAACGTTTCAGGTCGCTAGTCTTCAGAATTCCTTCCTGATCCTGAATGCCAACGGATGCATAGTAAGAGAACTTCTCGGTGGTCGCCCCACCGATAGAGAAATCCATCTGTTTTGATACACCTGTTTGAGTCAATTCCTCTTGCCAATCCGTATTCCCACCAAAGTCGTTCAGCGTCCCACCTTCGGCTACCACTTGGCTGCGGAACTCATCAGCACTAAACACTGGTATTTTTCCTGACATCGTTGACCAGGCGGTAGATGCGGAGAAATTCATTTCCGTTTTTCCTGATTTTCCCTTCCTGGTCGTTATAACAACAACACCATTAGAGGCCCGCGCGCCATACACGGCTGTTGCACTGGCATCCTTTAGCACATCTATGCTTTCAATGTCGTTTGGGTTAAGGAAGTTTAGCGGGTTGGTAGCAACTCCCTGAGAAGAGTTGTCGAGCAGGAAACCATCGACAACATAAAGAGGCTGAGTTCCGGAACGCAGACTTCCAACACCACGAATAATCACATTTTGCGCAGCACCAGGCTCGCCACTGGCGCTGGTAACATTTACACCTGAAACTTTCCCCTGTAAAAGCTGCCCCGGATTGGTTACGACCCCCTGGTTAAAATTTTCACTCTTTAAAGAACTTACCGCTCCCGTTATATCAGATTTTTTCTGCGTACCGTAACCTACCACCACAACTTCTGAAAGTGCACGCGAATCGAACAAAAGCTGAACATTAATCTCGCTCTGATTACCAACTTTTATCTCCTGCGATAATGTTCCTACAAAACTAAAAACTAATACCGACTCACCAGATGAAACCGTAATGGTATACTTACCTTCTGCATCGGTCACCGCTCCATTCGTTGTTCCCTTTTCTAAAACATTAACACTCGGAAGTGACATGCCATCTTGATCCGTTACTTTTCCAGTTACGGTGTGAGCTTGAATAAATTCTGCAGAGAATTTAACAGGAGCTGTCAGATTTCTGGCTGTTACATTTTGAGGAATGCTCCCCAGCAGTAAGACCAGTGCCGCTAAAATAAATTGAAAACACCGTAGCGTTCCCAATTTTCTTTTTACGAAGTACAAGTAGTTTTTTTTCATACGCTTCAGTTTAAATTGAGTTTTTGAACCTAAGATTCATGGTTTATTCAGAATCTAATTTGGGTGCAAGTTTCTCTATTTAATAAAGCCTTAAACGACTGTCTGTATTATCGTTTTATTATCAAATTTTTTATTCAATCGAGTGAGTATTTCAGTTTGTTATCGTTTTGTTTCCATTTGAATTCACTCTTTTTTTACTACCAGAAAATAGTATAAAGAGCAGTGAGTATCCCTAGTATAATAATGGAGTAAATAGTAAAGCCTGGTGTTACCTTGAACATTTTCTTATCGACCTGTACTTCATTTATTTCTTCTGATTTCATTAAGCTCATCACAATCATTACCATTAAAATGAAAATGAACGTTATCGACATCCGATCGAGAAATGGATAATCCGGAAATTTTCCGTTCGTTAAAACGGGAAGAAATTTTAGGATCGTAGAAACAGGTATTGTCAATAAAGCACCTGCCATAGCAGCGGCTGAAGTGGTGCGCTTCCAGAAAATTCCTAATAAGAATATGGCTAATACTCCAGGTGAAATAAATCCTACATACTCCTGGATGAATTGATAAGCTTGGTCTAATGTTGTTAAGGCTGGAGCCACAAGACTCGCCAGCACCATAGAGATAATAACCGCCCATCTTCCGGTGCGTACAATAGTAGTTTCACTGGCATTCTTATTAATGTATTTCTTGTAGATATCAAGTGAGAAAATTGTTGAGATACTGTTTGCTTTACCTGCCAGTGAAGCAACTACTGCAGCGGTGAGTGCTGCAAAGGCAACACCTTTTAATCCTACAGGCAATAAATTCATCAGCGTTGGATAAGCATGATCTGGTTTTATAGCACCAAACTCATTCATCATCTCTTGCTGAAACATACCTTCGTTATGCAATACATACATGGCAATACCCGGTAACACTGCAATAACTGGAATTAATAATTTTAGGAATGCTGCAAAGAGAATTCCACTGCGTGCGGTTTTTAAGTCAGCACCTAAAGCACGTTGAACGATGTATTGATTACATCCCCAATAGCTAAGATTGTTTATCCACATGCCACCAATGAGTACTGATAAACCGGGAAGATCTTTATAGTACGCATGGTCTTTATCAAAGATCATGTGAAAATGAGTATCTGCTTTTTCGCGAAGTATAGAAAGTCCTTTTAATACATCACTGCCGTATCCAAACTTCTCAGAGACCAATGTTAGTGATAGGTATGCTGTTACCAATCCACCTAATATTAAAACTGCTACTTGAATTACATCGGTGTAGCCAATTACTTTCATTCCACCAAGGGTAACAACTACAGCAAAAACACTTAAGCCAACGACACACCAACCAAAACTTATTGTGGATATGGAGTTGATGGCAATCGCGCCCAGATAGATAATAGAAGTGAGGTTAACAAAGATGTAGACCAGTAACCAAAACACAGTCATCACTGTACTCACTCCATTACTATACCGCTTCGCTAAGAATTGCGGCATGGTATAAATTTTATTTTTTAAATAAACAGGAATAATAAAGACAGCAACGATAATCAATGTGGCTGCGGCCATCCACTCATACGTTGAAATGGCCAGGCCCAATGCGAAACCAGAGCCAGACATACCGATGAAGTGCTCAGCAGAAATATTGGAGGCAATCAACGATGCCCCGATCGCCCACCAGGTTAAAGATCCTTCTGCAAGGAAAAAATCATTTGAGTTTGGTGTTGCACTTTTTTTCTTTTGATAAATGTAATAACCGTATGCAGAGACCAGCACAAAGTATAATATGAACACCACATAATCCGCTGTGTAAAGTTTATGCATCTATTTC
Organism: Chryseolinea sp.; assembly: GCA_031388805.1. GTDB lineage: Bacteria > Bacteroidota > Bacteroidia > Cytophagales > Cyclobacteriaceae > Chryseolinea. The sequence continues at coordinate 93,352 of JANMRZ010000112.1, forward strand.
TGTTTTGTTTTGAAAATACAATTCATGGCTCAATGATTATACTATATCATCGGCCTCACTCAAATGAACAATCCTTTTCTTCTCTTTTAGAGTTTCAGAGTAGAAGGAAGGTATTTCGCCACTAAGTCTTCATAGTAAGGACGCAGTACTTTCCAGTCAGGTGGATACGGATTTTTAGAGTATAAATCGTACGGATTAAAAAGCTTGACAGCCTCAAACATTTTGCGATCATGGTCATCCATCAAATGATCATAGGCATGTTCACGATGCTGTGCATAGAAAGAATGGTAACGAAGCATGTAGAGTCCTTCATCAGGAATGCGGTCCTTCACCATGTGGTACACATATTCATCATGCCCCCAGGACATATGAACGTTGCGTAAACCGCAACCTTCTTCGTATACTCCCAGGGTGGTATTGTAAGATGCTTTGTTATAATCAGGATTATTTTTAAAGAATTCAGGATACACAATCTTATCGGAATAAGCACATCCAACCGGGAAAGTGTCTCCCACGACGGCCCACTGAGGTTCACCAAAAAGACAAAGCGTCTTCCCCATATCATGCATGAGTCCTGTCAATACCATCCAATCGGGATGGCCATCTGCACGTATCGCTTCGGATGTTTGAAGCAGGTGCTGAAATTGGTCGAGATCTGTATCCGGATCAGAATCATCTACCAATTGATTTAAAAAATTGAAGGCCTCCCAAACGGGCATTTGTTTCTTATCGAATTTCAGGTAATCAGTTCTTTTCTCCTGTACAAAATCGTAAGTCTGGTAAGTATGATTTAATCGGTAAAATTCTCTCACCGTATCTCTTGCAGGATCATCATAGTTTCTAAAATCATCTTTTGCTTTTGCAGGAATATCCGGTTCGGGATAACGTTCCAGTACAGCATCTTCCCACTCATCGAGACTTAATAAAGGATTAATTTCTTTTTCTGTGAATTGTTCTTTTACAGATGCAGG
>JANMRZ010000057.1:0-20497 GCA_031388805.1 Chryseolinea sp.
AATTGGTCGTCTTGTTCAATGGCATTTTTATAATAGGGTATCGACTTCGCCAGACTTTCACCGGTACTTTCATAAAATAATTCCTTTCCTTTCAGATAGAAATCGTACGCCACCAAGTTATCGGTTGGAATTTTTTCGATCTGCTCTTTCTCTTCCGGGGTAATAATTACTTCAATTTCCTCGGCAATGTTTTGAGCAATCTCCTGCTGCAAGGCAAAAATATCTTTGGTTTCTTTCCGATATTGCTTCGCCCATAAATGTTTATCGGTAGCCGCTTCTATTAACTGAATGTTCAATACAATGTGGTCGCCCATTTTCTGTCCGCTACCTTCCACAAAATAATTCACGTTCAGCTCCTTCGCCATTTCCGGAATCGACATGGAACTGTTCCGATACCTCTCAGCAGTAGTCCGACTGATCACCCTCAAACCTTTCATTTGCTGAAGATTATTGAGCGTGGATTCCATCAAACCATTGATTAAATAAAGGTTCGATGAATCGTTACTATCGTTTTTAAAAGGTAAAACAGCAATTGATTTTTCAATGGCATTAGATTGGTACGAAGACCAGGAAGACCAGTTCATATATAGGAACCATCCCGCAGTGAGTGCGGCTAATACCAACACAGAACTAACGATCATAACTCTCCGTTTCCGGGTGGTATCCACAAATATCTGAGCCGGTAAATCATCCGGAATGGAATTCAATTCTTCTTTGCTCCTCTTGCCAACTTCTCCGGGCGGATAACCATAATATTCGCGGAAACATTTAATAAAATATGATGTACTGCTAAAGCCAACCTGATGAGATATCTCCGAAACATTATAGAGTGAAGTTCGCAGCAATTCCATGCCGCGTTTCAGTCGTTCCTGACTGATCAGCTGACTCGCGGAAAGTTTCGTCAGCTTCTTCACCTTGCGCAGCAGATTTGACCGGCTCATGTTCATTTCATCCGCCAGTTCAGAAACACCAAACTGTTCGTTGGCCATATTTTTTTCGATGGCGGCAGTAGTCTGGCGTATAAAGTCAGTATCGGAAGGACTAAAATCAGGCATGGACAAAGGCAAAGCGATTTAAAATTAACATTCAGTTTCCGACCCAATTTCAACCTTTTGCGTCATAGTTTATATCAATGCGTCATAATTTATATGCTTTTGCGGATAGTTGATGGTTTTGTCCGCAAAGGTGTTTAGTCCTGCCAGCCTGCTCGGACCAATTTTACATCATTGAAAAATTCAATATCAATCGGCCTTTTAACTATTAACAATTAACCATTTACAATTATGAAAACACAAAACACCCTTTCCTTAAAAGCAGTAACTCAAATTGCTTTTCTGATCGCTCTCATCACGATTACTTCCTGCACTGACAAAAAAGTGTCTGCGCAAGGTGATGCTTCTGCCGCTAAGACAAATGTAAAGCCTCCGGATGTTGACATCCATACTGCAGTGCTCACGGAAAATGTAGCCGCTCTTAAACAACATATAGCAGCTGGAAGTAATTTGAATGAAAAGGATCCCTTTGGAGGTTCCAGTCCGTTGATTACCGCTGCTGTGTTTGGCAAGACTGACATGGCAAAAATCCTGATCGATGCCGGGGCTGATCTGAACTTTCAAAATAAAGATGGCTCCACTGCATTGCATACTTCAGCCTTCTTTTGCCGTCCTGAAATTGTAAAAATGTTGTTGGATAAGCATGCCGACAAAACCATCAAGAACTCTTTCAATTCAACAGCTTATGAATCAGTGATTGTTCCATTCAAGGACGTGAAGGGAGCGTATGACATGATGGGCACAGTACTTGGCCCTATGGGATTAAAGTTAGACTATGTCTACATCGAAAAGACAAGACCTGAAATTGCCGCGATGTTGAAATAAAATACCAGCACTAAAAACAAACAAAGATGTTAACAACAAGAAGATATGATATCGACTGGGTACGAGTGATTGCTATCAGCTTGCTTCTACTCTATCATGTTGCCATTGGTTTTCAGTCGTGGGGCGTAATGATTGGATTTATTGCCAACAACAAACCCTGGCCATCGTTGTGGATTCCAATGACGATGCTGAATGTATGGCGCATCCCCCTTTTGTTTTATGTCTCGGGCATGGGCGTTTACTTTGCTATTCAAAACAGAAACTGGAAACAACTTTTACAAGAACGCGCCAGTCGGATTTTACTTCCATTCGTATTTGGGATCTTCGCCATAGTTCCCATCAGCACTTTGCTTTGGCAATATTATTACAAGATGGATTTGAACTATAGTTTCCTTGTTTACAATCCAGGTCACCTTTGGTTTCTCGGAAACATCTTCGTGTATGTGGTTTTGTTTGCTCCGTTATTCTTCTATTTAAAAAGGAATGAAGATGGACAACTCGTTACGTGGATAAAAAAGATTCTGAGTACTCCACTGGGTTTAATCCCCGTTATCGCGGCCTTCGTAGCTGAAGCTATACTGGTTAATCCAAATCCCTATGAAATGTATGCAATGACATGGCACGGATTCTTCCTGGGACTACTGGCCTTCTTCTTCGGCTTTTGTTTTGCATTGAGCGGAGACTCCTTTTGGAAAATGATATTGACATGGCGGTGGTTATTTTTAGCAGGTGCCATTCTGTTTTATACGTATCGGTTCCTCCAATTTCAAATGCGTGTGCCGAGTTACTTATTGGCGATCGAATCCAATTTATGGATCCTCTCCGTATTTGCTTTTGCTTCGCGATACCTTAATCGGCCAAGTAAAACACTTACCTATTTAAGCCAGGCAGCCTATCCGGTTTACATCCTACATATGATCTTTCTGTCCCTGGGATCATTGTTGATATTTCCGTTGGACATTGCTGTTCCTATTCAATTCATTTTGGTTTTGCTGTTTACCACCTTAGGATGTTTCATTGTGTATGAATGCATCATTCGAAGGATCAATATCCTACGACCTTTGTTCGGGGTGAAAATGAAAGACCGCACAATTACTATTTCTTATAAAAGCAGCAGCGTACTGAAAGGTTCTTAACTATTAAAAAAACCGATTTATGATCAACCTTGAAAATGCAACAAAGCGCTTTGGTTCTAAAGCAGTTGTGGATAATGTCTCATTCGAAATCCGTAAAGGAGAATTGTTTGGTTTGCTGGGCCCCAATGGCGCGGGGAAAACAACCACCATAAACATGATCATCGGAGGACTGACGCCTGAAAGTGGCAGCATCAAAATAAACGGTGAGTCTCCCGCAAAACAAAGTATCAAACGATTACTCGGCATTGTACCTCAAACTGTGGCACTCTATGAGTCGTTGTCCGCCCAGCAAAACCTTATTTTTTTCGGACAGCTTTACGGACTAACCGGAAAACATTTGAACGAACGTATTGAACACGCATTTGAAATTGTTAACCTGACTGAAAGAAGAAACGAGCGCGTCAGCAAATATTCCGGAGGAATGAAAAGACGCTTGAATATTGCGGCTGCACTACTTCATAACCCTTCCCTATTAATACTGGATGAACCAACAGTGGGTGTAGACCCCCAGTCTCGCAATTCAATTTTTGAAAGTCTAAGGGAATTGAAAAAAGAAGGCTGCACCATTATTCTTACTTCACACTACCTCGAAGAAGCACAAAAACTCTGCGACCGGGTAGGCATTATGGACGAAGGAAAACTCGTAGCCGAAAATACAGTAGAAAAACTCATATCCGATTTTGGCGGCAAAAGTATACTTACTGTAGAAACCAGTAAAGGCAAAACAAAAATTGAAACGGATCAACCTGTAAAAGAAATCATACGGATGAATGAAGAGGATACCATCCTCTCTCTGCACATGGAAAGTCCTAACCTGGAGAAAGCATTTTTAAACATTACCGGAAAACACTTAAGAGATTAGCATGAAAGAAATAATAACCCTTACCCGCAAAGATTTGCAATTATTGATGCTGGACAAAACCAGTTTGATCGTTACGTTTGCACTGCCCATAGTTTTGATTGCTTTGATCGGTAGTGTATTTTCCTCAACCTTTTCCCCTTCACTGGGAATTACGAGCTACGACTACGCATTTTCAAAAGTCATGTTCTGGGGATTAATTGGGGGTGTTGCCTCTTCAGTAGCCTCTATCGCCATTGAAAAAAACTCAGGCACGATTATCCGTCTGCAAGTATCGCCAATAAGTAAGTTTGATGTTTTGCTTGGAAAAAGTCTTGCATGTGCAGTGTTCCTGATTGCCAGCTCAATTATCTCATGGGTGTTCGCTTCTGTTCTCTTCGATATAAAAACAAAATCCATCTTGTTCCTTATTTTGATATTGATTTCTAATACTGTTTTCTTCACCGGCCTGATGACGTTCCTTTCAAGTTTTGTAAAAACAGAACGTGCAGCAGGTGCCCTAAGTTGGTCAGTATTGCAACTCCTGGCTTGCTTTAGTGGGATCATGTTCCCAATTACAATAATGCCAGCGTGGATGGTGACGATGACCAAACTGAATCCGGTAATGTGGCCTGTACAGGCAATGGAAATTGCACTTTGGAAAGAAATTACTTTTGACACAATACTTTTACCAATGGGAGTTCCCATTCTTGCCGGGATAATCTTTTTCAGTATTAGTGTCTATCTCTTTCAGTGGACTTCTCAAAAGTAATTGATTCACTACTTCAAACAGTGGCCACTTTGTGTTTGAATCGATAAGCTTGGCTTATTAAGACAAGAAACTAATAAACAAAAATATGCAGTCCGCAGATCCATATTCAATTCAATGCTCGCATACCGGACACTAAATTAAACTTACTTTTTCCATAAAGTACTATTCACCACATGTTCAATAACCTGATCACGATAATGCCGGCTGATCGGTATGCGAAAAGATTGCATTACGATTTCATTGTTTTCAATTGCTTCTATCTTCGGAATAGAAACAATGTAAGACTTATGTACGCGGATAAAAGACTGACCATTCAAATTTTGCTCTACATTCTTTAATGCTAGCAACGTGATGTATTTTCCTTTCAGCGTAAAAAAGGTGACGTAATTCTGCAGTGCTTCGATGTAGAGAATGTCGTTAAAATAAATTCGTTCAAACTTGTGTCCGCACTTGATAAAGAAATAGTCGGGGCAGGAAGCTGCATGCTCTGGATGAGGTGCAACTGAGCGGGCAAGAAGTTGATGATAATCTTTTGCTTTGCTGATCGCCAGGAAGAACCGGCTGAAGACAATCGGCTTGACGAGGTAATCTATCACGTCCAACTGAAACCCCTCCAGTGCATAGCTGGGATAAGCAGTTGTAATGATAACCATTGGCAGCTGCTGAACTGTTTTTAGAAAATCAATTCCATTCATAACTGGCATTTGAATGTCAAGGAAAATCAGGTCGGGTGAATGCTCCTCTAACAACTGCACGAGATCAAGCGGATTGTTGCCCACTCCTACTAATTTCAGAAAGTCAACTTCAGCAACGTAGTTGGTTATGCATTCACGTGCCAATGGTTCGTCGTCTATAATTACGCAGGTTAATATCATCTGATCGTTTTTTATTAAGCGGGTTGCAGCATATCCGTCTCTATTGTTTTTTGTGCTTTAAGATTCAACTTAAGCATCACCTGAAACTGTTCATGGTCTTGCTTTATTTTTAAATCATGCGTTCCCGGATACAGCAGATCCAGTCTGCGCTGAACATTTTTTAATCCTATTCCATGATATGAAACGGCATCGTTCGAAGTACGGCTCTGCTGCGTAACACTGTTCGAAATCGTAAGACATAATTGCGCGTGATCAAAATGAAGGTCCATCGTAATCCAGTTGTTACAGTTTTTATGCTGTGATACATGTTTGAATGCATTTTCAATAAACGGCATAATCACAAAAGGTGCCACTGCCAAATTGTGGTTCAACGGTTTTTCAATGCGAAAAGTCATCTGAATATTTTCATCCTGCCGAAGTTTCTGCAATTCAATAAAATTTTCAAGATAAGATAACTCCTGTGTTACAAGAATTTGATGCTCATTACATTCATACAGCTGATACCGCAGCAACTCTGAAAACTTGGCCAACGATTCAGAAGCCATCCGTGGATTTTTATGAATCAAAACAAAGATGGAATTGATGGTGTTGAAAAGAAAGTGTGGATTAAACTGCGCACGAAGAAACTTTAGCTCTGTTTCCAGTTTTTCTGTTTCCAGCAACTGCTCTCTTCGCTTGGTCTGAATCCAATTCTTGGTTAATTTGATACTCATGGCCAGAGTCATGCTGGCAGCCGTTGAGGGTAGTGCACCACTTTCGAAAAGAGAAAAGTAATTCGCAGGATCCATATGATACAATTCCTGAAAGGGTTTGTCTAATAACCATGCTCCAATATAATACCCACTAACGATGAGGGACGCGGTTGAGATAATGGTGAATAAAAGTGAACTTACATAAAGGAAGTAACGACCCTTTTCCAAATAACGTGGGATCAGAAAGTAAAGATTGAAATAGACTCCGATCGCCTGAAACACAAGGTAAAAGAAGAATTTGAAAGCAGCTTGCGGAAAGGCAAGGCTCGCAAGTACTGCCATTGGACTTCCTATACGCAAGGTCCACCACATGAAGTGATAGCCAAACCAAAAGGGAATATGATAAAGTTTGTATTTAAAGACCCAGTGGTATTTTGATTGATCAATACGTATTGAACCGGGTGGTTTCATTTGGTCATACCTTTTCTTTGTGCGAAGAGCCATGTGCTCAAAGACTTTTCCTTTGATACATTCTCCCAGCTATTATGTTTTACGTCAGCATATTCGGTGTACCTAACCTTTGTTGCTCCTAATCTAATCATTTCTTTATAGATATCTCTTGAAAGCGCTACTGGAACAATATCATCTATTTCGCCATGAAAAATCCATAAAGGAGTCTGCAGCAATTGATCAGCAACCTTTACATTGGATCCACCACAAACAGCATATGCAGCAGCAAACTTTCCCTTCTCCTTTGACAATACGGAGAACACTCCAAATCCTCCCATAGATATTCCATAAATATAAAGTCGGTTGACGTCTATGGGAAAGACCTTAACTAGCGAATCAATCAACTTTAATGTTTTGGTCATAGCAGATGTATGACCATCGTGCCAGGTATCACCCCAACCCAGGTTAGGTTCCACACATTTGGGTGTCAGTACAAAGGATGGATTTTCTTTCTGCATGGATTCCTGGTACCAATCGATGTCACGCGAAACCGTGTCCCTGCTCCCGTGTAGATAAACAATTAAGGGGTACATTTCTTTCTTTTCGTAATTATCGGGCTTGTACCAACCATAGCGAAGCGATTGGAAATGATGTTGTGTATAATCATACTTTTCAGAGAGCTGAGCCTTCACTGATCGACTAGAAATAGCGAAGAGGACCAGCAGGATAATGATATTCAAATGGTGCATGGGAAATTGAAGGATTGATTATACGTTTGTTTCAGTGCTCAATTTATTCTCCGGCTTCAAACACAAGGTAACGATTGAGGAATGGAAGTACTCTTGCATAAAACCGTCCGTGTTCTTTCCAGTTTTCTACCCAATATACTCCGCGATATTCTTCTGCTTCATGTTCGATTCCAAAGGTCTCTAACTTGCGTGAGAGGGCCTCGCTTCCATAGACATGATCCTGAATCGGATCATACCGCGCCCAGTCGAAGGCAATACCTCGTAATTTTCTAAGGTTCGCTGCATACTTTTCCAACTGATGATCGAGCGAGAAACCTGCAATCTGCCTGCGTGCGTTTTCAACGTTATAGGTTAGCTGATCGTTTTCAATTTCCATCATGAAGTCACAATAAAATGGTGGTCGATTGGAATTGGGCAGAAACGCCTGGCTCATCGTGATGAAGAGTTGTGATATATGATCACCTTGAAGGTCTGAGAATGATTTTGTCCGATGTATCTTCTTCCAATCCGGATAGGTTTGAATGGGCAATAAGCCAGTGCCCGTACCTACCGGATTCATCGCGTACACAACGCTAAAAAAATCAGGGTACTGCATAGCATGCAACAAAGCACCACGGCCACCCATCATCTCACCTATTAAGGCACGGCTATCGCGGTGGCGAATAGCACGAAAATTAGCATCGATAAAGGGCACTAGTTCCATAATGGTAAAGTCCTGCCAACGGCCAGTTGTGGTTGAATTTTCGTAAAGACTGCCAGTGGTTGACGAACTATAGTCGGCAACCACAAAAATAAAATCCTTCACTATACCTTTTGCAAAACCATTTTCCATCAACTTCACCAGAATACCATCTGCCAATATTTTTTCCGCATTGGAAAATACGCTGTGAAAATAATAGACAACAGGATATGACTTACCCGAATTTGCATATCCCGGTGGCAGATAAATCTTGACCGTGCGATTAGAATCAAGACCTGTTTGTGTGCCACGAAGAATGGATGAAACCAGATTCTTTGTAACTATGGTACCCGATTTATTTTTTTGAGAAAACACATCAGTCGCCTGCGAGGCAATGAGTACAAACAAAAAGATGAATTTTGTCGGGTGCATATTATTTGAGATGATTATGCGTTCCGATTTCCCGATACAATCGCAAGGATTGATCTTCTTGTCGTTTCCATATCCGAATACCTTTTCCTTCAGTTCTTCCGGAATAATTTGGCCGACTCCACTTCACCTTGAACATGGCATATTCCAGAATATAATCACCTGAATATTCGAAGTCATAGGTGTAGCACATAATTGAGTCAATCGTTATCACTCCCCTGTTGCTATATTCAATTAAGTAGGGCTTTATTTTTTCCATTCCCGTCACGGTTGTGTCGGCAAATGGATAAACGCTTGCATCGTTTGTGAAAAACTCAGAACGCAACACACCATCTCTTATTCTTACTCCTTTTTCCATCAACGCATTGTAGGCTTTTAATTCAAATGGTATTTTTTTTTGTGAATAGACTGTTGAATCATCGGGTTGTGTTTTATTCATTGGAATAATCATGGCTTCAGGATGATCCACAGGATGAAAGTAGCCAAATGCTCCACCGGAGAGTTTAAAGCTTCCATCGGATTGAGGCTTCCATACATTCCAGTACTTTCCGCTCAGCACAGTGAGTGTATCTGTTTTAAAGTCTATGTATTCTTTTCTAAAAATCCCGATCTCAACAATGATCTTGCCGAGGTGAACGAATTCATGCGCTTGTCGCTGAAAGGATTTTATGTTTTGCCTTTTGAAAATTTCTCTGTAGAAGATTTCGATCTCATGCCGTCCACGGAGAGTGAGCTGATATTCAGGCATACTGATGGTCTGATCATCATAGTATTCCAGGAAAGCATTCAGATCATCCTTTGTTTCAGATTCTGTAAGATTTTGAGTAAGGCGCTGAAGTTGCTGTTCAGTGGTGTGACGAATATTTTGATCATCGGTTTGTTCAGGAGAGCAAGAAGTCAATAGTAAGAGCGTAAGGCTTCCGCCAAAAATGCAGTACGTTTTCATCGATGCTGTTGTTATGCATCGAAAGTACCTACATACTCCATTTGGATAAAATATATTTGACCACCCGCACGCTCTGATTTACGAAATGCATTTTTTGATATATAACAAGAATGAGCTCGCTCTTCATTCTTTTCCCTGGTCCGCTCGTTATCGCTCAATATTGTTCGCAGGTGAACGTACGACTATCAATGTCACGAATTTATGCACCAAGTATTTGCATGGCTTTTGGAAAAATAATGTGGAGCATCATTTTTTTTTATCATCATGAAAAAAAATTCAGTACAACAACTTCCCGCAGATCGGTCGAATTTTCATCAACAACATCTGCGGGAAGCCAAAACGTTTTATCTATCATTAACACATTTGTTAACCGGCAACCGTTTCTGCTTGTGGAACCAGACCTTTCTCAGTTAACGCTTTTTGCTCATCTCCGGCGATGTAGGCAAATATCTTTACCTGATCGTTGGTTGTAACCAGGTAATAATTTGTGAAATCAATCGCACCTTCCTTGTCATCCTTTATGTACGAATAACGCCAGTATACTTTCACCATGGCATGTAAATCATCAAGCAGTGCAATGTCTTTAGACACGATGTTCATTCCTTTCGATCCGATGCTTTTGTAAAAGGCAAATCCCGATTTAATCTTTTCAACAAACTGTGAATCGCTTTTACCACAGATCACACCCGCTGGACTTGACTCGATAAAATAATTTTCAAAGGATCGAGCAATTTCGTCCTTCGCATTCGACTGCTCATTAGAAATACCATTGTTAAAGTGCAATTCATAATCATTGAAAAATTCTTCGATATTCTTTTTTCTTTTGCTCATACAATTCAGTTTTTAATTTGGGACATGTAAAATTTACAGACATATTACTGACAAGAGGTTCTATCAGGCAGTGGTTAGAATTTTTTCTATTGGATACTTATAAAATAAAAGGAGGCTGCTTTAATGTTAATTAAAGCAACCCCTTTAGTCAATCTCGTTTCCTTACGCTGGTATTAACCAGATCAAGTTCGAGGATTTTCTCAGATTCAATCGTATGATCGTTCATCGTTGGATTACTGATCTCAAATCAAACCACTCCTACAGGATCAACGTTAATCCGTATTGAAAATTCTGTGCCAATAGGTGAATCAATCAGTGGATTCATTTTTTTTAAGTTCCTGTTGCATGTTCTGATGCACATTGTGGAATTCTTTATGTGTATTCCCCAAAAATGTTGATCAAATTCCTCGCGATCAATCCTCTATCAAATTGAATGCTAAAAGACGAAATGATGATGCAACCAAAAAAAAGTCGTCAGGCGGTGACGACTTTTAAATCAGAAAATGTTAGGCTTGGGAGGCCATGAATTCTTTCTGACGTTTCTTCATTTCCTTCGGATCAACATCTTCAATATGCTTGGCTATCCACCATTCATTACCCCACGGATCTTTAATGCCCGCTGAACGATCTCCATAAAATTCATCAGTTGGTTCACGAAGGGACGTACCCTCGGCACCCAATGCCTGCTGATAGGTTGAATCCACATCGTCTACATATAAGTATAACTTAGCCATACCGGCAGGATAACGATCCATGGAATCTGTAACCATGATTTCAGAATCTCCAATTCGTACAGTAGCGTGCATCACCTTTCCATCATCCGTATTCATAAGAGAAGTTGTTTTTCCATTAAAGGCTTGTTCTATAAAGGTGATGAGCCGGCTCGCTTGATCCAAGATCAAAAAGGGAGTTACAGTATGAAATCCATCCGGAATTGATTTGACGGATTTGCTTTTCGGAGTTTTACTTTTTTTTTCCATGATTCTCATTTTAGAGTTGAATTATCTTTTTCAGAATGATCCAAATATCATACCTATCATACCTCAAAGAAAGAGTACGGTTTCTGTCTACTTGGAGCAATTTACTCTGTGTGGAGAAAAAGTCACAGTTGTGGAGTACCAAGAATGAAATTCTTGCGTTATGGCGTAATGGATTATGCATGCAACCCTCTACAATCGCATAATGCTGGGTAGAAGGATGGCATGCTCTTTTCTATACCGACTTGCATAAAAACCAAAAACAAAAAATGATGCTTACCATTCGAAATTCATCAAAACTGATTGTAGTGACTTTTGTTTTAATCAGTGCATTCAGCTGTCAGAGTAAAAAGAAAGCCATGCAAGCCTCTAACGCAGCAGAGAAAGCCCGGATTGAGCGCGAAGCTGCTGAAAAGAAAGCTGATGCTGCCGCTGCTGAACTAGCGGCAAGAAAAGCAGAAGAAGATAAAGCAAAGCGGGAAGCAGAGCAACGCTTAAAAGAAAGTGAAAGTAAAGCCAGCACTCCTGCTATAAAGTTGGGTCAATACTTTAGCGCGATCTCAAGTTCAACGAATGCAGCGTCCGCCAACACCAGTATCAATGAAGCGCTAACCTTATTTGCTTCTCCAGAAACACTTGTATTGATTGTGATAAGTGATTCCGGTGGAATGAAAGATTACGATAAACCGACTACCATAAAAGATTACCTAAACTATTTGAAAGACCAGAAGAAAAACATCAACTCAGTCTCCAGTCTTAAAACAGATAATGCTGGTAAGATTACAGAGCTGGAACTGAAGAAAAATTAGATCTGGATTCAAAGTTTCAAGTTAATTATAGTTCACTTTTAAATACCATTTCAATGTTCAACAACAATTATAAATACAAATTTGTATTATTCTTTAGTCTCGCTCTATGCGGATCTTTATATGCGCAGTCAGACGATGTTAGTCCGGAAAGAAAGCAGGCAATTGACTCCCTTGCATTGGAAAAAGTACGCGACTTAAGTAAATACATTAGCATCATTGGCAACAAGAAGACCGCCTTCTCTGAAGCAACACGCGTAATGGACAGAGCGGAAGAACTTTTCTCTCCGGATAGTGAGATGGGGGTTTCATCATTAAATAAAAAGGAAGTCAATTATTACAAAGTGAGAAAATACTTTGAACGATTGATGGCACTTAACTACGATCGCGTAAACATCAAATGGTACGACATTCATTACATCAGTGATTTGGAAAGACAACCGGATGGACGTTATGTTGGTGTGGTAACTGTCTATCAGCGTTTCGAGGGAGAATCAGATGATGGTATGAAATACAAAGACACCACCAAGAAGGATATCACCATATATGTAGAGCGTAAAAAAACACAGATACAGGGAAGGACCATTGAGTTCTGGGATGTGTTGTTGGGAGATATACGCGTAACCGAAACAGGAGTCTAATCCAGGTGCAGGTTACCAGATTATCAGTAACAGGTAATCTGGTAACCTGTAATTGATGTCTAAACTAAATAATCGTACGACATTGAAATATATTTTTTTTGCAATGATCTTAATTTTCGTTCGTCCCTTGACTGCGCAGATTATAGGAGATATGGATGAGAGCAAGCTGTATGCTGAGTCAAAACAGGTAAACCAGTTTTTTAGAAGGTTCAATGGTGAAGAAAGTGAAAAAGGAGATCGTTACTATCCAAGGGACAAGCAATACAGAAGCACAAAGTTGAGAAAGAATTATCTCGGAGTATTGTTTGACGAAAGTAACAAAGGCATCAACTCTTCTCTCAAAACAGAATTCATAAAGTACGTATTGGATAAAGGCGAAGCCTCCATTCTCAATTTCCACCAAGGCAATTGGTTTTCGGAGGTACATACCATCTTTACCATGAATGGTATGAACCAGTCCGTTACTTTATACATGGAACTGGAAAAAGATCATCTCGGCTATAAGTGGGTAATCAGCAAAGTACATGCAGACATGTTTGAACTGTACTTTCAACGTGACACCACGAAGGTTGGTAGGTTTCTACATCCGCTCAGTCATGAATTGGATTTCATGAATTTGCGAAAGGCTTTTGCCAATACCGATAGCATAAGTCAATTTACCGTGAAACGATTTATACCTGATCATCTCTCTGTTTTTTTATACGAGGCAAAAAGGGGAAATTTGAAATTCAAATCAGTGGACGAAGTGAAGTTTCATTTCTTTCAACTGGATGGATGGTACTTTGAGCTTTCTCAGTTTAACCGACCTGGTTATAATACAGGCTGGTTGATTTCGAATCTTGTGAAGCTTAATAGTGATGCGGAAAAAAAACTAATGCTAACTTATTTATATAATTGAACTGAATCTTAGTGAAGTCTTTTCTTAGCGCCTTCGTGGCAAAACAATTCGCCACAAAAACCCGAAGTCACCAGGATGCACAAAGTAATAATTACAAAGATATGAGGTATATACTTAAACGATATCGGCTTTTGATTACCTCCTTTGCGTTACTCGTTTTCCTTTTCTTTATTTCATTGAGTGTCGATGCACAGACCAAAAAGAAACCCGTAAAGAAAACGGTTCAAAAAACTCAGACTCAAAAAAAACAAACACCGCAGAAAAAGCCTGTCGGTAAAAAAACGCCAGTTGCAGCATCTGTCACCCGCACTGTAAATGTTGCAGAGGATGAAAAGCGTGTACGCGATATCATTGCTTTCCTTCAATATTTATTAAACACACTCGGCAGCAGTAGCACCTCCTCGCGCGATAAAGAAGTGTTGGTCAAAGAAAGCTATTCTAAAATATTCCGCGATGGCAAAGTGCAGATTGAAGATGACCTTGACGAAGAGCGGGTAGTAGTAACCAACAAAGATATAGTGCCCTACCTCAAGGATGTTGATTTCTTTTTCAAAGATGTGAAATTTGAATTTACCATTGAAGACATTAAAAGCAGTACGATGAAGAGCGGCGAGCTCTTTTACAAAGTGTCCACCAGGCGTGTTCTGAATGGAACGACAACAGAAGGCAAAGTAATCACCAACACCATCCCCCGTTACATCGAAGTCAATTATTCCCCGGATGTTCAGGATCTCAAAATTGTCAGCATCTACACCAACGAATTCAACGAGAAAGAAGCGTTGACCAATTGGTGGAATGATCTTTCTATGGAATGGCAAACTATTCTCCGAAAGAAATTACCAGGCAATCATACTGTTGATAGTTTAGGAATCAGCGAAATCAAACTGATTACATCTGCTGAAGAACTTGACCTCAGCAACAATGCAACGATTCAAGACGTAGAGCCGTTATCGCGGCTTCTCAGCTTAAAGTCTCTTAGTCTTTACAACACCAATGTGAAGGACCTCACTCCTATTCGCAATCTCACCGAGCTGGAAATACTGAATGCATCACGCACAAAAATTGCTGACTTGTCACCCTTAAAATATGCGAATAAATTATTGAGTTTGAATATCAGTCAAACATCCGTTACAGATATTTCCATTATTGAAAAAATGCCCTTGTTGCAAAACCTCTGGATGAGCGAGACATTAGTAAATGATTTTTCAAACATCGCATTGTTGATTGAGTTGAAGAAAGCAGATCTCGCAGCAACCAAAATTTCAAACCTTACTCCATTTGAAAATCTGGTGAACGTCACAGAATTGAATATCTCCAGAACATCCGTTCAGGATTTGAATCCATTAAAAAATCTTAAGAAATTATCGACACTGGATATTGACAGCACACACATCAACAACCTTCAGGCCCTGGGCAATCTTGAAAGTCTTATCGTACTACATGCTAATTTCACATCAATAGCAAACCTTATGGCATTGCAGAACTTAACGCATCTCGAAAAAATTTATGCCGATCATACCAGTATTAACAGAGAAGCTGCTAATAATTTAATAGCAGTTAATCCTAAGGTTAAGATCATTTTTGATTCCGATAATCTAAAAAGTTGGTGGGATGCATTATCTCCTGAATGGCAGACTGTGTTGAGCAAAACAGCAAACATTGGGCTGGCACCATCAAAAGAAGAAATGGCCAACCTCTCGCATTTGGATTCCATCAATTTGGGTGGAAACATTCGGCTGAATAGTCTGGAGCCACTGCGTAAACTTCAAAAGTTGCATGTGCTCATTGCTAACCGTTCGGGCATCCATGACCTGTCACCTTTGCAAGAACATAAAGAAATCATATATCTCGATATCAGTGAGACAGAGGTAAGCGATATTTCAATTATATGTCAGTTCACCAAACTAAAAGTGTTCCACGCAGACAAAAGTAAAATTGAAAACATGGAACGCTTGTCGCTACACAGTATTGAGCGATTCTATGCTGATAACACAATGGTTCATGATATAAGTGCACGCGAATTCCTGGAAAAAAATCCAAAATGTCTTTTGATCTTTAAGACCATTCACTTGAACAGATGGTGGGATGCCCTTCCCGAAAATTGGAAAGATGTATTTAGACTTCAGATGGGAAAGGATACCACTTCTACCCGAGAGAACTTGCATAGACTTGTTGAACAAGAAAGATTGCGTTTTAAGGATATACAAGTCAGCGACCTGAATGCCTTGAGTGAATTTGTACGATTGAAGGAATTACATTTCTCTGGAACAGCCATTACATCAATACCTCCCTTAGAGAATATTAAATCGTTGACATCCCTGCATGCAACGAATAGTCCAATTCAAGAAATTGAATCGCTCAGTCTGATGACAACGCTGGAAGATCTTGACATTTCCAATACACCTATTGAAGATTTAAAAGTGATCGGAAATTTAAGCCAACTTAAAAATCTAAATTGTTCGGGCACACAAATTAAAAGACTCGATGCGCTTGAAAAGTTAGAACACCTCGAATATGTCGATTGCTCAAATACCAACGCAAGCAAACTCGATCCGCTTGACAATCTTCAACTGAAGACATTAAAGTGCTACAACACAAAAGTTTCGAACCGGAACATTGAAAATTTCAAAGCAAAGCATCCGGATTGCAATGTAGTGTACTACAGGTGAGTCGTTATAACTCATCATTCTTCATTCTAAGGTATAAAATGGCTATTCCTTTTTCTAACATTCTCCATTCGTGGAAAATGTAAATCAGAAGTGTGGTCTCCAGGATAGTCATCATCGGAGGTCGCTATTATTCTACAGAACGATTTGGATTAAACCTGGAGGAGATGGAGCATCTGCTTTCTCGGGAGGTAAATTTGGAATTACACTCAAGCTTTAACCGGGAGATAATGCAGTAAATACAAGGGGCCCGTCAACGTGAATGTAGGCGGTTCGCTTGTACTTTTTTATAATATCAAATCAGATTACATTAACTTTATTAATCAAAATTCAAGGAACAGTTTTGTGAAGTACTTATTACCTTTATCAATCAACACAAAACTTGAGTTTATATGCACAACATTCGGTTAAAGTTAAACGACAACGGTCGTGGAGCATTTATCATTGAAGAAGGTGAAGAAAGATTGGCAGAGATGGACATTGCTATAACAAAAGATAATTTAACCGTCTTCCATACTCACGTAAATGACAAACTCAAAGGACAAGGTATAGCATCAGAATTGTTGGTCACGATGGTGGAGTATGTCAGAAAGCAAAACAAAAAAGTGATTGCGCTTTGTCCGTATGTTAGCGCTCAGTTCCAGCGGCATCCTGATCAATATGCCGATATCTGGAATCAGACTTGGCATAAATAGTATGTACATACATCATTCACTATTTCATCACACCAGGATGATTTCTGGACGGAGACGTTTCAGAAATTACTAATTCAAATAATTTGATTTTGGTCATCAACAGGTATTTGCATGAAACTTCTGGCTTAAATCAATTCAATTACCCATTTGAGTATGCAATCTAACCCATCTGTGGTTCACGTTTTAAATTCAGAATATTTTCATTTCCCCATTCTTTCATCAGTTCGATAATGGGTAGCAATGATTTACCTCTTTCTGTAAGAGCATACTCTACTCGTGGTGGTATCTCAGGATAAATGATGCGGTCAATAATTCCATCACGCTCCAACTCACGAAGTTGAGTGGTCAGCATCTGTTTACTGATATCCGGTAGCATCATGTCCATCTTACCAAACCGGTTGATACTGTTGTCGATCAGGTGCAAAATCAAGAGTTTCCACTTACCTCCCATGATCTCCATGGTGGCTGTTACCGGACAATTCCCTAGGTCAGACAAAGATTTTGATTTCATAATGTATTGATATTCAGTATTAGTATGATTATAATGACTATATCAGTTTATTATAACTACTCACAAATCAAGAAGTATTACGTTAGACTTGCAACATATTCGAACTAAAAATTTACACATATGAAAAACTACCTCATAACGGGATCTATTGGAAACATCAGCAAAGTCATTGTAGAAGGGCTTGTAAAGGCTGGCCATTCGGTGAGCGTAATAACGTCTTCCAATGAAAGAGTAAAGGACATTGAAACGCTCGGAGCCAAAGCATTAGTTGGTCAGCTTCAGGATTTAGCATTTCTCAAAAATGCTTTTGCCAAAGTCGATGTGGTATATACGATGATCCCTCCGATCTGGCAGACAAGCAACTGGCGTAAATCACAAAACGAAGTAGCACAAAATTATATCGAAGCATTGAAATCAAGCAACATAAAGTATGTGGTGAATTTAAGCAGCATCGGTGCACATTTGAAAGATGGCGTTGGCCCAATAGGTGGCGTTCATGATCTTGAACAAATGTTAAACACATTATCCACAATAAATGTGAAGCATCTTCGCCCTTCTTATTTCTATCACAATTTATTAGCTCAGATTGGCATGATTAAGCAGGCAGGAATAATGGGTGGTAATTTTGGTGATCAGGAAAAAGTATTTTTTGTTCATCCGAAAGATATTGGAGCAATAGCGCTTGATGAACTTTTGAGATTGGACTTTAAAGGAAACTCAATTCGCTACATCATCGGTGACGAACGTAGTGGTGAAGAAATTGCAAAAGTTTTAGGCAAGGCAATCAATAAGGATTTGAATTGGGTAACCTTTACCGATGAACAACAAAAAGCTGGATTGCTTGGAGCAGGTCTTTCTGAAACACACGCTGATGGTTATACCGAAATGGGGAATGCACTAAGAGTAGGTACTATGCAAGCTGACGCTCGCACACAAAAGTCTGCGTTTAGTTCAACTAAATTAGAAGACTTTGCTGCAGAATTTGCGGGAGCCTTCACTGCATAAAAAAATCTTACTATTAAAGAGAAGCGCGGAAATTTTCGCGCTTCTCTTTACATTAGTCGTCCACATTAAACTACTGTCGAATTAATTTGGTTTCATTATTAATTCAGAACCATCACCCGCTTTAAGTTGCATTCTATCATTGGTCAACTCTACTACAGTAAAATTCTCTGTAACATCCTGGCCTGCAAAATGCATTGTTAAAGTGGAACCTTCATAAGACCATTGGCCACTCATTGTCTTGTCATTATCATTATCCCCCATCTTTACATTGCCATTGCGCCAAAAAGTTATTTTTTCCTTTTTTTCGTCAGGTGTTAATTTGTCCTTATCTCCTTCGGCATTTGTTTCACGCGTAGCAATCCAGGTCTTCTCGGTTTCACCCGCAATTTTATCTTCGTTTGATAAAGATGTATCAGATTTCTTCGCGCATCCACTAACTATTAATAGAAAAAGCACGAATGGCAGTATTAAATTATTCATAAAATTAAATTTAAGGTTAGGGTATAATAATTTGTTGACCTGGATAAATTTTATCGGGATCTTTAATTAAACCTTGATTTGCCTTGAAGATTTTCTCCCAGGCAGAAGCATCTCCGTAAAATTTCTTGGCAAGTTTTGAAAGACTGTCACCACTTTTAATGGTATAGCTTCGTGTTTGTGTGGTAGGCCTGACTTCTGGTTTTTTTTCGACAGGTTTCTCAACTCCCTTTTTAAAAAAATCTAATAGTCCCATGGTCGTAATAATTTAGTTTTTGAATTACTGATCCTGTATAGAAAAACAATGCCATACCCATTTCGCTTTTAAAGTATATAAACAGGAGGTATATGGGCATGTAATTCTACACACAAGGGGAATTATTCCCTTGCGAATTAAGCAGTATGTAAACAGTACATGATTTTTGTTATTTACACTTTCCATTTCGCTGGCCAATGTATTTCGTTTTCGATGGCATGATTTTTCTTCCATTAAAAGAAAACCCTCTCTAAATAAAAACGATTATGGAAACCAAACAGAACATTCTACTCAGCAACTTTACTGCTAAAGAAAAGACGGCCTACTTATCCGCCCTTGCGGCACTTGCAACTTCCGATAGAGTGGCAAGCAATGAAGAACTCGGACATCTGCGCGAAGTCTCTAATGATGCCGGACTTTCGTCTGAGGATGAAGAAAAAATTATTGAGGCGGCCAAAGACGCTTCTGGTCAAGACCTTAAAAATTCTTTGGATGTGTTGAAGCAAAGTGATTTGCGTTACGGACTCATCACCGATCTTATTGCTATGGCAAAAGTAGACGATAGTTACACAACAGAGGAAAAAGAAAACATTGAAAAAGTTTCGAAATATCTTAATGTTAACAATAATCAATTTTCTATACTCGATCAATTTGTAAATAAAGCTGCAGATGAAGAACGAACTCCTGATGAGTACAGCGAACCAAATTTTTTGCGTTCAACTGGTATGCAAGATAAATTTTCGAATGCTGGCTTCAATATGCAATCCATAGGCAAAAGCATATTCGGATTTCTAGGACCAATTTTATTAGGAGGCTTAGCGGGAAGAACATTGGGTAGAAGAAATTCGAATTTGGTTTCTAATCAGGGAGGAGGATTGGGAGGCATGCTTGGAGGTATGCTTTCAGGCAATGGTAACCAAGCTGGAATGAGTGGTGGTTTAGGTTCCTTACTTTCGGGTCTTGCTACAAGTCGCAGTAATGGAAGTATGGGCGGATTACTTGGAAGATTATTTCGCTAACAATCTCTTTCTGACTTTAACTGTTTGCAGATCATATTATCGTTAGTTGCAGCAAATGCAGATAACGATTTTTTTATTTTACTCACTCTTAAAGAAAACACCGGATTAATCAGTAAATGATGCATCGAACTATAAACCCAGATTATGCATTAGAGAAATAGAATGCTCGATCTTTTTGCCTGACGATATCAAATAAACCGTCTAACCATTTTTGTTTTTCACCTATTGCAGATATGTTAAGGATAGTTTTTCCAGCATGTTTTGTTATCCAA
>JANMRZ010000126.1:0-20909 GCA_031388805.1 Chryseolinea sp.
CAAATGTATGATCATGGCGGCCGTTGCATACAACCTCAAAAAGATGCTCAAGTTCCCTGCAAAACAAAATCAGATAGCAAAGGCAATGGTAGTACAGCACGATCGGATAAGAGATGGACTATCTGGCTGCATTACTTTTTGCAAAAACGTAATCAAATTCTATCGGCTAGCCTATCCAAAAATGGGAATTTTGATTTGTGAGTTGAACTTCAGAAGTGATTGCTAGTTATCCACAACGCTATCAACATTTTTAGAAATTAATTTCTACGGAGTAGTCGTGCAACAGTCACCTTTGTTGGCCGCTGTGCCGTGCACTCAACTTCCTTTTTGACCTCGGTCAATAAAGTGCCTAATTTTTTTATCGTCCAATTTATATTCCTCAATTGTTGTTGTGTCCCAATATGCTTTTAGAATAATGTCAACAGTGTCTTCAGCCTTTGCAGCCCAACCACCATATTTTGAGTGAAATTTTCCGTCATAATAAACTGTGTGTATGGGCCAATTCCATTTGTTACGAAAAACTATTATTGAACCTATACTAAAATTACAATCTTTGCATTTTTTTCTTTTTGTCTCGAATGAATTTATTTTCTCAAATGCAGTAACTAGGATTTTGTCCATGTACATGTTCTCAGTCAATACAGTCTTCTCCGTAAATAATAGTTCGTCATTAAGTCCAGCATTTTTAAAATATTTCTCTAATGCGTAGCTATGACAGTTTTGAGAGAAGATCTTTCTCATTTCGTAGACTCTTAATGTGTCTGTGAGACTTGGAGTATATGTTGAGTCTCTCCTGAATTTTCGAGCTTCATCTATGTCATATTTAACTCTTGTAGTCTTTCGTATCTGAATTACAGAGTCCATCCATTTTATGTCAACTGTCAAACTGTTTTTGTCTTTTGATTGAACAGTGTCTACTGAGTAATACAATGATTGAATTGATTTAATTTTGTTCTCGGCAGTTATGTCCTGCGATTTAGCGTGTTGAAAAGTCAGAATGAAAATTGTCCCGATTATCAATTTGTCCATGTGTTCATTTTTTTTTGACGGCATTGCGGCCAACGCTTAGCTATAAGACGTATGCGTGTAAATCCTACATCTTTATCCCACGTTGCTGGCGAAATTTAACAGCACACACGTTAAGAACCTACGATATAGCATATGTATTATATGTTGTTGTGCAACGTAATTTTTTACTCGAATATTTTTACTGGGTTGTATTCAGTCACCACGTAATTGTCAGCAGTGAAGTCAATATAGTAGTAATGAAATTTGTCCTTGTTGTTCAATTCTCCGTCTTTGTTTTTATCCTCCAATGTCCTGAAGTAAACCTTGTTCTCACCCTTAATTAATTTGTAATCATAGAACTCATGCAATTCCTTTGAAATTTTCTTAAAGTCAGTCCCATCAATCTTACTAATGTATAATGCTTCTAAGTCTGAGTGATTTAATTCTTTGTCCCCGTTTGAGTCTCTGTCAGAGATGGAGTATAAAAGGTATCCAGTCTTAGTCTTGCTAAATATCTCTCGAAGAAAATTCACATTCCTAATTAATATTTTTTTGTCCGTTAGTTTTCTTTCGTCCCTTCCTTTGTCTTGAAAGACCAAGTTTATAAAGTTTCCAATCAAATAGTCCTGGTTAAAATAGCTTGAAGCAATGTCAGCACTTCCGTAAGAACCAGATACAATTTTAGTGTATCCACCTCTTTCTTGTAAGTCAACGAGTCCAATGGCAAAAATCAATATTTCAGTGCTGTCAAATTTTATAGGTAACTCCGAAACCAAAATCTTTGTTGTGTCCTTTACTCTGTCGTCAACCACGGAAGTCGTGTCAATTTTTTCCTCATAGTCAATCTTGGGTCGTTGTCCACAGGATGCGAACAGAGTCAATAACACAATACAAATAGCTAGCTGTCTCATCTGTTAATTAGTTGATTACTCTTTCCTAAAATTATGTTGCACAACGTTTATGTATGAAACGTGGCTGGGTTTTCGAAGTGCTGTCCTGTCCCACGTGACCGAACGAAATTAAGAAAACCAAACTACAAAGTTGCACTGTGCCCCAGCCATGTTTTATACATTTTGTTATAGCCAGTGGTTCTTTCTCGTTCGTCAATTTTCATTATATCCAAATTTTCTGCTTTGTAAGATTTCTTTCCACCAACTCTCTCTGTTAATAATGATTTGGTCGTCAGTCGTTGATTTGTAAATGTCGAGAATTGAGTATTTGAAATTTTGCTTTATATGGTCAAACTCCAAAGCTCTAAGTCCAATGTTTCCACCGTGTCCGGTGTTTACATATGCTCTCCAACGTCCTAATATCATATTCTCACCATATGCGGAACCGACATACATTTTTCCATTTGAAATGTCGGTCATTAGGTAAACACCTTTCTGGTTTTCAAGTGCTGTTTTCCAATTGTCCTTTTCGATTACTCTTCTTAACGCGTCCCAAGAAATATTTACCTTTTCATAGCCAGGAAATAAGTCATTGTCAAATGTGTCAGGTAAAATTTGAGATACATAACAGTCGTCTATTACAGATTCTGAATTACGAATCATTGTCTGCGCTTTGTTCTTAAATTTTACGATTAAACGTCCAACATATTTTTCATAATCAGGCAAGTCTTCATACTCGTAACCAACACCATTCAGTATATTTAAGTCTTTTGTTACTCTGCCAATATGAAACAGTAACCACAAATCTTCATTCGGTTTTATCTTAACAAGTCCAACAGTTACTTGTCCTGCTTTATATGATTTGTTCTTGTTGTAGTTCCAATATTGTCCGGCAAGCATAGTAGAAATGTCGCCATTCTTAAAAAGTTCTATTGGATTCCAGTTTTGAGCAAACATTAAATTGAAACGAATCTTTACATTGTTAAGATTGTCAAGTCGTAATATGTCGTTTAATTTAATACTGTCCATCTACAATTGCTTCTTTCGGGTGTCGTCCTACCATTGGCTATAACAATTGACTAACCGCATGTCGTATATATTCGAAATATAAACGAATGTCGTTTATATTCCTTTTGTCCGTCACTTTGCAGTGCCGGTTTTGTAATTACTGCCAACAATTTGCTGTAAGCCATAAACCTATGTTTCAAATTATCCAATGCAAGGATTTGGTAGAAATATCAGAATGGATTGGGTATAAAACACACGAAAGCAATCTACCCTGGAAGTAGCCGGCGGCAATTTTTTCGCTGCCCTTACTCACCTTATTTCTTTGCGATTGAGCCCGCCAGGTGATGTCTATGTAGCCTGGTATGCTTGAAGACATATTGTATTACGGTGCTAGTCGCGTGTCTCTAAAGCTTTCACCAGTGAGTATTGTAGTATAATCTGCAACAGAATAGCAAAAGGCCCTTACCTATTTGATAGGAGCCTTTCATATTTTACGATACTGATTTTTTATACATGTTGAAAAACATGAACGGAAGAAATCCGAAGCTGAACAATAAGGTGCCTCCAATCAGCAAAAGGTCTGCGCCTGCGATATGCAAAACTTTGAGTGCTATGGCCGTGCAGATTGCAAGGGCACTTGCAAATCCTAAGATCAATCTTAGCTTTTCGGTTAATGCTGAGTTAAGGGTTAGTTTAAAATGATTCACCATCAGCAAAGGCAAATACAAAAACACAAAACCAATCATACCATAAATCAGCAATTCATCGCCACCTGGCCAATGTAAGATCTTAAACGTTACACCGAAGCTCATTGAAATAGCAGTAATCAAACCGAATAAATACATTACTTTTTTCATACGGATTATTTTAGTTGAGTTTAATAAGAAAACAGTTTCATTTTGAATTTCGTCAAGACCCTCTGGGGCCAGTTCAGTAAGTGCTTCCACAACGGAGCGTTCAAAAAAATTTCCGCGCTCCATCTTTATTTCCACCACACAGCACAAGTGGTCCAATACATCGTCTCGCAATGAGTCAATGTTGATTGTACTTTGATCAACGTGCTTTCGAATAATTTCTACTTGATCAGCGGACAATCTCATACGTTAGTCAAAAACAGGGTGTGAAAAATCAGGAAATCGATTTCTTGTACATGCTGAAAAAGAAGAAAGGAAGGAATCCAAAAATGCATAAGCCTGCACCCGCGAGGAGAAGAGTTGTCGTTCCCGGTAAATGCAGGGACTTAAATATTCCGGAGACACCAATCAGAAGAGCACTGGCAAACCCGGAAATCATTTTTAGTTTTTCAGATAAGGCAATGCGAATATTCGTCTTGAAATGATCGATTGCCATCATCGGAACATAAATAAAGGCAAAGACAGCAAAGCCATAAATTGATAAGTCTCTGGCGCCGGGAAGCGCCATAATGCCAAAGAACCACCCGGTTAGAAATGTCATGGTTGACAATAGGCCTACGATGTACATTACTTTTTTCATAAGGATTATTTTAGTTGAGTTTAACAGGAAAATCGTTTCACGTTGAATTTCATCCAAACCTTCAGGTGCCAATTCATGAAGCGCTTCACGAAGTGCATTGTCAAAAATCTCCCCACGCTCCATCTTAATCTCAATAACACAACACAAATGGTCCAGTACGTCATCGCGCAACGATTCAATGTTGATGCTACTCTCATCAACTCGCTTTTGAACAATCGCTATTTCATCAGGCGACAACTTCATGCAACTGGATTATAATGCCTGATTATAAATCAGGAAATTGATTTTTTATACATGCTAAAAAAGAAGAAGGGAAGGAAACCAAAAATACAGACTACAGCGCCCATGATTAATATCGTCCTGGTTCCTTGCAAATGCATCAATTTAAATATTCCGGCCACGCCAAGCAGAAGCGCACAGGCAAGGCCCAATATCACTTTCAGTTTTTCTGATAACGCGCCCCTGGTATTCGTTTTGAAATAGTCCATCGTCATCATGGGAACATAAATGAAAAAAAAGGCCACAGACCCATACACTTGTAATTCAAATGCTCCGGGAAAACGCATCAAACCAAAAAACCATCCGGTTACGAATGCCATAGCGGACAAGAGACCTGCGAGGTACAATACTTTTTTCATAAGGATTAATTTATCTGAGTTTAATAAGAAAACTAGTTCACGTTGAATTTCATCTAAATCGTCAGCCGCCATTTCATGAATGACTTCCTGTATAGCATGGTTAAAAATCTTCACCCACGTTCCATCTTAATCTCAACCCCACAACATCCCTTCACTTGCTTCAATCCATTTCTACCGAATCAAATGATCGTTTCATAGGTTCGGTATTCCGGGAAAACAATTCTATTGAGGGTCGCAATAAAATCTTTCAGCTCCGCCACATAAACCGCCTTCTCCTCATGCCCGTGTTTGGTGAGGTAATAGTACTTGCGCACTCTTCCTCCAATGTTCTCTTCTTTAAAAGAGAGCAACCCATCGCTCGTCATTTTTTGCAATGCCGGATATAATGATCCATCCTTCAGCAGGATTTTTCCATCCGACAATTCCTTTACTTTTTGAGACATCTCGTAGCCATACATTCTCTCCTGTTCAGATAGTAGTTTTAGAATAATGGCCGAAAGAGTGCCTTTTAACAGCTCTTTTGAATACATAGATCGAAGATACATAGATATACGAGGTATACAAATCCAAGTTTAAATTATTTTTCAAAAACCTGTAAAATGTGCTGCCAATGAGCTTATAAGTGAATTGTCGAGGAGAAAAGATTGACCAATGGAAGGGGAAATTACTATGCGAGGTCTTTTTAAATGCAACTCAGTTTAAGATGTTTTTTGATTCCTATTAATATGGAGAAGGGCTATCTGACTTTGAAGTATTGGGCTGCCGGAGTGAAACAGCGTACAATAAAAAAGGCTCCCGTTGAGGAGCCTTTTTTTACTAAGGATAATTTTTACTTAAGCTGTCACTGGTTTTCCAGGTACTACTTGATTTTCATCTTTTGAAAAATCAACCAATACCGGAGTACCAATGCACAACGAAGAATACGTTCCGATAATTACACCAATCAACATGGCGAACGTGAATCCTTTGATTGTCTCTCCTCCAAAAATAAAGAGAATCGCTAATACAAATAATGTAGACATACCGGTGATGAGGGTACGACTAAGCGTATCGTTCAACGCATTGTTTACTACAATAGCTGTGCTCTCATGCGCTTTCTTCAGCGACAAGAATTCACGCACACGGTCGAATACAACCACACTGTCGTTAATAGAGTAACCAATCACCGTAAGAATCGCAGCCACAAATGCCTGATCAATTTCCATTGTGAATGGCATGATGGGTTCAAGTAAAACGAAAAGTGAAAGTACTACCATCACAGTATGGAAAAGACTCACCACTGTACCCATTGCAAATTGCCATTTTCTAAAGCGGATAAGAATGTACAAGAACATCAATGCTACCGCCACAGCAAGTGAAGTAATCGCTGATATTTTAATATCGTTAGCAATGGTAGGCCCTACTTTATAAGAACTTAACATCGATGCTTTATTTCCAGAGATGCTGTTAATACCACTTAATAACTTTTGTTCTGCCTGATTGGAAGCATCCTCAGAGTCATCATCAATAAGGTAGCTGGTGGTGATTTTGTATTTATCGCTACCAAATGTTTTTACTTCAGGCGCTTCACCAAACGGTGCAGCAAGCGATTCACGAACAGCAACAGAAGTTACAGGACTTTCAAACGCAACGATGTAGGTACGTCCACCTTTAAAATCAACACCGTAGTTAAAACCTTTCACTGCCAACATGGCCATACCAGCAACGATGATCGTTCCCGAAAGGATATAATAGATTTTACGATTACCAATAAAATTAATGTTGATACTGCGGAATAAATTCTTCGACCAGCCCATTGAGAAGCTGATGTTCTTTCCTCTGCGAATGTAGTATTCGAAAATAACGCGCGTGAAGAATACGGATGTGAAGAACGAACACAAAATACCGATGATTAGCGTTACGGCAAATCCATAGATCAATCCTGAACCGAAAGCGAGCAACACAAATCCTTTGATCAGTGTAGTAGCGTTGGAATCGATGATGGCTGAAAAAGCATTTTTATAACCCGCACGAATAGAGGTGTCCAGACTTTTGCCAGAATTTAAATCTTCTTTTACACGCTCGTTGATCAATACGTTAGCATCCACCGCAATGGCAAGTGAAAGAAGAATACCTGCGATACCCGGTAATGTAAGAGCGGAGTTCAACGTGGCCAGAATACCCAATAAGAAAATAAGGTTAAGGATAACCGCTAAGTCAGCAACCCATCCTGACACATTGTATACCACCAACATAAAGAAGATGATGATAAGGAAGCCTACCACGATAGAGATGATACCATTGCGGATGGACTCTGCACCAAGCGTAGGTCCTACAGACGATTCTTCAACAATAGTTGTAGGAGCAGGAAGTGATCCGGCTTTCAATACATTCGCTAAATCTTTTGCTTCTTCTTCTGTGAAGCTACCGGAGATCTGAGAGTTACCGTTCGGAATTTCTCCGTTTACAGAGGGTGCAGAATAAACTGTGTTATCAAGTGTGATGGCAATTCTACCCTTTGGAGTTTTGCTGGAAGCTTCTGAAGTCCACTTCGCCCAAATGCGTGTACCGGTTCCATTCATCTTCATACTCACGGATGGTTGAGCACGCTCATCAAGTTCTTTGCTGGCGTCTGTAATCACTTCACCGCTCAATCTTGATTTACCTGTGCGACCAATGTCAAGGAAGAAAAGTTCAAGGGATTCGTCAGTACCAATTTTATCCGCCTTGTTTGCCCAGAATACTCTTACGTTGCGAGGTAGCAAACCACGAATGTCTTCTCTGTTGAAAATGTCATTGATCTTGAATGTATCTTTAATATTATAGCGGAAACCACCCGGTATTGTGCTTAGTGTAAAGAGCGCAGACACATTCGCGTTTGCAAGGGAATCCAAACCTTTAGCCGCCTGAGCCTGCGTTGTGTCACGTACTGTTTTAGTGCTATCATCACCTAACAAAGATGACAAATCTTCTGCTTCAGTTTTGGTAGTTTCGCCACCCGTTGTAGGAGTAGTCTGTGCCGTTGCAGCTTTTTGTTCTTTCACTAACACATCATTGATAGCCATTAATGATGTGTTAAGTGTGCTCGGTTCTACTACATCCCAAAAATCAAGACGGGCTACTCCTGATAGAAGTTTGCGTACTCGTTTTGGATTGTCCGCTCCGGGAATTTCAACTTGAATTGTATTTCTACCTTGCATGCGTTGAATGTTCGGTTGGGATGTACCGAACTGATCAAGACGATTGCTTAGGATAGTAAAAGAACGATCGATCGCACTTTCAACTTCTGCCTCAATTACGCTGATTACCTTATCATCACTATCGCTAATGGCGATACGACCACGTGTATTTGCATTGGCGAAAAGAGAAGACAATGGCTTGCCTGGGTTTGCTTCACGATACGCCTTTATAAATAAACTGCTAAAGCTTTCGCGACTGTTCTTTTGTTGTTGAGAGGCTTTTTTCAAAGAGGCTACAAATGTTGGCTCCTCGCTATTTCCACTCAGACTTTTAATGATGTCTACAGGAGAAACTTCAAGGGTAACGTGCATACCTCCCTGAAGATCGAGGCCAAGACTAAGTTCAAAGTCTTTTACTTCTTTGTAAGTATACTCTGCTCCCAGCAAATTGTACACAGGAACATTCCACACTGAATCGAGGTAAGCTTGTTTTTTGTTGATATCAACAACGCCACTTTTGTCGGTAGCAGCAGTAACCGCGTTGCGTTGCACATTGTAGGATACGAATGTGAACGACAGATAGAAGAAACACAGCAAGGTTATAATTACTGCGAGAAAAATTACTAGTCCTTTGTTTTGCATATAGTTGTGTAAAAAAATTGATAAAAATAAAGCATGCCCGGATGGATGCATCCGGTTAGTGAGTTAAACGCTTGAACCTATTAAGGTGCGTTAGGCGAAATGAGCGTATGGAAAAGTGTCTGAAAGAATTTACTTAAAGGAAGCGAAACACTGAAGTCGTGTTGCTCAGCATCCTTTTCAGGGAATATGATTTCAAAAAGACAAAAACTCTGTTGTTGAAATTCAACATGAGTAGAAGAAGAAGGCAGTGTGCTGGAGGGTAGCGTTATATACGCCTCGCTGTTATTGTCGCTGGCATCAGAAGACTGGTCAGCCTGTTGTTCCGCCTTGACTTCATTTTTAGACTGAACAGGTTTTTCAAAATAGAAAAGCTGCGAAACAACAATAACCAGGGCAGTTAAAATGCCGGCCATTAGAGTTACGAAGCGTGTTTCTGTTTTAGTTACCATGACGATTAAGGGCTACAAAAGTAGGAATTTGCCGCTACTATGCAAGTACCCGTTAATTAGGCGTTTATTGAGTAAAAAATGATGCTTTCGTGATCTAAGGATGTGGATAAAACCGTTAAAAATGTTCTGACAACTGGAGTAAAGCGATTTGTATGCGTCAACTAACTTAGCTTTTAGAATCGATCTCAATATCATACTTATCTAAAAGTCCAACTACTCCTGTTAAAGAAAACCTGGCTTTTTTAATACGGTTTGTTTCCGGATTGATGGAATAGTTAATGGAAGTACGCAAGTCAGCTTTTTCGATAATGGTGTTATCAAACGTTGCACTCATCAAGTCACAGTTATCTAAAACGGAACTACTTAAATCACATTCGGTAAAATCGACCTCCTGAAGTTTTGAATTTCTAAAGATCGTCTTCTTCAGTTTTGTGCGATAGAAAGAAGAATGATTGAGATTGCAATTATCAAAACTAACAGACAAACCGAACTCGCTACATTTATCAAAATGCAGTCCTAACATTTTACAGTTCCTGAAAACAACATTTTGCAATGCAGTCTTGTTTAATACTGCCATACTGAGATTGCAATTGTCGAATGTGCAATCAATGAATTTTACGCTGTCGAGATTTGAATTGGAAAGATTGCAGTTTATAAAGGTGCAGTGCTCATACTCACCTTTAGGCAGCGGACTTTGTGTAAAGTCGATTTTATCGAATGTTTTTTCTGTTGTGTATTCTTGAGCCATATCGGAATCGAATTTTGATTACATTAAAAAAAGCATTCTTTGTTGGAATGCTTTTTAAATAAAAGATGTAACGAATAGTGCTTGAATAATCTCTACTTCCCAAACTCCAACACAACCTTCTCAATAATATCACAACACTCGTGAATTTGTTCTTCCGTAATAACCAGCGGAGGCGCAAGGCGAATAATATTTCCATGAGTTGGCTTCGCCAGCAAACCATTCTTTGCAAACTCAACACACATGTCCCATGCTGTTTCACTATCAGGGGAGTCATTAATGACAATGGCATTCAACAAACCTTTTCCACGAACTAATGTAATCAATTCAGTCTTCTTCATCAGTACTTGCATGCGCTCGCGGAATACAATTCCTAATCGCTGTGAATTCTCTGCGAGCTTTTCATCTTTCACTACTTGTAATGCTTCCATGCATACAATCGCAGCTAACGGATTGCCTCCAAAGGTAGAACCATGTTCACCTGGTTTAATCACCAGCATAATATCATCATCAGCCAATACCAATGATATCGGTAGCACACCACCCGATAATGCTTTTCCTAAAATTAAAATATCAGGCCGCACATTTTCATGATCGGATGCGAGCATCTTTCCTGTACGCGCAATACCAGTTTGAATTTCATCCATCATCAGCAATACATTATGCTTGCGGCATAAATCCTCTGCTGCTTTTAAATATCCATCCATCGGCATGAATACACCTGCTTCTCCCTGAATCGGTTCGATCCACAATCCACATATATTTGGATTAGCCAATGCTTTTTCCAGAGCAGCAACATTATCGTAATCCACAATTTCAAAGCCTGGCATAAATGGCCCAAAGCCTTTTCGTGCTGATGGATCAGTGGATGCGGATATAATGGTTGTAGTACGTCCGTGAAAATTCTTTTTCACACCCACAATTACAGCTTCATTATCCCGAATGTTTTTGTTTGTGTATCCCCACTTGCGTGCAAGTTTGATTGCGGTTTCGTTGGCCTCGGCACCACTGTTCATAAACAATGCTTTCTCATAGCCGAATACTTCGCAAACAAATTTTTCAGCAAGACCAAGTTTGTCGTTATAAAATGCACGCGATGTAAGCGTCAGTTCTTTGGCTTGTTCGATCAATGCATTAATAATGCGTGGATGGCAATGGCCTTGATTTACGGCACTATAAGCAGATAAAAAATCGTAATACCGTTTCCCTTCTACATCCCACAAAAAAACACCTTCGCCTTTGGTCAATACAACAGGAAGCGGATGGTAGTTGTGCGCACCATATTTATCTTCTAATAAAATTGCTTCCCGGCTTGTTGTGATTGTTTCTATCATAAAATTCATCTTTTCGACCGCCTTCAAACGACTACAAATCTAATCAGGATTTTTCGACTTAGCAGGGTGAAGTGTTAAGTTTCGCGATTGCGTAGCGACAGAAATGCGATAACTTTAGGCCATGGAAATTATTTTGTTAACCTTAGGATTGTTCGTTGGCTTTGCTGCCGCATGGTTTATTGCGCGTTATAAATTTTCGGCCGATCATCAGGCTGGTTCTTCTGCTTTATTATTAGAACAGGAAAAAACGAGAACGGCAGAACGCCTCGCAGCAGAATTAAAAAATGATGTTGAGCTGCAGCGCAAGACGGTGTTGGAGTTAAACAATAAACTTTCAGGCACAACTGCTGATTATCGCAACCTGCAAGAGAAACTGCAGGACCAGAAAAAAGAATTGGAAAATTTGAATGAGAAGTTTTCAATTGAGTTTAAAAATCTGGCGAACGAAATTTTAGAAGAGAAGAGTAAAAAATTTACAGAGCAGAATAAAACCAATCTGAGTGAAATTCTTAATCCGCTAAAAGAAAAGATCACCGACTTTGAAAAGAAGGTAGAGCAAACCAATAAAGAAAGCATTGATCGCAACTCGGCCATGCGCGAACAACTGGTAAACCTGAAAGAACTCAATCAGCAAATCACAAAAGAGGCAAGCAATCTTTCAAAAGCCTTGCGGGGTGAATCGAAGACACAAGGTACGTGGGGTGAAATTCAATTAGAAGCGATTCTCGAACGTGCGGGACTTCAAAAAGACATTCATTATTTTAAGGAAAAGAATTATAAGAACGAAGAAGGTTTGAATCAAAGGCTTGATTACATTATCAAATTGCCGGATGATAAATATTTGGTACTCGATTCGAAAGTCTCTTTAACCGCATACAGCAATTATTTTAATGCGACAGATGAAGCAGAGCAAGCGAAGTACTTGAAGAATCATTTGGATAGTGTTTACTCTCACATAAAAATATTGGGTGAAAAGAATTATCAGAATTTGTATGAGATCAACCAGCCTGATTATGTAATGATGTTTGTAGCCAACGAGCCTGCATTGACGATAGCATTGAAAGAAGATGTTTCGTTGTACGAAAAAGCGTTGGATAAAAACATCGCTTTAGTATCGACTGCAACATTGCTGGCAACCTTGAGGACCATTAGTTATATCTGGAAACAAGATCTTCAAAATAAAAATGCATTGGAAATTGCGAGACAAGCGGGATCTCTTTACGACAAGTTTCACACTTTAATTGAAGACCTGACTAAAGTTGGAAATAATATAAAGAGTTCTCAAAACAGTTATCAGGATGCAATGAATAAATTGGTGGAAGGGAAAGACAACTTGGTGCGTAAGACCGAACGACTTAAGGAGTTAGGAGCAAAGACAACCAAACAATTGAGTCAACAGTTGCTTGACAGAGCTGAATAATAGTTATAACTTTTATTTTCGAATTCATCATTGTATAAACCAGACACCTATGCAAAAATTTATTTACCTATTCCTCGTGCTTGTGCTAGCATCGTGCGCCACAGTGAAAACAAAACAAGTTACAGTTACTCCTGTTGGCGATTGGGATTACACCATAACAGGAACGCCAAATGGTGATTATGCTGGCGTATTGTCGATAGTGGAAAAAGAAAGTGTTTTGGCGGCCGCCATGAAAACAAATGAAGGCGAGTTGGCTTTCAATAACATGAGCTTCGACAAAGCTACTAACATTGTTACGGGAAATTTTAATTATCAGGGAACTGATTTAGTATTCAATGCGACTCTTGCAGGTGAAGCGATGACCGGAACAATTGCCGCTGGCGGTTATGGCTTTCCCTTTAAAGCGACACGGAAAGCGAAGTCATAAATTTTTGAAAGCAAATATCAGTAAGTGAAGATTCGCCACGAATGCACAAATTTCAATTCATTCGTGCATTCGTGGCGATTTTTTATCCCTATGATATCTTTCTCTGAATTCCGTTTTAATCTTGTTGAATTAACTTCATCTTAAGTACTTCCGGAACAGTCGCCACTTTTCGTTTTTCGTAATCAAAACAAACGATACCTGTTTTTCCGCGCGCTACTTCTTTACCCGTTGCCTTATTGCTCATTTTGTAAAGAAGATCGAAACCGTATTTATTAAAATCAGCTACTGCGATTCGGATAATCAATTCATCCCCTAAAAACGATTCTGATTTATAAATCACCGCTGCATCGGACATCAATTGACCAACAGAGCCATCGATGTTCAGTTCGCTTTTAAAACCCATGTGTCGATAAAACAAAATGCGTGCTTCCTGAAAAAGAGTAAGCACACTGTCATTACCTACATGTCCGCCATAGTTTAAGTCAGATGCACGAATGGTAATTTCAGTTGTAAAAATAAATTCTTCAGGAAGATCAATACTCAACCGCGCCATTCTATTTCAATCCGTACGTGTCAATCAAATACACTAAAGCAGCCATCGAGGCTGTACCTAACTCTAACTCACGCTTACTTACCTTATCAAAGGTGTCTTCAGGTGTGTGATGATAATCGAAGTAACGTTGTGAATCGGGAAGAAAACCAATCAATGGAACACCTTGTGGTTCGAGTGGCCCGATGTCGGCTCCTCCACCTTCCTGGTTAAAATCGGTTAGTCCGTAAGGTTCTAACAACGGCTTCCAACTTTTGATTTTATTTTTGGCAACATCATTTGCACTCATCGTAAAACCACGAGGTGTAAACCCACCACGATCAGACTCAATGGCAGCAATGTGTTTCTCCTTTTTCAATTCAGCTTGTTTAGCATATTCGATGCCCCCACGTAACCCATTTTCCTCATTCATATACATTACTGCACGAATGGTTCGTTTCGGTTTTATGCCGAGTATTTTATAGAGATATAATACATCCATTGCTTGTACGCAACCAGCACCATCATCGTGTGCTCCTTGCGCAAGATCCCATGAATCTAAATGTCCACTCACCACAATAATTTCGTCCGAATATTCTGATCCTTTTATCTCACCAATCACATTAAAGGATGGAGCATCAGCCAGTGTGATGCAATGTGTTTCAAAATAGAATTGAAGCGTGGCTTCACTCTTCAACATTTTGCTTAACGTCTCTGCATGACGAGTAGCTATAGCTATCGCTGGAATTTGAGCGATGTTTGGTGCATATCGTAACCCACCGGTGTGAGGATAATCTTCAAGATTTAAACCCATCGAACGAACAATCACTCCAATCGCACCATACTTTGCTGCTTCACTTGCTCCTGACCCGCGTTGATTCACAGCGCCACCATAAGCAGTGAACGTGCTGATCTTTGTAGCATCCATCGGGCGATTAAAAAAAACAATTTTACCTTTTATATTTTTTTCTCCCAGCTGCTTTAACTCGTCAAAATCTTTTACTTCAACAATATTTCCAGAAATACCCGATGGGCCCGTTCCCACTGATCCGCCTAATGCACACACATTCATTTCCACTGTCCCCATTTTTTTGGAATTCACTACACGGCCAATTTCTTTTTGTCCGCGAACCCAGTGTGGAACCATCACTGGTTGAAGCCACACGGAATCAGCATAATTTTCCATCTCGTGACGTGTCCACTCAACACCCGCAGCTGCACCAGGCGAGCCACTTAAGCGAGAACCTACTTTCGTAGATAAATATTCAAGCCATTGATACGACTTGCCTTGCGTGAGTGCTTTATCAAAAAAATCTTTGATGGTCGTTTCATCTTGTGTTTGTGCAACGGCAGCAATCAGAAAAAGAAAGAGAGGAATAGTGAGTAATACTTTTTTCATAAGTTATTGAATTTGACTTGCGGATTTTAAAATATAAATGTGATGATCTGGATCCTTATCGTTTAGTATCAGGATACCTTCCAGTTGAACTTGTTTCGTTACAAATTTTATTTTCGCTTTTGATTCTACCTCTACGACTGTCTCTGGCCCGGCCGCACCACAGAAATAACAAAGATTGAAAGGTAATGATGAAAGCATAAACTTACTTTGGCCGGCTAGTTCTTGCAGGGGAATAATGTAGCCTTTCAACATTATTTTTTGCCCCTGAAGTTTTTTGAGGTGTGTTCCAAAAACAGGTGTTTCAACGGAATAACCTGCTTTATCTTTCCGCTGTTGAAAGGAAACATCAGCCAATACATTCCACAGGTTTTTATCCTGTGCCCATCCGGAGGAATAGAGAAAAAGAAAGAATATTAGGTATCGTAACATTATGCTTCAAGTATAGGAAGAAGAACAATACTGAACCAAATACTTTACACAATCGTTTGAATTGCAGTTTCAATAGGAGAATTTTACACTCAACTCGAAACTATAAAATCGGGCATTTAACACGAAACTATAAACTCGAAACTACTCTCATGGCCTTTTTATTTGAATCATTTGAAGATTGGAAAAAATATGCCATCCTAAAAAACATGTCGCTGAGTGATATTGTGCTGGAGTATGAGCAAGAACAAAAAAATCGCAGCCGACAAGATACAATGGATGGCCTTGCCAATGCCCTTGCTGTGATGAAGGATGCTGTGCGCACCGGACTTGAAGAAGACATGACTTCGCGATCAGGCATGATCAACAATGGAGCGAAGAAAGTATACCGCTATCCAAAAGCTGTTCTCTCGAAAGAATTTCAAAATTTGATTGCACGTGCGCTTGCTGCAAAAGAAGTGAATTCATGCATGGGTAGAGTAGTTGCCGCACCAACAGCCGGGGCCAGCGGAATTATGCCGGGTGTGTTGTTCACCCTTCAAGAAATTCATGACATTGAAGATAAAAAAATTTTAGAAGCTATGCTGATTTCAGCAGGCATTGCGTTGATCATGGAGCAGAAAGCTTCAATATCCGGAGCGGTTGGTGGTTGTCAAGCAGAAACAGGAACTGCAGCAGCGATGGGTGCGGGTGCGATTGTATATTGTTTGGATGGAGACATTGATCAGATTTTTAATGCTGTTGCCATAACCGTTCAGTGTATGTTGGGATTGGTGTGTGATCCTGTTGCAGGCTTAGTAGAGATACCGTGTGTTGTGCGCAACGCCAGCGCTGCCGCCATTGCTAATAGTTCGGCACAAATTGCATTGGCTAATGTAAGTAGTGTGATTCCCGTTGACGAAGTAATTGAAGCGATGGGAGAAATTGGTGCAAGTATGGAGACTCGTTACAAAGAAACTGCATTGGGCGGATTAGCTGCTACCAAAACAGGACAAGCCATCGCCAAGCGTGTGCTCATTCGGGATATCGAGATGCTTCCGGATGAAGGTGTGAAATGATTTTTTAACCAAAGAGGGAACAGAGATACGCAGCGTAAATACAGTTGTACTATTCGCTAGGATTTCCCAAATGGATAAACTGCAGAGAACGCTTCAGGAAAGTTCTCTGCGAACCTCTGCGGTTATTTTTTTTCTACTTATTAAAGAAAGGTAGATCCATTTCTCTCAGCGCGTCAAAACCGTAATACACTAATCCGGTTTGAATGCCAACCCAGAACAAAGCGCTGATAAACATGTAGAGAATAATTTTTCCTTTCGGACTACCAGAAGCCAGAGCAAAAATGCCTCCTCCTATTGGCGACAAAAGGACTGGTGTTAAGAAAGCAATGCCGGCTAATCCATATTTTTTCCAGATGCGTGTCATTCTGGAATCGGGGGCTTCCAGTTTCTGTTCCTTCTTCTTAAACCAATGAGGAAACTTTTTATGCAACCAGTCTCCCAGATAGGCAAAGAGTAATATGGTCGCCATCATACCTGCTACAGTGGCAATCATTGTAACCAGAATAGGTAGGCCTGCTGCATACCCCGCCAAGGGTCCAAAGAAAAACTTGGCCATGCTCACTAAAAATACCGGAACAACTTTTAAAATTTCTTCCCACATATATTCGAAACTATTACCGTTATTTTTTTCTCACCGAAATTTAGAATAAAGTTGTACACCGAACGAATGATGCGATGCTCACATTCAATAATAATACAGCTTTATAATTCACCTGTTTATGAAACTACTTCAACAGCTTTGCAAAATCCAGGCTCCTTCCGGAAACGAAATTCGTATGAAAGAGTTTTTGCTTGCCTATATCAAAAAAGAAAAGAAGAAATGGAAAGTAAAGCCGGAAGTTTTTCATGGAGACGAGTTTCAGGATTGTATTATTCTAAAATTTGGTAAACCACGTACAGCAATTTTTGCACATATGGATAGTATTGGGTTTACAGTCAGGTACTTCAATCAATTGCTGCCAATTGGCAGTCCAGACGCAGAGATGGGAACCAAGCTGGTAGGTGAAGACAGTTTCGGTGCAATTGAATGTGAATTGGAATTTGATAAAGAAAATCATGCCTTCTATAAATTTGGGAGAGTGATTGATCGCGGAACATCATTAACCTACAAGATTAATTTTCGCGATACGAAAACATACGTTCAATCTGCCTATCTCGATAATCGACTTGGTCTTTACAATGCGTTGAAGGTAGCGGAGAATTTAAAAGATGGAGTGATTGCATTCAGTTGCTGGGAAGAACATGGAGGCGGATCTGTACCTTATCTTATCAAATTTATATCCGAGAAGTGGAATGTGAAGCAAGCATTGGTGTCAGACATTACGTGGGTATCGGATGGTGTTGAGCCTGGTAAAGGAGTTGCTATTTCGATGCGCGATCGAAACCTCCCTAGAAGAAGTTATGTGGATCGCATCATTGCGATCGCACGAAAGAGAAAGGTGGATTTTCAATTAGAAGTAGAAGGCATGGGATCGAGCGATGGACGTGAACTGCAAACATCTTCTTATCCTATTGATTGGTGCTTTGTTGGCGCTCCAGAACACAATCCACATTCACCTGATGAAAAAGTACACAAGCACGACATTGATACAATGATTGAATTATATGGATGGTTGATGAAAGACCTATAGGAAATTTTTAAAATTGAAAACTGTGTTGGAGCAGTTTCGATTGGAGAGAACCAACTGCCTTGTACAATTCAATGTAGACCCCATTTTGCAATTCAAAGCCAATCGCTTCTTTGGTCTGAGGATCAATGATCCAATATTCTTTAACACCAAATTTTTCGTACAATGTTCGTTTCTTCTTCAAGTCATGATCGCTGTTGCCTGATGAAAGAACTTCAACAATAAGATCAGGAACGCCTTGAATATTTGAATCTTCTTTAATAATGGAAAGATTTTCGGATGTTATAAAAACAATATCGGGTTGAACAGCATTAGCGTGTCGATCTAGGAAAACATCAATCTGGGACACAAAAACTTTTCCAGACTTTCCTTTGAGGAAGAGTTTAAATTCAAAAAAAAGATCGCCAATAACATCTTGATGGCGCGGTGTAGGTGATGGACTCATATAGATTATTCCTTCAATAAGTTCTGCTAACGTGCCTTCGGGAAGCATTTTATATACTTCCATAATCGTTCGGGGTGGTCGTTCAATCATTTCTGACATACTTCAAATTTACATATAAAACGTATTGCATTGGCTGAATTGTTTCATCAAATTAACCGCGGAATCAAACTCATTGAATATGAAACTGTCTACGAGCCGAAGAGATTTTATCAAGACATCAACTCTTGCAGGTGTTGGTTTATCCATGTTGAATTCGAATGTATTATTTGCTAAAGATAAAGATCCGAAAGTACGACTTGGATTTATTGGTGTTGGTTTTCGCGGACAAGGACATCTTGAACTTGCCTTGATGCGAAACGATGTTGAGGTAGTTGCCATTTGTGATGTGCAGCAATCCATGATTGACATGAGCAGGGAGATTATCAAAAAATCAGGTAAGCCTATGCCTCAACTAATCTTGGACGGACCACACGGATACAAGAAACTACTGGAAAATAAAGATATCGATGGAGTCATCATTGCAACCCCATGGGAATGGCATACCGTGATGTGCCTTGATGCAATGAATGCAAAAAAATATGTAGGCTGCGAGGTGATCACTGGTATGACGGTAGAAGAATGCTGGGAACTTGTCCATACTTCCGAACGTACCGGTATGCCTTTGATGATGTTGGAGAACGTTTGTTACAGACGTGATGTGATGGCTGTATTGAATATGGTTCGTCAGGATATATTTGGTGAACTGGTTCATTTGCAAGGCGGCTATCAACATGATCTCCGTGAAGTAAAATTCAATGATGGAAAAACAAATCCCGGTGCCGGAGCTGAGTTTGGTGAGAAAGGCTTTTCAGAAGCCCAATGGCGCACGCAACATTCTGTTTATCGCAATGGTGACCTTTATC
This sequence comes from Chryseolinea sp., assembly GCA_031388805.1. Classification (GTDB taxonomy): domain Bacteria; phylum Bacteroidota; class Bacteroidia; order Cytophagales; family Cyclobacteriaceae; genus Chryseolinea. Next base: position 19,601 of record JANMRZ010000126.1, read on the forward strand.
CAACGCATGGAATTGGCCCTGTGGCAATGATGGCAAATATTAATCGAGGTAATCGCTTTACAGAATTAGTTTCGTACTCGTCAAAAGCAAGAGGACTTCACGATTACGTTGTGAAAACAGGAGGAGAAAATCATCCGAATGCCAAAATAGGATTTAAGTTAGGCGATGTTGTGACCACGATGATTAAGTGCGCCAACGAAGAAACGATTTTACTTCAGCACGATACCAATCTTCCACGTCCATATTCATTGGGCTTTCGGGTGCAAGGCACAAAAGGTATTTGGATGGATGTAAACAAATCAATGTACATCGAAGGGCAAAGTAAACAAGCCCATCGTTGGGATGACGCTCAGGCCTGGCTTGATAAATACGATCATCCACTTTGGAAAAAATATGGTAGTGATGCTGCAGGTGCAGGTCATGGAGGAATGGATTGGTTTGTGTTGCATGCCTTTGTTGAAGCCATCAAAAGAAAAACAAATACACCGCAGGATGTTTATGATGCAGTAACATGGAGTGCCATTACACCACTTTCCGAAACGTCCATTCGTTTGGGTGGTGAAACCGTTGATTTCCCTGACTTCACACAAGGGCAATGGATGTACCGGAAGAATGCGTTTGCACTTGATGATTCATATTAATGATGGGTTAGCCTTTAATGGTTAATAGTTAAAAGTATGATGCAATGTGGTTTGATCTTGCTTTTATGTTCAGAGCAACTGAGTACTAAATTCTGAGAATATTAACTATTCACAGATAACCATTAACTGCTCACTAATAACATAATACTCCTGCATTTTTTAAATTCTTCTATCTTTGCGCTCCCAAAGTTGGTAACGGATGAAGATTAAAGATTTAGAGTTCAAAAAATTCATTTCTGAGGCAGATGTGCAAAAGAAGGTAAAAGCCCTTGCGCGCCAAATCAATGCGGATTATAAAGACAAAACACCTGTTTTTCTTCCAATCCTGAATGGTTCATTTATGTTCGCTTCTGATTTAATAAAAGAGATTACTACGCCTTGTCGCGTGTCGTTTGTAAAGGTTTCTTCTTACCAGGGAACACAAACTACAGGTCAGCTAAAAACATTAATTGGATTGGAAGAAAGTTCTTTCAATCAGGATCTGATTATCATTGAAGACATCGTTGACACTGGGCTTACCCTCCAAAAAATAGTAGAAGAATTAAGAAGCCTTGGAACAAAATCCGTAGAAGTTGTTTCACTATTAAGAAAGAAACAGGCTCGCGAAAAAAATATGGAAACGAAATATGTCGGCTTTGAAATCGAGGACGAGTTTGTTGTGGGCTATG